>CAYZCW010000001.1:0-2841 GCA_964477035.1 uncultured Bacteroidales bacterium
CTACACCACCACGTTCACGATCTTGCCCGGCACCACGATCACCCGGCGGGGGGGCTTGCCGGCCAACCATTTGGCGGCCTCCGGGGCCTGCAACACGGCCTGTTCGACTGCCTCCCTGCTGCTGCCGGCGGGCAGCTCCAGCTTGAAGCGGGTTTTGCCGTTGAAGGACACGGGATAGGTGACGCTGTCGTCTTTCACGAAGCGTTCCTCCCAGGCGGGGAATGACGCTTCGGTGACGCTGCTGTCGTGGCCAAGCCGGTGCCATAGTTCCTCTCCCAGGTGGGGGGCGAACGAAGAGATCATCACGGCCAGCGGCTCCAGCACTTCCCGTTTGTTGCATCCCAGATCGCCCAGCTCGTTCACGCAGATCATGAAGGCGCTCACGGCGGTGTTGAACGAGAACTTTTCGATGTCTTCCCCGATCTTCTTCACGGCCTTGTGCAGCACTTTCTTCTCCTGTTCGGAGGCAGGCTCCTCCGACACACTCCAGTTGTTTTCGCGGTCGTGGTAAAGGCGCCACAGCTTGCGGATGAAGCGGAACACGCCCTCGATGCCGTTGGTGTCCCACGGCTTGGCCTGTTCGATGGGGCCGAGAAACATCTCATACAGGCGCAGGGTGTCGGCCCCGTAATGGTCGATCAGGTCGTCGGGGTTCACCACGTTGTGAAACGACTTGGACATCTTCTCGATCTCCCAGCCGCAGACATACTTGCCTTCCTCCAGGATGAATTCCGCATCGGCATATTCGGGATTCCACTGGCGGAAGGCCTCGATGTCGAGGAGGTCGTGGTGCACGATGTTCACGTCCACGTGAATCGGCATGGTGTCGTATTGCTCGCGCAGGTTGCGGGAGACAAAGGTGTTGGATCCCTTGACCCGGTACACGAAGTTGGAGCGACCCTGGATCATGCCCTGGTTGATCAGTTTCCTGAAGGGTTCCTGCTCGACCACCACCCCGGTATCGTACAGGAATTTGTTCCAGAAGCGGGCGTAGATCAGGTGGCCGGTGGCATGCTCGGCCCCGCCCACATAGAGGTCCACGTTCCGCCAATAGCCCACCGCCTCCTGCGAAACCAGGGCCTGGCCGTTGCGGGGATCCATGTAGCGGATGTAGTAGGCGCTGGAGCCGGCAAAGCCCGGCATGGTGTTGCACTCCAGCGGATGGCCTTCTGCCGTTTCCCAGTTTTTCGCCCTGGCCAGGGGCGGTTCGCCCGATTCGGTGGGCAGGTATTTGTCGACAGGGGGCAGCTCCAGCGGCAGCCGCGACTCGTCCAGCACATAAGGCATGCCATCCCGGTAATAAACCGGGAAAGGCTCGCCCCAGTAACGCTGCCTGCTGAAGATGGCATCCCTCAGCCGGTAGTTGATGCGGCCGGTGCCGATGCCCTTCTCCTCCAGCTTTTCGGTCATTGTCCGGATGGCCTCCTGCACCTGCATGCCGTTGAGGAAGTCGCTGTTGACCAGGGTCCCCTCTTTGGCGTCGTAGGAGGCCTCTTCGATGTTGCCTCCGCTGACCACCTCGGCAATTCTGATCCCGTAATGCCGGGCGAAGGCGTGGTCGCGGCTGTCGTGGGCCGGCACCGCCATGATGGCGCCCGTGCCGTAGCCGGCCAGCACGTAGTCGGCGATATAGATGGGCATCAGCTCGCCGGTAAACGGGTGCACGGCATGGGCGCCGGTAAACTGGCCGGACACGGTCTTCACCTCGGCCATGCGCTCCCGCTCGGAACGGTTCCTGGCCCAGGCCACATATTTGTCCACCGCCTCTTTATGGTCGGATGGGGTGATCCGCTCCACCAGCTCATGTTCCGGGGCGAGCACCATGAAGGTGGCTCCGAAGAGGGTGTCGGGCCGGGTGGTGAACACCTCGATCAGCTCGCCCGTTTCCGCCGGCCTGCCTTCCGGTCCGGAAGCCGCCCGGGGGTCGTGCACCCCGAAAAAGATGGTGGCCCCTTCGGAGCGGCCGATCCAGTTGCGCTGGATCTCCTTGAGGGAGTCGCTCCAGTCGATCTGCTCCAGACCTTCCAGCAGGCGCTCGGCATAGGCGGTGATGCGCAGGAACCATTGTGTCATCTTCTTGCGCTCCACGGGGTGGCCGCCCCTGACGGAAAAGCCTTCCTTCACCTCGTCATTGGCCAGCACGGTTCCCAGTTTGGCGCACCAGTTCACCATGGTGTCGGCCTGGTAGGCCAGGCGGTAGTGCATCAGGACCTGCTGCTGCTCTTTCTCGCTCATGCCGGACCAGTCCGCTGCCGTGAAGTGGCCCTGGAAGTCGGTGGCGGCGCGGACGCCGGTGCTGCCTTCCCGGGCGAAGCGTTCCACGAGTTTGTCGATGGGCGCCGCCCTGTCGGTGTCCTTGTCGTAATAATGCCGGAAAAGCTGGATGAAGGTCCACTGCGTCCAGTGGTAGTAAGCCGGATCGCAGGTACGCACCTCTCTGTCCCAGTCGTAGCTGAACCCGATGCGGTCGAGCTGCTGCCGGTAGCGCCGGATGTTGTTTTCGGTGGTGATGGCCGGGTGCTGCCCGGTCTGGATGGCGTACTGCTCGGCCGGCAGGCCGTAGGCATCGTAGCCCATGGGATGCAGGACGTTATACCCCTTCTGCCGCATATACCGGGAGAAGATGTCGGATGCGATGTACCCCAGGGGATGGCCCACATGCAGGCCTGCGCCCGAAGGGTAGGGGAACATGTCCAGCACATAATATTTCGGCCGGCCGGAATCTTCGGTCACTTTATAGGTCTGGTTTACCCGCCACCATTCCTGCCACTTCTTCTCTACCTCTCTGAAATTGTAGTCCATAACACCGATTGAATTCAGTCTGCAAAGGTAATGAAAAAA
>CAYZCW010000001.1:2941-282242 GCA_964477035.1 uncultured Bacteroidales bacterium
GAAATAAAGACAGAGAAAGGGACCATGATGGTCGAATTCTTTGAGAAGGATGCGCCCGGAACGGTGAAGAACTTTGTGGACCTGTCCAAAAAGGGATTTTACGACGGACTCACCTTTCACCGGGTGATCCCGGATTTTGTGATCCAGGGGGGCTGTCCCCACGGAACCGGTATGGGCGGCCCCGGCTATACAATCGACTGTGAACTGGACGGAGACAACCAATACCACGACCGCGGGGTGTTGTCCATGGCCCACGCCGGGCGCAATACCGGGGGCTCCCAGTTCTTCATCTGCCACAGCCGGGAAAACACCGCCCACCTGGACCGGCAGCATACCGTATTCGGCAGGGTGACCGAAGGGCTGGAAGTGATTGACCTGATCCGTCAGGGCGACAAGATCGAGAAGATCACGGTCCTGGAGGAATAATTTCACCCATGGGCAGGCCGCCCTGCCCATCAATGCCCCTTCTGAAAGCAAAGAGGCCGTTCCCGCCGGGAACGGCCTCTTTGTAAAACAGAGACAACGATGTGGACACGCAGGGGGGGGATTACATCATCCCGCCCATGCCGCCCATGCCGGGATTCATCGGCATTTCGGGCTTGTCTTCCTTGATGTCGGCCAGTACGCACTCGGTGGTGAGCAGCATGCCGGCAATGGAAGCGGCGTTCTCCAGGGCCACGCGGGTCACCTTGGTCGGGTCGATAACACCTGATTCATACAGGTTTTCGTAGCGTTCGGTGCGGGCATTGTATCCGTAGTCGTCCTTGCCTTCCTTCACCTTCTGTACCACGATGGAGCCTTCGACCCCGGCATTGGCAACGATCATGCGCAGCGGCTCTTCGAGGGCCTTGCGGATGATGGCGGCACCGGTGTCTTCGTCTTCGTTCTCGCCTTTGAAGTTGTCCAGGGAAGCCAGTGCGCGGATGTAGGCGATCCCGCCTCCGGGCACGATGCCTTCCTCCACGGCGGCACGGGTGGCGTGCAATGCGTCGTCGAAGCGGTCTTTCTTCTCTTTCATTTCCACCTCGCTGGCGGCGCCTACATAAAGGACGGCCACCCCGCCGGCCAGTTTGGCCAGGCGCTCCTGCAGCTTCTCGCGGTCGTAGTCGCTGGTGGTGTTTTCCATCTGGGCCTTGATCTGATTGATGCGGGCCTTGATGTTTTCCTTGTCGCCCTTGCCGGATACGATGGTCGTGTTGTCCTTGTCGATCGTGATCTTCTCGGCACGGCCGAGCTGTGACAAGTCGGCGTTCTCGAGCTTGTAGCCCTGCTCTTCGCTGATCACGGTGCCACCGGTCAGGATGGCGATGTCTTCGAGCATGGCCTTGCGGCGGTCACCGAAACCGGGCGCCTTCACGGCGGCAATCTTCAGGGAACCGCGCAATTTGTTCACCACCAGGGTGGCGAGGGCTTCGCCGTCCACGTCCTCGGCAATGATCAGCAGGGGCTTGCCGGTCTGCACCACCTTCTCAAGGATGGGCAGAAAGTCTTTCATGGTGCTGATCTTCTTGTCGTGGATCAGGATGTAGGGGTCCTCATACACAACTTCCATCTTGTCGGTGTCGGTGACGAAGTAAGGGGAAATGTAGCCACGGTCGAACTGCATCCCTTCCACCACCTTCACGCTGGTTTCGGTTCCCTTGGCTTCCTCGATGGTGATGACACCTTCTTTCTTCACCTTGCTCATGGCTTCGGCGATCAGGGCCCCGATGCTGTGGTCGTTGTTGGCCGAAATGGTGGCCACCTGCTCGATCTTGTCGGTGCTGTCACCCACTTCCTTGGACTGCTGGCGCAGGTTTTCAATCACCATTTCAACGGCTTTGTCGATGCCCCTCTTAAGGTCCATCGGATTGGCCCCCGCTGTCACGTTCTTCAGGCCATGGGTGTAAATGGCCTGTGCCAGAACGGTGGCCGTGGTGGTGCCGTCACCGGCCACGTCGGCTGTCTTGCTGGCCACTTCCTTGACCATCTGTGCGCCCATGTTCTCGATGGCGTCTTCCAGTTCAATTTCCTTGGCAACGGTGACGCCGTCCTTGGAGATGGCAGGTGGGCCGAACTTCTTGTCAATGATTACGTTGCGCCCTTTGGGGCCCAGGGTTACCTTCACGGCGTTGGACAGTTTGTCCACCCCGATTTTCAGGGCGTTTCTTGCTTCCAGGTTAAAAACAATTTCTTTTGCCATATTGCGTCTTTTTTAGTTACTTGGTTTCACGTATTTGATCTTGTTGATTCGGCTAGATGATGGCATAAATATCGGACTCCCTCATGATGAGATAGTCTTTTCCGTCCACGCTGAGTTCCGTGCCGGAATACTTGCCATACAAAACCTTGTCACCAACTTTAACAGTGATGGGCTCGTCCTTTTTGCCATCGCCCACTGCCACCACGGTGCCTTTCATGGGCTTTTCCTTGGCGGTGTCGGGGATGATGATGCCACCGGCAGTCTTCTCTTCGGCGGGTGCGGGCTCAACCAAAACGCGATCTGCTAAAGGTTTGATGTTTACATTTGCCATGTTCTTTGGTTTTATTTGTTAGACATTTGAAAGAATCGGATGGTCCGCTTAGGGCTTTCACAATTTATGCCAAAGGTTGGCCAGCCGTGAATTCAGGACAAAATTGCATGATTCCTGTCCGGACAAAAAAAAGGTGTCAGACTGGTATGCCAATCTGACACCTGATAAGGCCGTGTAATGCCGGGCCTAGTTCTCCGGGGTTTCCGGTTCCTGCTGTCCGCCCTCGGTGGGGGTGGGCAGGGTGACCGGCGGCACGTCGGTGGCCGGTATCAGGTCGCGCACCTCGCTTTGTGCGGCAGGGCCTGTCTGGGACCGCGGGATGACGAAGGTGGAAGTCAGCGTCAGCGCCAGCAGGACAATCGCCAGGGTCCAGGTGGCTTTTTCCAGAAAATCGGTGGTCTTCCGGACCCCCATGATCTGGTTGGATGATGAAAAGTTCGAAGCCAGTCCGCCTCCCTTCGAGTTCTGCACCAGGACGATGAGCACCAAAAGGATGCATGTGATCAGAATCAGTACGGAAATCAATACGTATGCGCCCATTATTTTTGCGTTTTTCGTGGTTTTTTCTTGCTTGCTTGCCGGGTTCGGGGGTGTTCGCTGGTTTGTAATCCCCTGTCAGACAGGATTATTTGTGATTATTTCCGCCTTTCCCCAGGGCCTCAATTTTTTGTGCAAAGTAACTGCTTTTTTCCGGGAATTTCAAATTTAATTTTTCGTAAAGGCCTATGGCCTTTTCGGTTTGGCCCTGCCTAGCCAGGATGTCGGCCAGGGTCTCACTGATCAGGTCTTGTGGTTCCTCCAGGAATTCCTCTCCGAGGACCTCCCCGCTGCCTCCGTCTTTTGTTGGGTCGATCCGCGGGTCGGCCTGCAGGAAGCGGTCGATGATCTCCTGTTGCTTTTTCACGTGCAGGGGTGTCTGCCTTGCATCCCCATCCTGCTTGTCCTCGTCGGATGATGAAAGCCCCTGCCAGCACCCCATCCCTTCCATGCCGGGCAGCTGCTCTTCAGGAGAAGGCCCCGGATCCAGCCGGAATTCCTCCCAGGGGACAGACATCATTTCCTGGAAGCGCTTGCGGTCGGCCGAATAGGCCAGGGCACGGCTGATGGCATGGCCATATGGGTGTTCGCCCAGTTGCTGCAGGTTCCGGGCCAGCAGCAACTGGGCCGGCTGGCAGTAGGGATGGCGTGCACAGAAGTCCTCGAGTTCCTCCCTCGCCTGCCCGTCGAGCGGTCTTTGCCTTAACACCAGTGCCGTCAGTATGTTCATACAATCCAATGGTTTCCGTTCAAGCCGGGATGCCCCGGGGGTGGCTCTCCCGCGTCCGGTGTTGCCTGCGGACCGGTGGCCGGTTTACCAGTTCACCACCGCCGCATTGAAGATCTCCTCCACGAGTTCTTCGTTGATCACATCGATGGCTTCGTTCTCGATCTGTGACAGGCTGATCTCGGCCGGGTAATCGAAGAACCGGGAGAACGTCCTTTCGAAATCGCTGCTTGAATCCATTTCGTTGACAAACCGCACCCTCACGGTGATGGTCAGGCGGTTGAGGGATGCCCGGTCATCCCCGGCGATGGCGGTCGGCTGCGTGCTGTACCCGGTGATGGCGCCCTCGAAATGCAGGTCGCCCCCGTCCTCAATAAGCCGCAGGTTGGTCTGCCGCACGAATTTGTCCTGCAGCGCTTCAGTGAACCGCTGGCTCAGCGTGGGCTGCACCAGGGGCGCATCGTTGGGGAAGAAGGCCACCGAGATGGTCCTGGCCTCCGGCGGGATGCTCGCCCCGGTAAAGGAATACACGCCGCAACCACCCAGTCCCAGGAGCAGCGGCAGCACCCACAGGCCCGGCCAGTACAGGCCCATCCGACGAAAAAACTTGGCAGTACGCATTTTTAAATCATTTGGCTGTTGGTTGTTGGCTGTTGGCTTTTGGTCGTCAACCAATGCCGTATTCCTTGATCTTTCTGTACAATGTGCGCTCCGAGATGCCCAGTTCCTGTGCGGCCCGCTTTCTCCTGCCACCGTGCTTTTCCAGGGCGCGGACGATCAGGTCCCGCTCCTTGTCCTGGATTGACAGGTTCTCTTCGTAAACCTCCAGGGGGTCTTCCTCGTAGGTGTCCACCACCTGGTGGTGGTCGTCCGCATGGGGATGTTCCTTTTCAGGCTGGTAGACCTGAGGGAGGTCCCGCTCTTCATAGAGTTTTTCGATCAGGTGGGCGTGTTCTTCCTGAAAACCGCTCGACACCTGTCCGTCGCGCATCAGCTCGGAAATGACCTTCTTCATGTCGGTGATGTCGCGCTTCATGTCGAACAGCAGTTTGTAAAGAATCTCCCGTTCGCTGAAACCGGCGGAGGAATCCACTTTGTCGCGCAGCAGCACAGGCAGCCTTTCGTCCCGCTCTCCGGGAAGGTATTTGAGGATGGTGTCGGATGCGACCACCCGCTCCTGTTCGATCACGGAGATCTGCTCGGCCAGGTTTTTTAGCTGGCGGATGTTGCCGCTCCAGCGGTGGTTTCTCAGCATCTCTTCTGCATCGGGGGTCAGCTGCAGGGGGGGCATGCGGTATTTTTCGGCAAAGTCTGACGAGAACTTCTTGAACAACAGGATGATGTCTTCCTTGCGTTCCCTCAGGGGGGGCACGATGATGGGTACCGTGTTGAGGCGGTAGTAGAGGTCCTCACGGAACCTGCCGCCGGCTATGGCTTCCTGCAGGTTGATGTTGGTGGCGGCCACCACCCTGACATCGGTTTTCTGCACTTTGGAAGAGCCCACTTTGATGAACTCGCCCGATTCCAGTACCCGGAGCAGGCGCACCTGGGTGAGCAGGGGCAGCTCGGCCACCTCGTCCAGAAAAATGGTTCCCCCGTTCACCACTTCGAAATAGCCCTTGCGGGCTTCGTGTGCCCCGGTGAATGACCCCTTTTCATGTCCGAACAGCTCCGAGTCGATGGTGCCTTCGGGAATGGCGCCGCAGTTGACGGCAATATAGGGGCCGTGCTTGCGCGGGCTCAGCTGGTGGATGATCTTTGGAAAGGCTTCCTTGCCCGTGCCGCTTTCCCCACTCACCAATACGGTGATGTCGGTCGGCGCCACCTGGCGGGCCACGTCGATGGCCCGGTCGAGCCTGGGGGAATGCCCGATGATCCCGAAACGCTGCTTGATGGACTGGATATCCATGAAACTTGCCAATTTGTCAGTTTATCAACGCAAAGGTAATGCATTCATGCCAAACATGGAATGTCAACAATGCTTATCTTTGCACTCTGGTAAGGCCATGGAAAGGGCTGGCGGCCGGGTGTTGGACTCTGGGCCTAAGCCAACAACCAACAGCCAACAACCAACAGCCAATAACCAACAGCCAATAACCAACAGCCAACAACCAACAACCTCCCCCCATGTCCACTTCTTCCGCAAAATCCTTCAAACGATATACCGTTACCTCAGCCCTTCCATATGCCAACGGCCCCCTGCATATCGGGCACATGGCCGGTGTTTATGTGCCGGCAGATATTTATGTGCGTTACCTCCGGCTGAAAGGCCGGGATGTGGTTTTTATCGGCGGGAGCGATGAGCACGGGGTGCCCATTACCATCAAGGCACGGCAGGAGAAAACCAGCCCCCAGGCCATTGTTGACCGCTACCACAAACTCAACAAGGAATCTTTCGAACGTTTCGGCATTTCGTTCGATGTATACAGCCGCACCTCAGCTCCCATTCATCATGAGACGGCTTCGGCCTTTTTTCGCAAGCTCTATGACCAGGGCCGGTTCGTGGAGAAGGAGACGGAACAGTATTATGACGAAGAGGCCCGCCAGTTTCTTGCCGACCGTTATATTACAGGCACCTGCCCGCATTGTGGTTTTGAGAAGGCCTATGGAGATCAGTGTGAGCATTGCGGCACTTCCCTGAGCCCGACCGACCTGATCAATCCCCGTTCCGTGCTGAGCGGCAACCAGCCCGTGATGAAAAAGACGCGGCACTGGTATCTTCCGCTCGATCAGTACGAACCCATGCTCAGGAAGTGGATCCTGGAGGGACACCGGCACGACTGGAAACCGAATGTCTACGGACAGTGCAAGTCCTGGATCGACCAGGGCCTGCAGCCCCGGGCCGTGACGCGCGATCTGGACTGGGGGGTGAAGGTGCCGGTGGAAGGGACGGATGGCAAAGTGCTGTATGTGTGGTTTGACGCCCCCATCGGCTACATCTCTGCCACCCGCGAGTGGGGCGAGGCCCGGGGGGTGGACTGGGAAAAATACTGGAAAGATCCGGAGTCCCGGCTGGTCCATTTCATCGGAAAGGACAACATCGTCTTCCATTGCATCATATTTCCCATCATGATGCATGCGGAGGGATCCTATATCCTGCCCGACAATGTGCCTGCCAACGAGTTCCTGAACCTGGAGGGCGATAAAATCTCCACCTCGCGCAACTGGGCGGTGTGGCTGCACGAATACCTGGACGAATTCCCGGGCAAGCAGGATGTGTTGCGTTATGTGCTTACCGCGGCCGCTCCGGAGACCAAGGACAATGATTTTACCTGGAAGGACTTTCAGGCGCGCAACAACAGCGAGTTGCTGGCTATTTTCGGCAACTTCGTGAACCGCACCCTGGTGCTCACCCACAAGTATTTCGGGGGAAAGGTGCCGGCCGTGGAGGCGTCTTCCGGGTTCATGCCGGAAGATCGTGCCGCCCTGGAGGCCCTGGCCGGCTTTCCTGCGAAGATCGAAACCGCCCTAGAGCACTTCAGGTTCCGTGAGGCCCTGGGGGAGATGATGAATCTGGCCCGCCTGGGCAATAAATACCTGACCGACGCCGAACCCTGGAAGTTATTCAAGGAGGATCCCGTGCGCGTGCAGACCATCCTCTATGTCTCACTTCAGATATGTGCCAGTTTGTCCGTGCTGGCAGAGCCTTTTCTGCCCTTTACCGCGAACAGGTTGCGCAACATGATCCGGCTCGGGGATGTCTCATGGGATAAGGCAGGAAGTCCTGACCTGCTGTCCGGAGGCCATGAAGTCGACCAGCCGGGATTGTTGTTTGAGCGGATCGAGGATGAACAAGTCGCCAGGCAGGTGCATAAATTACTGGAGACCCGCAATGCCAACCAGGAAACCACGGAGGCTGCGCCCCTGAAGGCCGGAATCTCCTATGAGGACTTTGCCCGCATGGACATCCGGGTGGCCACCGTGCTGGAGGCAGAGAAGGTGCCCAAAACCAAGAAACTGATCAAACTCAGGGTCGACACCGGGGTGGACCAGCGGACCCTGGTGTCGGGGATTGCCGGTGTCTATGAACCCGAAAACCTGGTGGGCAGGAAGGTCATTGTGCTGGCGAACCTCCAGGCCAAGACCATCAAAGGAATCCAGTCGCACGGCATGGTGCTGATGGCCGAAAACCACGATGGAGACCTTGCCTTCGTCGTCCCGGAGAAGGATTTTCCCAACGGAAGCATGATCAGCTGATTTTTCGGGTTCAAATTAGGGTTAAAAAAGAAGGCATATAGTTTGTTTTTTTTGGGGTTCATGCTAAATAATCCGGGAGTATTCACTATCTTTGCATGTCCTTTGATTTTTGCCAGGCCCCGTAGTTCAATGGATAGAATGGAAGTTTCCTAAACTTTAGATACAGGTTCGATTCCTGTCGGGGCTACAAATCTTTTTCTGCCATGATATGAACAGAAAAGAAGACAGACCAAGCAAGATTGCTTATGAGCGGCATCTGAACCAGCTTGGCATTCCCGGGGACTCCAGAAAATCCAAGGGGGGGCGCGTACCCGACTATGTTAAGTACGGAACCTGGCTGCGGGTGAATGATCCTGGTGGGTTCGAGTCGGGCTACCAGGCCTGGAAGGCAAAGGTCCGTGCCGAAAAGGGATACGACGACTGATGGCCTTGAGCCCCAAACCCCGGAAGTGGACCCGCTGAAGCGTCTTGCAGGACAAACGGCCGTCTATGGCCTGAGCAGTATCGTTGGAAGACTGCTGAACTACCTGTTGGTTCCCCTTTACACCCATGTGTTCCTAACCAGCCAGTACGGGGTCGTGACCATCATGTACTCCTACGTGGCTTTTCTGATCGTCATCCTGACCTACGGGATGGAGACCGCCTTTTTCCGGTTTTCTGAGGCCCGGCCCGGAGAAAAACAGGTGGTGTTTGGCACCAGCCTGCTTTCGGTGTTATTCACCTCCCTCCTGTTCGTGCTTGCCACCACTTTTTTCCGACAGCCCATCGCCGGGGCCCTGAGGTTCCCGGACCATCCTGAGTACATCCTGTGGTTCGGATTGATCCTGGGTATGGATGCCCTGAGTGCGATTCCGTTTGCCAGGCTGCGGAGCGAGAACAAAGCCTTTCGCTTTGCCGGCATCAAGCTGGTGAACATCGGGGTGAACATCGGTTTCAATCTCTTCTTCCTGCTGCTGTGTCCGTGGCTGCTGGAGGGCGGCCCGGAAATGCTGAAGGGGCCCGTTTCAGCCGTTTACAATCCATCCATTGGTGTTGGTTACGTCTTCATCTCCAACCTGATTGCCAGCGGGGTGACCCTCCTGCTGTTGCTGCCCGTGATGTTCAGGGCCCGGCCGGTGTTTTCCCCCGCGCTGTGGCGGCAGATGCTGATCTATGCCTTGCCCTTGCTGGTGGCCGGCCTGGCCGGGGTAGTCAATGAGTCGCTGGATAAACTCCTGCTGAATCACCTGTTGCCTCCCGAAACGGCCATGTCGCAGGTGGGCATATACGGGGCCTGTTACAAGATATCCATCATGATGACCATTTTCATCCAGGCCTTTCGCTTTGCCGCCGAGCCCTTCTTTTTCTCCCAGGCATCACGGAAAGATGCCCGGCAGATGTACGCCCGGATCATGAAATACTTTGTGCTGGCCTGCCTGCTGATTTTTTTGGGGATCATGCTGTTCATGGACATCGTCCAGTATTTTGTGGGTCCGGCATACAGGGAAGGCCTGGGTGTCGTCCCCATTCTCCTGTTGGCCAATATGTTCCTGGGTATTTATTTTAACCTGTCGATCTGGTACAAGCTTGATGGTCAGACCCGATTCGGTGCCTGGTTCGCTCTGGCAGGGGCCGTTTTGACCATTGTCTTGAACATTTGGTGGATCCCGCTGATCGGATACCACGGGTCGGCCTGGGCCACCCTGGCCTGTTATGTGTTCATGGCCGCCCTCTCCTTTGGTTTCGGACAGAAGCATTTCCCGATTCCTTATGAGACGGGGCGCATTCTGGGACTCATCGCTGCCGCCGTCTTGATTTACCTGGCTTCCGGGCTGATAGGCGGACTGCCGCGCCTGGCAGGCTATGCGCTGAACATGGGGTGGATTGGCTTGTTCCTTTTTTCGGCCAACCTGATCGATCCCTCCCTGAAGGAGCTGGCCGCCGGCCTTCGCAAGCGGTAGGCAGAATGGCCGTTTCCCCTAAATTCATTATCTTTGTGTATATATCACCGGGCATGGCATTTCTGCCCTGTCTGCCTTCCAGGACCCGGTCATTGGCCGCGAACCAAGCTGGACTCAGTAAAATTCTGTACCCCTAAATGGAAAAAATCAGCAATAACAACATCGATCAGCTACGTATCACGCCCCATGCCAAAAAAGAGCTGGATAAACTGCTCCGGGAGAACCCGGACGTGGCGGAGGTGCTCCTGGCCGCCGACAGTCCCCGGGCCGCCTCCGGGGGCCTCCGGCAACTCGCCATGGATTACCTCGGGGACCGGCCGCATGCCCTGGCCTACTACAGGAGTGAAGCAATGGGACGGGAAGCCCTTGAAAAGCTGGCATGGCGGGATTATGCCGCCATCCGGATCCTTGACTACCTGGACCATGCCGGGCGCACCTACAAGGATCTGAACCTGCGTGGCAAGAAGGTGTCCAACGACCCCTTCCGCATGCTGTGGCTGGCTGTAAAATTCGGAGAAGGAGGCGCCCAGGCGCCCTTTTTTACGGACATGCGTCATTTGTTCCGGCAGTTCAAGGGATTGAACATGAGGCCGCAGTTTGACAAGGAGACGGTCATGGCCTGGATGGACCGCTATCCCTCGGGCCTGGAGCCGGAGATCGTCCAGCTGCGGAAGAAAAACAAGGAACGGATCATCCGCATCCTCGCTGATAAGATCGCCCGCAAACAGATCCGGAGCCCGAAGTATTCCTTTCCCGAGGGGTTGACCCGGGAGGAACAGCTTACGCTGGTGGCCCGTTGGTGGGAAGAGCATACCTTCCACCTGCGCTTTGCCGTGCGCACCCCCGACTTTCTGAATGAACTGCTTGACCACACCCTGGACGAGGAGACCATGGAGGTGCTGCATAAGGCTGAAAAACACGGCATCCCCTTCTTTATCAACCCCTATTACCTGAGCCTGCTCAATGTCAATGCGCCCGAGTTTGCCAGAGGGGCAGACCTGGCCATACGCTATTACATTATTTACTCACGGCAGCTGGTGCAGGAGTATGGTCAGATCGTGGCCTGGGAGAAGGAAGACGTGGTGGAGCCGGGCAAGCCCAACGCCGCCGGGTGGATCCTTCCGACGAAACACAATGTACACCGGCGCTATCCGGAGGTGGCCATCATGATCCCCGATACCATGGGAAGGGCCTGTGCCGGGCTGTGTGCCTCGTGCCAGCGAATGTACGACTTCCAGAGGGGCCACCTGAACTTCAACCTCGACAAGCTGAAACCCACGGAGGCCTGGGAGGCCAAGCTGGAAATGATCATGAAATACTGGGAAGAGGATTCCCGCCTGAGGGACATCCTGATCACGGGCGGGGACGCCCTGATGAGCGCGAACCATTCCCTGGAGAAAATCCTTGACGCAGTTTACCGCATGGCCGTGAACAAGCGCAAGAAGAACGAGAAGCGTCCTGACGGGCAGAAACATGCCGAGATCCTTCGCGTGCGCCTGGGTACCCGCCTGCCGGTTTACCTGCCCCAGCGCATCACTCCGGAACTGACGGAGATCCTGGCGCGTTTCAAAGAAAGGGCTTCCGCAGTGGGGGTCAAACAATTTGTGGTACAGACCCATTTCCAATCGCCCATGGAGGTGACCCCTGAATCAAGGCAGGGCGTTTCCCGCCTGATCGGGGCCGGCTGGACAGTGGCCAATCAGCTGGTATTTACCGCAGCAGCCTCCCGCAGGGGACATACCGCCAAGTTGCGCAAGGTGTTGAACGACATCGGGGTGCTGCCTTATTATACCTTCTCGGTGAAGGGCTATATGGAGAACTCTTTCAAGTTCGCCACCAATGCACGGGCAGCCCAGGAGCAAATGGAGGAAAAGGCCATCGGCATCATCCCCGCCGGGTACCGGAAAGTGATCAAGCGTTTTCCGATGGAAGCGGAGAAGCTGGTGGAGAATATCAATGACTTGCGTGAAAAGGCCGGAATCCCCTTCCTGGCCACCGACCGCAACGTGCTCAATCTGCCTGGTGTGGGCAAGAGCATGACCTACCGGGTGATCGGCATTACCCGGGCCGGGCGGCGTATCCTGGAGTTCGACCACGACCACACCCGCAGCCACAGCCCGGTCATCGACAAAATCGGAAAATTCGTCATCATCGAGTCCAAGTCGGTGGCCGGCTACCTGGAACAGCTGGTGGAGATGGAGGAGAACAAGAGCGAATACCAGAGCATCTGGGGTTACTCCATCGGGGAAACCGAACCGCGGACGTCCATCTATGAGTATCCGGAGTATGATTTTGGGCTGACAGAAGAGATCACCAACTTTTCAGGATGAGGTCCGGCGCATGCGGCCTGGACACGCTGGGCGGCGCAAGCGGCCTGACCCCTGCGGGACGGCATCAGGGAGGGCCTTTTGCTGGCTGCCCGCCTATTCCGACTTGATGGAGTCCACCGGATTGGCCACGGCCGCCCGGAATGCATGGTAAAGGATGGTGAGGAAGGCAATGGTCAGAACCACCATCAGGGTTGCCCCAAAGTGCCACCAACTCTGTTCGATCCGGTAGGCATAATTGCCCAGGTAGCGGTCCATGGCAAGCCATGACAGGGGCAGGGCGATGGCCACGGCAATCAGCACGAGTCTGAGAAAATCCTTCTGTAACAGGACAATCACCCCGGAAACGGTGTCGCCCAACACCTTGCGGATGCCGATCTCCCTTTTTTTCTGCTCGGCCACGAATGCTGCCAGGCCATACAAGCCCAGGGCCGAAATGATGATGCACAGGATGGCGAAGTAGGTCACCACTTTCATGACGTTCGACTCCCCGTCATACTGGCCCAGAATGGTGTCCATGGCAAATTCTGGTTCAAAGGGAAGGTCCTGGAAAACATCCTTCCAGGTTTGTTCCATGTGGACGAGTACCGACTGCCGCTGCTCAGGGCGGTATTTTACCACCACCGTGGTATAGCGCTCCGGCTCCAGCAGGTAGACGGCCGGCTCGATGGTGCTTTGCAGGTTGAAGTAATTGTAGTCTTGCACCACCCCGATCACGCTGAATGGCTCTTCTGACACAAAATTCGCCCGGATGCGGTGACCGATGGGTTCCTCCCATCCCAGTGCGCGGACTGCCGCTTCATTCAGCAGCATGGCCTCACGATGGTCTGTGCCAAAATCCCTGCTGAAGTTGCGTCCGGCCACCACAGGCACCTCCATCAGGGAGAAATAGTCCTCATCCACAAAGCCGAAACGAACCATCAGTTCCGCTTCCACGCTGTCAAGTGCCAGCACAGGGCCCTGGCTCGGGCCAATTCCGTTCATGCCACTGGCTGCAGCCACCCCGGTCACCCCGGGATGGGACAACAACTCATTTTTCAGGTTCCGGAACTGCATTTCATTCGTGTTCCGCTGCAAAACCTGGGCAGATATAATGTTCTCGTAGTTGATTCCCAGGTCTTTGGATCGCAGATACTGCCACTGGTGAAAAATGGTGAAGGTGGAGAACACCAGCAGGGCCGAAATGGCGAACTGGAACACCACCAGGACCTTGCGAAGGACTCCCGTGGCGTTGCGCCCTCCCCCCTTACCGGCTTTCAGCACGCTGGCCGGGCGGAACCGGCTCATGAACAGGGCCGGATAGATGCCTGCCACGAATCCCACCACCAGCAACAGGCCGAACAACCCAATGTTGAAGATCCAGTTGCCCAGAAAGGCGATTCTCAAATCAGTCCCAAGCAAGCTGTTGAAGCCCGGGAGGAACAACTCGACCAATCCGACGGCCACCAGCAAAGCGATAAACGTCAGGATGACCGACTCCCCCAGGAATTGGACCAGCAGATGGGCCGGCCTGGCTCCGGCCACTTTACGGATGCCGACCTCCAGGGCTCTCCTGGACGATCGGGCCGTTGACAGGTTGATGAAGTTGATGCAGGCAATCAGCAGGATGAGAATGGCCACGGCGGTGAACACATACACCAGGTTGATGTCGCCCCGGGCATTGTAGATGCTGAACTTGATGTGCTGCGAGCGAAGATAGATGTCCTCCAGCGGCTGCAGGTACATGTCCGGCCGGTGTGCCTCCGGGGGAGCTCCTGTTTCGGTAAAATACTGTTCCACCAGGTTGCGTATGTTCTCCTCGGTTTGCTGCGGGCGGCTGCCTTCGCGCAAGAGCAGGTAGGTGGCCAGGGAGTTGTTCCCGAAATGCTGCAGGGCAGGGTGCATGGCTTCGGCAGTGGCATAGGACAACAGGACTTCGAAGCGCAGGTGGGAATTGTGCGTCTGGTCGCGCATCACCCCGCTTACCCGGTAGGGGGTATTCCCGTAATGGAACGTCCGGCCCAGAACATTGCCCGTGCTGAAGAGGCGCTCCGCCATGGAGACAGACAGCACGGCGGTGTTTGGTTCCACCAGGGCAGTATTGGGGTTGCCCGATGCGAGGTCAATGGCAAACAGGGGAAACACGGAAGGATCGGCATAATAGGTGTAGCGCTGCCGCAGGACCTTGTCTCCCGCTCTCAGCACGTTGCCACCGGTGGGCATGACCCGGACCACGTCTTCCAGTTCGGGCAGGCCTTCCTTCAGGTGGGGTGCCCATGGTCCGCTCGTGATGGCCACATGCTGTACCTCGATGCCTGCCGGTACCTGGATCTCCACCAGCCGGTAGGTGTCTGCGGCTCGCGGAATGTGTTTTTCATAGCCCAGCTCGTTCTGTAAAAACAGCAGGATTAAAATGAAGCTGGCGATGCCTGTGCTCAGGCCCAGGATGTTGATGAGGGAATAGGCTTTTTGCCTTGTCAGGGTACGGAACCCTGGTTTCAGGTAATGAGAGATCATACGGTGGGGCTTGGGTTACCATACGTCCCAATGTGCGCGTGGCACGGCTGGACAATCAAACCATCCCCAGCCTGTACCCCGGGACTCACCATGGAAAGAGAAAAAACCATGCCATGGCCTCAAGATGACTGATCATCAAAGTTCTGTGTTTTTACTCCCTGGGGAATCCAGGATGGCCTGTCCGGAATTGAACGGATGATTGTCCGGCTGCGAACGCTTTGCCGGCGTGGTTTGGACGCGTTTGCGGGATGGCCGTGACGCGCTGCCTGCCACCCGGATTGTCTGGACACGGCAACCGTCCTAGCCGTACACCTCTGCAGGAATACCCAGGGCCTCCACCCTGCGGGCAATGTCAAGAAGTTCCTCCTGAGGCACCTTGCGGACGTCTTCGGCCGGGGTGGCCCGGGCGACCGGATAAATCATCACGGAGCGGGGGCGCAGCCTGTCAAGGTGTCCGAGCCAATGCGCTAATTCCTCCTCTGTGGTGTTGTCGAAAGCCTGGCCGTTGAGAATGCCCCGCACGAACAGGGTCTGCAGGATCATCTGTCCCCGGAAGCGCTCCAGGTTTTCGAGTACCTGCTGCAGGCTGAGGGGGATCTGGGGCTGGTTGATGCGGCGGAAGGTCTCTTCGGTGCCTGCGTCCAGCTTGAGGATGTTCTGATCCACCTTCAGCAGGGCTCCGGCGATGGCATCGTCCCCGGCCGTGCTGGCATTGCTCAGCACCGAGATGCCGGCATCCGGGTAATGGCGGTCTCTCAGGACGATGGCATCGTCGATGATGCCCGGGAAGTCGGGGTGAAGGGTGGGTTCTCCATTGCCCGCGAAGGTGATGTTGGTGAGCAGGGCCTTCCTGGTGGCCATGGCGCTGAGCCGGTTTTCCAGTTGCCGCCTTACCACCTCCCTCGGGGGCCAGGTCAGGGGCTTGTCGCCGGGAACGACTGTCCACCCGCATTCACAGTACAGGCAGTTGAAGGTGCAGTGTTTGATGCCTTCAGGGAGCAGGTTGATGCCCAGGCTGATGCCCAACCGCCGGCTTCGTACCGGTCCGAAGATGATGTGTTCAAAAAGGAAGCCGCTCATGCCTTTCCCGTTTACGGGCCCGCCTGTCCATTCTCGTTTCCGGCCGCCGGTTTCTGGTCTTTTTCTTCCGGTTTGTTTCCCGGAGGGGGCAGGGGAACGGTTGTGCCGGAGAAGGGATCGGCCGTGTCGTCATTCATGTCCAGGCCTGCCGGATCCGGCTCCTGCCCTTCTGGCAGGTTCACGGGTGCCGGCGGCGGAACGGTAAAAAACCGTTTCTGAAAGATCAGCAGGGTGAACACCCCCAGGGTGATGGCCGAATCGGCGATGTTGAAGACCGGCCGGAAGAAGATGAACTCCTGTCCGGACCAGAAGGGAAACCAGGCCGGGAAATTCCCCCTGATGATGGGGAAGTAAAGCATGTCCACGACCTTGCCGTGCAGAAAAGTGGCGTAACCGCCTCCCTCCGGCAGGAACTGGGCCACCTGGTTGTAATAGCTGGCACCGAAGAGCATTCCGTAAAAGGCGCTGTCGGTGATGTTGCCAAGGGCCCCGGCCATGATCAGGGAGGCGCAGGCGATCAGTCCTGCATGGGCCTGTCTGGCAATCAGCCCGCGGATGTAGTATCCGATAAATATAACGGCTGCAATGCGCAACAGGCTCAGCAGCAGCTTGCCATATTCGCCGGCGAACTCCATGCCGAAGGCCATGCCGTAGTTCTCGGTAAAGTGCAGGATGAACCAGTCACCAAGGACCGGGATGCTCTGTCCCATGGTCATGTTGGTCTTGACCAGGACTTTTACCCCCTGGTCGAGCAACAACACCAACAGGATAATTACCCAGGGAAGGTGTTTTTTTTTCAAGGCGCCTCAGCGTTAGGTTACTTGGATTGGTTGAGCTTGGCTTCGATGCTGAGGGTGGCATGGGGCACACTCCTGAGGCGTTCCTTGGAAATGAGTTTGCCGGTGACACGGCAAATGCCGTAGGTTTTGTTCTCGATCCGGATCAGGGCGTTTTCCAGGTCACGGATGAATTTTTGCTGGCGGGCGGCCAACTGCCCGTTTTCCTCTTTTGACAAGACCTGTGACCCCTCTTCCAGGATCTTGAAGGAGGGGGATGTATCATTCGTGTCGTTTTCGTTCTGTGTGGTATAGGCCTCCGTCAGCAGTTTCAGGCCGTCCTTTGCCTCTTCCAGCTTCTTCATGATGATTTCCCTGAACTCCTGTAGTTCCTCATCAGAAAACCGGGTCTTTTCACGTTTGGTTTCCATTGCAGTGGGGGTTTTATTCTCAGTGATTATTTACTTTATTGATCAGAACATAGGTCCGGATATCATCTGTGAGCTCTACAGCCGTTTTGTGGTCTTCCCGGATCAGGGGCTGAACGTGCAGCTGCCTGGCCAGGGTCTCTGAACAAATATAATCATTATTGTTCAAAACGGCCTGCGATATTTCTTCACGCGCCTCCACGATGACATCGATCTTGTCGGTCACTTCAAAGCCGCTTTCTTTCCGCAAATTCTGTATCCTGTTGATGAGTTCGCGGGCAATGCCCTCCTCCCTCAATTCCGGGCTGATGGTAATGTCCAGGGCCACCGTCAGGCTGCCTTCGTTGGCCACCAGCCAGCCGGGGATGTCTTCCGAGATGATCTCCACGTCGCTGAGCAGGATCTCCACTTCCTGTCCGTCGACCGGCAGGAGCTTCCTTCCTTCGGCCTCCAGGGAGGCAATATCGTCGGATGAGAAAGCACCGATGGCCGCGGCAATCTGCTTCATGAGCCTGCCGTAACGCGGTCCCAGGGCCTTGAAATTGGGCTTGATGCTTTTGACCAGTACCCCTGCAGTATCGTCCAGGTACTCCATTTCCTTGACGTTCACCTCGGAGAGGATCAGTTGTTCCACGCCCTGCAATCGTTCGCGGAATGCCTCGTTGAGCACCGGCACCATGATTTTCTGCAGGGGCTGTCTGACCCGAATGTTGACCTTCTTGCGGAGGGCCAGGACCATGGACGAAATCTTCTGGGCCAGCTGCATCCTCTCTTCAAGCCGGGTGTCGATCCAGGATTCATCATATTCAGGAAAGTCGGTCAGGTGTACCGAAATGGCCGGGTTGCGGCCGCTGACACCGTTCAGGTCGGTATAGAGCCTCTCGCTGAAGAAGGGAGCGATCGGTGCGGAGAGCATGGACAGGGTCTCCAGGCAGCGATAGAGGGTCTGGTAGGCCGAGATCTTGTCTTCGCTGTAGTCGCCCTTCCAGAAACGGCGCCGGCAGAGGCGCACATACCAGTTGCTCAGGTGTTCGTCCACAAACTCCTGGATCAGCCTGCCGGCCCGGGTGGGCTCAAAATCCCCGTAACACGCATCCACCTTTTTGATCAGGGTGTTGAGCTCCGACAGGATCCAGCGGTCGATTTCCGGGCGCCTGGCCAGCGGGACTTCTTCCTCGCTGTAACGGAAGTTGTCGATATTGGCATACAGGGCGAAGAAAGCATAGGTGTTGTACAGGGTGCCGAAAAATTTGCGCTGGACTTCGGCCACCCCGTCGATGTCGAATTTGAGGTTGTCCCAGGGCTGGGCGTTGGTGATCATGTACCAGCGGGTGGCGTCCGGTCCGTACTTCTCTATCGTTTCAAACGGGTCCACGGCGTTGCCCAGGCGCTTGGACATCTTGTTGCCGGCCTTGTCCAGCACCAGGCCGTTGGATACCACGGTCCTGAAAGACACCGAATCGAACAGCATGGAAGCAATGGCGTGCAGGGTGAAAAACCACCCTCGGGTCTGGTCCACGCCTTCCGCGATGAAGTCGGCCGGGAAGTTGGCCTGAAACAAGTCCTGGTTCTCAAAGGGGTAGTGGAACTGGGCATAGGGCATGGCCCCGCTGTCAAACCACACGTCGATCAGGTCGGTTTCCCTCTTCATGGGCTTGCCTGTGGGGGAGACCAGGATGACTTCATCGACATGGGGGCGGTGCATGTCAAAGACCTTGTAGTTATCTTCCGACATGTCAGACGGGTCAAAGTCCTCCAGGGGGTTTTCCTTCATCAGGCCAGCCGCAACGGCCTTTCCGGCCTCTTCTTTAAGCTGGGCCAGGGAGCCGATGCAGAGGCGTTCCTGCTGGTCTTCGGTCGACCAGATGGGCAGGGGCACGCCCCAATAGCGGGAGCGGCTCAGGTTCCAGTCCTGCAGGTTCTCGAGCCAGTTGCCGAAGCGGCCCGTGCCGGTGCTCTCCGGTTTCCATTGTATGGTGGCGTTCAGTTCAATCATCCGTTCTTTCACCGCAGTGGTCCGGATAAACCAGCTGTCCAGGGGGTAGTACAGGATGGGCTTGTCGGTGCGCCAGCAGTGGGGGTAGGAGTGCTCGTACCTTTCTGCCTTGAAGGCCCGGTTCCCGTTTTTGAGTTTGATGATCAGGTCCACATCGGTGGGGCGCTCCTCCCGGGGGCCATCTTCGGGGATGTAATCAGGCTTGACGTAACGTCCGGCGAACTCACCCATCTGCTCAATGAACCGTCCCTGGCGGTTGACCATGGTCAGTGCCCCCAGCCCGTATTGCTTGCCGACCCTGAAGTCGTCCGCCCCGAAGCTTGGCGCGATATGCACGATGCCGGTTCCCTCCTCGGTGGTGACGAAGTCGCCCAGCACCACCCGGAAGGGGTCGCCCTCTTCAGGCTGTGCATAGGGGAGCAGCTGCTCAAAGCGCATGTTTTCCATGACGGCCCCCTTGAAGCTGCTGAGCTCCCGGTAAGGGATCTGCTTGTCGCCCGGGTGGTAGTCTTCCAGGGCCATTCCGGCAAGTTTGGGGTTGAAAAAGCTGCCGAGCAGGTCACGGGCAAGCACCACGTCGACCGGGGAGAAGGTGTATGGATTGAAGGTGCGGACCTTTACATAGTCGATGTCCGGTCCGACGGCCAGCCCCGTATTGCTGGGAAGGGTCCAGGGGGTGGTGGTCCAGGCCAGCAGGAACACTTCTTCGGATCCGTCCCCGAAAAGGAACTCCGACCGCTCGTTGCGGACCACCTTGAACTGGGCGGTGACGCTGTTGTCTTTTACGTTGCGGTAGCAGCCGGGCTGGTTCAGCTCATGGGTGCTCAGGCCGGTCCCCGCAGCCGGGGAATAAGGCTGGATGGAATACCCCTTGTAGAGCAGGCCTTTCTCAAACAGTTTCGACAGCAGGTGCCATACCGTTTCGATGTATTTGTTGTCGAAAGTGATGTAAGGACTGTCCAGGTCCACCCAATATCCCATTTTGACGGTCAGGTCGTCCCAGGTGTCCTTGAACTTCATGACATCCTTGCGACAGGCATCATTGTATTCCCGGATGGAAATTTTTTCCCCTATGTCTTCCTTGGTGATGCCCAGCATTTTCTCCACCCCGATTTCCACGGGCAGCCCATGCGTGTCCCAGCCCGCCTTGCGGTTTACCAAATACCCTTTCTGGGTGCGGTAACGGCAGAAGATGTCCTTGATGGCGCGGGCCATGACATGGTGAATGCCCGGCAGGCCATTTGCTGAAGGAGGCCCTTCGTAAAACACCCAGGGGGTATGGCCCTGGCGGTTTTCAATGCTCTTTTCAAACACCCGGTTCTCTTCCCAGAAGGTTTTGACTTCCTTGCCTATCAGGGAAAGGTCGAGTTTTTTGTATTCCTTGTATTCAGGCATCCGTTTAAATAATTGCTGGCGTCCGGGCCGCCCCTGTTCCCATCATGCCGTGGAGGCATTTGGATTTCAGGGCGGTAAATGCATAAGAAAGCCGCAAAAGTATAAAAAATTCAGGATATATGCCCGGGTACCGCGTGGAAAAATTATGCGGCAGGCCGTCGTCGGTGGGAGAGGGTGCGGAAAAATACACCCGGCACCCCATTGTCCCTGGAACTGTATCAGTGGATTCCCTTAGTGCGGGATGATCCGGAAAAACAGCCCGGGCACCTCGGTAAGGACATAGATGTGGCCGTCGGGCCCCATGCGGATGTCCCGGAAGCGGGCAAAGCCTTCCAGCAGCCTTTCGGTATGGGTGACCTGCTGGTTTTCGATGACCACGCGTTGGATGTGCTGGCCCGCAAGGGCCCCCACCAGCATATTGTGTTGCCATTCGGGATAGCGGTCACCCTCCACGAATGCCAGTCCGCAGGGTGCGATGGATGGTGTCCAGTGCAGCACGGGGTCTTCCATGCCTGCCAGGGTCGTGTCGGGGGAGATCATGGTCCCGTCGTAATTGATGCCATGGGTAACCCTGGGCCAGCCATAGTTTTTGCCCGGCATGATGCGGTTGATCTCGTCACCGCCCTGTGCGCCGTGTTCGTGGGCCCAAAGCTCCCGGGTGACCGGATGCAGGGCCATCCCCTGTATGTTTCGGTGGCCATACGACCAGATTTCCGGCATGGCGCCGGGGGTGTCCACGAAGGGGTTGTCGGCCGGGATCCTGCCGTCTTCATGCAGGCGCATCACGGTGCCATTGTGGTTGGAGAGCCGCTGGGCGTTATCCTGTTCGCCCCGGTCCCCGATGGTGAAGAACAGATAGCCCTCGTCATCGAACACGATGCGGGTCCCGAAATGATGGGGCCGGCTGGTGTGGGGCTGCCCGTGAAACAGCACTTCCACGTCTGTGAATTGCATCCCGTCCAGCCGGCCGCGGGCGATGGCCGTGTTTCCACCCCCGTTGCTCCGGGCGGCATAGGCCAGGTAGATCCAGCCATTCTCCTCATGGCCGGGGTGCAACACCACATCGAGCAGTCCGCCCTGCCCGTGTGCCCAGATATCGGGGATGCCGTTGATGGGTTCGGGCAGCAGGGTGCCGTTTTCAAACACGCGCAGCCTGCCGGGGCGCTCCGCGATCAGAATGCGGCCATCCGGCAGGAAGGCCATTCCCCAGGGGTTTTCCAGACCCGTGGCCAGGGTGTCGATTGAAAAGGCCAGGGATTCCGACTCGATCTGTTCGCCGGCGGGGGGCTCGCTTTTTCCGTTGCATGCCATCATCAGGGGCAGAATCAATAGCGCAAATAGCTTGTTCATGGGTCTTTGTGTTTTTGGGGATCAGTGACGCCCCCGGTAATTCATGTCTTCTTCCCGGTCCGTCCCGGAGTGAACGGACCGCAGTCAACCATAAAGATACGAAAACTATCCGGGATGATGCAAAACCACGGAGTGATCCGTTCCTGTGAGCGGTTCGGGCCGTATCGCCGCTTGCATGGGAGCAAAGAGGGCGTCGCCCGCCTGGGCTGCCCGCAGACGGGAAAGCGACTGCCGGAGATTCCTGGATCCCGCACGGGTTTTAAAATTGGCTAATTTCTGTTACATTTGACGTGTCTCAGACCGGATGTCCATTGCCTTCCGGATGTCCGGGCTGGCCTACAAAGCCTGGTGGTCGTGCAAAGAAAAGTATTGATATTTTTATGGGCAGTTACCCTGACCGGGCACTTCAGCCTTGCGCAGTTGTCGCAGCCGGGGCAGCCCCGCGGACTCGACCCCGTGCTCCGGGAGCTTCCCTTTGCCTGGGAGGAGATGCCGCGGGTTGACCCGGAGGTCTTGCGGGCCGAAGACGAATTGTTTGACGGGCATCCGGCCATCCCCTGGCGGTTTGGCTCGGTCATCACGGTGGACTTTGCCCCGGGACGTTCCGGGACCTGGCACGTGCTGGAGGGCGGGCAGCGCTTGTGGCGGCTGGGCATCCGTTCGCCCGGAGCCCTCAGCCTCAACCTGGTGTTCGACCGCTACCGGCTTCCTCCCGGCGCGGAACTCCATGTATACTCTCCCGATGGCTCCCAGGTTTTGGGAGCCTTTACCCATCATAACAACCAGGCAGACGGGTATTTCGCCACCACCCTGATCTATGGGGATGCGCTGATCCTGGAATATATGGAACCTTCCATGGTGCCGTTTCCGGGCGAATTGCGGCTGGAGTCGGTAACGCACGGGTACCGGGATACAGGGGGTTATTCAAAAATTTTCGGACGCTCGGGGGCCTGCAACATCAATGTGGCCTGTTCCGAAGCCGACGGCTGGGAAGGTCCCGTCGATGCCACCGTCAGGCTGTTGGTCGGGGGCAATAGCTTGTGTACCGGAACCCTGATCAACAATGTGGCCAGTGACAGCCGTCCCTTCCTGCTGACGGCCAATCATTGCTTTGCCAACCCCGGCACCCTGGTCGCCTGGTTCAACTACCAGAGTGCAACCTGTGAAAACCCGGAGGAACCCCCTCTTTACGATGTGATGAGCGGGGCCGTATCCAGGGCCCGTTCCACACAGACAGACATGTGGCTGGTGGAGCTGAACCAGCGCATACCCAATGACTTCAACCCCCATTATGCCGGCTGGAACCGCGTCCTGGCACCCCGGCTGGACGAGACCGTCGCGGGGGTCCACCACCCCCGGGGCGACATCAAGAAATTCAGCTATTCCCTGAACGGCGCCGATGAGGCAGCCTATCTGGGTGCCCCGGGTTCCGGAACGAATTACTGGCGGGTTACCTGGAGCGGGGGCACCACCACCGAACCCGGCTCCTCCGGGTCGGCTTTGTTCGACTCCGAAGGGCGGATTATAGGGCAGCTTTTCGGGGGGTATGCGGCCTGCGGCAACACCCTGCCCGACTGGTACGGCCAGTTCGGGGTGAGTTGGACAGGAGGGGGGGAGCCACACAACTCCCTGTCCCACTGGCTCGATCCGGAAGGGACAGAGCCGGAGGCCATCGGCGGATACCGGCCATTCTTTACGGTGACGGTGGACCGGGAAGGGCTTGGGGTGGTCGAACCGCCCCCGGGTCTCTATAACATCGCCCCGGGAGAGACCTTCTCGCTGTCTGCGAGGGGAGGCGCCCGGTGGCGCTTTACCCACTGGGATATGGATGGTTTGCCGGTGTATGATCCGGAATTGTCCTTCGCGGTGGAAGGGGATATGCGGGTGACGGCCGCGTTTGAGTTCAGCCGGACCAGCCAGTTCGAAGATCCCGATCCGGAAGAAGCTTACCAGCTAAGCATCAAGGGGGGTGCCTCCTTTGTGGAGGTTCTGGTGGAAGGTACCGAAGGGATCGTTTTGCTGGAACTATTTGCGGCTGGCGGGCAAATCCTCAGGGTGCGGGAAGCGGAGGCCGGCGGACCGGCCCCCGTGGCCACCCGATTTGATGTCTCCGGACTGGGTGCCGGGATCTATCTTGTCCGCGTGACCGGACCTGCGGGTTCCGTGACGGAAAAGATCCACCTCTCCGGGGCTACCCGGCCCTGAGGGCGTCCACCGGATTGGTGTGCGCCGCCTTCCAGGTCTGGCCCGAAATGGTTCCTGCAGCGATCAGCAGGGTAAGCAGGCCCGCCATGGCGAAGAACCACCATGACAGGCCGATCCGGTAAGGATACCCGTCAAGCCAGCGCTCCATGGCCATCCACACCAGGGGCCAGGCGATCAGGTTGGCCAAAACGACCCAGCGGCCGATATCCCGGAACAGCACCATGATGATCTGCATGCCTGAAGCGCCGTGGATCTTGCGCAGGCCGATCTCCTTTTTGCGGGACATCACGATATAGGACGACAGGCCCAGCAGGCCGAGTATGGCAATGAACACTGCCAGGAGGGAGGCGAAGTTCAGGATCTTGTTGCTCTGTTCCTCTTGCCTGTAGAAGCTTTCAAAGCGCTGGCTGAGGTACCACTCTTCAAAACGGAAGTTGGGGTCGAATCGCTGGAACACCTTGCGGATGTGGTCTGTGGCATCCGCCCTTTCGCCTTCCGATATTTTGACCGCGATGTTGTAAAATGGATTCTGGTAGGCCGTGAGGATCAAGGGTTGTATTTCATTTTTCAGGCTGGTGAAATGGAAGTCTTTCATCACCCCGACCACCTTTCCGGGGCGGTGGAACATGACCACATCCGTTCCCACCGGCTCGGCCATTCCCAGGATGCTGGCTGCGGTTTCGTTGATGATGAAATTACTCCGGTCGGATGCGAGGGCAAAGTCGATCCACCTTCCGTCAACGAGTTCGATCCCGTAGGTTTCCTGGAACCCTTCCCGGATGCGGATCTCCGTGATGGAGATGCTTTCGTTTTCGGGGCTTTCGGCCAGGCGCAGGGTTTGTCCGCTGCCGCCAAGCCCTGGTGCCGACTGTGCCCGTGTCACCGAAAGGATTCCGGGATGCTGCCTCAGCTCGGCCTCAATGGCATCGAACCCGGTAATCAGGGAGTTGGTGAGCCCGGTAAACACCAGGACGTTTTCCGAGTCGAATCCCAGGTCGGCTGTTTTCATGTAGTGCACCTGCCTGTTGAACACGGTGATGGAGACAATCAGGATGACAGATATGACAAACTGCGTGACTACCAATATGATACGCATCAGGGGGTTGCGGTGACCACCACGGAATTTGCCGCGCATGATCTCCGCCGGCTGGTAGCGTGAGAACACCATGGCAGGGTAAAGACCGCTAATAAGTCCGATGAGCAGGGCGAATACCAGCAGGCGGGCAAAGACCCACAGGCTGTCTGTGGTGGTCAGGGCCAGTTCACGGTCCAGGAGCCCGGAAAAAGGCGTGATCAGCAGCTCCACCAGGACCATGGCCAGCAGGAAGGACAGGAGGCTGACCAGCACCGATTCTCCGAGAAACTGTCCGGCAATATCCCGCCTGCCGGCCCCGGCCACCTTGCGGATGCTGGCCTCAACGGCCCGTTTCTCGGTGCGGGCCGTGACCAGGTTGATGAAGTTGATCACGGCGATGACAATAATGAACACGGCCACCAGGGAAAACACAAAGATCAGTTCGGGACGCCCGTGCGGTCCCATGTCAAAACGCAAGGGCTCCCCGAAGTGAATGTCGTGGAGTGGCTGAAGGCTGTGGGCAATGTGCCTCCCGTCTCTCATGATCCCGGCGACGACGCTTTCCGACAGGCGTGTGATGCTTTCCAGGTCTGGTTGGTCACCCTGTACCTTCAGGTAAATAAACACGTCGTTGGAAAATGTCCTGAGCCATACAGGGGTGTAGGCTTCGAACGCCATCAGGGCATCGAACTGCAAGTGGGTGTTGCCGGGCATGGGCTCGAGAATGCATCCGACGATGACATTGGTATATTCACTGGTGTAGCGGCCCTGCTCCTCATCGAAGGTCATCCTGGATATCTTCAGGGCCCTGCCCAGGGGGTCCTCCTTCCCGAACAGCCGCCCGGCCATTTCCGTGCTCAGTACGATGCGGGTCGGATCTGCCAGTGCTTGTCGCAGGTCGCCCCGGGCGGGCCGGAATGAAAACAGGTCCGCAAAGGATTCGTCCACCATCAGGGTCGCCACATTCTCGAACACCTGCTCCCCGGACCGCACATAATTGTTGTCGTTTTTAATGCGGCAGGCCATGGCCACGTGGGGAGATTGTTCTTCGAGCTGTTCCGCCACCTGGGGGAAAGTCCGGGGCATGATGTAGTTATTCTGTCCGGGAAAGTGTGAAACGATGCGGTAGATGCGCTCACTCCCTTCGTGGAAGCGGTCAAAACTCGTTTCATACGAAATGTAGATGAAGAGCAGGATGGAGGCCGTCATGCCGACCGACAGGCCGAATACGTTGATCAGGCTGGTCCATTTCTGCCGGATGATGTTTCTCCAGGCGATTTTCAGGTAGTTGCGAAACATGGTGGGTTGTTTTGGGTTCGTAGTGCAACCCGCTTGCCAAACAAAACAAATATCTGTTAACCAGGTGGTTGCAATAAGCGAGGGTGGCGAAATAAAAAAATATGTATAAAAAATGTACATTTTAGTGTATAATAATAAAACATTTTTTATATTTGCAGCAAGTGTCGTTTTTTGTTTCCATGTGGCAAAGCAACGCAGGGAACCACAGGATTCCGGCCCGGTTGCACGGGAGGCCCTGTGCGTTCCCTGCCGTTCTTTGCGGGAGCTTGAAATGATCGCTTAGGAGCGGCAGGGCCGGATCAATTTGGCTGGTTTTCAGGGCATGGGCAAAAAGGGAAACATACTGATTGTGGACGACAACCGGCATATCCTGGAGTCGCTTTCATTGCTGCTGAAACATGACTTTAACCGGGTGTTCGTGTTGGATGATCCCGGGGGGCTTGTCGAACTGCTCAGCGTCCGGGAGATCGACCTGGTACTGCTCGACATGAATTATTCAGCCGGGGCAAGGGACGGCCGGGAGGGCCTGTACTGGCTTCAGCAGATCCGTAAATACGAGGAGGAGGTTCCCGTGGTTCTCATGACAGCCTATGGAGGGGTGGAGCTGGCCGTGCAGGGGATGAAGGAAGGGGCGGCGGATTTCGTGCTGAAACCCTGGAACCCGGACAAGCTCATCGCCAACATCAAAACACATCTGAGCCTTCGGGAATCGCGGAAAAAACTAAACCGCTACCAGTCCATCCTCCGGTCCGAAAGGGAGGGTCTGGTGCCCGGGAAATCTTTCCATAGCTGCAGCTCTGCCCCCATGCGTCGCCTCTATGAGGCCATTTCAAAAATCGCCCCCACCGATGCAAACATCCTGATCACGGGAGAAAATGGCACGGGCAAAGAAATTATTGCCAGGCAAATACATAATTTGTCGGCCCGGAGCGGGGAGCTCATGGTGGCGGTCGACCTGGGTGCGCTGCCCCACGCCCTGTTTGAAAGCGAATTGTTTGGGCACAAGAAAGGGAGTTTTACTGATGCATTGGAAGACCGCACGGGCCGGTTTGAACTGGCCTCGGGCGGCACCCTTTTTTTGGATGAGATTGGAAACATCCCGCCCCTGTTGCAGGTAAAACTGCTGTCCGTTCTCGAACGGCGGGAGGTCCACCCAATAGGGGCTGCTAAGCCCGTGCCTGTGGACATCAGACTCATTGCCGCAACAAACGCCCGGCTGCAGGACATGGTTGCCCGGCAGGAGTTTCGTGAAGACCTCTATTACAGGGTCAATACGATCAACCTGCACCTGCCGGCCCTGAGGGAGCGTCCTGAAGACATCCCCGGGTTTTGCACGTTTTTCCTCGGGGAGTTTTCGAGGAAATACAGGAGGCCAGGACTGAAACTCTCGCCCCCAGCCCTGCAGAAACTCAAGGCTTATCCATGGCCGGGGAACGTCCGGGAGTTGAAACATGCCCTGGAGCGTGCGGTCATCCTCAGTGAGGGCAATACCCTGCGTCCCGGAGATTTTGTTTTTCATGCGGCCATCCCGGCAGATGGCCATGACCATGTGCTGAACCTCAAAGAGGTGGAACGGCGCGCATTGCTGAGGGCCCTGGATGTTCACAACGGGAATGTCTCCCGTTCGGCTGAGGCTTTGGGCATTACCCGGGCCACCTTGTATGCAAAAATGGAAAAATACCGGATTTAACAACCCAACCCATGATCCCCAACCGGTTTACATTATTGGTTTTCGGGCGGCTGGTTCTGATTTCCTTAACCATGGCCCTGCTGCTGCTGGCCCTGGATCGTCCCGGGCTGCCCTTTACCAGCCTGTTCCTTCTGGGATTGTTTTTCTGGCAATTCCTGGGATTGCTGTGCTTCCTGACCCGCACGAATGAGGTGCTGGCTGGCTTTTTTTCGGGGATTCGCAGCATGGATGCCACCCGGGGTGTCGATCTTTCCTACCTGCAGATGAATTTCGGAAACCTGGGCGACTCCATGGAGAAGGCCTTTGAGCAGATGAAAACCCTCCGTGCGGAGAAAGAGAAACAAGCCCTGCTCAATCAATGCGTCATCGACCGGATCGCCACCGGTATCCTGGTCGCAGACCAGGATGGGGGCGTGGTTTTTCACAATGCGGCAGCGGCCCGGCTCCTCGGGGTGGAAGGGTTCACACGGCTGGACCACCTGAAGGGCCGTAACCGGTCTTTCCGGGAAAAGCTGGGGACCCTTGTTGCGGGCAAACCGCTGGTAGTCCGCATGGACCAGGAGGGCCGGGAACTGCCCGTCAGCCTCCTGAAAAAAGACATCACCGTCGGACAACAACCCATGGAGGTGATCACCATGCAGCCCATCCGGGCGGAATTGGACCAGGGTGAGGTGGCATCATGGCAGAAACTGATCCGGGTACTGACCCACGAAATGATGAACAATATGACGCCGCTGGTGACCCTCTCCCGGAACATTGAAAAATGCCTGGAGAAAACCGGGGAGGTCGCGGGAACGAAGGACTCCCCGGTTCAGGATGCGGTGGTGTCCGCCCGCATGATAGGGGAACGCAGCCAGGGGTTGATGAATTTTGTCAACAATTACCGGAGCCTGACCCTGCTGCCGGCCGCCACATGCCGCCCCACCCCGCTTAAGCCATTTCTCGAAAAGATGCTGGCCCTTTTTACGGAGGAGTTCCAAAAGGGACCTGTCCGCAAGGTGCTTTCCGTGGTGCCGGAGGACCTTCAGGTGGCCCTGGATGAGCAGTTGTTGTCCCAGGCCCTGATCAACCTGATAAAAAACGCCCTGGAGGCACTCCCTGGCGACAGTGCTCCCGAGATCTCGCTGAAAGCCTTCGTGGAAAACGGCCAGGCAGTCATCCGGCTGGCAGACAACGGGGTGGGCATTCCGCCGGAGAACCTGGATGCGGTCTTCGTGCCGTTTTTTACGACCAAGGAGCATGGATCGGGGGTGGGCCTGAGCCTGTGTAAGCAGATCATGAGCCAGCACCAGGGGTCGCTTGAATTGCGGTCGGAGTCCGGAAAGGGCACGGAGGTCTCGCTGTGGTTTTGATGCCGGTTGTTGGCTTTTGGAGAAGAAATAAACAAACAGCATATCATCACGGCCCGCAGGGCCCTTAATACATCAAATCCTTATGCCGGTTCCTGAATTGATATTCATCCTGGCTGATGCCGCCCGTGAAGAGAACATCGGGGCGGCTGCCCGTGCCATGAAAACCATGAACATCTCCCACATGCGATTGGTCCGCCCCCTTTGTAATCACCTGGGAGAGCGCGCAAGGGCCACGGCCCATGCCTCGAACGACATCCTGGAAGATGCCCTTGTGTTCCCCGACCTGGAGGCCGCCATGGCCGACTTGTCCCTGCTGATCGGCTCGGCCGCCAAGCGGCGGACGGTCGGAGAGGATGTGCACCGGGTGGCCGACCTGCCGGAGATCATCCGATCCAAAGGGGATAAGGTGAGCCGGGTGGGCATCGTGTTCGGGGGGGAAGAGTCCGGATTGAGCAACCGCCAGCTGCTGTTGTGTGATATGCTGTCGACCATTCCCATGGCCCGCAAATACCCCAGCCTGAACCTCGGGCAGGCGGTGATGGTCTACGCCACCTACCTTTCGGAGCTGACCCTGGATTACAAGCGCAAGTCCAAACCCCTGCCGGTATCGGATGAATTGCCCGTGGTGCGGGGCAAGGCCCTGCAGGTCCTGTCCGATGTAGGACTTCCGCCGGAAGGCATCGTGCACCGCCGCATCATGGAACGGCTCATGCTGTTGGGAAAGGACGACATCAACCTGTTTCACTCCTTTTGCAAACACTACCTGAAAAAGTACCACAACAGGATCAAATAACCATGTTCAGACCGAATGTTAACATCCTGGGAAGTCCCGTACGGATGCCCTGAGGCCGGCGTGACACAATGTATCGCTTATTGGTCAGATTCCGTCCGGACAGGGAGAAAGTGGCACCCGTTCCGGGAATCTCCCAGGCCAGGTTGGCATGAACAAGGGTATATGGGGCCATCTTGCCGCTGCGTCCGTTGGCGGATGCTGTGATGGTGTTATGGATGTCGGTGAACTGGGCACCGGTGTGGTTGGCAGACAGACTGGCGGAGAGGCCGACACGGTGTCTGAAGGACAGGGTGGAAAAGATGAGCCATTCGGGGGCATATGGGGTCTTGTTGCCTTTGATGTTGACCGTCTGGGCGCCGGTGCCCTGAAACCTGTCGCTGTTGAAACGGGAGTCCACCCAGGTCAGAGAGCCATCCCATTCCAGGGTATAGTCATCACTGCCCCACCAGCTGCTGATATCGGCTGTCAACGCAGCCTCCAGCCCACGGTGAATGGTACTCCCACCATTGACCAGTCCTGAACCCGTGCCCGCTCCTCCGGCCGATTCGGCAACCGGAATGACCTGGTTGGAAAAATCCATCAGGAATCCGGTCAGTTCCCAGGATACACCGGAAGCTGTTTTGCTGCGCAGGCCCAGCTCATGGCTCCAGCTCTTTTCTGCGTCAAGGTGGTATACGTACCCTCCATTGGATACGGCATCCTTTACCCGGGGCGGGGCAAATCCCCTGTGGACACCCCCGAACAAGGTCGTGGACCGGCCCAGGCCCAGGTTGAACCCTGCCCCGGGGATCAGCGCCCTCAGGGACGATCCGGCGACGAGCAGGGTGTCGCGTGTGTGCAGCTTTCCGTCGATCATGAAACGGCCCCTGCGGATGTCCCTTTCATACCGGAAGTTCTCCATCCTGAATCCTGCTGTAAATGAAAGACGGTACGACAAATCTATCCGGTTGTGGATGAAGGCACTGCCGCCCAGCCCGGTACGGATCTCATCGTCCTGCAGGGTTCCGCTGGAGGCATTTCCCAGTTGTCCGTTCACCCTTTGTTCATAGGCGCGTTCGTGAAGGATCCGTCCTCCCGCAGTCAGTTCATTTCTGTATGAACCGAGCATCCATGGGGTGGCAAGCCTGCTTTCAAAGCCTGCTACCTCGAACTGCCTGTTGCGGTTGCCCGTTGAATTCCGCATATGGATGGCACCTCCATCCACCGTTTCATCTCCCCATGTCACCCCGGTGTAATTGGATGGCCTCGGGGCGGGTCTTCCTTCTGCGTCAAAGGAGTTGTATGAGAAATCCTGCCGCTGCCAGTTCCGCGTGGTGGTATAGCCATAGGCGGTATTTGTAAGCCGCATGTGTTTGCCCAGAAAGGTGTGGTGTCTGACTGACAAGCTGTAACGCCGGATGTGAAGCAAGTCATCGGGGGCGATTCTTTTGAAATCGTAGGCACCGCCTGCATCGTACATTGCCTGGGTCAAACCCACATAGGTGGCGTTGGAGGATTCATCGTACACACCCATTTTAACATCCAGACTTGATTGCGTGCCGAGGCGGGTGCGAATGCGGGCCGTCAGGTCGTTGATCATATAGGTGGTGCTGCCGATGCTGTCGGCCTGCTTGCGCAGGTAGTTTACCTGGTAGCCTGTGTTCTCATAGGTGTTGCCAAAAGAAACAAGCCCTGTAAAAAAACCTCCTTCTGCACCGCGCAGGCTGATTGCGCCGGCGGGTTCGAGTGGCGGGTCGGAAGTGATATAGTTGATGACCCCTCCAATGGTCTGGGGGCCATACAGAATGGATCCGCTGCCCTTCAGGATTTCCACAGCCGACATGCGGTCCATGGCCGGGGTATAGTACATTTCGGGTTCGCCATAGGGTGCAAGGGATACCGGGATCCCGTCCTCCAGGATCAGCACGGACCTGCTGCGATCGGGATCCAGGCCCCGGATGCCTATGTTTGCCCGCAGCCCGACCCCTTCCTCATCCACCACGTGGACCCCTGGTGATCTCCGGAATACCTCGTTTCCACTAAGAGGGTTCATTAGGGATATCTTCTCCGGGCCGATATAACTTGCCGCCCCGGGAACCCTTTCGAAGATGCCGCGCCTTTCGGCAATGATATTCACCTGGTCCATATGGTACACCCTGGCATGCAGGGTGATGGCAAGGTGCACGTCCCCCTCCCGGGGGACGCGCACCTCCTGGCGGTGGTCTTCATGGCCGACCATGCTGGCCCCCAGAATGTAGAGACCGGCCGGTATCCCATCCAGCATAAAAGTGCCGTCATCATTCGTGGACGTACCATGCCGCGTGCCCACCAGGCCAAGATGGACATGGGGAAGGGGGTTGAGGTTCTTGTCGGTGACGATGCCCGAAAGCCGGGCTCCGGGTTCATTAAAGGACTCGTCCGCCAATGCAGCCGCATTCAGAAACAATGCCAGGAACAGGAGGGTTATGGTTGTTTTCATTGTCTTGATCTCATTCAATGATGGTTTTTTTTATAGAAAGCTCGTGGCAAAATTAATCCTGCCGGGGGGGTCCGGCAATCCCCAGTTTTAGTGATTTAGGTGTTGGAATGCCACAATTTCAGCCGGGCGGGCGCTCAGGCTGTTATAAATGCAGGATGCGAAAAACAGTTGCCTGGTCCGCGGCGGGAATGCATCAACCCTGCCTGGGGACAAGATTCCTGCGCGCGAGGCTAATAAACACCTCCCGGACCCGCCGGCCAAACAGCAGGGCCGAGACCAGGCAGACCAGCGAAAAGGCAAAGATGGTGTGGGGCACCCCGATCCATTCCGCGATGCTTCCGGCCAGCAGGCTCCCAAGGGGGGTGATGCCCATGAAGGTGAGGCTGTAAAGGGATACGACCCGCCCCCTTTTATCCTCGTCGGATATGCTTTGCAACAGGGTGTTGGTGGCATTGAAATGGACGATCATGCCGAAGCCGGTCACGGCCAGGGCAGCGAGTGACAGCACCACATGACCGGACAGTGCAAACAGGGCCAGTCCCACGGAAAACATGATGGCCGCGCGAAAAGTGGTGGACGGTATCTTCAGGCTGTTACGCTGTGCCGCCAGGTAGATTGCCCCGGAGAAGGCCCCGGCGCCCAGGGCCCCGGTCAGGTAGCCCAGCATCTGGGCACCTCCGTGCAGGATATCGGCCGCGAACATGGGCATCAGCGCCTGGAAGGGCAGGCCGAAAAAGCTGCTCAGGGCCACCAGGGTGATCAAAAACCTCAAAGAACGGAATCCCCAGGCATAGCTTACCCCCTCCCGGAGCTGCGACAGCAGGGAGCCATAACGGGCCCTGTCTTTCCTTCGTTCGATCCGCATGGCCAGGAGGGCGCCGATCACGGCCAGGAAGCTGACCCCGTTGATGAAGAAACACCAGCCTTCGCCGACCAGGGCGATGAGCAGTCCCCCGATGGGAGGCCCCACGAAGCGTGCCATGTTGTACAGGGAGGAGTTCAGGGCGATGGCGTTGGACAGGTCCTCCCGGTCGGTGATGATCTCCGGCACGAAGCTTTGCCTGAACGGGGTGTCAAAGGCCAGCACCACCCCGTTGAACAGCGCCAGGGTAATGATCCATCCGACGGTAATGACATGGGTAAGCACCAGGATGGCCAGCATGAACGCCACGAACATGGACAGGGTCTGGGAAAAGATGATGGTGGTGCGCCGGTTCCAGCGGTCGGCCAGCACACCGGCCAGGGGGGTGATGAACAGGGAGGGGATCTGCAGGGCGAAGGCAATGGTCCCCAGAAGCAGCGCAGAGCCGGTCAGGCGGTACGCCAACCAGCTCATGGCGATGTTCTGCACCCAGGTGCCGATCAGGGAGACACTCTGACCGATGTAGTAATACCGGTAGTTCCTGTACTTCAAGGCCCTGAAGATCTGCCTGAAGGCGGTGGTGCCGACCGGGATGCCGCGGAAAGGGATCATGGCTTATTCCAGTTCCTCCATGCTGACGATCTTGTTCAGGATGGCGTATACGGTGAGGCCGGCCACCGATTTGATGTTCAGCTTCTGGGTGATGTTCTTGCGGTGCGACATCACCGTATGGGTGCTGATGAACAGGCGTTCGGATATTTGCTTGTTGCTCAGGCCGGCCACCAGCAGGCGCAACACATCTGTTTCCCTTGCGGTCAGGGCCTGGTCCGGGCCGGCCACATTCTCAGGTTGCCTGTTGACGAGTGCCTGCAGTTTTTTCTGTATTTTGGACCGGGTGTCGTTGATGGGGATCAACTCATCGAACGCCTCCAGCACCGAGGCATCATGGAAGCTGTACACAATGGCCGCCAGCCGCGGCCGTTGCTTTTCCCGGAGCAGGTTGCGGAACTTGCTGTCGACCATGCCGGGGTTCACAAACAGCACGTCGGGCCGGTAGCGCGCCACCTGGTCCATCAGGTTGGCGGCACAGGCCACCTCGCGGATCCTGCTGAACAACCCGCTTTTCTCCAGGACGTCGATCAGGCCCTTGCGGATGATCTCGGAGTGCTCTGCTATGATCACGCTGGCTCCCATGCTATCCGGCGGATTGTTGTTGCTTTTCCAGTTGCTCCACGATGGGGATGAGGACCTTGTCTTCCAGCCTGGCATGGTCGGTCAGGTCCTGTTCCAGCTCGATGAGCTCCCTCAGGATGCGGATCCGCAGGTAACGGTCCCCGGCCGGGGGCACGTATTTGACAAGCAGGTTTTTCAGATCGGACAGTTTTTCTTCGATGTCGTTATGGCGCCTTTCGAACTCCAGGATGCCCTGCTTCTCAATGGCACGCCGGTCGGCCTCCCGGGCGGGCAAAGCCCGGCGGGTGGATGCTTCTTCCCCATTTTCATGCTCCGGCGGCCCGTGCAGCCGGCGGAGCATGGATTCGATGTAAGGAAAGACCACCTGCTCCTCGTATTCGATGTGTTCGATCACTTCCCGGATATAGTCCCTGAAAAACTTGTCCAGCTGCCCCCTGGCTGGCTGGTCCAGGTGAAAAAGGAACTGGCCGACAAGGGACTGCAGGGAGGGTACTTTTTCGCCGATATAACAGTCGTGGGCACCCGCCAGGTAGCGGAGCAGCAAGGAGACATCCACATGCCTGAGCCTGGTGCCCGGAAAGTAATGGGGGTGCAGGAACACATTGACCATCAGGATAAAAAAGTCCACCTGAATGCCTTTTTCCCGGCAGGCCTGTGCCACGGTCCTGTCGCCCACCCCAAGATCGATCCCGAAGCGTGGCAGCAGCCACATGGCCCGGGGTTCGGCCTCGATGATGTCGGCCAACTTCGTGGAGCCGGAAAGCACGATCTCGTTCATTCGTCCTGAATTAAACGGATAAAGTTACTAAAAAATGCTGATGGGGTCGCCGGACGGGAAAGCCACAGCCGGCCGGACACGATCCGGCCGGCTGTGGCCAATTGACTTTGCGGGGGAACCGTCCTGCTTTTTACTCCGCCCGGATCGCATCCACAGGGTTCATCCGGCCGGCCATCAGGGTGTGGTAGGAGACGGTCAGTATGGCCGTCACCAGGGCCAGCACGGTGGCCAGGAGGATGGGCCCGGCATTCATGGGGATGCGGTACACGAAGTCCTGCAACCAGCGGTTCATCAGCAGCCAGGCCACCGGGGCGGCCAGCAGGGAGGCGATGAGGACCAGGATGGAGAATTCCTTGTAGAACATGGCCAGGATGCTCCATCCGGAAGAGCCCAGCACCTTGCGCACCCCGATCTCCTTTTTGCGTTGTTCGGTGGTAAAGGACGACAGGCCGAACAGGCCGAGGAATGAGATCAGCAGGCACACCAGGGCAAAGATCCGGAAGATCTTGCCAAGTTTCTCCTCCGATTCGAACTGGTTGCGGTAGCCATGGCTCAGGGGGTGTATGCTCGGGATCCTGGCTGGCTCGTAGCTTCGGGCCGTTTCTTCCAGGAAGGGGATCAACTCGGCCTCTGTGCCCGGGAGGTATTCCACAATGATGTGGCGGAAGGTCAGGTGGCTTTCCGGTATGACCAGCATGAGGGGTTCGATGGGGTTTTCCAGGGTCAGGAAGTTGAAATCCTTCATGACGCCGACCACCCGCAGGCTCGTTTGCGGCACCCCGTTCTCGTCCCAGTTCCACTGGATCATCTTGCCCAGCGGTTCTTCATGCCAGCCATACATCCTGACGGCCGCCTCATTGACCAGCACGGACATGTTGGCATCGGCCCGCATTTCCCTGTCGAAGTTGCGCCCTTCCTGCAGTTCGATGCCCAGCACATCCAGGAAGGAGGGATCGACAAAATTTGAAGAGATGGTGGCATCGGCCATCTCCTCGCCCGACTGCACCCTGACGGCATTGAGGTTGGCCCCCATCCCGGGAACGTGCAGTGACTTGGTCGTGCCGGTCACGTTGGGGTTCTGCCGGATGACGTTCTCTATGGCTTCGATGCGGTCCCGGGTTTCGCGGGCCGTAAAGGTAACCACCATGCGGTTCTCGACCCGGAACCCCATGTCCTTATTCTGGACGAAGGCAAGCTGCCGTTCCACGGTGATGGTGCCGGCGATCAGGATCACCGAAATAAAGAACTGGAAGACCACCAATGCCTTCCGCAGGCGGGAGCTGCTGCCCTTGTTGGGCAGGTTGGCTTTCATGATGTCGGTGGGCTTCATGCGGCTCAGAAAAAAGGCCGGGTACATCCCGGATACCAGCCCGGTGACCAGGGTGATCATCAGGACCTGGAGCCAAAGGGAGCCATGAAGCAGGTGGACCAGTTTGAAGTGCTTGCCGGCCAAGGCGTTGAATCCAGGCAAAAAGACCTCAACCACCAGCAGGGAGATCAGCAGGGAGATCGCGGCCACCAGAATGGATTCAGAAAGGAACTGGGTCACCATCTGCTGCCGTGTGGCCCCGGATACCTTTCGAAGGCCGATCTCCCGCGCCCGCTTGGAAGCCCTTGCCGTGGCAAGGTTGGTGTAGTTGACGGCGGCAATCACCACCAGGAAGACGGCCACCACCAGGAAGATCATCAGGGTGGTCTTGCTTCCGGTGGCGGGCGCCATCTGCACCCGCTTGAAATGTGTGTCCCGCAGGGGGGTGAAGATCAGCTCCATGGTGGCCCCTATCTGGCCGCCCACGGGGTCTATGTATTTTTCATTGAACGCCTCCATATTGCCCAGGATGGACTCCGGAAGCGCCCCCTCGTGCAGGCGCACATAGGTGTAGTTCATGTTGATGTTCCAGAACAGGCGGGGGTCCAGGGAGTAGGCAAATGCATTGTTGGCTGAATGGATGGCCAGCAGGCCGTCAAAGCGGATGTGGGCGTTGTCGGGGACGTCTTCCACCACCCCGGTAACCATGTAGGTGTTCTGGTTGGCCTCAATGGTCTTTCCCACGGGATCCTCATCGCCGAAATATTTTTGGCTGACAGACCGGGTGAGAACGGCCGTGTTGGGCTCCGACAGGGCTCCCTGGGGGCCGCCGTAAATGAAAGGATGGGTGAATACCTCGAAGAGGGTGGAGTCCGTGAAAACAAAATCCTGCTCCATGAATTCACGGTCCCCGATACGTACCAGCAGCTCATCGATGGTAAAAATGCGGGCGTACTCCCTGATTTCACTGAAGTCCTCCTTCAGGGCAGGGCCCAGCGGAAAGGCCGTGATGGCCAGGTGCTGGTCGGAGCCCCCCACATGATAGTTTCCCTCGAGGCGGAAGACCGATTCGTGGTGCTCATGGTGGCGGTCGTACGAAAGTTCGTGGTTCAGGTACAGGGCGATGATAATCGCCCCGCTGATGCCGACCGTCAGGCAGAAAATATTGATCAGGGTATACAGCTTGCTGCGCATCATATTGCGCCAGGCTGAACGCAGGTAATTTTTGATCATGGTTCAGGGTGTTGCGTGTTTGAAAAGAGCCGGAGGGGGCGGATCCGGTCAGGGATCAGGGGGGAAGACGGACCCGTGAATGAACCCGGAAAAAAACGGGGGGCGGGACGCCCCCCGTTGGTTGTGGTTTATTGTGCGGCGGAGGCAAGGACGAACTCGGTGGCCTTGTCCTCGGTGACGATCTGGCCGTCAAACAGCCTGATGATGCGTTGTGCGTAGGATGCGTCCCGCTGGGAGTGGGTGACCATGATGATGGTGGTGCCGTTTTTGTTCAGGCCCTCCAGCAGGTTCATGACCTCGTCCCCGTGGGTGGAGTCGAGGTTGCCGGTGGGCTCATCGGCCAGGATGATGTGGGGCTTGGCCACGACGGCACGGCACACGGCGACCCTTTGCTGCTGACCACCCGAGAGCTGCAGGGGGAAGTGGTTCTTGCGGTGCATGATCTGCATCTGCTCCAGGACTTCTTCTACCCGTTTTCTGCGTTCAGAGGCGCTGTAACCCAAATAGATCAGCGGGAGCTCCACGTTTTCGAACACGCTGAGCTCGTCGATCAGGTTGAAGTTCTGGAATACAAAACCGATGTTCCGTTTGCGCAGGTTGGCCCTTTGCTTTTCGGAATACTTCGAGACCTCGTGATCGATGAAAAAATACTGTCCGTCGCTGGGGTTGTCGAGCAGGCCCAGGATGTTCAACAGGGTCGATTTGCCGCAGCCGGAAGGGCCCATGATGGCAACGAACTCCCCTTCCTTGATTTCGAAGGACACCTTGTTCAGGGCCGTGGTTTCCACCTCTTCGGTGCGGAATACTTTGGTTAAATCTACAGTTTTGATCATGGCGGATAATTTTGGGTTTTGGGTTTTGTTTTTTTTTGGACTGCGGGCTTGTAAGATAGGACGAACCCGGGCCGGTTTTGTTACTGGAATGGATAAATATTCTATCGGAAGATGAGCCGGTCCTTGGCTCCGAAGCTATCGTAGGAAGACACAATAACCCTTTCCCCGGGCTCCAGACCCTCGAGAACCTCATAGTGGTGAATGTTTTGCCGTCCCACCCGGATGGTCCGTTTTGTTGCCTGCGAGCCGGAAGAATCCAGAACGTAGATCCAGTTGCCGCCGGTTTCCTGGTAGAATCCGCCCCGGGGGATGATCATGGCCTCTGCCACCCCGCTGAACTGCAGGCGCAGCTGTATGGTCTGTCCCCGGCGGATGCCGTCGGGCTCCCTGCCGGCGAAGTTCAGGTCCACTTCAAAAGCCCCTCCGGTGATGTTGCTGTAAATCTTGCTGATCTCCATCTCATAAGTCTCCCCGGCATAATCGAAGGTGGCGACCTGTCCGACAAAGGTACGGTTCACATAGCGTTCATCGATGCGGGCACGGAGTTTATAGCCATCCAGCACGTCGATCTGGCCCAGGTTTTCTCCGGCATTCTTGGTCTCGCCCCTTTCCGAATTGAAGGAAGAGAGCTGCCCGGAAATGGGCGCCCGGATGGTCAGGTTTTCCAGGTTGTCATGCAGCATGTCGATGTTTTGCTCCACGCGATGGATGTAGTCCCTGATCTGCTCCATCTGGGTGGCATTGTACAGGGAATCATAGTGCATGGTACGCAGGCCGATGTCGTAGTTGCGTTTGGCAAATACATAATTGCGTTCCGCATTTTCGTACTCCTCATCGGGAATGAGTCCCTGCTCGTAAAAGGCCCGCTTGCGCTCATAAGTCTTCTGCGCCAGGTCGAGGTTGTATTCATATTCGGCCTGCTGCCGTTCCAGCAGGAACATATTGCGCTCCAGGTTGAGGCGGGTGTTCTGGTAGCGGTCGAGTACTTCGAGGGCCGTATTTTCCTGCTGCATATAGCTCATCTCGATCGCGGTGTTGGACAGGCGCAGGATCTTGTCCCCTTCTTCCACGATGGCGCCGTCGCGCACAAAAATCTCCTCCACCCGTCCGCCAAACACGGCATCCACGTAGATGGTCACCTGTGGCTGGACAATCCCGTCCACAGGAATAAACTCCTGGAATCGGCCCTGCTCCACGGTGGCGATGGTCATCTTGTCCTTGTCGACATACAGCCGGCTGCTGTTGTCACGGAAGAACAGCAGGTAACCGATGAATGCCACAAAAAGGGCGATGCCGGCAATGGCGGCTATTTTCCGCGGGGTCCATTTTTTCTTTTGAATGATTTTGTCCATGTCGTTGGGCATTTTTTTTGGATCACTCCAAAACTATCCAAATCTGTGCCACCACCCATAAAGTACACATAAACAAGCAAATAGAAATCAGGGTGTTTCCATGAAGGCGCTGCAGTGTACGATTGCGGGCAGTTGTTGTATAAAAGTGGACAACGGGTTTCGCCGGATGGGTCTTCCTGCAGGGCCCCATCCGACCCCATTGTTTATTACCTTTGCGACAAAATGAGGACCTATGGATAAACGACTTGCCGCCTTCGGGAAATTGCTGGACATCATGGACGACCTGAGGGCCAAGTGTCCGTGGGACAGGAAACAAACGATTGAAAGCCTGCGCCACCTGACCATCGAAGAGACTTACGAGCTGGCCGATGCCATCCTGGAGAATGATTTGCAGGAAGTCAAAAATGAACTGGGCGACCTGATGCTGCACATTGTGTTCTATGCAAAGATCGGCAGTGAGACGGGGGCCTTTGACATCACGGACGTCCTGGAGTCCATCAGCAAAAAACTGGTGGACAGGCACCCCCATATCTATGGAAGTGTGCAGGCCGATGACGCCGAACAGGTTAAACAAAACTGGGAAAAGATCAAGCTCAGGGAAGGCCGCAAGAGGGTTCTTGCCGGGGTGCCGGCCTCCCTGCCCGCCATGGTAAAGGCCTACCGGATACAGGATAAGGCAAGGGGCGTGGGCTTTGACTGGGCCCGGCCGGAGCAGGTCTGGGAAAAGGTACAGGAAGAAATGGGGGAACTCCGGGAGGAGGTGGCCCGGGATGCAAGCCGGGAACGCATGGAGGAGGAGTTTGGCGACCTGCTGTTTGCCCTGATCAACTATTCGCGCTTTATCGGGGTGAACCCGGAGAACGCCCTGGAGCGAACGAATAAAAAGTTCATCAGGCGGTTTGAGCACCTGGAAGCGGCTGCCGGCAAATCGGGCAGGGCGCTCGACAAGATGAACCTGAAAGAGATGGACCACTTCTGGAATGAGGCCAAGGACCGGGAACATTCCGGGGATTAGCCACTTTTCCCCGCTGGACCTCAGTCCTTTTTGGGCGACAGGTAGAGTTCGAAGTCGAAAAAGAAGTCCCCTTCTTTCCTGCCGAGTTTATCTTCCACAAAAAAAACGGCCTGCACGTAAGGAATCTTGCGGATGTCCTGTACCATGGGCAACAGGTCGAACTGTTTGCTCGGGTTGCGCACCAGCAGCAGGTAATCAAGCGTCGTTGGACCGGGAAAGAGGGGCAGGTTGCCGGAACGGTTGCTGACAAGAAACAGGTCGAGGTGCAGGGCGGGGTTGCGGTAGCGGTACACCGGGAAGGGCTTCTTCTCCGGGTGGTTGTGCGGGCAATATTCAAAGTCGGCCACCCGCTTCAGGTCGATGTCCAGCTGCTTGTTGATCAGCCAGCTGAGACGGTATTCCTTTTGCGGGCAACAGATCCCGATGGCCCGGAAGGGCGGCTCGTAACCCAGGTTCAGAACGATTTTTTTTGTCATGCCTTAGTCTTCCGGTGACAACTTCTCCCATGCCTGCTGGGCAGCCATTTGTTCGGCCCGCTTGATGGAGGAGTCTCTGCCGCGGCCGGCCTCCCTGCCATCGATCAGCAGCTTGACCACATACATTTTGTTTCGCTTTCCCTGGTCCGACTCCTCCACCAGTTTGAACTCCGCATGTTGTTTTTCCTTCTGGACCCACTCGATGATCTTGCTCTTGAAGTTGATCTCGGTGCTCAGCAATTCTTCAATGTCCACATGGTTTTTGATGATCTGGTTGACGAGCACTTTCTGGGTGAACCGATACCCCTTGTCAAGGTACAGGGCCCCCACATAGGCTTCGAATGCATCGCCCAGGATGGAGGAGGCGGTGATGTTGTTGTCCTTGCTGGCCTCCACCAGTTTGTCTATTCCCAGGCGGCGCGACAAGGCGTTGAGGTTGCTGCGGCTGACGATGCGGGAGCGCATCTCAGTCAGGAAGCCTTCGTCTTTAAAGGGGAATTTTTTGAACAGGAAGTCGGCGACCACAGAACCCAGCACGGCGTCTCCCAGGTATTCCAGGCGTTCGTTGCTGTGCCTGAACCCGTTGTTAAGGGACGGGGCCATCGATTTGTGGCGGAATGCCAGCCGGTACAGGGCGATGTTATCCGGGAGGTATCCGAATATATTCCGGATGGCCTCCTTCAGCTCCTGTTCGGAATCAGTCTTCTTTCGAAAGACGGAAGATGCGAAAAACCGCAAAATGTCGGATCTATGGTATGTATTTCTTAAAGGCAACACAGGCGTTGTGACCGCCAAATCCGAAGGTGTTGCTCAGGGCCACATCCACTTTGCGCTCCCGGGCCTTGTCACGGGTAAAATCCAGCCTGCTGTCGATGTCCGGGTCGAGGTTGAACAGGTTGATGGTCGGTGGCACGATGTCATGCTTTACGGCCAGCACGGTGGCAATGGACTCAACTGCCCCGGCGGCGCCCAGCAGGTGCCCCGTCATGGACTTGGTGGAGTTGATGCTGATCCGGTAGGCTTGTTCTCCGAACAGGCTCACAATGGCCCTGGGTTCGGAAATGTCTCCCAGCGGGGTGGAGGTGCCGTGGGTGTTGATGTGGTCCACTTTGTCCAGACTGATCCCCGCGTCTTCCAGCGCATTGCGCATCACGACCATGGCGCCCCTTCCCTCCGGGTGGGGGCTGGTCATGTGATAGCCGTCGGCAGACATGCCGCCGCCGACAACCTCTGCATAGATTTTAGCGCCCCGCCTTTTGGCATGCTCCAGCTCCTCAAAGATCAGGGTGCCTGCCCCCTCCCCCATGACGAAGCCGTCTCGGTCCTTGTCGAAAGGACGGGAGGCGGTGGCCGGGTCGTCGTTGCGCTCTGAAATGGCCTTCATGGCGCTGAAGCCGCCCACGCCGGCCGGGTTGATGGCCGCTTCCGAACCGCCGGTAACGAACACATCGGCCTTGCCCAGGCGGATCAGGTTGAAACAGTCCACAATGGCGTTGGCTGCTGAGGCACAAGCCGATGTGGTGGTATAATTGGGACCGGTCAGTCCGTATTTAATGGAAATATGACCCGCCGCAATGTCGGCGATCATCTTGGGGATGAAAAAGGGGCTGAACCGCGGGGTGCCGTCTCCGGCAGCAAAATCCAGAATCGACTCCAGAAAAGTCTGCAGTCCGCCGATCCCGCTCCCCCAGATCACGCCCACCCGGTCGCGGTCCACCGCATCCAGGTCCAGCCCTGAGTCTTTCAGGCCTTCCTCGGTCGAAATCAGGGCATACTGGGTAAAGGGGTCGTATTTCCGGGCTTCTTTTCTGTCGAAAAAGCTTCCGAGATCGAAATCCTTGATCTCGCAGGCAAACTGGGTTTTAAACTTTGACGCGTCGAAACGCGTGATCGGAGCTGCACCGCTTACTCCATTAAGCAAACCGTTCCAGTACTCTGGAACGGTATTGCCTATTGGAGTCAGAGCGCCAAGTCCTGTGACAACGACTCTCTTAAGGTTCATTTAACGAATCTTAGGTTTACTTGCTGGAGTTTTCGATGTAAGAAATGGCATCACCTACGGTGCTGATTTTCTCTGCCTGATCGTCCGGAATGGCCAGGTTGAATTCTTTTTCGAATTCCATGATGAGCTCCACGGTGTCCAGGGAATCGGCACCCAGGTCGTTGGTGAAACTTGCTTCAGGGGTCACTTCCTTCTCGTCCACACCAAGCTTGTCAACGATGATCGCTTTTACTCTTGTTGTAATGTCAGACATGATTTTTCTCCTTTTTTTGTTTAAAACAGGATGCAAAGAAATAACGAAATTTGGTCAAAACCAACTTTTTTACCTTCAATTTTGCCTAAGGCACTGTAATCTATTGTTTTGCAAGTTTTTGTAATCAACTAAAACCATAGATATATACAACCCCGGGGCCCTGTTTCCGTCGGATGCTCCCGGCCAGCCATGCCCCGCCGCTGCCCCACAGACCCCCGGTTCCGGAGCCGCCTGGCGGCAGGGGGTGTTCCGGGAAGAGCCCCTGTGGGGTTTACGGGCCCGTGCCGGCCGGACTGGAGATCCCCTGTATGTATTGCTCTACCACCCGGGGATAATGGGCGTATTCCAGCACATGCACTTTTTCGGCCAGGGACTCCGGGCTGTCATCCGGTGCGATGTCCACGCGGGCCTGGAACAGGATGCGGCCCTCGTCGTAACGCTCGTTGACCAGGTGGATGCTGACCCCGCTCTCCCGGGCGCCGGAGGCGATCACTGCCCGGTGTACGTGCATGCCATACATGCCCTTGCCCCCGAAGGCCGGCAGCAGGGCGGGATGGATGTTCAGGATGCGGTCAGGGTATTTCCGGAGGATGCCGGGCGGCACCAGCCGCAGGAAACCGGCCAGCACCAGAAAGTCGATTTTCCGGGCGCGCAGCTTCTGAATAATGGGCGCCGGCTCCTGCCAGCCTGGACCGGGAATGAGCTCGGAAGGAATCCCCAGCCTGCCGGCCCGGTCCAGCACATAGGCTCCTGGCCGGTCGCAAACCACCAAAGCGATCTCAACCGACGGATGGTTGTCAAAGTATCCGACGAAATTCTCCACATTGGAGCCGCTGCCAGAAGCGAGCATGGCGATACGGGTGGGCATGGGTGTTGGTTTATGGCTTTTGGCTTTTGGTTTTTGGCCCTTGGTTGTTGGTTTTTGGCCAACAGCCAACTGCTAATGACCACCGGCCAGTGCCCTTACTGCTTCTTCGGCTGCTTCCACCATGGGTTGTGCGGAGATGGGGCTGCCCACGGCCTGACGCATCCACTCCTGGGGGATCAGCCGTCCCAGGGCGAACACACGGTCGGCGACCCCGGCCACCTGGCTGCCGCGGACCTGCTCTTCCAGCTGGAACTCGATGAGCCGTCCCAGGGGATAAGCACTCAGGTAGAGCGGGTAGGAGATCATGTGCGAATAAATGGCCAGGATGGGCGAATCGGTCACCCCGAATACAGGGGCAAAGTAGTCGTTCCAAACCCTTGTGGCGATGGCGATGGTTTCTTCCTTCAGCTGGGCGGCACTGGCCTGCGGGTGGTCATACATCCACCGCCAGACCTGCATGTCGACCAGGGATACGCCCATCATTTCATAGGTGCCCCACAGCTTGTCCAGGGCCTTGAGGTGGTCGGCCAGGGGGTCCGTTTCCGGAATGCCCAGCAGCTGGAGGTCGCGCGACTGGAAAATGAAGGCCAGGGCTTCGGTAAAAGCGGTGTTGGGCACCCCGCTCATCATGTAGTGATCCACATCGTGCAGGCTGATGGTCTGTTCCACGTTGTGGCCGAACTCATGCACGGCGATGTTGTACCCCTTGTAGTCCATTCCTTCGGGACCGATGCGGGTGCGCAGATGCGACAGCTGGCTGCGCATGGCGGCGCCCCAGGCATGCCCTGCCCCCCGCGAGGCTTCCACCGTGATGCGGGAGGATATTTCACGGGCACGCGCAGGCTCCCAGCCAAGCCTGGTCAGGATGTCCGGAAGGCCGTTTTCAAACGCTTCACGGTTCGGATACCTGCCCTGCACGATGCCATCCAGGTGGGTTTCGCTGACGGCGCTGCGGGCCTTGAACCCGTCGTACCAGATGTCGAAGGGCTCCAGGGGCCGCCCCAGACGCTGGGCGATCAGGGCGCCCACTTCGGTCAGCACCGGACTGCTCACCAGCTCAACGAACAAGGCCTCCACCTCATCCACCGACAGTTCAAGCCCCTGGTCAAAGGCGCGCTGTATGGCCGTCGGATAGCTCGGGGAATAGGGGTCGGCCGCTTTGCGTGCATGGAAGTTTTTCAGCAGGTATTCATAGCGGCGGTCCGGCTCCGGGCTGAAGTCCACCGGATCCCCGTTGCGGTAAACCTGGTTGGCATAGGGATCCCAGGTGACCTCCGGATTGTTGATCACCACCTCCGGAATGTCCTGCCGGATGATGCGCTCCATGACCTGGTATATCATGCGCTGCCGCGGCAGTCCTTCTTCCACCGCATAATTTGATTTGATCTCATCCCTGAGGCCCCAGTGGGTGATCAGGCGCATGCCGTCGGGGAAGAGCTGCCGGCCGTCTGCATCACGCAGCAGCCCCATCATGATGTTGTACTCCGACACGTAATTGTCCGCCTCGGTGCCGGTGCGGGAGGCTACCTGGTTGACGGAAGCCGGGACACGTGCGCTGTAGATGTCCCCCATGCGGGCATAGGCCCAGTCCTGCCGGCTCCAACTGTCCGCCCTGCCGGCCTTTTCCTCCAGGGTGTAAAAGGGGAAATTCAGAATGGTCAGAAAAGCGAGGCGGTTGGCAAAGAAATCGTCCGTCAGGTGGGCCGAAGGAGCATAGCTCCCAAAGAGCACGTCCACCGGCTCGATGGGTCCCGCATCCAGGTGCAGGGCCTTGTTCAGCTCCAGGTTCAGCTGGTTGTAATGGCCCCAGATCTTTTCGTAATTGGCCGACAACTTGTCGAAGAGCTTCTTTCGCTGGCTGTCGTCGCCCTGGTAGTTTGCCAGGCAGAATTCCCTGAAGGCCTCTGCGTCCCCGTCCGCTTCCTTCCAGAAGGCGGCCACCTGGCCCACGCCTTTCCCGATCCGCTCTTTTTGCGCATCCCCGTGTCGTTCCAGCAGGGCCTCCACGACCCGGGCGGTGCTTTGTGGTGAAATGACTCCCATGGTGTCTGTTGTCTTTTTGTCCGTGTCTGCCGTGCATGCCCCCAGCAGGAGGGTGGCAAGCAGCAGCGTGGTGAATGTCTTGTTCATGGTGTGGCAGGTTTTTTCGGGCCCCGGCGGCTATGGTCAGGAACCCTTCGGATAGGAATTGAATGTATAAAGTTGTTCAGGGGATTTGCGGATTTTTTTCCGGGCTTTGTCATGCGCAGGGTAGCCCAGGGTGATCAGCAGCGGGATGCGCCTGGAAGGAGGGATGCCAAGCACCTGCCTTGCCTTCTTTTCGTTGAACCAGCCGATCATGCAGCTGCCCAGGCCCAGCTCGGCGGCCTGCAGGCAAAAATGCTCCGCCACGATGCCGATGTCCATCAGGAAGTAGTCCTTGTCCTTGATGCGGCCACCCACCTTCGACAACCAGGAGGGGGGCTCGGCCACCAGGGCTGCCAGTACGGGAGCCTCCAGGCAGAAGCGGTTGAACTGCAGCAGGGGTCCGGTGGTGGTCTGCGCCAGGCGGTTTTTCAGGTCCGGTTCATCCACCACCACAAAACGCCAGGGCTGGCTGTTGCAGGCCGATGGGGCCAGGCGGCAGGCTTCCATGATCGCCTCGATCCGGGTCCTGTCCACAGCCCGCCCGTCGTATTTCCGGCAGCTGTTTCTGTGCTGTACCAGCTGTTGAAAATCCATGTTCCTTTAATTAATGAATCCGGTCCCGGCCCTGCCGGACCGTACGTGGTCCAAAAATACAGATTTCTTCCGGTTTTGCCTGACATCCCATCCTGTTTTTGTCGTCGGGGCAAAGGGAGGTTGGGGGCCGGTTTTTGTTCCCGCATGTTGAAAATATGTGTAAATTGTCGGTTCCATTTCGCGGGCCAATGCCGGCCAGGCCGGAGGTCCCCGAACAGCAAGAAAACAGTCTGATAATGAATTATATACTGAAGGAAGTCATCAGCACGGAAGACCTCATGGCGTTCATCCGTTTTCCGGACCGGCTTTACCGGGATGTGACCCACTATGTCCCGGCCTTGCACCGGGGCCAGCGGGACACGCTTTCGAAGGAGAAGAACCCGGCCTTTGAGCATTGTGAGGCGCGCTACTGGCTGGCCCTGAAGGATGGGCGGGTGGCCGGGCGCATCGCGGGCATCGTCAACCACCGCTACAACGAAGAGCGGGGCACCCGTCTGGTCCGCTTCGGCTGGCTGGATTTTGAAGAGGATCCGGCGGTTTTGCGGCTCCTGCTGCAGGCCGTCGAAGACTGGGGCAGGGAGAAGGGCATGGACGGGGTGCACGGGCCCCTGGGCTTCACCTCTTTCGACCCCAGTGGGGTGCTGGTGGAAGGCTTTGATGAGTGGCCCACTTCCTTTGGGCGCTACAACTTCCCCTATTACGATGCCTTGTTGAAGGAGGCCGGCTACCGCAAGGACGTGGACTGGGTCGAGTACATCATCCGGGTACCTTCCGTGATGCCCGAAAAGGTGATCCAGGCTGCCCGTCTGATCGGGCAGCGTTACCGGGTGCGCCAGGCAGACATCCGCAGCAGGAAGGACGCTCTGAAGTACGCCGGGCAGATCTTTGAACTGCTCAACCAGGTTTACGCCGGCCTGTATGCGTTTTCCACCCTGACTCCCAGGCAGGTGGACGGGCTCATCCGGGAGTTCATCACGATGATCCACCACGATTATGTCTCGGTCGTGCTCAACGAGCGCGATGAGGTGGTTGCCTTCGGACTGGTCATGCCGTCTCTGGTCAGGGCACTGAAGCGCTCACGGGGCAAACTGTTCCCCCTGGGGTGGCTGCGCATCCTCCGGGCCCTGAGGTACAACGACAAGGTGGACATGCTGCTGATCGGGGTGCGGCCCGACTACCAGGGAAAGGGGGTCCATTCCCTGGTGTTCGACAAGATCGGACGGACCTATTATAAAAGAGGCATCCGAACCATCGAGACGACCCGGGAACTGGAGCTGAATACCCGTGTAAACCAGTTGTGGGCCGGCTACGAGCCAAGGCAGCACAAACGGGCCCGCTGTTATGTGAGGGCGTTGTCCCCGGAGGCCCCGGAGGCGGCTGCTGTGGCCGGGACAGGGTAATCCGTGCCCGGAGGTCTTTTCCATCCGACGAAAACCATAAGTCAAGGGACCGGGCGTGCCGCAAGGTTTGGCAAAGTGCCTGTAAACCGTTATATTTGTGTCATCCCCGATATGCCACAAACGTCGCAATTATTTTGTTTCATTTAATTTTTTTTATAAAACCTGAATCCCATGTCAAATTATCACGAACCAGCAGAAGAATTATCGCAGGAAGCGCGCAATTTTTCAAGGGCTCTCAACAGCCTGAAAGAAGAAATCGAGGCGGTCGACTGGTACCACCAGCGGGTGGTGACCTGCAACGACCCCGAACTGGCCGGCATCATGGCCCACAACCGCGATGAGGAGATCGAACATGCCTGCATGACCCTGGAATGGCTGAGGCGCAACATGCCCGGCTGGGACGAGGAATTGCGGACGTACCTGTTCAAGGAAGGCAGTATTGCCGGACATGAAGAAGAAGCCACCGGCGGACAGGAAGGCGCATCCGGCGGAAAGGCCGGGGGCGATTCCCTGGGCCTGGGCAAGCTGAAGAAATAGTGCCGGTCCCTGAAACCGGGACCCGGTTACGAACGAATGAACCGATTCATGAACGTTTAACAATTGGAAATATGGATATTCTGAGAAAATCACTGGCTCCGATCTCCCAGGAGGCCTGGGCCGAAATCAATGAAACCGCGGTGGATGTGTTGACTTCTGTTCTGTCCGCCCGCCGGGTGGTCGATGTGGAAGGACCCAAGGGCTGGGATTATGCCGCCCTGCCGACCGGCCGCATCAAGGTGCCCGCCGGGCAGAAAGGGGCGCTGAAGTATGGCATTCACCAGGTGTTGCCCCTGGTGGAGGCCCGCATCCCCTTCGAGCTGAACATCTGGGAGCTGGACAATGTGGCCCGGGGCGCGGAGGACATCGACCTGGAACCCATGGAGGATGCCGCCCGCAAGATCGCGCAGTTCGAGGAGAATGCCCTCTACGAAGGCTTCAAGCCGGGAGGCGTGGCAGGCCTTAAAAACAGCTCCGACCACGAGGTGATCGCCTTCCCCGAGGCAGAGGAGCACATCATGGGCGCCATTTCCCTGGCGGTGACCAAGCTGAAGGCGGCCTCCATCGAAGGGCCTTACTCCCTGGTGCTGGACACCGAGAAGTGGCAGAAGGTCAACGGCTATGTCCGGGGCTATCCCCTGCGCAAGCAGCTGGAGAACCTGCTGGGCGGGTCCATCATCATGGCCCCCTACCTGAAAGGCGCTTTGCTGGTGTCAGAAAGGGGAGGGGATTTTAAGATGGTCGTCGGACAGGATCTCTCCATCGGCTACGAATCCCACAACAGCAAAACGGTGCAGCTGTACTTCACGGAGTCCTTCACCTTCCAGGTGGTAGACCCGGCGGCACTGGTGGTATTCAGGTAAGCCGGACGGCAAAACCAAGCCCGCTTTCTGCCGCAGAAGCAGCGTGCAGGAGCTTCGGATAATGCCTGGAGCGCCCTTTACGGGGCGCTTTCTTTTTGCTGCCTTTCGCGGAAGTAGTCGTCCATAACCTGCCGGAATTCCTGCATGCTCATGTCGTACTGGGGGGTCAGGCTGTGCTTGCCGGGGAAGTTTTCCATGTGCAGGGTCTGGGTCGGGAAGGCGAACCGCACCCCAAGCCTTTCGGCCAGGCGGACGATCTCGATCAGGACCTCGTGCCTGGCCCGGAGTTCCTCCGGCCAGGTGGGCACGGCGAAGAAGATATAGAACATGATCTTGAGGGAAAAATCCCCCATGTCGTTGAATTCCACGATGTAGAAATCCTTGCGCGTGTCCGGGTGCTGCTGCACGATCCTGCGCAGGCCCTCCACGAAGACCTCGATCAGGTCGGGCGGGGTGTCGTAGGTGATGGAGATGTTGAAGAAGAACCGCCGGTACTGCCGGAGGCCGTGATTGTCTATGGTCGCATCGGCCAGTTTGCCGTTGGGAACGTAAGTCAGTGAATTGCGAAAGGTGCGGATGCGGGTGGACCGGAAGCCGACCTCCTCCACCGTGCCGTCCAGTTCCCCGCTGGTGATCCAGTGTCCGACAGAAAATGGTTTGTCAATAAAGATCATCAGCGACCCGAAGAAGTTTTTCAGGGTATCCTGGGCGGCAAGGGCCAGGGCGAGTCCGCCGATCGAAATACCTGCCAGCAGGGCGGTGATATTCACGTTCATGTTCTGAAGGATGAACAACCCGCCCACCACCACCACGAAAACCCGCAGCACTTTGCGGATCAAGGGAATCACATGATTGTCCAGGCTGGAGTCGCCCTTGCCTGCCAGGCTCTCCAGGTAGAGGGAGAACACGTCCACCAGCTTGTAGAATACCACCGTGGCGAAAAAAGGCAGGATGCCCCGGAATGCCAGGCTGAAATACCGGGCCACCTCCACCGGCAGCTGCAACAAAGGGAACACCACCATGACGAACACAAACACCACGAACAGGCTGAGCGGCCGGGCCACCGGCAGCAGGTAGGGCCTGACCAGCCTGGTGTATCCCAGCTGGGTGGCTCCCCGGTACAACAACTTGCTGAACAGGAAAGAAAGCAGTTTATGCAATAAAAAGATCAGGAATATGAGCAGCAGGATGGCCAGGTGTTGCCAGAGGTAGAGCCCGGCGAATTTTTGGGTTCCGGCCCGGGGCAGCAAATCCAGCAGGACGTCCGTGCCGAAGGGAAATACCTCCCTGTGCAGGCGGTCAATTTCCTGTATGCTGGACAGGGCGTACTGCCACTGCGTGCCTGTCCTCTGCAGGAATATCTCCGGAAGGGAAGAGACCGGGGTATATACATGGTTTCCGCTAACAGAATCGGTGTGGAGGGGGTCCGAAGGCACACGCGTCATGTCGATGTAGTAACCCCGCCCGTCCAGTACCTGTTTCAGCTTAATGGCGGCTTCTTCGGCTGCCGCCGGGGAGATGCCCGGTCGCAGGAAGACCTGAGCGGCCAGGTCGGGCTGGTAGCTCTCGTCCTGCAGGAAAAACAGGTGGGTGTGGATGGCGGCGTGGGGACTGCTCAGGTCATGAGCCATTGTTTCCAGGGTGTCGGTGGCGGCTGTCTGGGCTCGCAGTACCGTGGGAATCAGCAGAATCAGTAAAAGAGCATAACGGCCGGGGAGCACCGGGACAATGTGTTTTTTCATGGTCGGACCAGGATATTTGGTGTCGGCTGCTGCAAAGTTAGGGAATATGCGGGGGTTTTGGCAACAAAACCGGTCCGGCCCGCCCGGGGGATATACAAAAAAAATTATCTTTGAACATCACTGAAAAAGGGAGCGCCGTGGCAAAAGCAAGAAAATTCGGGGTCTTCGGAGGGGTGTTCACTCCGTCCATTCTTACCATCCTGGGGGTGATCATGTTCCTGCGCCTGCCTTGGATCGTGGGACAGGCCGGGCTGTGGTCGACCCTGGGAATCATCCTGGTGGCGCATATAATCTCCATGAGTACCGGCCTGAGTGTGGCCTCTGTGGCAACGGACAAGAGGGTCGGTACCGGAGGCAGCTATTTTATCATTTCGCGCAGCCTGGGTCTTCCAATCGGGGGAACACTGGGAATTGCCCTGTTTGTTGGCCTATCTTTCAGTGTCAGTCTTTACCTGATTGGTTTTGCAGAGACTTTTCTGTCCTATTTCGGGTTTGAGGTCGGCCTGGCCTCCATACGTATTGCCGGTTCCATTATCTTGTTTCTGGTCGCTGTCGTCACGTTCATCAGCACCTCCCTTGCCATCAAGACCCAGTACCTGATCATGACGGCCATGGTCTTGTCCCTGGTTTCCGTGTTTCTTGGCCGGCATGGCTTTGGTCCGGCAGAGCCCCTGCTGTTACCCATGGGCGGTGCCCTCCCCTGGATCGCCCTGTTTGCCATTTTCTTTCCGGCGGTTACCGGCTTTGAGGCCGGGGTATCCATGTCGGGCGACCTCAAAGATCCGCGCAAGAATATTCCGGTGGGTACCATTTCGGCCATTCTGGTCGGCCTGCTGGTTTATGTTGGTCTGGCTTTCTTCTTTTCCTATACGGTAGACCGGAACTTGCTGGTGGGAGATTCCAGGGTACTTTTCAACATCTCGTTGGTTCCTCAGTTGGTCATTGCCGGAATCCTTGGAGCTACTTTGTCATCAGCCCTGGGCAGCATTCTCGGGGCCCCCAGGATCCTGCAGGCAGTTGCGGCAGACCGGATCCTGCCGGCCTTTTTCGCTAAAGGTTTTGGAGCGTCGCATGAACCCCGCAACGCCTTGATGCTGACATACATGATTGCTCAGGCAGGCATTCTGATAGGCGAGCTGAATGCCATCGCACGCATTGTCACCATCTTCTTTATCATCACCTATGGGTTTCTTAACATTACCTATGCACTGGAAAGCTGGGCGGGCACAGACTTCAGGCCTTCGTTCAAGATTCCAAGAGTCGTCAGCATTATCGGGGCTCTCGCCTGCATTGTCGTGATGATCCAGCTCGACGTGATCGCCCTGATCGTGGCCTCGGTGGCCCTGATCGCCCTGTTCCTGTTTTTAAAGCGCAGGGAACTGACCCTGCAGACAGGCGACACCTGGAACAGCATCTGGGCCTCCCTGGTGAAGACCGGACTGGGACGGCTGACCACCAGCGGGCGGCGGGTGAACAACTGGCGACCCAATGTGATCCTGTTCAGCGGGGGGGAAATGAACCGTCCCCACCTGGTGGACATGGGGAAATCCCTGGTGGGCAAGCTGGGCATCTTCACCAATTTCGAGCTGGTGGAAAACCCTTCCTCGACCACTCCCTTTAAACGGTCCATGGAGCCGGAAGCCGGCATCCAACGGGGGAAGCCGGGGGTCTTTACCCGGTACCATGAATGCAGGGACGTGTACGAGGGCATGGCCACCATTTCCAAGGTCTACGGTTTCTCGGGCTTTGAACCCAATACGGTGCTCATGGGATGGGCCCGGAATACGCGCCACCCGCAGAAGTTCGCGGCCCTGCTCAAGGACTTCAAGGCCCAGAACCTGAACACGGTCTTCCTGCATTATGACAAAACCAATGGGTTCGGCAACTACCGGACCATAGACGTGTGGTGGTCCGGCCGAGGGCGCAACCTTTCCCTGGCCATTGCCCTGCTGCGTTTCATCACGTCGAGCAAGGAATGGCGGACAGCAGGCATCCGCATCCTGACCATCACCAGCAGCAGCTCCCAGACCGAGTCCCTGCACAGCCTGGTGAACCAGGTGCTGGACAACCAGCGCATGCGGGCAAGGGTGAAGGTCATCAGCAACGGGGTGGAGCAATTGCCCGAAGCCGATATCATCCATGCCGAAAGCCGGACGGCGGATCTGTGTCTGTTGGAGTTGCCCGAATTCGGCAAGCAGGAACCGGTTCGGCCCATCGAACAGATCAATCAACTGGTCGCCCAGCTGAGGACCTCCCTGGTCATTTCGGCATCCGACTTTTTCGATGAGATCAGTGTGAAATCTCCCGCTGGCAAGGGCTCTGGAAAACAGCTTCCCGTACCGGTTAAAAAACCGGCGGGAGGCATCCTCGGCCAGCTGGAAAATTCCAGCCTGGAGATCGTCGCCAACGAGGTTTACAACCTCGGCAAGGCCAGTGAGACGGCGGTGAATAATTTTGAGGAGGGCAGGCTGCACCCGATGATGGAAAAAAGCGCCGGGTTCTTTCCCGAACTGGCCTTTTTGTCGGGCAAGATGCTTGACAACCTTGCCCGGGCCCTGGACATCCCGCGGCCGGAGGACCGGAGTAAGGCCCTGCTGCGCCTGCTGAACGATTTTTCCTTCCACTCCCAGAAACAGATCCAGGTATACAAAGAGCAGATCATGCCGTTTCACAGGGAGGCCCTGGAAGCAGGCCTGTCCTCCCTCCTGTCCGGCCTGAAAATGGCCCTGGCGGAAGCGCCCGAGAAACTGTGGATCAAACGGCACCGCAGGGAGTTCGTGATTCACAAGGAGGACCCGCTGACAGCCAGGCTGTACAAGCTGCGCAAGATCCTTGCAGCAACCCTCACAGGCCGTCCCGTTCCCCACCGCGTCCGGCTGTTGCCTGCCGCCAGGTATTACGTGTATTATAAGCGGCTGGAGGCCCTCCGGGCCCTCATGAACGATTTTGCCCTGCATTCCTTCCGTCAGATGGCAGAGATCCGCAAGGTCCTTACCTCCATCCATGAGGCCATTGAAAAAGCCAGGCTGGAAACTGCCGACCAGGCCCGTCTGACCGACTCCGTAAGGCTGGAGAAGGACAGGCTCAAGGCCCAGGTGGAACTGTTGGCGGATGAGGACAGGGCGTTTCACGAACAGGCGGGTGCGCGCCTGTACCTGACCCTGCTGGACGACCTGAACAGCCTGGCCCGCCACCTGGAAAGCACCCGGGCCAACCTGCTGAGCCGTCATTTCAAGGTCTGGTTCAAGCGGGAGGAGGAGGCCATCGCCGGCCTGCAGGCATTCCCCGCCATCTGGGAGAAGAACCTGGGGCTCTCTGCCAACCGGGCCTTGCTGGATTTTTCCGTCTTGTCCCTGCAAAGCCGGATCAACTCCAAGATCGGAAAGTACCACCAGGAGTTTGCATTGATCCTGGAGGGCGGATTGTTGCAATGGCTGGGAACCTGCCGCAAGCTCCTGGGATCAGAGACAGCCTCCCTGAAAGAGTCGGTTCGCGGATTCCAGCGGCTCGATCAGCCGGAACTGACGGTGCCGCAGGTGAATGAGCATTACGAAACCCTTTTTGATGAGATCCGTGACTTGCTAAGGGAGGTGCCCGAAAAGTTCGATATCGGAGACAGCCAGTTTGCAGAACATGCCGGCAGTGAGGGCTTTGAAGAGGCAGAGCCTCTGACGGTGAACCTCCGCAAGGCTTTGTCCCTGTATGTGGGATCAGAGTTCATTGACCCGGCCAACAAGAAGACCCTGGAGGCCGAGCGTGAGCTGCAGAAGCATGTGGTGGCCATCAGGGACCTGATGCGGTTGATGAGCTTCAGCCTGACCACCGAGGAGGGGATCGATGACGACCAGGATAAAACCAGGAAAGAGGAGCAGCTGGCGGTGCTGATGAACAATTTTCATGATAAACTCAACCAGGAAGAGCAGCAGTTACGGGCCATCCGGTCCGGTCTGGAGAAGGCCTTCTCCGATTACCTGAAGGAATCTTTCGAGCCGTTGTCTTCAGCCACCATTGGGAAAACAAGCCGGGAGCTCAGGAAGCGGAGAAGGGGTACGAAAGGCGGTTCCCTGGGATCCGGCCTCAGGGAGCACCTGCAGCAGGCCTCGAACGTCTTGCAGCAACAGTTTGTCAACTTGCTCTACAGCAAGAGCGAGGGGCTGATCTGGTTCAGCCACCTGGAGAAGTCCGGCCAGGCCGGGCTGCTTTCCAACCGGGACACCCTTGGTTTTGTGGAGGCGATCACGCCTGATCCGGAGGTGGTCAGGGACCTGCCCTTTTATTACTGCACCCTGTTTTCCGGGCAGGCCGGTATCGGAGACGATTTCTGGGTCGGCATGAAACACCAGATCACGGAGGCGGACGAAGCGATCCGGCGCTTCAAACAGGGGGTGCCGGGGGCGCTCGTGGTGACCGGAGCGCGCAGCTCCGGAAAGTCGAGTCTTTCCAAGATGATGGCCAGAAAACACTTCACGACCGATAACATCCACCAGGTCAGGGCCCCCCAGGGATGTACCGCCGATCCGGAACTGTTCTCTTCCAAGCTGCTGGAGGCCCTGAATGCCCACAACAAGTCGGTCAATGACGTGTTCCGCGCCCTGCCTTCCGGCAAAGTGGTTTTGGTGCAGGACCTGGCGCTTTGGTGGGAAAGGCGGCCGGGAGGGGATGCCGTGATCGAGCTGCTCAAGTCGCTGATCGACCGCTTCGGGCACAAATGCCTGTTCATCATCACCGTCAACAGCCACGCCCTGCCCCTGATCGACCACTGGTCCGGCCTGAAGGGATACGCCCTGGCCACCGTCAGCTGCGAGCCCTTCGATGCCAGGGAGCTCAAGGAGATGATCCTGCTGCGCCACCATGCCGGCGGCCTCAGCCTGCAATACGGGGGCAAACCGGATGACAGGCTGACGGCATGGGATTATGCCCGCCTTTTCAGCAGGCTGTTTGACAGCTCCTACGGCAACCCGGGTACGGCCATCGCCCTCTGGCTGGCTTCCATTAAAAAGGTGACCGGCAAGACGATTCATCTGGATTCCCTGGAGCTGCCTTCCACGGAGGTGTTTGACAAGCTCAGCCGCGACCAGTGGTTTTATGTGCTGCAATTCATCCTTCACAGGCGGTTTACCACGGAAAGACTGGCCGCCAATATCGAGCAACCCAGGGAACAGGTCTACCAGGGCATCCGTGAGTTGGTCCGCGCCGGCATCCTTGTCGAAAAGTTCGAGGGGATCTATGCCATCCGGCCGGGTCTTGACCTGTATCTGACCGATAAACTCAAATCCATGAACCGATTATGAACCTGCTGTATCTCGCCCTGACCGGGTTGTTGCTGTTTTTTGCCCTGCAGCTTGGCGCCAGATTCCTGCATGCCCTGGCCAGGAAAAGTGCCCTCAAACCAGTCGTAATCAAGCTGTTTCCCTTGGTGGAGCTGGGGGCCTGGCTGGCCTATGCCTTTTGGGCGGTGTGGGTGTTGTTCGGCAGCATGAGGTATTACGACCTGGTGGTGGGTGCCATGGCGGGACTGCTGCTGTTTGCCATAGCGTGGTTTGTATTCCGTGATTTTTTTTCGGGGATGATGCTCAAGTCAGAGTACAAGCTGGAGAAGGGACAGGTCATCCGCACCCCCCTGGCCGGCGGACAGATTGTTTATCTGGGCAAGCGGTTTCTGGAACTCGAGGGGGAGAACGGGGAAAAGATACGGATCCCATTCTCCCGGCTGGTCAACCAGTGGCTCAGTTTTCCGGCAGATGCAGGCAAGAGTTTTTCTTACCGGCTGTCTGTTGGTTTGAGCGGAAGGGAAGACCCGGTGGCCCTCAAGGTCATCATCGGCCGGGAAATGATGGGCATGCCCTGGATCATCGGTCCCCCGCCCCAGATCAAAATCCTGAAAAGCCCGGAAGACGGCCCCGTGCTTGATATTCGCTACGACCTTCTGAAAGAGGAGCATGCCCTGATCGTGGAAGAGAAGATCCGGCGGATCGTGCGGGAGCATGCAGGGGACGCCTAGCTGCTGCGGCTGGCGGTGAATTCGATGAGGTTCTCCAGGGAGGTGCGTGAGGGCACGTCCGGCAGGGTGCGCAGCATGGCGATGGCCTCATCCTTGTAAAGGTTCATCTGCTGCTGTGCGTATTCGATCCCGCCCTCATTGGTTACCTTGTCGATCAGCCGGGCCACCTTTTCCGGGTCCTGGTTGTGGTTCTTGACGGTATTGATGATGGAGCGGCGTTCGCCGTAAGATACTTTGTTGATCAGGTAAATCAGCGGCAGGGTCATTTTGCGTTCCTTGATGTCGACGCCGGTGGGCTTCCCGGTCGACCCGCCCGGCTGGAAATCCAGGATGTCGTCTTTGATCTGGAAGGCCACCCCCGCTTTTTCCCCGATCTGCCGCATCCGTTCCACCTGCTCCTTGCCGGCATGGGTGGATGCCGCCCCACAGGCAAAGCAGGAGGCGATCAAACTGGCGGTCTTTTTGCGGATGATTTCAAAATACACGTCTTCCTGAATGTCCAGGCTGCGCGCTTTCTCGATCTGCATCAGTTCCCCCTCGCTCATCTCCCTGACGGAACTGGCCACAATCCGCAACAGGTCGAAGTCGTCGTTCTCGAGAGAGAGTAAGAGGCCCCTTGACAGGAGGTAGTCACCCACCAGCACGGATATCTTGTTTTTCCAAAGGGCATTGAGCGAGAAAAACCCCCGCCGCTCGTTGGAGTCGTCCACCACGTCGTCATGGATGAGGGTGGCCGTATGCAGCAATTCGATCAGGGAAGCGGCCCGGTAGGTCCGTTCGCTGATGTCCCCGAACAGTCCGGCAGAGAAAAACACGAACAGGGGCCTGACCTGCTTTCCTTTGCGGCGGACGATGTAACGGGTGATGGTGTCGAGCAGGGGCACCCTGCTCTTCATGGACGACCTGAAGCGTTCTTCGAACGCTTTCATGTGGGGGTCGATCGGTGCTTTGATCTCTTTTAGGGTCATCGAAGCCATGCCATTATGTCGTCGGATGGGCCGCCCGGTCCTGGTTCGTTTGACTGCCCGAAGGGGCTGCCTGTGTCCTTTCGGGCACCAGGCGGATCCGTTTTCTGACTACCTCGTGGATGCGTTCCGCCGGGATGCGTTCCTGCTGCATGCTGTCCCTTTCCCGTATGGTGACACTGCCATCCGCCAGGGTGTCCTGGTCGATCGTGATGCAATACGGGGTCCCGATGGCATCCTGCCTCCGGTAGCGGCGGCCGATGGCATCCTTTTCCTCATACTGGCAGAGGAAATCGTACTTGAGCTGATCGAAGATCTCCCTGGCCTTCTCGGGCAGCCCGTCCTTCCTGACCAGGGGGAGCACCGCCACCTTCACCGGCGCCAGGGCCGGGGGAATGCGCATCACCACCCGTTCGGAGCCGTCGGGCAGGCGCTCCTCCGCATAGGCCTGGCTGACCACCGCAAGGAACATGCGGTCCAGCCCGATGGATGTCTCCACCACATAGGGGACGTAACTTTCGTTGGTTTCCGGATCGAAGTACTGCAGTTTTTTACCGGAGTACTTCTGGTGGGCCGACAGGTCGAAGTCGGTGCGGGAATGGATGCCTTCCAGTTCCTTGAACCCAAAGGGAAATTCGAACTCGATGTCGGCCGCTGCATTGGCATAGTGGGCCAGCTTCTCATGGTCATGGAACCGGTATTTTCCGGGCGGGATACCCAATGCCAGGTGCCAGCGCATGCGCTCCTCTTTCCAGTATTCATACCACGCCTTTTCCTGTCCGGGCCGGACAAAGAACTGCATCTCCATCTGCTCAAATTCCCGCATGCGGAAGATGAACTGCCTGGCCACGATTTCGTTGCGGAAGGCCTTGCCAATCTGTGCAATGCCGAATGGCAGCTTCAGCCGCCCCGTCTTCTGTACGTTCAGGTAGTTGACGAAGATGCCCTGGGCGGTCTCGGGCCGCAGGAACACCTCATTGGCTTCCTCGCTGACCGATCCGAGGCGGGTGCTGAACATCAGGTTGAACTGCCTCACCTCCGTCCAGTTTCGGGACCCTGATACGGGGCAGGCGATCTCGAGCTCTTCGATCAGGGCCTTGACGTCGCCCAGGCGGTTTTCCTCCAGGGCCGACACGAAACGTTGGGTGATCGCATCGATCTTCTCCCGGTTGGCCACCACCCGGGGATTGGTCTTTAAAAACAGCTCCCGGTCAAAGGCCTCCCCGAAACGCCGGGCGGCCTTGTCCGCCTCTTTGTCGATCTTGTCCTGCAGCTTCGCAAGATGGTCCTCGATGAGTACGTCTGCCCGGTAGCGCTTTTTGGAATCCTTGTTGTCGATCAGGGGGTCGTTGAAGGCGTCCACGTGGCCGGAGGCCTTCCATACGGTGGGGTGCATGAAGATGGCAGAATCCAGTCCGACGATATGTTCATGGTATTGCACCATGGACTTCCACCAGTAATCCTTGATATTGTTCTTCAGCTCCACCCCGTTCTGCCCGTAATCATACACGGCACTCAGGCCATCGTATAACTCGCTGGATGGAAAGATGAACCCATATTCCTTGCAATGGGATATGATCTTCTTGAACAGGTCTTCTCCTTTTATCATGAAAACGGTATCAGGTATTGACAATGACTTGAATGCTTTTGGGTATGATGCGGAACTCGAAGGGGGACTGGCCCAGGGATTCGCCGTCTGTCTCCAGCAGAACGGGGGGGTCGGATTCGATGGAAATGGTCTTGCCCACCAGGGTGACCACGCGTTTGTGCTGTCCGATGGTGCCGTTGTAAAGGCGCCTGAGGCTGGCGATCACCGACAGCTTTTTCATGTCCTTGATCAGGGTCACGTCGAAAAGCCCGTCGTCGGGCCTGGCCCCCGGTGCCTGCCGCATGCCTCCTCCGTTGTACTGTCCGATGCCGATGCCTATGCTGAACACCTTCGTGCTGACCTCCTGCCCGTCCACCCTGACGGTGGTCTGGGCGGAGTGGTAGGAGAACAGGGAAGAAACCAGGTTTTTCAGGTAAACCAGCGGGTTGCTGCGCCCCAGGTCTTTGTCATTGTTGGTTTTCTGGGCGACCAGTCCGTCGAATCCCAGCCCGGCCATGTTGATGAAATACCGGGTCTTTTCGCAGGTTCCGGCCTGGTACTTGACGATGCCTGCATCCTGCAACAGGGTTTGTCCCTTCCGGATCACCGCAATGGCTTCCCTGTATTCGAGGGGGACGTTGAAGGTGCGCACCCAGTCGTTGCCCGTCCCCACGCTGATCATACCAAGGGTGATGTCGGTCGTGAACACAGACTTCTGACGGAAGATGCCGTTGACCACTTCGTTCATGGTGCCGTCCCCCCCCACCACAATGATTTTCCGGAAGCCCCTGGATATATAATCGACGGTCAGCTTCATGGCATGCAGCCGGCGTTCGGTAAACACCGGCTGGTAGCTGAACCCGTTTGCGCTGAGAAGGTCGGCGATCCTGCCCCAGTCCTTCTCCCCCTTTCGGGTGCCGGCATTGGGGTTGACCACGACCAGCCAGCGGTCTTTGTTGTTTTCTTCCATTCGGTTGAGGTTCTGGTTCTCCTGCGCCGCACTCCGGCCCGGGGCGGTTTTTAAGCAGAGTGCAAAATTACGAAAAATACATCAACCTGATAAACAAGTAATTTACGCCAGGCCTTTTTCCACCAGCATGGAGGCGATCTGCACGGCGTTGGTGGCAGCGCCCTTGCGCAGGTTGTCGGAAACAATCCACAGGTCCAGGCCAAACGGCACCGAACGGTCCCTGCGGATGCGGCCCACGAACACATCGTCCTTGTCCCGGGCATCAAGGGGCATGGGGTAGATGTTGCCGGCCGGATCATCCGTCAGGGTGACACCGGGAGCATTTTGCAGGAGGTGGCGGACCTCCTCCAGGCTGAAGTCGTTTTCCAGTTCTATGTTCACGGCTTCGCTGTGGCCACCAAGAACAGGGATGCGTACCACGGTGGAGGTAATCTGCATGGAAAAGGATTCCAGGATTTTTCGGGTCTCGTGGACCAGTTTCATCTCTTCGGAGGTGTAGCCGTTCGGCAGGAAATCTCCCCCGTGGGGAAAGCAGTTCAGGTCGATCGGGTGTGGGTAGGCCCGTTCACCCTCTATGCCGGCGCGTTCATTTTCAAGCTGCCTGACGGCCCGGACCCCCGTGCCGGTCACGCTCTGGTAGGTGGCGACCACCAGCCTGCGGATGACGTATTTGCGGTGCAAGGGGGCCAGGGCCACCACCATCTGAATGGTGGAACAGTTTGGGTTGGCGATGATGCGGGTTCCTTCGTGCAGGGTGTGGGGGTTGACTTCCGGAACGACCAGGGGGACTGCCTCATTCATGCGCCAGGCAGAAGAGTTGTCGATGACAAAAGTGCCGTTCGATGCAAATGCCTCCGCCCACTGCCTGGACACGTCGGCCCCGGCGGAGAACAGGGCAATGTGGGGTTTCGCCTCCAGGGCATCCTGTACGCTGATTGCAGGGAATTCCCGGCCCCTGAATACAATCCGTTTCCCCACGGACCGCTCCGAGGCAGCCGGAATAAACCGGCCAACGGGCAACCCTTGTTCCTCCAGTACCCTGACCATCATTTGGCCCACCAGCCCGGTGGCCCCTATTAAAGCGATATCCATATGCCTTCTGGTTTAATGTGGGTGCCTGCCTGCGCCCGGTGGTTTTTGCCATGGAATGGCCCTGTCACCTGGCCACCTGCCGGGTCGTACCTCTGGGGCCGTTCAGCCTGCTGCATTCCGCCGGACCGGTCCCCCTGGCGCGGGAAAGCCGCGGGAGTCCCCGGTGCGGGCATGTCATACAAAAGTAGTATATTTAACCGCTTCAAACCGTACTGCGATGCAAAAAAGGATATTTCTGCTGCTCGGGCTGTTGCTTCCCCTGGCGGTCCTGGCCCAGTTTTCTGATGACTTCAGTGATGGAGACTTCACCCAAAATCCCCAATGGGTGGGTGATGCGCACAAGTTTTCCGTGGAGGAGAACATCCTCCGGCTGGTGGACAATGCCGCAGGCCAGGCGGCCCTTGCCACCCGGAGCCAGCTCATGGACAACACCCGGTGGGAGTTTTGGGTTCGCCTCGCCTTCACCCCCTCCAGCAATAACCATCCAAAGATCTACCTGGTAAGCGATTCGGGCGACCTGCATGGTGGCCTCAACGGGTACTTCCTGCAGATTGGCAAAGACGGGGGAGACAACAAACGATTGTTCTTTTACCGCCAGGATGGAGAGCAGGTTACGGAGCTGTTGGCGGGGAGCATGAACCTGGCCGCCACCACGAACAATATCCTGCGCATCCGGGTTTTGAGGGATGCGGACGGGAACTGGGAATTCTGGGCCGACCCCCTGGGGGGGGAATTGTTCCTGCCCCAGGGCACGGTGACAGACCGGGTCCACACCGCGACTTCCTGGTTCGGCATATCCTGCCGCTACACGGTCAGCAATTCGAACCGTTTTTACTTCGATGATTTCTTTGCAGGGGCCTGGGAGGCGGACGATGCGCCCCCGGTGGTGGAAGAGGTCCAGGTCGTGTCGGCCTCATCCATCAGGCTGTTTTTTGACGAGGTCATTGAGGCTGCTTCGTCTGAAAGCACGGCCAACTATATGGTGGACGGGGGCGTTGGTTCCCCGGTCATCGCAAGCCGGGACCCGGTCACACCCAATGTGGTCACCCTCTTGTTTGCCGAACCCTTCGATGCCAACCGGGAGTACGTCCTGCGCATCAGCCAGGTCAGCGACCTGAGGGGCAATGTGATGGATCCTTTCGAGGTGGTCTTTGTCTATTTTGTACCGCAGGCCTTCGATGTGGTTTTCAATGAACTGATGGCTGATCCGACGCCTGAAGTGGGCCTCCCTCCCCATGAATACATCGAACTGTATAACACGACCCCGTTTCATGTCAACCTGGAAGGCTGGGTGCTGCAGCACGGCACGACCCAGCGGCAGCTGCCGTTTGCACCGCTTCCTGCGGGGGGGTACCTGCTGCTGGTGACCGAAGCGGCTTATCCGCACCTGAGGGATTTTGGCCATGCAGTGGCCGTGCCCGGGCTGTCGCAGACCGCACTGACCAATGCGGGGACCGACCTGGTGCTTTTCGATCCGGACCTGAATGTGGTGTCGTTTGTGTCTTACCGGGACACCTGGTACCGGGATCCAGCCAGAAGCAACGGAGGGTGGTCGCTGGAAAAGATCGACCCGCTGAATTTTTGCCAGGGGGCCGAAAACTGGAGGGCATCGACCGATCCGAGGGGCGGGACCCCCGGCGAGCCCAATGCCGTGCTGGGGGAGAACCCTGATGGCACAAGGCCCGCGCTGCTGATGGCGGGCATGGTGAATGACCGCACCGTATTGCTGACGTTCTCCGAGACGATGGACCGTGAATCGCTGGCGAACACCGGCCATTATACGGTGGACCAGGGGGTGGGTCAGCCCGTCTCGGCCGAACCCCTGCTCCCTGACTTCTCCCGGGTCCTCCTGCGTTTTGCACAGCCGGTTCAGCCGGGGATGGTGTACCAGCTTAGCCTGGACGCCTCCATAGCCGACTGCGCGGGCAACCTGATCGATAAGAGGACCACCAGGATCGCCTTGCCCGAACAGCCCGGGCCGTTCGACCTGGTCATCAATGAAGTGCTTTTCAACCCGCCCGATGGGGGATCCAGGTATATTGAAGTCTACAACCGCTCCAGTAAGGTGGTCGATCTGAAGGACTGCCTGCTTGCCTCCATGGATACCCTTGAGGGGATCCTGACCACCATCCAGCCCATCCTGGAGGAGTCCTTTCTGTTCTTTCCCGGGGATTATGCCGTGCTGACGCAAAGTCCCGAGCAGGTCAGCAGCACCTACATGACCCCCAACCCCGGAGCATTCATCCGGATGGGAGGCATGCCGCGGATGACCAATGCCAACGGCATCCTGGTCCTGGTCACCAAAAGCCTGGAGGTCATCGACCGTTTTGTTTACGAGGAAGACATGCACATCGCCCTGCTGACCACCTACAAGGGGGTGGCCCTGGAACGGGTGAATCCCAACCTGCCGACCCAGGACCGTTCCAACTGGCATTCCGCTGCGCAATCGGCCGGTTTCGGAACGCCAGGCTACCTCAATTCCCAGTATTCGGCGGATATTGCCGCGGGAAACGGGGAAGTGGTGGTCGAACCGGAGCTCTTTTCACCCGACGGGGATGGTCAGGATGACCTGCTGCAGATCGCCTATGCTTTCGACGCCCCCGGCTTTGTGGCCAACGTGACGGTATTCGACAGCCGGGGCAGGCGCATCCGCCGGCTGCGCGCCGGGGAACTGCTGGCCACCTCGGGGGTGATTGCCTGGGACGGGGTGGGGGATGACGGCCTCAAAGCCCCCGTCGGGATCTACCTCATCCATGTGGAGGTGTTCGACCTGAACGGCAATGTGCGGCATTTTCGCCGGTCGGCTGTGCTGGCCGGGCGGCTCTAGGCGGTGAAACCGATGGTCGCGATCCAGACCCTGCTTCCCTTTCCCTGAAGGATGGCCTGGGCGCAGGCCTCCAGGGTGGATCCTGTGGTCAGCACATCATCCACCAGCAGGACGTTTTGGCCTTTGAATCCGGGGGAAGGCCGGAACACCCCGGAAACGTTTTTCCACCGGTGAAAACGCCCTTTCCTGGTTTGGGTCTGGGTTCGCTGCACCCGATGCAGGGCGTCACTTTTAAGGGGAATGTCCAGGATTTGGGAAATGCCGAGCCCGAAGGCCTCGCTTTGGTTGAAGCCACGCTTTTTGAGCCTGTCCGGATGCAGTGGGACCGGCACCACCATCCCGATGTCCGTGAAATGGGGCGAGCGAAGCAGCTCCCTTCCCATGAGCCGGCCCAGGTAGACGCCCAGGGCATACTGCCCCCGGTATTTGATCTGTGCGACAAGCTGCTGGACCATTCCGCCCTTCTGATAATAGAACAGGGCGGTGGCTGCTTCCACGGGAATTCGCCCCCAGAATACCTGGCTGAGGGGGTTCTCCCGGAGCATGTGAAACCCGGTGCGGGGCAGGCGGAGTTGGCAGCCGCTGCATATGTATGATTCCCCTCGCACAAGAACCTTGCTGCACGAAAGGCACAGCGGGGGAAAAAACAGGGAGAAAAAATCTTTGCCCAGGTGTTTCAGGTTCATGGAAAACCAATAGTTTGGGAAGAAAAAATGCATTAAATTTGCCCGAAAGAAGCCGCAAGCATGGGGTTTCCCCATGGCGGGGCTGACGGCACCCAATGTAATGGAATCTTGCCGGCCCACAAACCCGATCCGGCATGAAACCGGCGAACGGAACCTACGTACAACCTTATACACGCAAAAAACCTATGGAAACCAAACAGGCAGGGATAACCGGTTCAGACAACCGGAACGAAAAAATTTACAGGGCAACCATACTTGCGCTGGTGGCAGTGATCGCCATACTGGCCGTATTTCTGGTCATCAGCCGCATGTCGCTTAAGGAGACCAGGGAACTGAGGGTTTTTGCCGAGGAGATGAACCAGGAGCTGCAGCTGGAGCTGGATTCCGTGCTCGCTGAATACAACCTGGTTAAGCTGGAATACGACAGCGTGCTGGTGGAAAAAGACAGCATCATTCAGGCCAGCGCCCAGGAGATCCAACAACTCATCGCCCGCCAGGCCGACTACAACCGGATCAGAAGACAGCTCAACGGCTTGCGGGAGGTCACCCAGAACTACGTGAAGGAAATTGACAGCCTCGTGACGGTCAACCAGGTGCTGCGGGCTGAAAACGTTCAGATCCGCGAAGAGATCCGGCAGGTCAGGGCCAGGACCACCGAGCTGACTCAGGACAAGGAAGTCCTGGAATCCAAAGTGGAACTGGCTTCTGCTTTGCGGGCCTATCAACTTGAAGCGTCGGCCATCAGGATCCGGGGGGCCGGCAGGGAAGAGGAAACCGACCGTGCCCGTAGGGCAGAGCAGATCAAGGTTTGCTTTACCATTGCCGAGAACCCCATTGCGCCGGCAGGAACCCAGCATGTATACGTGCGCATTGCTTCCCCCACGGGCGACATTTTGCGGCTGAGCGAGGCAGATACCCACTCCTTCGTGCACCACTCCGACACACTGCAGTTTTCCCTGAGGGAAGCCATCAATTACCAGAACCAGGAGATCACCAGCTGCCTTTACTGGGAAAGGCTGGCAGAGTTCGAGCCGGGCATCTACCTGGTTTCCCTGTACACCGATGAGGTCTTGCTTGGGGAAACCTCTCTGGCGCTGAGGTAATGAAGTCATGAAGCCGGCATTGCGACTGGCTGCGGCTGGACTGACGGGTTTGTCGTCCGTCTGTCATAAGACCTGATTCAAATAGGTCCGAATATGGAAAGAAACAAGAGCCTGTACCGGAAAACCCCTTCTGGTGGTGGCAGCAGAAAACAATCTTTCGTTGCACCGATCGTATTCCTCTCCCTGCTGGCCATTGTCCTGGCCGTGTCCGTCGGGCTGTTGCTGAGAAAAGCACTCACCCAGCAGGAGACCGTACGCGTCACGATGCTTGAGAAAGACGCCCTGGGCTTGCAAAAGCAGGAGCTTGTTTTGAAACTGGATTCTCTGGACCGGGCTTATGACGACATGGCGGAGGCCAACACCCTTCTTGAGCAGGAGATCCGCGCCCAACAAGCCGAGATACGCCGCCTGAGAAACCTGGTGCAGCAGGCCGTGAGCCCCGAGGAACTTGCCCATTGCGTGGAACAGATGGAGGCCATGGGCCGGGAAATGGCGTTGTTGTCAGACAGGATCCGGTTGCTGGAGGAGGAAAACCGCACATTGAGCGGGGAAAACGTGCAGTTCAGATCGGCCCTTTCTCAGGCCACGGTTCTCCGCGATGAACTGCAGGAGGCCAACAGGGAAATGTCGGAGCAGATTGAAAGGGCCGGCCGCCTGGAGGTCGCCTCTGTTGAGGTGGTCCCGCTCAGGGAAACGCGCCGGGGAGACCGGGAAACAACCAGGGCAACCCGTGCCGGCAAATTGCGCATTTGTTTTGTTATCCGGGAGAACCAGCTCGCCCGGACTGGTGAACACGAATTTTATTTTCAAATCCTATGCCCTGACAATGAGGTCATGGGGCCACAGCCTCCTGTGACCTTGCCGCTCAACGGGCAGGAAACAGCCATGTCATTCCAGGAAGCCATCCGGTACGGGAACCAGCAGCAGGAAACCTGCGTGGTTTTCAAACCGGAAGATGGTTTTGAAAAGGGAACCTACCAGCTCCGTCTGTTTACAGCGGACAGGGAGCTGTGGCGCGGGCTGTTTGCATTAAACTGATCATTGTATGATAGTTTCTTATCGTTGGTTGAAGGACCTTGCAGGGATTGAGCACGGTCCGGAAGAACTTGCCGTATTGTTGACAGACACCGGACTCGAGGTGGAAAGCCTCACCCGGTTCGAAAACGTGAGGGGGGGGCTCAGGGGCGTGGTCACCGGAGAGGTTATCTCCTGCGAGAAGCATCCGGATGCCGACCGCCTGACCCTTACAAGGGTCGATACGGGGCAGGGGGAGCCCCTGCCCATTGTGTGCGGGGCCCCCAATGTGCGCCCGGGACAAAAAGTCCTGGTGGCCAGGGTGGGTGCCACCCTCTACACACCCGAAGGGGCGCTGGAGATCAAAAAGGCCAGGATCAGGGGGCAGGTGTCGGAGGGTATGATCTGTGCCGAGGACGAGCTGGGCCTGGGTCATTCTCATGACGGCATCATGGTCCTGCCCGGTGATACGCCCGTCGGCATGCCGGCAAACGGCCTTTTCGAGGTGGTGGAGGACTGGGTTTTTGAGATCGGCCTGACTCCCAACAGGATTGATGCTGCATCCCACCTCGGGGTGGCGCGTGATATCCTGGCCGTGGTCAACCACAGGCAGGGAGCAGGGACCATGACACTGAAGCTGCCCGATGTAAGCCGGTTCGCCCCCGACAACCGGGACCGGGTCATACCCGTCTCTATCGAGGATCCCGCCGCCTGTCCGCGTTATTGCGGCCTGACTGTTTCCGGCCTGCGTGTGCAGGATTCGCCCTCCTGGCTGAAACACCGGCTGCAGGCAATCGGACTGAAACCGATTAACAACGTGGTGGACATCACCAACTTTGTCTTGCACGAACTCGGTCAGCCCCTCCATGCCTTCGATGCCGACCGGATCACGGGTGACCGGGTCATCGTCAGGAAGCCGCCCAAAGGCACGGCCTTTGAGACGCTGGATGAAGACACCCTGGAGCTGAGCGGGGAAGACCTGATGATCTGCAATGAAGAGGAGCCCATGTGCATGGCCGGCATCCTGGGCGGCATCCATTCCGGGGTGACCGCCGCCACAACGAATATTTTCCTGGAGAGCGCCTGCTTCGATCCTGTGACCATCCGGCGCTCATCCAACCGGTATGGGATCAAGACCGATGCCTCCTTCCGGTTTGAGCGCGGGGCCGACCCCAACATGGCCCCCGTGGCACTCAAGCGGGCCGCCTTGCTGATCAAAGAGGTTGCCGGAGGGAGGATCAGTTCGGACCTGGTGGATGTGTATCCTGTAAAAACGGAACCGGCACGGGTGACATACCGCTACGAACAGGCCGGCAGGCTGATGGGCAAAGCCATTCCGCCGGAACAGGTCAAGGGGATACTGCGGGACCTCGATTTCATCGTGCTGGAAGAGGATGAACAAGGGTTGCTGTTGCAGGTCCCCGCTTACCGTGTGGATGTTACCAGGGAAGCGGATGTGGTCGAAGAGGTGCTTCGCATATACGGGTACAACGAGATCGGGATGCCCGGCAAACTGCATTCTTCGATCGTGCTTTCGCCCAAGCCGGACAAGGAGAAGTTGCAGAACATGGTGTCTGACATGCTGTCCGCCCAGGGTTTTTTCGAGATCATGAACAACTCCCTGGTCCCGGGAAGCCATTATTCCCTGCCGGGGTTCGATCCGGACCGTTCGGTGGGTATTTTGAACCCTTTGAGCCAGGACCTGGGGGTGTTGCGGCAGGATCTGGTGTTCGGGGGTCTGGAGGTCATCGCATTCAACCAGAACCGCCGGTGGCTGGACATGAAACTCTATGAGTTTGGCAATATCTATCAGGTGCTTGCTGCCGGAGGTACGACCAACATGGGACTGGAAAGATACCGGGAACGGGCCATGCTGGATTTGTGGGTGACCGGACGCAAGCGGCCGGAAACCTGGAATGCCCCGGACGGCCTGGTGGATTTCTTCGACCTGAAAAGTGCCGTCCACAACGTGTTTCAACGGCTGGGCCTTGGGCTGGACAAAATGGAAGAAACGGTACAGAAGGACAAGGCGCCCTATGATTACCGGCTGAAATTTTCCCTGGAAGGGGAAACCCTGGCCAGGGCGGGCCTGCTCTCACCGGCCATACAAAAGCACTTCGACCTGCGCAATCCGGTGTATCATGCCAGCTTTGAGTGGGAAAGACTCATGGCCCTTGCATCCAGGCAGGATCTGAGGTATGCGGAAGTGCCCCGGTTTCCCGAAGTCAGGCGCGACCTGGCCCTGCTGGTCAACAGGGAAGTTTCATTCGGAGCCATTGAAAAACTGGCGTACCTCACCGGCGGCCAATTGCTCAGGCAGGTAAAGCTGTTCGATGTGTACGAGGATGAAAGCAAACTGGGCGCCGGCAAGAAATCCTATGCCGTGAGCTTTGTTTTGCAGGATTGGCAAAAAACCTTGACTGACAAAGAGATAGACAAGGTAATGCAGGGGCTGTCAAGGACTTTCACCCGGGAGCTGAAGGCAGAAATCCGGTAGAACCCAACCCTTGACAGCCGCGGTGATCCCTCCCCTTATGGGGGCTGCGGAACCTTTTTCTGCTGGTTATTTCAGGCTGCCCAGGTAGTCCGCCAGTTTCTTCATATCGGCGGGGCTGGAAAAGTCGGTGTTCATCTCGGCCAGGAAGTCACGAATCTCCCTGCGGTATTCCGGGAAGGCGCTGAGCAACTGCCTGCGGTTGGCCACCTGGTGGTCCCCCTCTTTGTTTCGGAAGATAAAGGAAGACTCATAACGGACATTCACCTCCATGGGATCCCGGTCCGGGTTGTCCAGCACGTAAAAACGGCCTCCGCCGGTGCGATCGTTGGACATATCCACCGAACTGAAGCGGGTCACCGCAGAAGTACGGGTGGGTTGTCCGTAGGCACCGGGAATCAGGATTTCGGCCCGGACACGCAGGGTGTGCCTTTGTGCCAGGCTGACCCCGGGATGCTTTGCCAGGCGTTCGGTGAGGCCAACCTCAGGAAAGCCAACCAGGACGGTTCCGTTCTCGAAGACCACGGAGTCTGCCGGGGTGACCACCACCAGTTCCTCCCCGCGGCGGTTGACAGACACCAGGGCATTTAAAAGCATGTTATAGTTGAAGTTTCCTGTGGAAGTCACACCTCCCCTTGCATAGATCGTGCCGGGCTGGTATTCGGGAAACAGGTTCTGCTGTTCCACCGGAACATGTTCCACGAGGTTGATCTGCTGGTTTCTGAATTCGAAGATCTGGTTGTAGGAACGCTGTCCGAAGGATCCCAGTGATAGGAAGAGAATCAGGATCAGGCCGGGGATGGATTTGCTGTGCATATTGTTTGGTTGTTTAAAAGTTTGCGGCGATTTGCCGGCTAATATACAATGATTTTTTTAATGTGATTCCACCCTCCCGACTCGGCACGCAAATAGTAGATGCCGGGTGCAAAACCGCTTAAGTCCATGGTCAGAACGCTGCTTTCCCCCACCGGAACCAGTTTCTCTTCAACAAGAATCATGCCCTGGTAGTTCAGCAGGCGCAGGACGGCTTCATCCGGGCCGGGAAGGGTCAGGAGGATCCGGATCATATCCCTGGCTGGGTTGGGCCGGACAGACAGGCCAGGCCGCCGCTCCGGTTCCTTAACGGAGGTGTTTTCGGGGTCCAGGCTGACAAAGACGTCCTTGCTTTCATCCTGAAGCGTAAACGTGCCGTGATGGTCGAAGAAATCCTCCCGGCTCACCACATAGGCAAAAGTTCCCGGCAACAGGTTCTTGATTTCGTAGACCCCCTGATCGTATTGTCTGCCGTCCAGGGTGATCTGTGCATCATGAATGGGGTTGCCAAAATGGTCTGAGACATGAAAGCGGACTTCAAACAGCTCGGACAGAATCACCTCGATGCTTTTGGACTGGTTTTCCAGCGTGAAAGTGCCTTCTTTGAGCAGGAGGTCCCCGTTGGAAACCACCCGGTAGGTGTAAACCCCGGGATAAAGGGATGTGGCCACCCTGCCGGCGGGATCCGGCGTCAGCATCAGGGAGCCAATGCGCAGCCCGATGTCCGGAACCGGTTCTCTGTCCCCGTTCATGATCAGGAACTCCGCCTCCTGCTGCCGGGGTGGCTCCGGCTGCCGGAAACCCAGAACAAGGTTGGGGCGGATGTCGGAAGAACCATTATAGGATGGGACGGCAACCAGGTCGCTGTATCCGTAGGATACCATTCTTTTCTGCATGGGCGAACTGGCCACCCTGAAGTGGGGGGAGGTCCAGTCGGGCAACATGCCCCACAGCACCTCGATGATGAGGTTGCCGGAGCCGCTGTAAACAAAATCTGACAGATCCCAGAAGTGCCATCCTGTCCTGGCCGGCATCTGGTATTGTGCCGCATAAAACACCTCAGTGGCCTCACTCATGTTGACAAATCCGGACGGAAGCTCGTTCAGGCCGGTGGGCATGATGCGGATCCTGAAATTGGGAAAACGGTTTTGCTGGGTGGTTGTCTGCAGGATATGAAAGCCGAGCCTGGAAATGGTTTTGGAGCCGGGACCGATCTCGCTTTCAAGATAGAGCATCTGGGTGCGGTTGGCCCTGTATAGATTGTAGAACGGGTAGTGGATCGACAGGATGTCTTCATGGCCCATGGTGACATCAGGCGCTTGTCCGATCATCAGGGAGGTGTCGGCCACGGCCACGTGGCCGTCCTGGGCGACAACCTGAAGTGGTATGCGAAGCCCCTGGGGGGCCGAAGGATGGATGCTGATCGGAAAGTGGGCCTGGCTGCTGCCTCCCGGATTCATGGCGGGCAGGGTCACTTCTTCCTGGGAAATACCCAGGTAGGGGGAGCTGGCTGCCAGCCGGACCCTGGGCGAGGTGGCCCGTGCCTCTCCACGATTGGCGATGCTGAAACCGGCCCAGGCATCCATGCCCGGGTCGAGACGTCCCAGCGGTGCCTGTCCCGGGGAAGTGCTCAGGGCATAGTTTTTATTGATGGAAAACACGGGGGCATAAGCCGGAAGGACCAGGGAGGAGGTCCATGTATCCGCACCGCCCTTCAGCGTCATGTGGAGCCTTGCCCTGTGCTGGTTGGGAATGTTTTCCCTGACCCGCATCGTAAAGGCCTTACTGACAATGGCGGTGCTGCCTGCCAGGGTGGTACCCAACCCTTCGAAAACGACCCCGTGCTCTCCGTTGACCATGCTGATAAAGGGGTCTGTGCTTTCCAGCCAGGCGGTCACAGGACCCACCGAATCGGTTCCGATGTTCCGCAGGCGCACATCCAGGCTGATCACCTCCCCGTAGTCGGCCCTTTGGTTGTTGTTGCCAGCCGGGTCGTTCACCTGGTGCTGGTCGACCACCACGAAGGGTCCCTCAATGGATGTGACGGACACATCCTGGATGTAGGGGATGGTCTGCGGCCGGGTCACCACGATTCTTGCCGTGCCTCCTTCGGGCATGGGTTGGATGGGGACTGTCGCACGTCCGTCCTGGCCGGTAAAAGCCGCCCCATGTAATACCCCGTTGCGGGAAATGCCGATATAGGAACCGGGCATGGCGTCCACGATGAACCGGTCTGCTCCCGCGGGGACAAAGGGCAGGTGCTCCACCACGTTGGGAACCGCTTCCGTAAGGTATATCTGAGTGGATGGATCCCCGAAGGTGTGGTAACCCTGCCAGTACCACAGGATGTTCGACTGTGACTCAAATCCCTGAAGGTGGGCCCGGGTAATGGCCAGGTTGCCTGCCATCTTGATGGCAGCCACCGGGAAATACTGGTTGGCAAACAAGGCATCGACCGCTCCCTCGGATGTTTCGGAAACGCTTGGCACATACCCTGCGTTGTTGCCCTGAATAGGGAAGGCGCCGACCGACCAGTAAAAGTCTTCAAACCAGTGGGTGTCGGGGGCGGACCCAATGTACGCCACGGCCCCGGCCTTTTCGGCCCGCATCCAGGCTTCGGCAATGCTTTCCGGTTGGCTGAACAGGCCGCTCTGGCAGCAGTTCCCTATCACGAGCGGGTACTGTCCGTTGTTGCCCAGGGCGTGGACACCGGATACGGTGAGATTGGGGCTCGACCAGGTCGTGGCCGTGCAATGCCCGGAAAAATTCAGGAAGCCGACAGAGACTTTTGAGCGGTCATAAAGGCCCTCATAACTTGTCAGGTAGGTGTTGACCTGTTCATAGCCGCGGCTGGCGTTGAAGTAATTGCGGCTGGCGTATTTCATGGTCGGCTGCAGGATGGCCTGCCCCCAGGTAAAGTCGTTGCCGGCGATCAGGGTGGCCTGGTTCAGAAATGAGGGGTCTGTGAAAGCATATTGCTGGTAGGCGATGATTTTCTCAATCTGGTTCTGGAGCTCGCGGGGGGTGCGCGCCGACAAACGGCCGTAATACATCTCCGGAAAGTAGTCGCCGTCGACCGATCCATAGTACAGGTCGCTGGGCTTCCCGGAGGCGCTGCCGCTGGGCACCGAGGGAGGCAGCTTGTCCGGGTCGCCGACCAGGACCACGAAGGTGGGTGCCGGATCGTCCGGGGTCCCTGCCTGGTATTGCTGCCGGACGTATTGCCTGATGGCGGTGGCGGTGTTGCCGATGACATGGGTATATGCTTCGGTTACGGCAAAGCCCTTCTGCGTCTGCCACTCCACGAACGGACGCAGCGTTTGCTGAAAATCCGGGTGGGAAATGATCAGCATCTTCACCGGCTGTTGAAGCAGGTCCGGATAGTTTTTAAGGGCCGGATCATGGCTGGCCGGATTGAGCAGCTTGCTGGACAGTCCCTCGAAATAGGGAGAATAGGTCGATGCCTTGATGTGGTCGGACAATACCCGGTCGGACCGGTCGTAACGGATGGAGACCTCCAGTTCACTGACCATTCGGATTCGCTGTTGCACCGGGTTGTACTCCATGGGAACCACCGAAAGGCGTGCGATCCTCCTGTCCCGCATGACCCCGAGGACCTCCACGCCGGCGAGCTCGTGCCGGATGAATTCATCCCGTTCGTACTGGTCCACCGACAGGAGCAGGGGGGGTGGCTCTTCCGTTTCCCGTTTCAGGGCAGAAGGCTGGGCCGGGTAGAGGGGATGGGCGACCCCAAGTTCCGCCAGGGAATACTCCTGCATGGTGATGCGCAGGACTTCCACGCGGACCTCTGCCCCGAAAGGCACCTCCAGCAAAAAGTTGCTGGCGGGCAGGCGGGGACTGCCGGGCTCACCCACCCAGTAAGCGTCCTCCAGGACAGGCTCGGAGAAGATGCCGTGGCTGGTTTTGATTTCCTGAAAGACAAGCGGTCCATAACGCAACCTGATGGTTGTCCCCGAAGCGTCATCGGATACCAGCTCCACCTTGTTTCCGCCGGCAGGGGCTCCGTCCCGGAGGCCTTCCGCCCGGGCAGGAAACAGTGCCAGCAGCAGCCCAAGGGCCAGCAGGCCGGCCGGTACGCCAGATGAAGCAGTGAATGGGTTCTTCATTCCTTTCGATCGATCGCGTTGGGTTTTCTTTGTTGCGTAAAGAGTAAATTTAATAAAAAGCCGGTTTTTTGACAAATGATTCCCTTTTGGGGTGTATGGACCTGTCTGGTTTCCGCATGTCCTCAATGTGGATTAGCCCGGTTTCTCCAGCTTTTCGGAAATTTTTCTTAAGGGGAGTATATTGGCCACCAACCCGATGCTAAAGACGGTCACCGCCACCAGGATAAAATCCCAGGTCTGCACGGCCACCGGGTAGGAGTCGATGATGAAATTGCCTTCCGCCTGTATCCCGACCAGCCCGAAACGCATCTGAAGCCAGCAAATGAGGCCACCGAGGGCAATGCCGCCCACCGCCCCGGCCAGGCTGATCATCATGCCTTCAAGCAGGAACACCCTGCGGATGGTTTTCCGGGAGGCGCCCAGGCTGCGCAAGGTGTGTATGTCGCCTTGTTTCTCAATGACCAGCATGGTGAGGGAGCCCACCACATTGAAGGTGGCAATGATCAGGATGAATGTGAGTATGAAGAAGATGACCCACTTCTCTGACCGCATGATCTTGTACAGCAGTTCCTGCTGCTGAAAACGGTTCTTTACCACGAACTGCGGTCCGGCCATTGCTTCCAGGTCACGCTGGACCCTGGATGGGTTGGCTTGTGGCTCCAGCCGGATGGCCAGGGAGCTGACTTCGTCTCCATGGTTCAGCAGCCGTCTTGCCAGCCGCAAGGGGACCAGCACGTACTCCATATCGTACTCCGACTGCATGCCGAAGGTGCCGCTGGCATAGTGCGTGGAGGCATTGAAGGCGTCGGCGGGCTGGAGGCTGATGCTGCGGCCTCTTCTGGGTACGTATATCGTCAGGGGATTCAGAAAATCGTGAATGCCGGCCCCCAGTATATGGGCCACGCCGTGTCCCATGACAAAAAAGTCGGTGGCCCCGTCCTCCAGCAGGTACTCCCCTTCGATGAGCAGGGTGTCGATGCCTGTGATGTCCCGGTAGGCGGAAGAGACCCCCCGCATGCGAACCAGGTGCTGGCGGTCCCGGTAGGTCAGCAGGGCCGCCTCCTCCAGCACTTCCCCCACCTGTGCCACGCCGGGCATCTGTTGCAGTTCCTCCAGCGGAATGTCCGTGGATGAAAAGGTTTTACCTTCCCGCAGAGACACCTCCATATCCGGGTTGAACGCATTGAACTGGGAGAGGATCAGCTTCTCAAAACCGTTGAACACCGAAAGCACCACCACCAGGGCCATGGTGCCCACCATCACCCCGATGACCGACACCAGGGTGATGATGTTGATGGCATGGTGCGATTTTTTAGCGAACAGGTACCGCCGGGCGATGTATAGTGGAAAGGGCGTCTGCATAGGGGTTTTGTCAGGTTTTCCAGGCTTTTACCAACAGGCCGGTCCCCGAACGGTATGGCAGGTATAGGTCTGCCAGGTTCAACAGCAGGCATGGCGGCATCACCAGCAGGTAGTAAAACGGCAAAACCACCCAGAATAGTCTGGCGTATCCGACGAGGGTGATGGGAATGCGCATGCTCAGCCACCAGGACAGGTTGCCGGGCGGGCCATAGGTGTAGCGGGCTTCCACCCTGCCGAAACCGGCCTTGCGCAACTTGTCCGCGATTTCCTTCCTGCCGTAGCCGTCCCTGACGTGTTCCTCAATGAAAGAGCGCTCCTGGCCGTGGCCGACCCCGCTGCCCCCCTGGTCGGACGGGGTGCTGATGAGCAGCATGGCACCGGGTTTCATGGAGCGGAAGAGGTTTGTGAACACCTTCACGTCCTGCTCGATATGCTCCATGACGTCGACCGAGAGGACCAGATCGAAGGTGCCTGGCTCTTGAAAATCAAGCAGGTCGGCCGTGGCAAAAGAAGCATTCGCCAGGCCGGCCTTTTGGAAAAAGTCCCGCGAGTTTGCAATCTCCTCCTCCTTGAGGTCTATGGCCCGGATGGTCCAGTCGGGCTGCCTGCGCGCCACATAATAGGTATATTGTCCGAATCCGCTGCCTGCGTCCAGGACGCTCAGGCGCTGGCCCTGCCGGTTGCGGAAGAACCTTCGCAGCTCCCGGTGAACATGCCAGGTGCGCAGCAGCAGGATGTCGAGCAGGCGGAAAAGGAGTTTCCGGGTGAGGGTCCACCTGTTAAATAGTCCGCCCAGCTGCCGCTTGATGGGGTCGTACTGCATGGGGATACGGGATTATTCCTTGAGCAGGCGTTCGATGTTGTCGATGTAATCCAGGCTGTCATCAATGAAAAACCGCAATTCCGGGATGTGCCTGAGCTGGTTTCTGGCACGCAGCCCCAGTTGCCTGCGGATCTCCCGCCCCTGCATATCCACCAGGCGGAGGATGTCTTCTGCCTTCTTCCCGAAGATGCTCAGGTAGACCCTGGCGATGGACAGGTCGCTGGTGACATTGACTTTGGTCACCGTGACCATGACCCCGGGGAACCAGTCCCTTCCTTCCAACTGGAGGATCTCACCCAGGTCTTTCTGGATGAGGCGGGCGATTTTCTTTTGACGGTTCGTTTCCATGCCTGCAAAGATACGGCAAAAAGAATGAAGGGATGCAGGCCCTGGCGGCCGGTTTTTCTCCGGGTGTTTGTGATTCATCGGTTTTTCTGATATATTTACCGCTGAACAGCCGTTTCAGTGTAAACCAAAAAATCCGTAAGTATGGCAGCACCGGAATTTTTTTACCAGGATCCCTATCCCCTGGGGGAGGATCAGACAGACTATTACCTGCTGGGCAAGGAGCATGTTTCCCTGGACACTTTCAGGGGGGAACCCGTCCTGTGTGTGGAGCCCGAAGCCCTGGAAAAACTGGCGCGCGCCGCCCTACGGGACGCCTCCTTCATGCTCCGCAGTGCCCATGTCCGCCAGATGGCGGCCATTCTGGAGGATCCCGATGCCAGTGAAAACGACAAGTATGTGGCCCTGACCATGTTGCGCAATGCGGAAATATCGGCCAGGGGACTCCTTCCGTTCTGCCAGGATACGGGCACGGCCACCATCTTTGCCAGGAAGGGCCAAAGGGTATGGACCGGTGGGGGAGACCGTGAGGCGCTTTCCAGGGGGGCTTATAAGACCTATACGGAAGAAAACCTGCGCTACTCCCAGGTAATCCCCCTGGATATGTACAAGGAAAAGAATTCCGGTACCAACCTCCCGGTCCAGATCGACATCAACGCGGTGGCCGGAGAGGAGTACCATTTCCTGTTTGTGGCCAAGGGGGGCGGGTCGGCCAACAAAACCGCCCTGTTTCAGGAAACCAAGGCCTTGCTGAACCCGGCCAGCCTGGAGCGCTTTCTGGCAGACAAGCTGAAAACACTGGGTACGGCCGCCTGCCCGCCCTATCATGTGGCTTTTGTCATCGGGGGGACCTCGGCAGAGTCCTGCCTGAAAACCGTGAAGCTTGCCACGGCCAAATATTATGACGACCTCCCCGGAGAGGGCAACGAGGGGGGACAGGCCTTCCGGGACCGCGCCCTGGAGGAGAAGGTGCTGGAGGCCGCCTACAAGCTCGGCATCGGCGCTCAGTTTGGTGGAAAATACTTTGCCCTGGATGTGCGCATCATCCGCCTGCCCCGCCACGGGGCCTCCTGTCCCGTGGGCATGGGCGTGTCCTGTGCCGCCGACCGCAACATCAAGGCTAAAATCAACCGGGACGGGATCTGGATCGAAAAGCTGGAAACCAATCCCGGGGCCTACATCCCCGGGTCCTTCCAAGGGAAGGAGGAAGGCGGGGCGGTCCGGATCGATCTGAACCAGCCCATGAAGGATATCCTGGGGGAACTGAGCAAACACCCGGTGGGCACGCGCCTCTCCCTCCATGGCACCATCATCGTCGGAAGGGACATTGCCCACGCCAGGCTGAAAGAACGTCTGGACGCAGGGGAAGGACTTCCTCAGTACATCCGGGACCATCCGATCTATTATGCCGGTCCCGCGAAAACTCCCGAAGGCATGGCTTCGGGGTCGTTCGGGCCAACCACTGCCGGCCGCATGGACTCCTATGTGGACCTGTTCCAGCAGCATGGCGGCAGCATGGTCATGATCGCCAAAGGGAACCGCAGCCAGGCCGTAACGGATGCCTGCAAAAAGCACGGCGGGTTTTACCTGGGCAGCATCGGCGGACCCGCCGCGGTGCTTGCGCAGGAGAACATCCGGAAGGTCGAGCTGCTGGAGTACCCGGAGCTGGGCATGGAGGCCATTTACCGCATCGAGGTGGCGGATTTCCCGGCCTTCATCCTGGTGGACGACAAGGGCAACGATTTCTACAGGATGTTGTAAGCGGCGCCAGGTGCATGGCTTATGAATGAACATGTGGTGTGCCGGCGCTGTTTAGCTGGTAAACCTTCCTGCCGGCTCCCGTTGCCTTAGGGCGCAGGCAACGGCAGGAACCAAGACCACCGCATATGTTCAGAACCGAATACGATACCCTCGGCCCGGTGGAGGTGCCGGCCGACAGGTACTGGGGCGCACAGACCCAAAGATCATTGCACCATTTCAAAATCGGGGAGGAGCGCATGCCCGGGGAGGTGATCCGGGCCTTCGCCCTGTTGAAAAAGGCTGCCGCCATGGTAAACCGTGCCATGGGGGTTTTGCCCGAAGTGCATGCCCAGGCCATCGCAGAAGTTTGTGATGAGATTCTGGAAGGCCGGCTCGATGATCATTTTCCCCTGAAGGTGTGGCAGACCGGCAGCGGCACCCAGACCAACATGAACCTCAATGAGGTGATTGCCAACCGGGGAAACGAAATCCTTGCCGGCAGCCACGGGGACAAGGCGCCCCGGCTGCACCCCAACGACCATGTCAACAAGTCGCAATCCTCCAACGACACCTTCCCGACCGCCATGCATATGGCCGCCTACACCCTGATTGTGCAGCACACAATCCCAGCCCTGGAAGCGTTCCGTCAGGCCCTGGAGGAAAAGGCGGAGGCTTTCAGGGGGGTGGTCAAGATCGGCCGTACCCACCTGATGGATGCCACGCCCCTGACCCTCGGACAGGAGTTTTCCGGCTTTGCTTCCCAGCTCGGACACGGGATCGTTCACCTGCAGGACACCCTGGACCACCTGAGTGAGCTCGCCCTGGGGGGAACCGCCGTGGGGACCGGCATCAATGCCCCCGGGGGTTTCGACCGGGAGGTGGCCCGGCAGATCGCGGCGCTGACGGGCCTGCCGTTTAAAACAGCCCCCAATAAATTTGAGGCCCTGGCCGCCCATGACGCCGTGGTGGCCGTGAGCGGGGCCTTAAGGGGACTGGCCGTGTCCATCATGAAAGTGGCCAATGACATCCGGCTGCTGGCCTCCGGCCCCCGTTCGGGCATCGGGGAGATCATCCTGCCTGCCAACGAACCGGGCAGTTCCATCATGCCCGGGAAGGTCAATCCCACCCAGGCGGAAGCCCTGACCATGGTGGCTGCCCAGGTGGTGGGCAACGATGCGGGAATTGCCACCGCCGGGATGCACGGCCATTTCCAGCTGAATGTGTTCAAGCCCATGATGGTGTATAACCTGCTTCAATCGGCCCGCCTGCTGGGGGATGCGTCCCGGTCTTTCACCACCCACTGTGTCCGCGGCATCCGGCCCAACCCGGATGGCATCAAAAACCACCTGGAAAACTCCCTGATGCTGGTCACGGCCCTGAGTCCGCATATCGGCTACGACAATGCGGCCAGAATAGCCAGGAAAGCCCATGAGGAGAACAGCACCCTCCGTGAGGCGGCGCTGGCCCTTGGCCTGGTATCAGAAAAGGATTTTGACCGCTGGGTGAATCCGGCGGATATGGTGTAAAAGGCCGGGGGTCAGTACGACCAGAGGTCGTGCTCGAAGTTGCGGATCTCTTCCTGGATTCGCTGGGCCTCCAGAAGGGCATCCATGCCCGTGTAATACTCCCCGATGCGCCGGTCGTGTACGTTGGACGCCTTGTAGATCGTGCTGCTGAAAAAGCGCCGGATAAACAGGTCATCGTATGACATGCGCATGGCGTCATTGTAACGGTTGAAAACCGGGGCATTGACGAATATGTCGCGGGCTTCCGGGAAATAGATCCAGAACAGGGGTTCGTCCCCGCGTACCTCCCCCGTCAGCGGGTCGATGGCTTCCCGGACCGGGCAAATGCCCAGGATGCGTACCTCGAGTACCGAGCGTTTGCTGTCGAAGTACCAGTCTTCCTTGATGCGGAAGCGCATGATGTCGGCGGGGTTGAAGGAGATGGTGATGGTCGTGTCGTACTCGTCATAAGGCGGATCGGGCCGCTGCATGGTGATGTTCTGGGTTCTGTCAAGCGTGGCCATGAGTGCCTGCGGGTCGAGCGGGACGGAGAAGTCCTCGGCGTCCACGCTGTAGGGGGTGATGTTTCCCTCGGCAATGCCGTCCATGATCACCTGCATCAGGCTGCGCATATTGCCCGAAGGGGTCGGGGGAAAATACAGGGGCTGGTTCATCTTTTCCCTCAGGTCGATCAGCTGCCATACCCTTTTGGACCAGAGCACATCTGTCTCCCGGATATAGGGAAACTCCACGGGCTTGCGGTCGACCTGGTCGGTCCGGTCCCAGGCCCCGTCACGGGCCGGCCGTCCTTCCTGTCCTGGCTGCGCAGGCTGCGCGGACTGCGCAAGCAGGCCTGAGGGGAACACCAGCGCCAGCAGGCAAATAACAAGCAAATTTCGTATCATGGGTTGACCTCCTTATGATTAGGCTTTTTAGTTGATGGTAAAACTCAGGGGCGACAGGGTCCTGACCCTTCCGTCGGGTCCCGGCCGCGTTGTGATGTTTTCAAAGATGATGCGCTGCCCCCGGCCGGCATTGGATATCACCTGCTGCATCTCTGCGGAGAACTGGTTGCCGGTGGCCCGGAAAGTCCGGACGTCCCCGGCCATGGTGGTCACCATCGTGAAGGATTCAATCTCGAAATTCATGTCGAACTCGAAGTTCTCCATGCGGGGGATGATGGCCCTGGCAAGCAGCAGCTCGTCCCTGGTGATCCGGCCCTCGCGGCGGTTGGCAATGTAGGCCACCGGGTCGGGCACGTTGCGCACGCGGAAATTGCTCGTCCCCATATTGCGGGTGGTGCCGTCCACCAGGGCGTTGACCGTGATGTTGATCTCACGGGTGCCGGGCTGCACCTGCACGATGTAGCTGCCGTCCGACTGGCGGGTCAGGCTGCCTCCGGCCGAGATGACCGGACGAAGGTTTTCGGTCGGGATGCCGGGGGCGGAAATGGATACCGGGTTGGGCACCCCCACATAGAACAGGTTCATGCGGTCGGCCGATACCGTAACGGATGGCCGCTCCACGATGTACTGGGCCGTGAAGGGATACTCCTGGGGATAGCCCGTGGGCGACACGATGCGGATGACACCCCGGTGGGTCTGCGGCCCCGTGGAAGAGGCCGGGATGCGCAGTCGTCCCACCCCGTCCTGGGTGGGCACCGACCTGCCTCCGACAAAGATCTCGGGATTCTGGCGGGTGTCGATGGCCGCCACGAAAATATCCGCCTCATAATAGTCGTTCAGGAGCACGATCTGGCTGTTGGGGACGACCCTCGCCTCGATCTGGTCGAACTTGAAGTCGTCGGCCGTGATGGCCCCATAGAGAAGGTTGATGGCATCAAACTCCGCATTGCGGATTTCGGTGATCAGGCGGCTGAGGTTGGTGGCCACCGCCACGGAGATGACGCGGTCAAACATCAGCTGTTGCCAGCTGATCTCGGTGTCCTGCCTGTAAAACGGCCCTTCCACGTCCAGTCCCACCTGGATGAACTCTGCCAGGTTGTGGCTGCCCATGATCCGGTCAATCTCTTCCTTGAAATGGGCGATTTTCTCGCGGAGCTCATAAGCCCTCGTGCCACGGCCGCCGTCCCGGGTCGGTTCCTGGATGTTGTCGCGCAGCCAGAAGCGGGAGGAGATGCTGTAGTTGTCTTTTTTCTTTAAATCGTGCAGGTTCAGCACGGCTGCCTCTTCCAGGCTGATCCCGTTCAGCTCGGAGATCATCTGGTGGCGCTGCTGGATGATGTAATCGATCAGTTCGTCGGCAAGGTCCTTGACGTATTGGGCCTCATCGTAGAAGGGCTGTACTTTATCCTCCGAAATGGCCTTTTGCTGGTCGAAGTCCCGGTACACCATGTCCACCTTCAGCTCGAAATTCCTGTTGGTCTGCTCCAGTCCCTCGTTGATCATGGGAAAAGAATCCAGCACCTCCACCGACACGTTCAGTGCCATCAGTGCAAGAAATACCAGGTACATCAAGCCGATGAGTTTTTGCCTGGGGGTTTGTTTAGCACCTGCCATAGTCTGTCGTTTCATTGCCCGGCCGGTCCCTTACCGGCAATCGTCGGATGGGCCTTCCCGGGCGATCTGGTTGTCCTAGCGGTTTACATTAAAATTCATGGCCGACAGCATGTTGCCGTATACGCTGTTCAGCGCGCGGATGTTGTTGGTGAGCTGGTCGAGCTCGCCCTGGTATTTCTGGGTGGTCAGCAGGGTCTGGTTCACGTTTTCTTCGAGCGATCCCATGGTCTTGTTGAGCCGTTCGGTGGAATCCGCCTGGGTGCCGGCCGACTGGAGCTGGATCTCGTAGGCGGCATTCAGGGCCGACAGGTTCTGGGCCGTCTTCTGCAACTGATCGCTGTAGTTTTTTCCGTGGGAGGAAGCAGCCTGCATGGCCTCCACCGCATCGGTCAGCACGGCCGCATTCTGGCTGTAGGCCTTGCCCATTTCGTTGGAGTAACCGGTCATGTTCCGGATGCTCTTGGCCAGGTCTTCCGATGCATAGAGGTTGTCCTGGGCCGAAGCGGCCGTCTTCTTGTAGCTCTCGCTCATGTCCTTCATGGAGTGGACCACATCCTTGAGGCTGTTGGTGTATTCCCCGGAAAGGCTGAGATCGTGCTTAAGGTACTCGGTCTTGTTCTTGTATGACTGGCTGAGCTCCAGCACAGACTTGGAGGCCGACTCCATGTTCTGGACATACTGGTTGGTGGCTGCGGCCGCATTGGACATGTCGGCCAGCCGGGCGGCATTGTCGCTCAGGTTGCGCAGGCCGCGCCCCAGGTTGTTGACCAGTTCGGGCCCGATATTGGCCTCCTCCAACAGCCTGTCCAGGTTGGCAGACAGGCTGATGTTCGCCGTGCCAGCGGCCCTGCCGTCCCTGGATGTGGCAGAGGCATCCTCCAGTCCGGCCAGCTCGGGATACACCAGGCTCCAGTCCGGTTCCTCATGAACCTTCTCAAATGCAGAGAAGAAAAACACGACGACTTCCGTACCCATACCAACAATCAGGGCGATGTCTGCAAATTGCCAGTGCATGATTTTGAAAAGGGCTCCCAGGATCACAATGGAGGCACCCCATCCGTACAGTCTGGACATGAAGACTTTCCAGGTTTTTGAGTTTGCGAATCTCATAAGGCGTTGGATGAAAAAAGGTTAAAAATGACTGGATTAATAAACGTTGGATGCGCCGCGTCCATCCCTGCGGTCGCGACCGGGATAGGTCTGTACGCAACGGAAGCCGATATAGGATTTGGCCGTATCCTGGTATTCATAGGTGCGGGTGCTGACTTGCAGGAAATACCCCACGTCCTTCCAGGATCCCCCGCGGACCACCTTGCGCTTCATGACGGGCGGATCGTCGGGGGCTGCATCGTACTGGTAGTCGGGATTCATGTCGTGCCCGATGATATAGAAAGACTCATCGTAGACGCTCCGGGTCCACTCGGACACATTGCCTGCCATGTCAAACAACCCGAAATTGTTCGGGGGGTAGTGTCCGACAATCACGGTCTGGTAGCCTCCGTCCCCTATGTAATTCCCGCGGAGGGGCTTGAAGTTGGCCAGGAAACATCCTTCGGCATTTCGTACATAGGGTCCTCCCCAGGGGTACGGGCTGTGTTGCAGGCCACCCCTTGCGGCATACTCCCACTCCGCCTCGGAAGGCAGGGAGAATTCCATGGCATAGGGCCTTTCCCTGCCGGCCAGGTAGCTGTTCAGCAAGTTGGTGCGCCATACGGTGAAGGCGCGTGCCTGCTCCCAGTTAACCCCCACGACCGGGTAATGGTCGTAGGTGGGGTGCCAGAAGTACCGCTGGGTCATGGGCTCGTTATAGGTGTAGGAAAAATCACGGATCCAGGCCAGGGTGTCGGGATACACGGCGGTCTGTTCCCTGATGATGAATTCGTTCCGCGGGGTGTCCCTTTCGGAGACCCTTGCGGCCCTTCTGAGATCCACCCGGTGGTACTGGTATACCAGCTTGCGGGTATCGATCTCCCGGCGGCGGAAAAACCGCTCGTGGTCCTCCAGGTAGAGGTCCCTGAGGGCGTCGATCACCTCCGGATCGCTGCTGTTATAGGGAATCCTGCCCGCCCGGCTCCAGTTCAGGGGGACATTTTCCAGCTGCAGAATGTCGTTGCCCCAGGTCAGCTCGACCAGTTCCGGGTCAAAGCGCCTGCCATCCTCGCGGAAGTCGTCGTGGATGAACTCCACATAGTCGTTTTCCACCAGCATTCTCATGGCGATGGAGTCCCTGACCCAGTGGACAAACTGCCTGTACTGGTTGTTGGTGATCTCGGTTTCGTCCATGTAGAAGGCCGGCAGGGAAATGGTCCGGGACACGGCAGTGTGTCCATAGGCCGGGTCTTCATCCGACGGACCCATGGTAAAGCTTCCCATGGGGATGAACACCATGCCCGGGGGGTCGGCATAGAAACCGTCCGGGCGGTCCTCCACCCCGGTCAGGTGCCCCCGGCTGGAACGGTTGCAACTCCCCAGAAGAACCAATGGTATCAGGAATAAAAAAAGTCTCTTCATGGCAGCTTTGGTTGTTTGTTGTCCTTTGGGCGATTCAAAGGCTTACATATATTATATGTAAAAGTAGCATCAAAGTTACAAAAATCTGATATTCCGCTGAATTTCCTGTATTTTATCCAGGTCCAGTTCGAAGCAGTACCTCAGCATGATCTCGTGGCTCCCGTAACTTCGTCCCATGGATCCCAGCTGGGAAGTGGTCAGGTCGTAGGAGTATCCGATGCTGATCTCCTCATACTGAACACCCAGCAGGACGACCATGGCGTCCCGGGGCCTATAGCTAACGCCGCCCCAGAAGCGCTTATTGTATGTCACCAGGGCGTTGAGGTCGAATTGGACCGACTTCATGTCGGTTTTAACAAGGACCGAGGGACTGACCACATAGGCCGGGCTGGACGGGATGGTGTACTGGTAGCCTGCCGTTCCGTATAAGTGGCGGCGCAGGGAGTAGTTGCTTTCCCCGAGGTATCCGCCGGCCTGGCGCAACTGGGCGGCAGACAATCCCAGGAAGGCGCCGCTGCCGTCCTGGTAGAAGGCCCCCAGGGCAAAATCCGTAAACATATGGCTTTCCTCTCCCCCGATCAGCACCGGATCGCCGGGGGTGATGGGTTCGAAGGATCCGAAGTCGATGCGTTTGTCCAAAAAGCCGACCTGTGCCCCCAGGCCGAGGATCCCGTCAGCCAGGCGGTGGTGGTAGGAATAGGCGATCTTCACCCCGATATTGGTTTCCAGGCCAAGTTGGTCCTGCAGAAACCCCACGGCCAGCCCCCCCCGGATAAAGGGAATGGGGGCATCCACATGCAGGCTGTAGGTTTCCGGGTTCACCCTCTCCCCCTCGGTGTTGCGCAGCCCCACCCACTGCTGACGAGCCAGGGCGGTGGCGCAGATGGCACGTCTCAGGCCGGCGTAGCCGGGATTGATGCCCATGTTGTTGAACATGTTGTGGCTGAACTGCGCCTCCTGCTGCGAGAAAGCAGGCGTGAAGGTGATGGCCGTCAGAGCCGCTAAAAGGAATGTACGAATGCCCATGAACGAGGGTGTTGTTCCATTCAGTAAACGCAAAAAACAGCAAATTATTGACAGGCGGCCTGCCCGCCCGGCATGTAATCGGTCCGGAAACCGCCCCATTTGATTAAAAGTACAAATTTTCCCGATAGGCGTCTTTCTTGGTTTGTTTTCGTTTTTTGCGTTATAGGAACTTCTGGTAGGCCTGCCACCATTTTTCCGGCATTTCATCTTCACAGGCGGCCTGGTAATCCTTGTAGGAACAGGGCACCAGGAATTGCCGTTCGTACTTCATCTGCAATCCCGCCGGGCAGGGAACCTCCATCCACCACCGGTCGCTTTTCTTGCTCTTGAAAAAAACAATCTCGTTTTTAAAATCCTTGATGGTGACCACGTACTTTAGGTATTCCCCGGATTCCTTCCGTTGCCTGTCCGGCATGTCCTTCTTGCGCAAGGCATAGCCGTCAATGAAATACCAGATCATCTGTGCCACCAGGTGGGAGGTTTGCTCTCCCTGATCGAAGGCCGGATTCACTTCATAGAAGCCAATGGAGGAAAGCTTGTCACTCAGTCCGGCATAGCGTACGATCTGGCAGGCCTCCTCCCCGTAGAATCCGTTGGGCGAAGCGTTGGCATTGCCGGGTGCATCCGACTGCCGGATGGAGGACACATCGAAACTGATCAGGTCGGCATTCCTGACAATGGGTTCCACTTCTTCCAGATCACGCCGCACGTATCCGAGCCGGTAGGCATCGAAATACAGTTTTTCCATCAACTCAATGGCATCCTGGTCGACAAAATAGGTCTGGTAGCCGATGTTGGCAAAGTTGAACAGATAGTTGGGCTTATGCGTCAGGATGGCGTTCAGGTAATTGGAATGGCTGATCTCCTGCTCCCGGTGCATGCCGATGTCGAAACGGGCATCCACCCCCACGATGTTGATGATCTGCCCCAATTCCTCGTATGCCTGGTAATTGGCGTACGTCAGGTCCTGGCTTCCCCCGATGATGACCGGGGTGATCCTGTTGCGGATCAGGTCGGCCACCACGGTTTTGACGGCGAAATAGGTGTCGCTCACCTGATCCCCGGCCCGGATATTGCCCAGGTCGACGATTTTCAGCCGCCCGGCCCCCTTGAAGAGGTGGTAGAGGTGTTTGCGGACATAGTCCGGGGCCAGGGCGCAGCCGCGGTTGGATTCTCCCAGGCGGTCCTCCCTGACCCCGATCAGGGCGATGTCCGCATTTTCAAGGGCGGGCATGCCTTCTTCTTCGGTATGAGAGCGGATGGCCCTTCCAAGGAGCAGCGGGTGGTCCTTTTCTTCATCAAAGAACCTGGCCCGGTCAACGGGTTCAAGGTATTCAACAATCTGCATAAGACAAAAAAAACTAGGATTTTTTCCCCTTGCGCGGGGCGGCTTTGGTTTTTCTTGTTGTACGCGATTTTTTCGCCGGGGTTGCCTCCGAGATGATTTTTATGCAGTCTTCCAGCCCCAGGCTCTCCGGATCGGCATTGCGCGGGAGCTTGTGGTTTTTGCCGCCCGCGGCAATATAAGCGCCCCAGCGGCCCTTGAGGATTTTAATATCGGGGTTTTCGGGAAACTCCCGGATGATGCGCTCGCGGTCCTTCTTCCGCTTTTCCTCAATCACCAGGACGGCGGCTTCAGCCCCGATGGTCAGGGGGTCTTCCGTTTTGGGGATGGAGTAGAACTGGCCGTCATGCCGGATGTAGGGACCGAAACGTCCGGCGGCGGCAACCATCTCCTTGCCCTCATATTCGCCCACCGTCCGGGGCAGCTTGAACAGGTCGAGGGCTTCCTCCAGGGTGATGGTCTCCAGGCCCTGGTCCTTGCGAAGGCCGGCAAAGGAAGGCTTGTCCTCTTCTTCCGGCTCTCCGATCTGTACCATGGGTCCGAAACGCCCGATCTTGGCGTAGACATTGCGCCCGCTTTTCGGATCCTTCCCCAGCAGGCGTTCCCCGCTGAACTTATCGGTCGTTTTCAGGGTCTTTTCCACCTGCTTGTGGAAAGGCCCGTAGAAGTCGCGGATGACCTGCACCCAGGGCTTCTGTCCCCAGGAGACCTCGTCGAACTCCTTCTCCACGCTGGCCGTGAAATTGTAGTCCATGATCTCCATGAAGTACTCCATCAGAAAGTTGTTCACCACGATGCCGATGTCGGTCGGGAACAACTTGTTTTTTTCTGCTCCGGCCACTTCAGTCCGGACCCGGGAGGTGATGTGGTCGTTTTTCAGGATCATGTATTGCAACTGCCTGGGTTCCCCCTCCCGGCTTTCCTTCTCCACGTATTCCCTTTTCTGGATCGTGCTGATGGTGGGGGCGTAGGTCGACGGCCGACCGATTCCCAGTTCCTCCATCTTTTTGACCAGGCTGGCCTCCGTGTAGCGGGGAGGGTGTTTGCTGAAGCGCTGCAGGGCCGTTATTTCCTTCAGCGGCATCGGCTGTCCGGTCGTGAGGGGGGGCAGGATGGAGGCGGTGGCTTCTTCTTCGTCATCGTCGGTCGACTCCATGTAGACCTTTAAAAACCCATCGAAACGCAGCACCTCTCCTGTGGCAACAAAATGATCCTTCCGGGTGGAGATGCCGATGTTGACCGTGGTTTTTTCCAGGAGGGCGTCGCCCATCTGGCTGGCAAGGGTCCGTTTCCAGATCAGCTCGTAGAGCCTTTGTTCGGCGGCATCCGACCCGGCGCGGGAGACGCCCATATCTGTCGGCCGGATGGCCTCGTGGGCTTCCTGCGCCCCCTTGCTTTTGGTGCTGTACTGCCGCGTCTTGACATACTCTTTGCCGTAGCTTTTCTCGATTTCCCGCCGGGCCATTCCAATGGCCGTGGCGGAGAGGCTGACGGAATCGGTACGCATGTAGGTGATCTTTCCCGATTCATAAAGCTTCTGCGCCACTGTCATGGTGCGTGCCACCGAAAAACCAAGCTTGCGGCTGGCCTCCTGTTGCAGGGTGGATGTGGTGAAGGGCGGGGCCGGGGATTTTTTTGCCGGCCGGGTCTCTATGTCGGCCACCGTGAAGCGGGCCCCTTTACAGGAGGCAAGAAATCCTTCCGCTTCTTCCGGACCGGAGAGGCGGCGCGGAAGTTCAGCCTTCACCGTGACGGGTTGTTCGTGATGTTCCGGTTCAAACAGGGCCTCCACGCGGAAAGAGGAGACCGGGCGAAATTCCCGCACCTCCCTCTCCCTTTCGGCAATCAACCGGACGGCCACCGACTGAACACGGCCGGCCGACAGCGCGGGTTTGACTTTCTTCCAGAGCAGGGGCGACAGTTCGAATCCCACCAGCCGGTCCAGGACCCTGCGGGCCTGCTGGGCGTTGACCAGGTTGTTGTCGATGGTTCGGGGATTTTCAATGGCCCGGAGGATGGCCTGTTTGGTGATTTCATGAAAGACGATGCGCCGGCACTTGCCTTCGTCCAGTTCCAGGCTTTCGGCAAGATGCCATGAAATGGCCTCCCCTTCCCGGTCCTCATCGGTCGCGAGCCAGACCGTGTCGGCTTGTTTGGACAATTTTTTCAGTTCGCTGACAATGGCTTTCTTGTCGGATGGGATTTCGTATTCCGGTCTGAAGTCCTGTTCAATGGCCACCCCTAAATTTGACTTGGGCAGATCGCGCACGTGACCGAAACTCGATTTGACCTGGAAGTCCTTGCCCAGGAACCCTTCAATGGTTTTTGCCTTGGCGGGGGACTCTACGATGACCAGATTTTTTGGCATGCTGTTGTTTTTGAGGGGTCAAAAGTAAGCATTTTTCTTAATTTTGTTTCCGCCTGGCCTGAATGGGCTTCTTGTGAAGCATTCTTTTCAGGCCGCACAATCCCGGTTGAAAACTTGCGCCCCATGCCTTGCAACCCGCGGTCCGGAATCATGTCCGGCCCGCGTATAAACGGAATTAAATGCAAAAAAAAATATATATAGAAACATATGGTTGTCAGATGAACTTCTCTGACAGCGAGATCGTCACATCGGTCATGACCAGCCATGATTACCAGAATGCGGATTCCGCGGGAGAGGCCGACGTGATCTTTCTGAACACCTGCTCCATAAGGGACCATGCAGAGCAGCGCGTGCTCAACCGGCTCAGGGAGTTGCAGTCCCTTCGCCGGTCCAAACCGGAGCTGATCATCGGGGTGCTGGGGTGTATGGCCGAAAGGCTGAAGGAGTCCCTGCTCGAGGAAGATACCCTGGGCATGCGCATCGACATGGTCGTCGGCCCCGATGCCTACCGCGATCTGCCCCGGCTCATGCTGGATGCGGAAACGGGGCAGAAGGCCGTCAATGTGTTGTTGTCGGCCGAGGAGACCTATGCCGACATCACCCCGGTCCGGGTGGCCGCCGGAGGGGTGTCGGCTTTCGTGTCGATCATGCGTGGCTGCGAGAACTTCTGTTCCTATTGCGTGGTTCCCTATACCCGGGGCAAGGAAAGAAGCCGCAACCCGGAGTCCATCCTGTCAGAGATCCGGCAGCTGCTACGTGACGGCTACCGGGAAGTCACGCTGCTCGGGCAGAATGTCAACTCCTACCGTTGGCGTGGTGAAGCGGGAGACGCGTCCCGGGATTTCCCCTGGCTGCTGGAACAGGTGGCGGGCCTGGATCCCTCGCTGAGGGTCCGCTTTGCCACGAGCCACCCCAAAGACCTGTCGGATGAGCTCCTGAAGGCCATGGCCCGCTTCCCCAATTGCTGCCGGTCCATCCACCTGCCGGTGCAATCGGGGAGCACCGAGGTGCTCCTTCGCATGAACCGAAAGTACACCCGGGAAGAGTATATGGAGCGCATCGGTGCCGTGCGCCGCATCCTGCCCGGATGCGCCCTGTCCACAGACATCATTTGCGGTTTCAGCGGGGAAACGGAGGAAGACCACCGTCAGACCCTCAGCCTGATGGCCTGGGCGGGTTTCGATTTCGCCTTCATGTTCAAGTATTCGGAACGTCCCGGCACCCCTGCCGAGAAAAAACATCCCGACGACGTGCCGGAGGCGGACAAGGCCCGCCGCCTCGAGGAGGTCATCCGGCTGCAGCAGCAACTTTCCCTGAGAAGCAACCAGGAAGATGTCGGCAAGGTGGTGGAGGTCCTGGTCGAAGGTCCCTCCAGGCGCTCTGCATCCCATGTCTCCGGCAGGAACTCCCACAACAAGGTGGTGGTGTTTCCCGACCTGGGGTTCCGGCCCGGCGATTATGTCAGGGTGGAGGTCACCTCCTGCAGCTCGGCCACCCTGAAAGGGGAGGCCCTGCAGGATTGAATGACCCGGAGGAAAGGCCTAGGAAGCACGTTCTGACAGGATGCCCCTGGCCAGGATGATGTCGGTGGGCGTGGTGATCTTGATGTTTTCCCTGCTGCCATCCACCAGAAACAGGCGCCCCCCGGCGGCTTCCAGCACCGTGGCGTCGTCGGTGAAGGATTCGTGGAAATTCCTTTCGTAGGCCTTTTTGATCTCTCCGGCATGAAAACACTGCGGGGTTTGTACCAGCCGCACCTTCATCCTGTCAAGCGGGGCGCTCATGGCCCCCTCGACCGTCCGGAGGGAGTCCCCGGGCTCGGTCACCGGGATGGCGTTGCCGAACTTCCGGGCGTTTTCAAAGACCCTGGAGATAACCGACAGGGGCAGCAGGGGGCGGGCCCCATCGTGGATGGCCACCAGGGCCTCGCCGGGAACCTGACGGAGGCCGTTCTTGACGGAATGAAAGCGGGTGGGACCGCTGATTGCCAGCCGGTGCCTGGCCATGAACCGGTGTGTCTGGCACAAGGCCTTCCACGGCCCGAACCAGTCCTCCGGCAACACGACCACCAGCTCCATGTCCGGGGCGTAATTCAGGAAGGCCTGGATGCTGTGCATGAGGATGGGCCGGCCGTCCAGTTCAAGAAACTGTTTGGGAACGCCGGAGCCCATCCTGCGGCCCTCTCCCCCGGCCGTGATCAGCGCAAAAAGCTTCATGATCTCAAAGGATCAGCATGGCATCACCATAGGTAAAAAACTTGTACTTTTCCTTGATGGCCACCTTGTAGGCCTTCATCAGCAGGTCAAAGCCGGTGAATGCAGCGACCATCATCATCAGGGTCGACTGGGGCAGGTGGAGGTTGGAGACCATGGTGTTGGCCACGCTGAAATCGTAAGGCGGGTAGATGAACTTGTTGGTCCAGCCTTCGAAAGGTTTCAGCTGCCCGGAGATGGAAACGGACGACTCCAGGGCACGCATGGTGGTGGTGCCCACGGCACAAACCTTGTTTCGATTCTCCCTGGCGGTGTTGACAAGCCGTGCGGTCTTCTCCTCGATGAAGATCTCTTCGGAGTCCATCTTGTGCTTGCTGAGGTCCTCCACATCCACACTCCGGAAATTTCCCAGTCCGGCATGCAGGGTGATCTCGCAAAAACCGACGCCTTTCAGTTCGAGCCGCTTGACCAGCTCCCGGCTGAAATGCATGCCTGCCGTCGGGGCCGCCACGGCCCCTTCCCTTTTGGCGAATACCGTCTGGTACCGCTCCTTGTCTTCCGGGGTGACCGGGCGGCGGATCTGTTTTGGCAGGGGGGTTTCACCCAGGGTCTCGATGGTTTTCTTGAACTCATCGTAGGTGCCGTCAAACAAAAACCGCAGGGTGCGGCCGCGCGAGGTGGTGTTGTCAATCACCTCGGCCACCAGGTTGTCATCGTCCCCGAAATACAGCTTGTTCCCGATGCGGATTTTTCTGGCCGGATCGACCAGCACGTCCCACAGCCGGGCTTCACGGTTTAGTTCCCGGAGCAGGAACACTTCGATCTTGGCCCCTGTTTTCTCCTTGGTCCCGTAGAGGCGGGCGGGAAACACCCGGGTATTGTTCACCACCATGACGTCTCCGTCATCAAAAAATTGCAGGATGTCTTTGAACATCATGTGTTCGATCGAACCATTGCGGCGGTCAACCACCATCAGGCGCGATTCGTCGCGGTTTGCCGGGGGGTGCTCCGCAATGAGCTCGGCCGGCAAATTGAATTTAAAGTCGGATAATTTCATCGATTACAGCTTGGGATGGCGTATGAGGGGCCGGAAAACCTGCAAAGATAATACACAGACCCCCCCCTTGTCAACACCTTTTTTCAAAACCGGCCGCATGGCTCCCCCCTCCGGCCTGTTTGTCCGGTATTTCCGGACGGCCCCCGCAGACCCTTATCCTGCGGATTCCCGCAGGAGCTGCTCCAGGGTGGCCGGGCAGACGGCCTGCTCCACATGCAGCTGGCCGATCCGTACCCTCCTCAGGGATTTCAGGTAGGCTCCGGACCCCAGGGCCTTCCCGAAGTCCCTTGCCAGGGCCCGGATATAGGTTCCCTTGCTGCAGCTGATCCGGAAGTCCACTTCCGGAAGGTCGAAGCGGGTGATCTCAAACTCTCTGACATCCACCTCCCTCGGCTCCAGCCGGGTGGTCTCCCCCCGCCGGGCAAAGGCATAGGCCCTTTCCCCCGCCACCTTTTTTGCCGAAAACTGGGGGGGCAGCTGCCCGTAACACCCGCAGAGGGAGCGGGCTGCAGCTTCCGCACCCTCCCGGGTAATGTGGGCATGGGGATAGGTGCCATCGGGTTCGGTTTCCAGGTCGTACGAAGGGGTGGTCTGCCCCAGGACCATGGTCCCGGTGTATTCCTTCTCCATGTCCTGGTAGCTGGTGATGGATTTGGTCATGCGTCCGGTGCATACCACCAGCAGGCCGGTGGCCAGGGGGTCCAGGGTCCCGGCATGCCCGACCTTGGGTTTTTTGACGCCCAGCACATGCCTCAGCAGGGCCCGCACCTTGCCCACCACATCGAAGGAAGTCCAGGCATAGGGTTTGTCCAGGAGCAACACCCGTCCTTCGGTGAAAGACTCTCTTGTAAAGGGCTCCGGGGAGTTCTTCATATCAGGAAATTCCGGCGATGATGGCCACCAGTCCCGCCAACAGGCAGTACAATGAGAAATAAACGATCCGGCCTTTTTTGACCAGTCCAAGCATCCACCGGCAGGCCAGCAGGCCGGACAGGAAGGCCGCCAGGAAGCCGGCCGCAAGGACCGCCGTTCCGCTGCCTTCCCCGGTCGGGGATAAGGCGACCAGATCCTTCACTTCCAGAAGGGTGGCCCCGATGATGGGCAGCAGGACCATGAGAAAGGAAAACCGGGTGGCCTGTTCCCGGTCAATGCCCAGGAACAGCGCCACGGAAATGGTGGCGCCGCTGCGGGAGATGCCAGGCAGGATGGCCACCGTCTGGGCGAGGCCGATCAGCAGGGCTTTCCCGGGCGACAGCCTGCTGTTCCCACCGGGAGCATAGCGCGTCAGAAACAGCAGGGTGGCCGTGACCAGCAACATGCATCCGACGAACACGATGCGTCCCCCGAAAAAAGCGCTGATGGAGGATTCAAACAACAGGCCGGTGATCCCGACCGGAATGGCTGAAACCAGCAGCAGCAATACAAAACGGCTTTTCTCGTCCCACCGGAAGCGCAGCAGGGCCGCAGCCAGCTCCAGGATGTCGCGGCGGAACACCACCAGGATGCTCAGCACGGTGGCCCCGTGCACCAGGATGGAAAACCGGAGGCTCTCATCGGGGTCTGTCAGTCCGAAGAGGGCAGATCCCAGCTCCAGGTGCCCGCTGCTGCTCACCGGCAAAAATTCCGTCAGGCCTTGCAGCAGGCCCAGGATCAAGGCTTCCGGCAGGCTCATTGTTTCTTCTTCAGGATCGCATATACCTGCAGGGCGTAGCCTGCCAGCACCAGGATGGGTGCCAGGGTGATGCGGCGGAAGCTGAAAATGTCTTCGCTGAATATTTCCGGGTCGGCGCTCCCTCCCCCGATCATCAGTAGAAAGCCGATGGCCGTAATCACCAGGCCGGTTATCAGGAGGGTGTATTTATTGCGGTCGAACAGAAGCGCGGATTCCTTTTTTTTCTTCATATGCCAGGGCTTGGAGGATGACTTCGCTTAATAAAAATACAGGGAATCGGTTTTGACATTCAGGTATTTGCGTACAGCCAGGAAGGTGGATATCCAGCTGATGACGACCCCGAGCAACAGCACGATGCCCGCCAGCAGCAACAGCAGCTGCGGGTCGCTGAAGGGGGCCAGGGCCGGGAAACGCCTTCCCATATAGAACAGTCCGCCCGCCAGCAGCAGGATGGCGGCCAGGGCAGACACCAGCCCCTGCACCACCCCTTTGATCACAAACGGCCTTCGGATGAAGGCCCGGGTGGCGCCAATGAGCTGCATGCTTTTGATCAGGAATCTTTTGGAGAACACACTCAGGCGGATCGTGTTGTGGATCAGGGCAAAAGCGATCAGCAGCAGCAGGATGCTGAACAGGGCCAGGCCCAGGCCGATCTTGCGCACATTCTCATGGACAATGTGTACCAGGTCCCTCTGGTAGTCGATTTCGGCGGCAATGCGGTGGTTGAGCACCTGCTTTTCAAACACCTCCAGGCTGTCGGGGTTGGCATAAGCCGCCTGCATGCTGATCAGCAGGGAGGACGACAGGGGGTTGTATCCGAGGAATTCCACAAAATCCTCTCCCAGGGCTCCGGTCAGTTCCTCTGCTGCCTGTTCCCTGGATATGTATTCGGTGGAGCGGACCGCCGGCATGGCGTCCAGCCTGGCCTGGAAGGCCGTGATGTCGGCCACCGAGGCATTGTCCTGCAGGTACACGGTGAAGCCGATATTTTCCCGGACGTGGTCGGACAGCCTGTGGGCGAACAGCATGACCAGTCCGAGCAGCCCCAGCACAAACAGCACCAGGGTGATGCTGGCCACCGTGGTCATGTATGAGGTGCGCAGCCGCCTGCCGATGATCTTTTCTTCCTGACGGGCCATGGGGTAGGGATATGAATGCAAATGTAATAAAAATATGACCGCCCACCGGCCAGGCCATGATCCGCATACCGGGAAAAAAATGGCCCGTAACGGCCCGTTGCAGGGCCTGCTTTGTTTGAGGGAAAAGCCATACCTTTGAAAAAAAATATCCGCATGGCAAACAGAATCATGGATCCGATCGGGCGGCTCATGGGACTGCGTTACAAGTCGCATCCCTGGCACGGGGTGGAGATCGGCAAGAAGGCCCCCGATCTGCTGACCTGTTTCGTGGAAATGGTCACCACCGACACGGTTAAATACGAGGTCGATAAGATCAGCGGCTACCTGAAAATCGACAGGCCCCAGAAGTATTCCAATGTGCTGCCCGCCCTGTATGGCTTCATTCCCCAAACCCTTTGCCATCACAAAGTAGCGGAGCTGGCCAGGGAAAAGACCGGGAGGGAGGATATTGTGGGGGACTATGACCCGCTGGATATCTGTATCCTGACCGAGAAGTCCATCTCCCACGGGGATATCCTGGTGGAGGCCATCCCCATCGGCGGCTTCCGCCTGATCGACCGCAACCAGGCCGATGACAAGATCATCGCCGTGCTGAAGGATGATGCAGTGTATGGGGGGATCCGGACGATCAGGGAATGTCCCCCGCCCGTGGTGGAGCGCCTGCAGCATTACTTTCTGACGTATAAAGACCTGCCCAATACCAAGCTGGATGTGGAGATCACCCACACCTACGATGCCGACGAGGCCAGGGAGGTGATCCGGCGGTCGGTGGAAGACTACCAGCTGAAGTTTGAGAACCTGGACAACCTGCTGTCGGAGGTCTGAGCAGGCCCGCGTCCCGTTTCTTGATTATTATTGGACCCATGGGCCGCGGTTGCGGCCTCATGCTCCGTCTTTCAAGGCATACAGCCTTCCGGGGAGCGACACCACCAGTCCTTTGAGTTCCAGGGTCAGCAGCAGGGAGGATATCCTGCCCGCCGGAAGGCCTGTTTCATCCGAGAGAAGGTCGGTGTCCGCCTGCTGACGTGCCCGCAACAGCTCTGCCAGCCGTTGCTCGTCCGGGGTCAGGGGCGGGAAAAGGCTGGCCTGCCGGGATGGATTCAGGTGGGGCAGGGGGTCCCATCCCAGGACGAACTCCAGGTCCTCCGCGCTTTCGATCAGGTTTGCCTTGTGGCTCTTTATCAACTTATTGCACCCCATGCTGTAGGGGTCGGTGGTACGCCCCGGCAAAGCAAAGACGTCGCGGTTGTAGGAGTTGGCTATTTCCGCCGTGATGAGGGCACCTCCCGTGATGGCCGCCTCAATCACCACCACCGCGTCGCACAGGCCCGCAATGATGCGGTTGCGCCGGGGAAAGTTCTCCCGGTCGGGCACGGTGCCGCTGGGAAACTCCGTGACCAGAGCCCCCTGGCGGAGGATGCGCCTGGCCAGTTCGGCGTTTTGTGCTGGATATAGCCTGTCCAGGCCGTGGCCCAGTACGGCCACGGTCGTAAGCCCGTTCTCCAGAGCCGCCCGGTGGGCACAGGCATCGACCCCGTGGGCCAGGCCGCTGACCACCACGGCGCCGTGCCGCGCGAGGCCTTCGATGATCCCCCCGCATTTTTTTCTTCCGTAGGCAGACATGTGCCGGGCCCCGACCACGGCGACCATCCGGTCTGCGTTAAGGTCTGCTTCCCCCTTGATATACAAAAGCGGGGGCGCATCCTCGCATTGCCGCAGCCTGGGAGGGTAGTCTACGTCCATACAGCTGCAGATGCGGATGCCGTGCCTTTGCGCGAATGCCAGCTCCGCTTTGGCCCTTGCGAAGTCGCTGAACCTTTCGATACCGGCCGCCAGGGACGCCCCCATGCCTCCCGCCAGGTCAGTGGCCCCCCTTGGATCCGAGAACACGGCAGCGGCCGATCCGCAGGCCTCGACCAGTTTTTTTGCCCGGACCGCCCCGATCCCGTGAACCATCCCCAGGGCGATCAGGTGCAGCAGTTCCTTTTCGGGCAGGTTGTTCATGGGGTGGTGATTGGTTGTGTGGGCTAAGATACCGGGTTTCCTTGTCGGATGGGCAAGCAGGCGGCCAAACGGTCCACTCCTTGAGTTGCTTCCGCCTGCTTTGAGCCGGAGGCGTGCCCCTGTCCGGCCTCTCGGTCGGGGCATGTCGGCGCCCCGGGGGGAGGGTGGGGGATCCTGTGAGCGGTTCGGTTTCTCAAAAATTGTACATTTACGGGGTGGATCATCCAGATAAATGCCTGCCCCCCGTCCTGGTATGTCCGCTCGACTGGGGACTGGGACATGCCACCCGATGCGTGCCCCTGATCCGGATTTTTCTTGACCGCGGCATGAAGGTGGTGGTGGCGGCGGGCGGGGACGCCCTGGAGTTCCTCAGGAAGGCTTTTCCGTCCGGCGGCCCCCCTTCTTCCCCCGCGGTGCGTTTCCTTTCCCTTCCCGGCAAGGCAGTGCGCTACCCTGGCGGAGGAGGCTCCCTGTCCATGACTTGGTCCCTGATGCGCCAGCTGCCGGGGCTGTTGTATTCGGTCCGGTCGGAGCACAGGCGCCTGCAGGACCTGGTGCGGGAGACCGGGGCCGGGTGGGTGGTGTCGGACAACCGCTATGGTTTGTTCACCAAAAGGGTTCCCTGCGTCTTCATGGGTCACCAGCTGAACCTGAGGCCGCCCAGGGGGATGGCCTGGGCGGGCGGGCTGATGAACCGGGTCAACCACTGGTTGATTGGCCGTTTTTCGGCTTGCTGGGTTCCGGATTTTCCCGGGACCTGCAATCTTTCCGGGACCCTTTCGCATGGAGGGCGGCTGGCCGGACGGGTGCGGTACCTGGGTCCGCTTTCACGGTTCAGGGACCTGGCCGTGCAGCCCACAGACAATCCCCTGCCGGAGGATTTCCCGCCGGACTTTTTATTGTTGCTGCTGTCGGGTCCCGAGCCCCAGCGAAGCCTGTTCGAGCAACTGCTGGTGGAACAGCTGGCCGGTTTGTCCTTTTCTGCCGTTATGGTGCGTGGTCTGGTCGGGAGTGGGGCTGGCCAGGACCGGTCTTATATGCCGGATCACCTGCCCGGGAACTGTCGGCTGGCCGTCTTTGACCACTTGCCTGACAGGCCCCTTGCCTGGTTGTTAAAAGAATCCGGGGTGGTGGTTTGCCGTCCCGGATACTCCAGCCTGATGGACCTTTCGGTATTCGGCAAGAAGGCCCTGCTGGTTCCCACCCCGGGACAAACCGAACAGGAATACCTGGGGCAACGCCTGCAGGCGGCCGGGCTGGCTGCCTGCCTCAGCCAGGAAGGGTTGCCACTGGAGTCCGGGGTCGACAAGGCCCGTTCCGGGAGCGGAATACCCCGCATGGAAGTGTCAGATGACCTCCTGCATGCGGCGGTTGATGAACTGCTTGAAATGGGAGGACAGGCTGGCGCAGGGGGTCAGTAGGTCTTGGTCATGGTGGCCGGGACCACGATGATGAAGTCTGCCATTCCGAGGTGGCTTTCCTCCAGGCTGCCGGTTTCTTCCTGTTCCACCGTGCTGATGGTCAGTTGTCCCAGGCGCTCGCTCAACCGCCTGAGGTACCAGACAATGCCTTCGTAATGGTTGCTGTGATAGGCTCCGTGGAAATGGAGGAACACCCCGCCCCCTAACAGGTTCTGGTAGATGAAATGGGCCATGGTGGCATCCTTGATCGCCTGGGCCCTGGGAAAATTCTCGTTGGTGTGGCCGGGCATGCCCCCCATGTCGAGCATGGCTTTGTAGCCCGGCAATTCAGGGTCGTAAGCCACGGGCAGGGGAGGCAGCAGCCTTTTGGCCTGCTCGCCCAGTTCTTCCAGTGCCTCGAAGCCCAGCCGGTTCACCAGGGCCGCATAACGCCTGGGGATGTTGGTGGCAACGAACCGCAACCCTTGCTCCCTGGCCAGTTCCACCAGGGGACGGTAATCCGTGTCATAGTTGTTCCACAGCTTGGCCTCTGCCTTGAAATTGCGTTCGGCGATCGTTCCGGACAGGTATTCGTCCAGCAGGATCTGGTCGTCAGTCTCAAACATCTCAGCCCCCAGGACGAGGCGTTCCCCCAGTCTGGCATGCAGGTCGGTGGCCAGTTCCAGCTGGAGCCAGTGGGATATGGGGTTGTTGTGCAGCTCGCCAAAGAGCACCACATCGGACGACAGGGCCCTTTCGAGCAGGGCCTGGTAGGTGACCTGACGGCCCTGGGCGTCGAACAGGGCGTAGGCGGGCTTGTCCTGCCCGGCGAGGCTGTGGCTCATGATGAATAAGGCAAGGAGGGAGGATAATAGGGCGCGCATCATAGGGTCAGGTGTTTTATTGCCACCATGTGGCTTGTTTTTCAGGGAACGGCCCCTGCGGGAGAAACAACACCAGGGGGGCGGCAAAGTTCATTCCGCGGGCAGGGGTTTCGTCGGCCGTATTTACTTTTTCAGGCGGTTGCCCGAGAAAGAAAGGGGAAGCAGGTCCTCCACCTTTTCAATCACCAGGATCTTTCCGTTTTCTTTGCTGAGCAACAATTTGATGGGCCGTTCCTGCAGGGTTTCATACTCAAGCATAACCTGCCGGCAGGCTCCGCAAGGGGATACCGGGGCATCCATCGACAGCCTGGGCGATTTGGCGCTCACGGCGATCATCTTCATGGGCATGCCCGGGAACATGGCCGATGCGGCGAAAACGGCCACCCTTTCCGCACAGAGGCCGCTCGGGTAGGCCCCGTTTTCCTGGTTGCTTCCCTTGATGATCTCCCCGTTCTCAAGCAGGACAGCCGCCCCGACGAAGAACTCCGAATAGGGGGCATAGGCCTTGGCCGTCATTTCCCGGGACAATTCCACCAGCTGCTTTTCTTCCGGACCGAGTTCGTCCAGGCCGCCGGCTTCGTATATATGAATGGATATGTCTTTCTTTAGCATGGGGACAGGTTTTATGGAAGAAGGCGGGACGTACCCTGCCGGCATCGTGCCGGGAGGCCCGGATAAACGCCGGTTTGTCCTGGAAAGCTTGTCCCTGCCGGAAACCTTTGTGTACTAAACTACGTAAAAAAAATATAGATTGAACGCCTGGCCGTAAAAAATTGGGGAATGGGGCGGTTTCTGGAAGGTTTTTGCCCGGTTCGTTGCATTTCCCCCCTTTTTTCGCTATATTTGTTAAAAACGAAATAGTTTGTCATGTAGACGAATGAATTTTGCTTTTTATGTTTAATCATATGTTTAACGGTAAATAGATTGTATTATGGATAAGTCGACAGGAAAAGCCATCGTAGGGTTCATTTTTGGTGCCGCCGTAGGGGTTGCCGCCGGTGTTCTGTTTGCCCCCCGCAGCGGGGCCGAGACCCGCAAGAAACTGGAAAAAAAGGCCAAGGAATACTCGGAAGATGCGGTGCACCAGGTCACCAAAAAAATTGATGACCTCAAAGGACAGGTAGACCAGTATGCCAACGAGGCCAAAGCCAGGATCAAGAAAGCTGCTCCGGAGGATAAATAATCCACCAACCAAGCCTTGATGGACGGAAAATCATTTCTTGACCACCTGTCCGGGTTGCAGGAAAGCCTGCGAAAATACCTGGAAACCAAGTTGTCCTACTACGGGCTGCTGGCTTTTGAAAAGGCGGCCAGGCTGGTGACTTCCCTGTTGGGGAATGCCGTGGCCCTTGTCCTGCTTTTCATTGGCCTGGTCTTTCTCTCGGGCGCCGGTGCCCTGTATTTGGGCAGGGTGCTGGGCAGCCTGGAGTATGGGCTGCTGGCAGCCGGAGGTTTCTACCTGTTGCTGGCGCTGATTTTTTACGGCTTCCGCAGGAAAATATTCGGGTCCTGTGTGGTGCGCCACCTGGCCGAATTGTTTTTCCATGGGGAGGAGAAGGGCCCTGATACACCGCATCCATGACCGATTTCAAACGATTCCGGCACATACGCAATTTCCGGGACATCAAACTGGAGAAATCCCGCCTGCGCTACGACATGCTGCTGGCCGAGAACCAACTCCTGTCAAGCCTCCATGCCATACAGGGCCTGGTAAGCCTGACCTCTTTACTTTCCCGCTTTGCCGCAGGCTTTTCTTATGCCCAGCGCATGCTGTCCGGGGTTAGCCAGGTTCTGGGATGGTTGTTCGGCAGGAAGAAAAAGCAGGAACGCCGGAAAAGCCCCGAACCCGGGGGGGAGGTGCCGGCCGGGTGATGGGCCCGGATCCACCTGTTACAAACTCCCTTTTTTCCCTATCTCAGAAAGATTTCCGGCCTGGTCGTGGTTCATTCGAACCGGATTCTCAGGCTGACGATCTCGGGCCTGTTGCCGATGCGCACGGGGGGTCCCCAGGTGCCTAAGCCATTGCTCACGTAAGCATGCATGTTGCCTATTTTCCCATAGCCCTTGCTGATGGGAAACAGGGCGCTGGTAATGGCGTTCAGGGGCCAGAGCTGTCCGTGGTGGGTATGTCCCGACAACTGGAGGTCCACCCCCAGGGCGGCGGCCTCCTCCAGGTAATAGGGCTGGTGGTCCAGCAGGATTACGGGATGATTGAGGTCAACCTTCTCCAGCAGTTCCTCCAGGCTTTTTCGGGCCGTTCCGCTGAAACGGGCCTTGTCCCGGTCCTCCCTTCCCACCAGGGTGAACCCGTCCATCCAGGCCACGCTGTCGCGCAGCAGGGTGATGCCATGCCGGGTCAGGAATTCCACAGCACCGGCCGACCCTCCGATGTGTTCATGGTTGCCCATGATTGCCCAAACCCCCAGGGGGGCATGGAGCCGTTCAAGGGTTCTGCCGGCATCCTGCCGAAGGACCGGGCCGAGGTCTTCGTCGAGAATATCCCCTGCAATGAGGATGATGTCCGGACCGAGGCGGTCCACCTTTTCCACGACTTTCCCCAGAAAGTGTTTGCCGATCACCGTTCCCAGGTGGATGTCCGACATGACCACCGCATGCAGTTCTTTATGAACCCCTGCGGACTTGGGGATGCGGAGATCGAGCGACCTGATGCGGGGATGGCGGGCATTGATGGCCCCTCCGGTGACCAGGGCGGCCACCACCGCCACGGTGCCGGCAAAAAGGACCAGCCGGGTTTTTACCATATGGGCCGTTATCCAGTCCGGAAAGAACGGAAGCAGGTGGTTTGCCAGGCGGAGGATGTCATACAACAGCACAAGAAGAAACAGGTACAGCAGGGCGGCCAGCCAGATCGAGCCGGACCAGATCAGCAGGTCGCTGGCCGTGCCCATGGACCACTTCTCCAGGAAACGTCCGGCCACGTAAAGGCTGGCAACTCCCCAGAAAACCCAGGGGAACCAGGGCCTCAGGCCATGGCCGGGAGGAAGGGCCTGCAGGCCCCTGGCAAATACATAGTAGTTGGCCGAAAAGTAGATGGCCATCACGATGGTAAAGAAAATTATAAAAGCCATGTTGCGTTGCATGCTTGAAGGTCTGGAAATAAATTGCCGGTTGTACAACGCAGGGCAGGGCGGTTTGTTTGCAGGGTCCATGGTATTCCATTCGCTCCACCCGGACGATGGGCCGGCGGCCCCGGGGTATGGGCCGGTCCCTTCTGACCCCGGGCCGGTACCCTCTGACCATGGGCCGGCGGCCCCCCGGCTGCCCGGTGGTGATGGTCCGGGGGTTCGTATGAACATTTGCCCCGGGAATGGGTTTTAAAGGCACGGAATAAAACAGGAAAGCCATGGAAGATAAAACAGTGCTGATCACAGGCGCCACCTCCGGGATTGGGCGGGGGGCCGCCCTGGAGCTTGCATCCAGGGGTGCCCGGCTGATGCTTCCGGTGCGGAATATGGACAAGGGGAGGGCCCTGGCGGAGGATATCCGTAAGCTGACCGGCAATGGCATGCCGGAACTTTTTCAATGCGATCTGGAATCCCTCGTCTCGGTGCGGGCCTTCGCGCAGGACTTTCTGAACAGGTTCGACCGCCTTGATGTGCTGATCAACAATGCAGGCACCTGGCCCATGCACCGCACTGAAAGTGCAGACGGGATAGAAAAAACCTTTGCCGTGAACCACCTGGCTCCCTTTCTGCTGACCAACCTCTTGCTGGAGCCATTGCAGGCAGCCCCGCAGGGCCGCATCATCAATGTGGCCAGCAGCGCGCACCGGGCAGGAAAAATTCATTTCAGCGACCCGGAGTTGCGCAAGGGCTGGAACCATTTCCGGGCCTATGCCCAGAGCAAACTGGCCAACATCCTGTTCACCCGGCATCTCGCCAAAAACCTGGAGGGGACGTCGGTGACGGCCAACAGCCTGCATCCGGGGGTGGTCACCACCCAGCTCTTCAAGGGCTTTCCCGGCTGGATGATGCGCCTGGCCCGGCCGGTCATGCTTGACCCCGGGAAGGGTTCCGAAACCACCGTATTCCTGGCCGCCGATCCCGGCGCCGGTGCTTATTCCGGGCAGTATTTTGCGCGACAGCGGCCGAGAACCCCTGCCCGCCAGGCACGCAACGATGAAACGGCCCGGCGGCTGTGGGAACTGAGCCGGGAGTATACCGGAAACTGAGCCCATCATGACCACTTCGCGCCAGAACCACCTGAAGGGACAGACCAGCCCCTACCTCTTGCAGCACCTGCACAATCCCGTCGACTGGTACCCCTGGGGTGAGGAGGCCCTGGACAAAGCCCAAAGAGAAGGAAAACCCTTGCTGGTCAGCATCGGCTACTCCGCCTGCCACTGGTGCCACGTCATGGAGCGGGAGAGTTTTACGGACCCCGGGGTGGCCGATCTGATGAATGCCCTTTTTGTTTGCGTGAAGGTGGACCGGGAGGAACGGCCCGATATCGACCACCTGTATATGGATGCGGTGCAGCTGGTGTCGGGCCGGGGCGGCTGGCCGCTCAATTGCTTTGCCCTGCCCGACGGGCGCCCTTTCTGGGGCGGGACCTACTTTCCCAAAGACCAATGGAAAGGCATCCTGGACCGGGTGGCTTCCCTGTTCCGGGAACAGCATGATGAGGTGGTGGCCCAGGCAGGCAACCTGACCCGGGGGGTGGCCTCCAATGCCCTGATACCCGAAGGGGACGGGGAGGCCCGGTTCAGCAGGGACGACTTGCAGCAGGTGATCGACCAGGTGGTGTCTGCCATGGATGCCACGGAAGGAGGCACGCGGGGGGCTCCGAAGTTTCCCTTGCCGGTGGTTCATGAGTTTTTGCTTCAATGCCACGGGAAAACCGGCAACAGCCAGGCCCTGGACCTGCTAGCCCTCAGCCTGGACAAAATGGCCGGCGGGGGCATTTATGACCAGATAGGGGGCGGCTTTTCCCGGTATGCCACGGACGGCCGGTGGCGGGTGCCGCATTTTGAGAAGATGCTGTACGACAATGCCCAGCTTGTTTCCCTGTATGCCCGTGCCTGGCAGGTGACCGGGACGGAGCGGTACCGGCAGGTGGTTTATGAAACCATCGCATTTGCCAACCGGGAGCTGGGCGAACCGGGAGGCTTGTACCATGCGGCCCTGGATGCCGACTCGCAGGGCGAGGAAGGCCGCTACTATGTGTGGACGGAAGAGGAGGTCGACCGGGCGTTGGGTGAGGCGGGGCCGCTGATCCGGGAGTTCTTCCGGGTGGGAGAGGAAGGATTGTGGGAACAGGGGCGCAATATCCTGCTCCGCAGGGAGGAGCCGGAAGTTTTTGCCTCCCGTAAGGGCCTGGACCCGGAGCGTTTCCGCCGGGACCTGAAGCAGGCCGTGAAACGCCTCCTGCAGGTCCGGGAACAAAGGGTGCGCCCCGCTCTGGACAACAAGGTGATTGTTTCATGGAATGCCCTGATGATCGGGGCCCTATGCGATGCCTATGCGGCATTCCAGGAACAGGAATTCCTGGACCGCGCCCTGAGGGCCGCCATCCGGATCCTGGAACAGGGAAGGGACAGGCAGGGGGTGTTGTACCGTAAACTGGAAGGTGGCAGGGCTGTCATCGAAGGATTCCTGGACGACCATGCCCTGCTCATTCAGGCCCTGATCCGGTTGTATGAGGTGTCGATGGAGACACGGTTCATTCTGGCTGCCCGCGACCTGGCCTTCCGGGTGATGGAGCGGTTTACCCTGCCCGGCAGCAGCCTGTTCGCCTTTGCCCCTTCGGGCGGGAAATCCCTGCCGGCCCCGGCCTGCGAGGTCATGGACAACGTCATCCCCGCCTCCAACAGCGTCATGGCCCACAACCTGTTCCGGCTGGCCCAGCTGTTCGGGGTTCCGGAGTGGGGGCAGCGCAGTTCCGACATGCTGCGGGATGTATCCGGTCACCTGAACCGGTTTGGGTCAAGCTTTTCCAACTGGGGAAGCCTGTTGATGAACCATGTGCTGCCCTTTCATACCGTGGTGGTGGCGGGGCCCCGGGCCGGGGAGCGGATCATGGACCTGAACCGGCATTACCTGCCGGGCGTTTTGGTGGCGGGCACCACAGGACCGGAAAACCCCCTGCCCGTATTCCAGGGACGTTATGATCCGGACAGGACCCGCTTCTTTGTATGCAGCTTTGGCCAGTGCCGGGAGCCCGCAGCCACGGTCGATGAGGTCTTGCAGCAATTATCCCCCGTGGCGCCGTTCTAGCTCCACCAGGATGTCTTCCCATCCCATTCCCTTGGAGATCAACAAAACACTGAGGTGGTAGACCAGGTCGGCGGCTTCTTCCCGGAAGCGTTCGGCAGTTCCGTGTTCCGCCTCCAGGGCAAGCTCCACGGCTTCCTCCCCCAGCTTTTTGGCAATGCGCTTGGGCCCGGCCGACAGCAGGCGGGCGGTGTAACTTGTTTGTGGGTCGCTGCCGGCCCGCTCGCGCAGCACTTTCTGCAGTTTTGTCAAAAAGGCAAACCCTTCCCCGGAGGCCGTTCCGGAGGCTTCCTGCCCTTCAAACCCGCCGGCTGGACCGGCGCCTGGTTCTTCCCTGCGGAAGCAGCTGATCCGGCCGGTATGGCAAGCGGGTCCCCGGGGATGGACCCACAGCAGCAGGCAGTCCTGGTCGCAGTCGGACGAAATGCGCCGGACCTCCAGGTGGTTTCCTGAAGTCTCCCCCTTGGTCCACAAGCGCTTTTTACTGCGGCTGTAAAAGGTGGCGAGGCCTGTCAGCAGGGTCTTTTCCAGTGCCTCCCGGTTCATCCAGGCCTGCATGAGGACTTCCCGGGTGGAATCATCCTGGATGATGACGGGAAGCAGGCCGTGTCCTTTTGCGAAATCCAGGGTGTTGGGATCGATGGTGGGTTTCATGTGTCTGTGTGTTTTTTAAATGGTTTTCTGACGGGCACCCCGTGGCGGCGCAGGTGGTCTTTGACCTGGGCGATGCTGACATCGCCGTAATGGAATATGCCGGCGGCCAGGGCTGCATCGGCGCCGGCCCGGGTAAACACCTCCAGGAAGTGGGCGGGATGACCCGCTCCGCCCGAGGCGATCACCGGGATGGTGACGGCCTGGCACACCTCTCTGGTGATGGCGAGGGAGAAGCCCTGCCGGCCGCCGTCTGCATCGAAGGAGGTCAGCAGGATCTCTCCGGCACCGCGCACGCAGGCCTCCCTGGCCCATCCGACGACGGGAAGGAAGGTGTTTTTGGTACCGGCATGGCTCATGACATACCATCCCTCTGGGGTTTGGCGGGCATCGATGGCCACCACCACGCACTGGCTTCCGAAGGCATCGGCCAGCCGGGTGATCAGCAAGGGATCGGCAATGGCGGAGGTGTTGACCGACACCTTGTCGGCTCCCCGGGACAGCAAGGCCTCCACCTGGCTTTCACTGCTGATGCCGCCGCCCACGGTAAAGGGGATGGCCACGGCGGCGGCCACTTCCTCGACCACCTTCAGAAAGGTGGACCGCCCCTCCAGGGTCGCGGTGATGTCCAGCAGGGTGAGCTCATCGGCCCCGCCCCCGGAGTAGGCTGCCGCCAGTTCCACGGGGTCGCCGGCGTCCCGGAGGTTGCCGAAGGATACGCCTTTTACGGTGCGGCCATCGCGGATGTCCAGGCAGGGGATGATGCGTTTGCTTAGCATGGCTGGTCGGTTTGGGTTTGGTTAAACAGGGCAATGTCTTTCAGGGAGAGGCGGCCTTCGAAGACCGCCTTGCCGGTGATGGCGGCTGACAGCCCACAGCCTTTCAGCAGGGCCAGATGCTCCGGGCTGGCCACCCCGCCCCCACCGATGATGCGCGCATGGGGAAAGGCGGCTGCCAGTTGCGTGAAGAAATCCACATCCGGCCCTTGCATCGTGCCATCCCGGCTGATGTCGGTCAGGGAAATCCATTCCCATCCGACGGAAAGCAACCTCTCGATGAGGCTCCCGGGAGGAACGCCGGCCAGGTCTTGCCAGCCTCTGAGGGCCACCTGCCCGTTGCGGACATCCACGGCGGCAATGAGGCGGTCGCTGCCGAATTCCCGGACAAGGTCCGCAGGGGTTTCCGGCGCATCGAACAGGAGGGTGCCGGCATTGACCTTGCGGGCGCCGGCCGAAAGGGCATCCCGTATGTTGCCGGGATGGCGTATTCCCCCTCCGAAGTCGATCTGCAGCCTGGTACGGGAGGCGATCCCTTCGAGGATGTGCAGGTTCGCCGGCCGGCCCGTTCTGGCTCCGTCCAGGTCGACCAGGTGCAGGTGGGTGATGCCGGCCGCCTCGACGGCCCTGGCCTGGTCAACCGGATCGGCTTCGTAGGATTTGATCCGGGAGAAGTCTCCCTGGTGCAGGCGCACGCAGCGCCCACCGACGATGTCGATGGCAGGAATCACGATCATAGGTCGATGAAGTTTTGCAGCAGGGCCATGCCGGCCTCGCCGCTTTTTTCGGGATGGAACTGCACCCCGTACCGCTTGCCGGTGCCCATGGCAGCGGAAAAGGTCGCGCCATAGGTGGTCAGGGCCAGGGCTGAAGGACTTTCCTCCATGTAATAACTGTGCACGAAATAGAAGCAGGTGCCATCCGGGATGCCCCGGAACAGGGGACCCCGGGTCCGGAATACTTCGTTCCATCCCATATGGGGAACCTTCTCCTCTCCGCGGAACCGGAAAATGCGTTCGGGGAATAGACCCAATCCCGGGGTATCTCCTTCCTCCGACAGGCTGCCCATCAGCTGCATGCCCAGGCAAATGCCCAGGACGGGCCCTTCGAATGCCCGGAGGGCCTCTGCCATGCCGCTGGCCTGCAGCACCCCCATGGCCGGCCGGGCATGGCCCACACCGGGAAAAATGATCTTTCCGGCCCTTTGGATGTCCGCCGGATTCTCTGCCGGCTCCAGCCGGACGCCCAGGCGTGCGAAAGCATTGCGGACGGAGGCAATGTTGCCTGCCTTGTATTGGATGATTCGGATGGTCTGGTTCATGATGTGTTGTTTGTGCCTTTGGTGTCTGGCGGGAAGCGGCTTCCTGCCGGCGACTGCCTACAACAGCCCTTTGGTGCTGGGCAGGGAGCCTGAGGTGTTTTGCGTGACGGCCATGCGCAGGGCCCTGGCAAAGGCCTTGAAGATGGCTTCAATCCTATGGTGGTCGTCCGTTCCGCGGGCTTTTACATGCAGGTTGCAGGCCGCCGCTTCGGCGAAGGATCGGAAAAAGTGCTCGTAGAGGCTGGTGGGCAGCTCCCCTGTCCGGGACGTGACAAAACGCACATCCCAGCGCAGGAAGGTGCGGCCGCCAAAATCGACCATCACGGCCGCCCGGCTCTCATCCATGGGTACCGCGAAGCCATAGCGCTCGATCCCGGTCTTGTCGCCCAGGGCCTCGCGGAATGCCTGCCCCAGCACGATGGCGGTATCTTCAACGCTATGGTGGGCATCCACTTGCAGGTCACCCCGGACCTCCACGTACAGGTCGAGGAGGCCGTGGCGGGCCACCTGTTGCAGCATGTGGTCCAAGAAGCCGATGCCGGTGTGAATCCCGGCATGTCCGGTCCCGTCCAGCACCAGCCGCAGGCTGATGTCGGTTTCCGCGGTGCGGCGGCTGACGGTGGCCTGGCGCAGCGTTTTCATTCCGGGCCCTGTGGAAGGGCTGGCTTCCCGTCCTTCGCCCACCGGCGGGGCCTCCTCCACCCCGCGGCCAAATGAGCTCCAGGCCTCCAGCAGGCGCCGGTTTTCGGCCGGCGACCCCACCGTGACCCGCAGGCATCCCTCACAGCCCGGCTCCCGGGTGCGGTTGCGCACCACCACGCCTTTTTCCGCCAGGTGGCCGTAGAGGGCGTCCGCCCCGGTGGTTTTCACCAGCAGGAAGTTGGCCCGGGAAGGATAGACTTTTTCCACCCCCGGCAGGCCTTCCAGGGCGGGGACCAGGTTTTTCCTCTCCTGCACGGTCTGGGCCACCCCGATGCGGTATTCGGCAAAGCGGTTCAGGGCCTCTTCCGCCAGGCCGCAGGCCGGCCCTCCCACATTGTAGGGAGCCTTGGCCTTGCTGAGGGTGGCGATGATGTCCGGGGAGGCATAGGCCACCCCCACCCGCGCCCCGGCCAGTCCCCAGGCCTTGGAGAAGGTCTGCAAAACCACCAGGTTGGGGTGGCGGTCCAGCTCCGCCACCAGGCTTTCCTCCGGGCAGAAATCGACATAGGCCTCGTCCACCACCACCAGCCCCTTGAAATCCCGGGCCGTTTTCAGGAACACCTCCTTGTCCTGCGTATTGCCCGTGGGGTTGTTGGGGTTGCAAAAGAATACCAGGCGGCAGGAGTCGTCCAGGCTATCTTCCAGCCGCCCGGCCACGATCCGGAAGTCCGCATCGAGCGGCACCCGGACCACCCCCAGGTCGTTGATGCGGGCGCACACCTCATACATGCCAAAGGTGGGGGGGAACACCATGATGCGGTCCATGCCGGGTCGGGCAAAGCAGCGCATGAGCAGATCGATGGCTTCGTCGCTGCCGTTGCCCAGGAAAACCTGACCGGGCCGGACCCCCTTGATGGCTGCCAGCCGTTCCTTCACCCTGTCCTGGGAATATTTCGGGTAACGGTTCACCCCTGCAGGCAGTCCCTGCAGCGGGGCCGGCTGTTCGTTGGCATCGAGAAACACCGCCCCGGCGGCATCGCCCTTGAATTCATCCCGCGCACTGGCATAAGGCCTGAGCTGCCGGATGTTTTCCCTTGTGATGGCCTCCAGGTCGAACGGCCGTGCCGTGTCCCGCTTGCTGGATTTCAGGTTTCTTTCTTTCATTTTGGCAGGTTTTTGGGGTCGTCGGATGAAGGAGTGTCATTTTGGAAGGTCCGTACAGACACGGCCCTGGCGTGGGCATGCAGCTGTTCGGCTTCGGCCATGGACGTTACCGCGGGAGCCAGGCCCTGCAGCGCGCGCAGGTCCATCTCCTGGAAGGTGATGCTTTTCATGAAGGATAGGGTGGTGATGCCGCTCCAGGCGCGGGCAAATCCCCCGGTGGGAAGGGTGTGGTTCGTGCCGCTGGCATAATCGCCGGCCGATTCGGGGCAGTAATGCCCGAGGAATACCGAGCCGGCATGGCGGATCCTGCCTGCCAGTTCCCGGGGCCTTTCCACCGACAGGATGAGGTGCTCCGGAGCATAGAAGTTGGCGATCTCCACGGCCTGGTCCGGGCCGTCCACCACCATGGCCAGGCTGCCCTGCAGGGCCCTGGCGGCGGCCTCTTTCCGGGGGAGCTTGTCCAGCTGCTTTTCCAGGGACACCAGCACCTTTTGGATAAACTCTCCGGTGGTGGCCAGCAGGACCACCTGGCTGTCGGCTCCGTGTTCTGCCTGGGAAAGGAGGTCTGCCGCCACAAAGTCCGGGCGGGCGGTATGGTCGGCCACCACCATGACCTCCGAGGGGCCCGCCGGGAGGTCTATGGCGATGCCCCGTCCGGCCAGTTGCATCTTGGCGGCGGTGACCCAGGCGTTGCCCGGTCCGAACAGCTTGTCGACCCGTGGAACCGACTCCGTGCCCAGCCCCATGGCGGCGATGGCCTGGGCCCCGCCCAGCTGGAAGACCCGGATATTGAACAGGCTGCATGTATAGAGGATTTCATGGGGTGCTCCGGGCGGGGTGCAGGCGATGACCTCCGGGCATCCCGCCAGGCGGGCCGGTATGGCCGTCATCAGCACGGTGGAAAACAGGGGGGCCGTTCCCCCGGGGATGTACAGCCCCACCCGTTCAATGGGCAGGTAGCGCAGGCTGCAACGAAGCCCGGGCATGGTCTCCACCTCGACCGTTGCGGGCAGCTGGGCCCGGTGAAAGGCTTCGATGTTCTGTATGGCCTGGGCAATGGCCTCCCTGAGACGGGGATCCACCTTGTCCCCCGCTGCCAGCAAGGCTTCCCGGGGAATTTCAAAGCGATCGGGCCGGACCCCGTCCAGGGCGGCTGAGAGGTCCTTAAGGGCCGCATCCCCTTCCCGCTCCACCCTCAGGATGATGTCCCCGGCCTTTTTCTCCAGCTCCGGATCGGCCGCAGGAGGCCTGCTCAGGAGGTCCTGGTATTGGTCTTTGGTGATTTTGGCAATGACTTTCATGACTTGTTTTTTATCAGACCACCATCTTTTCGATCGGCACGACCAGGATGCCTTGTGCACCGGCCCCTTTCAGCCGGTCGATGACTTCCCAGAAGTCGTTCTCGCTGATCACCGAATGCAGGGAAGACCATCCCGGCAGGGCCAGGGGCAGGATGGTGGGGCTCTTCATGCCGGGGATCAGGGACACGATGCGCTCTAGGTTTTCGTTGGGGGCATTCAGCAGGATGTACTTGTTGTTTTCTGCCTGCCGGACCGACTGGATGCGGAACAGCAACTTGCCGAGCAGGTCCTGTTTTCCGGGCGGCAGGTCCCGGCGCGCCACCAGCACGGCCTCGCTTTGCAGCACCTGCTCCACTTCTTTCAGCCCATTGCTGAGCAGGGTCCCTCCTGAACTGACGATCTCGAAAATGGCATCCGCCAGGCCCAGTCCCGGGGTAACCTCGACCGATCCGCTGATGGGGTGGATCTCCGCTTCCAGCCCGTTGTCCTCCAGGAACTGTTTCAGGATGCCGGGATAGGAGGTGGCAATGCGTTTGCCGTTGAGGAAGGACCTCCCGGGATAATCCTTGTCCCTCGGGATGGCCACCGAAAGGCGGCAGGGGGAAAAGCCCAGGCGTTCCACCGTATCGACCGCGCAGTCCTGTTCCAGCACTTCGTTGTATCCCAGGATGCCGGCATCGGCCACCCCGTCTGCCACGTAGCGCGGAATGTCGTCGTCGCGCAGGAAGATCAGCTCCATGGGAAAGCCCCGGACAGCCGCCTTAAGGTGGTTGCTGCCGTTCTGTATGCGGATGCCGCATTTCCTTAAAAGGGCCAGGGACCCCTCGCTGAGGCGTCCGCTTTTTTGTATGGCAAGGGTTAACAGGGCGTCATTTTTCATGTTGTTGTTTTTTTTAATGGTCGCGAGACCGGGTTTTGGTGCATAAAAAAAGGGGATCCGCTCTTTCTGGCGAATCCCCCCTTCATTGGGTGTGTATGGTCTTTATTTGGTGTCCATACCCTGACCGGTCCGCCGCATCGGTTGCAGATAAAAATGATGGTGGTGGGTATGGATGCGTACGGTCATGCCGGTCGGACTGATTTTTTGTTCCGGGGCGTAAAGGTAAGGTGTTTTCCTAATACCTGCCCCAGAAGACCCATTATTTTTTTCGTTTAACCACCCATTAACCCGCAAACGCGTCCGATTGTTCAGTGTTGTTCCCTGAATTTTTTGCCAGAAGCATCAGGTCGGTCAGGGCAATGGCCGTGATGGCCTCGATCACCACGGGCACCCTGAGGGCGATGCAGGCGTCGTGCCGTCCTTTGACCTCCAGGGCTTCCATACGCCCGGAGGCCGGGCTGAACGACTCCTGCTTTTTGGAGATGCTGCTGGTGGGCTTGACGGCCACCCGGAACACCAGCTCATTCCCATTGGTCAGTCCGCCGGCAATGCCCCCGGCATTGTTTCCCCGGGTGGTCCCGGCCGCATCGGTGATGGGGTCGTTGTGCCGGCTGCCCCGCATGGCGGCCGCCCTGAAGCCGGAGCCGAACTCGATCCCTTTGATGGCGGGTACGGCAAAGGCCAGGTGGCTGATCAGGGATTCGACCGGGTCAAAAAAAGGTTCTCCCCAGCCCAGGGGCAGCCCGCTGGCACGGCATTCTACCAGCCCGCCCACCGAATCGCCTTCCTGCATCGCCTGTCCGACGGCCCGGGCGATGTCCGGGTCTCCTCCGGCGGCGATCAGCTCCGCCTGGATGCGGACCGGTCCCAGCAGGGTTTTCGCCAGGGCGCCGGCCGCGACCAGTCCCAGGGTGAGCCTGCCGGAGAAGTGGCCGCCCCCACGGAAGTCGTTATACCCCCGGAAGCGTTTGTGGGCCACAAAGTCCGCATGGCCCGGCCTGGGCGTCTTTTGCAATGCGTCATAGTCGGACGGGCGTGTGTTGGCATTGTCGAATACGATGGTGACGGGGCTTCCCGTGGTGTGGCCCCTGAAGCAGCCCGACAGGATGCGCGGCAGGTCGGACTCCTGTCTGGGGGTGGTGCCGGGCGCTCCCGGCATGCGGCGCTTCAGGTCCGGCAACATGTCGGCCTCGGAAAATGGAACGCCGGGGGGGCAGCCGTCTATGGTGACGCCGACGGCCGGACCGTGTGATTCTCCGAAAATATGGATGCGAAACAACCTTCCGAAAGTGTTCATCTCACTGGGGTTTACAGGGTTTTTCCATGCTGATGTCTGATGCTGATGCGTTGCAGGTCTTCAAAGAATCCGGGCCAGGACTTGTTGACCACCTCCGGCTGTTCGATGGTCACGCCTTTCCGGGAAGTCAGGGCGGCGACGGCCCCGGCCATGGCGATGCGGTGGTCTCCGTGGGAACGGATAAGTCCCCCCCGGATGGTTCCCCCTTCGACCAGGAGGCTGTCCCCGTCCTGCCAGATGTGCACGCCCATGCGGGTGAAGGCATCGATGAGGGTGGCAGCGCGGTCGCTTTCCTTCACGTGCAGCCGGCCGGCGCCCTGCAGCCTGCTCGTGCCCCGGCAACAGGCCGCCAGGGCCACCAGGGGCGGGAACAGGTCCGGGCAGTGGGTGGCATCCATGTCGAAGGCATCCAGTGAGGCCCTGGCGACCCGGAAGGAGGCACGCCCATCCTTTTCATCGCCCCTGTCCACGCGGGCGCCGCATGCGTGCAAGGCATCCAGTACGGCCCTGTCGGCCTGGGTGGAGATGGGGTCCAGGTTGGATACCTCTGCTTCCCCGGCCACGGCCCCTGCCACCAGCAGGAAAGCGGCCCCGCTCCAGTCGCCCTCCACCCTGTAGGTGGCCGGCCTGCCGGCCTGGCCGCTCCGGATATAAAAGCGGCTGTAATCCTCCTGCATCACCTCAAAGCCAAAGGCCCGCATCACCTGAATGGTGGTGTCGATATAGGGCCTGCTTGTAAGGCGGCTGACCCGCAGGTGCACGTCCGCCTGCGCCCTGGGCGATGCGATCAGGATGCCCGTCAGGACCTGGGACCCCTGTGACCCGTCGATGGCGGCCTCCCCTCCCCGCAGGGGTCCGCGCACCTGCAGGGGCGGCCTGCCTTCCCTGCTGCGGCAGGCTGCCCCGAGGGCCTGCAGGGCCTTCTCCGCCATATCCATGGGTCTTTGCCGCAGGCTTCCTTCTGCCACCAATGTGATTTCCTGGTCGAAAGTGGCTGCCAGCAAGGTAAACAGGCGGATGCCCAGCCCGGACTCCCCGCAATTGAGCGGCTCCTGGGGGGCGGCCAGTCCCCCGTCAATGCTCAGCCCCTCCTGGTCGCCCGTGATGCGGGCTCCCAGGCTGCGGCAGACCCGGATGGCGGCCAGCACATCATCGCAGGATCCCGGTGACAGGATGCGGGAGCGGCCCCGGCACATGGAAGCAAGGGCGATGGCCCGCTGGGCGACGCTTTTCGAGGCGGGCGCGGAAAGGCTGCCCGCCACTTCTGCCGGGGCGATGTGGATGCTGCCGGGTAACGGCATCCGGTGTCTGTCGTCCTGCCTTTTCATGGTGTGGGCTGTTGGGTGCCTGGATTCGCTTGTTCCCCGAAATGGCCGGGATCGCCGGCCAGAAGCCAGGGCCTGTCGCCGGATGCCATGGTGAAGTCGTGAAGTTCTCTTAAGGAAAGGGGCTCCACCACGACCTCCCCGATGCCTTTGTTCAGCACGAAGTGCATCCGGTCCCCTTCCCTTTTCTTGTCCCTGGTCAATGCTTCCCACACGGTTTCCGGTGGGATTGCGGCCGCTGTGGGCAGGCCGACGGCTTTCAGCAGCCGCACCACCCTTTCATGTTCCTCCCGTCGCATCAGCCCCCTGGCAACGGACAAGCTGGCCGCATAGGACAGGCCCACGGCCACCGCAAACCCATGCGGCAGCCGGCCGGTTTTTTCCAGGGCATGCCCCCAGGTATGGCCCAGGTTGAGCTTGCGTCGTTCGCCGGCTTCGCGTTCATCCCGCTCCACGATGGCCGCTTTGATGTGCACCGACCGGGAGACCAGGTATTCCCAGTGCCCGCCACGAGGATCCAGGGCTGCCGTTCCGAGTTGTTCGAGCCGTTCGAAAAGGCCACAGTCTGCAATCAGTCCGTGTTTTATCACCTCTGCCATGCCGTTTTGGATTTCCTCCCGGGGCAGGGTCCGGAGCAGCCCGGTGTCGCACAGCACGAACCGTGGCTGGTTGAAGGTGCCGACAATGTTTTTGTAGCCGTCCAGGTTGACCCCGTTCTTGCCCCCGACGCTGGCGTCCACCTGGGCCAGGAGGGAGGTGGCCACGAAACCGAAGTCGATGCCCCGCATGAAGGTGGAGGCCACGAAGCCGGCCAGGTCACACACCACGCCGCCGCCTATGCCGGTGATGAAATGGCTGCGGTCGGCGCCCTGCTCCATCAGCCACCGGCAGATGGCGGCGGCCGTATCGAGCGACTTGCTTTGTTCGCCTGGTTCCACCACAAAGGCCGGCAGGCCGGCCCAATGGTGCCCGTGCAGCTCCTGCAGCCTGCGGTCGGTGATGATCAGGCTTCTGCCTTCAGGGATCCAGGCGCTCAGGTTGCCAACCGGCTCCCCGATTGCCACCCGGCAAAGCCGGTGTTGTCCTTTCACGGGAATGGTTTCCATAAGAGCTGTCTATTCCGCGGTTTCCAAAGGGTTTTCGCTTTTCAGTTCTTCGTTCATGATGCGGGTCTGCTGGTTGATGGATTCCTGGTGAACGGCCCGGAACAGGGTTTCAATGAACGCAGCCCCCAGTCCTTTGGCCTCCCCGATGGCCACGTTGCGGCGCACCACCTCCGCCCAGCGGCGCGACTGCAGCACCGTGACGTTGTTTTCTTTCTTGCAGTGGGCGATGGCCCTTGCCACCCTCATTCTCTTGTCCAGGATGTCCAGCAACTGTTCATCAAAGATATCAATCTTCTTTCTCAGTGCTTCGAGCCTGTCGAGGAACCGGGCATCGTCAGTTTCCGGCTGTCGCATCACGAGTTTGTCGAGCAGTTGCAGCAGGTCCTGCGGGGTCAGCTGCTGCTGGGCATCACTGAGGGCGGCCGCCGGGTCGATGTGCGACTCAATCATCAGTCCGTCGAAATTCAGATCCATCGCCTTCTGGGACACCTCCATCAGCATGTGCCGGTTCCCGCAGATGTGGCTGGGGTCACAGATGACCGGCAGGTTGGGAATGCGCTGTTTCAGGTCGGCCGGGATCAGCCAGTGCGGCACGTTGCGGTATCGTGTTTTTTCGTAGTTGGAGAAACCCCGGTGGATGGCCCCGATACGGATGATGCCGGCTTTCTGTATCCTTTCGATCGCCCCCACCCACAGCTCCAGGTCGGGGTTGACCGGGTTCTTGATCATCACCGTGACATCCGAACCCTGGAGTGCATCGGCGATTTCCTGGACCACAAACGGGTTGGCCGTGCTGCGGGCCCCGATCCACAGGTGGTCGATCCCGTACTTCAGGGCCTCGTACACATGGCGGGCATTGGCCACTTCGGTGGCCACCGGCAGCCCGGTTTCCTTTTTCACAGTGGCCAGCCAGCGAAGTCCGGCCACGCCCCGTCCTTCGAAAGTGCCCGGGCGGGTGCGGGGTTTCCAGATGCCTGCCCGGAACACATCCACCTTTTTGGTGGCGGCCAGGGCCTGGGCCGTATGCATGACCTGCTCCTCGTTCTCGGCGCTGCAGGGACCGGCCACCACCAGGGGCCTGCGCTTCCATGCCTTCCATTGATTGATGGGCTCTACGGAGATTTTGGGTTCCATGGGTCTGGGGGTTTATTTCAGAATCTTTTTGATCCGGTTGGCCTGCACGATGAGCTCGTAAAGGCCTTCCCGGTTATTTTCCATGATGTGCGACCGGAACTGCTGGAGTTTGTCGATGTAGGTGTCCAGCACTTCAAGCACGAAGCCCGCATTTTGTTCGAACACCGGCACCCAGGTCTCGGCCGAGCTTTTGGCCAGCCTTACCGTGGAAGAAAAACCGCCTCCGGCCAGGCTCAGGAGGCGCTTCTGGCTTCTTTCCTTCTCCAGCACACAGAGGGAGAGGGCGAAGGAAGAGATGTGGGAGATGTGGGACACGTAGGCGGCGCTGACATCGTGTTCGTCGGCGTCCATGGTGATCACCGGCATGTGAAGTACGTCAAACATCCTGTTCACTGCCTGCAGGGCCCATTCACCGCTTTGCTCCGGATCGCAGATGATGGCGCATTTATGATCAAACAATCCGCTGTGTGCCGCTTCCGGTCCGGAATGCTCGGTGCCTGCCATGGGGTGGGCCGCCACATAATGCCTGCGATGGGGGTGGTCTTTGACCAGCCTGCCCATGCCCGCCTTGGTGGACCCCATGTCCGTCACCACTTTCCTGCTTCCTCCCACCTGGTCCAGCAGGCCGGGCAGGAGGGCCTTGATGGAGTCAATGGGGGTGGACAGGATGATGAGGTCGGCCTCCGCCACGGCCTCCCGCAGGGGGGCCACCCGATCAGCCAGTCCGCGCTCCAGCGCCCTGGCGGCATGTTCCGGCCTGGCCTCCACGCCCGTGACCAGGGTGGCAAAGCCCCTTTGCTTCAGGTCGACGGCCAGCGAGCCCCCGATCAATCCCAATCCGACGATACATAAATGCATGTTGTCTTTTATTTATCTGTGACAGGGCGCCGCCACCGCCTGGTTCGTTTCCGTTCCTTTTTTCTGCCTGCGGCTTCCGGACCGGTCCGCATGGTCTGGAAGCGTGTCCCCGGCAGGGTAGATGCCCATGACCCAGACCCTTTCCAGGCGTGATCCCAGCCTTTGCAGGACGCTCCGTGCCTGCGCCGCCCCTTCAAAAAGCATGTCCGCGTGAAAGATGTATTCCCAGCTGCGGCCCGCCAGGGGAAGAGACTGCAGCATGCTGAGGTTGGCTCCCTCTGCGGCCAGGGGGGCAAGTACCCGGGCCAGGCTGCCCGTGGCATGGGGCGCCACGAAGGCCACGCTGGCTTTCACGGGAACCCCTTCTTCCGGAGTGCTGTCGCGGGGGCCGATCACCAGGAAACGGGTGTAGTTTTCCTTGTTTGTTTCGATGGATGGGGCGATGACTTCCAGGCCGAAGATTTCGGCCGCCCGGGCGCTGCCGATGGCGCCTGCCGCCGCAAGCTTCCTCATGGAGATGTCCTGTGCGCTCCAGGCCGTGTCGGCAGATTCCACCAGGCGGATATGCGGCCAGGACCCGAAGAAATCTTCGCACTGCATGAGGGCCATGGGATGGGAGTGCACCTCCCGCAGGTCCTGCAGGCTTTGACCCGGCAGGGCCATGAGGTGCTGGGAAATCCGCATGTAGATTTCCCCGGTCACACGAAGGGGGGCTTCACGGATCAGGGACAGGTTGGGCAGCATGCCGCCGACCAGGGAGTTCTCCACGGCCAGAATGCCGGCTGCGGATTTCCCCTGGGCCACGCGCAGGGTCACCTCCCTGAAACTCATGCAGGGATCGATGCCGGCGCCTTGCCCGAAAAACCGGATCGCGGCTTCGTGGTGGAAGGAGCCCCGGATCCCCTGTATGGCAATTTGTGGTGTCATAAAGCAAAAAAAAAGCCCCGCTTGTTGCGGGGCCCGGATTTTCATTGGTTCTGTCTATTCTGAGAACGCACATGCCTTCCTGGCCCCTTTCAGGAGATAAAAATAAAAGAAGCTGGTATAGAAGGTGTGGTTCATGCTGGCTTGTTTGCTGTGCAATATTAGGAGAAATCCGAATAAAAACCTAATTCAAAAATTTTTTTTTAAAAAATACCGGCAAATAAAAAAATGCGTAATATTGCAGTGCAGAATGAACAAAGACATGAACGTATATAAGCATATCGTATGGCTCTGGTGGTGGCACGCAGCATTGATTGCCGCGGTTAAGCGCTATGGCCCATAACAGGTATGTATTGATCATATCAGGATTTTACCCGGAGCCCGCTTAACAAAAAGCGGGCTCTTTTTATTTAATGAACTGCCCATCCGACGATGAAACCAAAGAAGAAAATGCCTTTGCAGGATGAAGCTGCTTTCCGGTCCGGTCCTTCCGGCGGACAGCGCGGCCAGGAAGCGGTTCTGCCGCTGAAGGCCAGTCAGCGACGACTGCAGGCAGATACCTTCACTCCCGTGGGGATCTACCTGCGCCTGCGCGATGCCTACCCGCAGAGCATCCTGTTGGAATGCTCCGATTACAGCTCCCGCCACGACTCCTGGTCCTACATCTGCCTGCAGCCGTTGCTCGGTTTTGAGGTCAGGGAGGACCGGCTTATATTGCGCGAACCCGGTCAGCCAGACCGCAACGAGGCCCTGACGCAGGCTCCCCTGCCCGGCCGGATTGCCCGTTTCATGGACCGGGTCCGCATCGACGGACCCTGCGACGACAAGACGTATCCCGGGCTGTTCGGATTCACTGCCTACGATGCCGCCAGTCTGTTCGACAGCGTGGCGTTGACACGGACGGAAAAGGGGCGGGAAGCGGTGCCCTTGCTGAGGTACGACCTCTATCAGGTGGTGATTGCCTTCAACCATTTTAATGACACCTTGAGCATCTGTGAGGTCCGTCCGGAAGGCCTGGAAGCGGAGATGCCCCGGGTTCTGTCCCTGCTGGCCAACCGGAACGCCACCAGCTTCCCCTTCTTCATCAGGGGGGAGGAGCGCTCCCTGACCGGGGACGACCGCTTCCGCGAAATGGTCGCCGGCGGCATGGCCCACTGTGCCCGGGGGGATGTGTTCCAGATCGTTTTGTCGAGGCGGTTCGAGCAGGATTTTTCAGGGGACGAGTTCAACGTGTACCGGGCCCTTCGGTCGGTCAACCCCTCTCCGTACCTGTTCTACTTCGATTATTTGGGCTACAAGCTGTTCGGTTCTTCTCCGGAGGCCCAGCTGCGTGTCGGCGGGGGCAGGGCGGTGATCAACCCCATCGCAGGCACGGTGGTCCGTACGGGCGATCCGGAAAAGGATGCCAGGCTGACCCGGCAGTTGCTTGAGGACCAAAAAGAAAATTCGGAGCACTGCATGCTGGTGGACCTGGCCCGCAACGATCTGAGCAAGCACGCGGATACGGTCAGCGTGGACAGCTTCAGGGAGGTGCAGACCTATTCGCATGTCATCCATCTGGTATCGACTGTCAGCGGGAGAATAAACGGCCACAAACCCGTTTACGGTTTGTTTGCCGACACCTTCCCGGCCGGCACGCTCACCGGGGCTCCCAAGTACCGGGCCATGGAGTTGATCGATCATTTTGAGGCGTTGCCGCGGGGTTTCTACGGGGGCGCGATCGGCTTCATGGGACTGGACGGAATCCTCAACCATGCCATCATGATCCGGTCTTTCATGAGCCTGGGCGGGCGGCTGGTTTACCAGGCGGGGGCAGGGGTGGTGTCCGGGTCCACCCCGGAGGGCGAACTCAGGGAGGTGGAAGGCAAGGTGTCGGCCCTGCGAAGGGCCATTCAGCTGGCTGCTACCTATTGACAGGCAGGGGCCGGTGCTTTCCCTTCACAGGGAAGGCCCTCCGGCCGGGAAACAACGACAGACATGGCAAAGATTCTGGTATTGGACAATTATGATTCATTCACTTACAACCTGGTGTATTTTCTGAGGCAGGGACACCGGGTGGAGGTGCACCGCAACGACCAGATCCGTCCCGGTGCCGTTTCCGCCTATGATGGGATCGTGCTGTCCCCGGGTCCGGGGATCCCCTCCGAGGCAGGCATCCTGAAGGAGCTGATCGGCCGCTACAAGGACACCAAAAGGATCTTCGGCGTTTGCCTGGGACTGCAGGCCATCGCAGAGGTGTTCGGCGGGCGGCTCGTGAACCTCTCCCGGGTGTACCACGGGGTGGCCACCCCGGTGAGGCAATGCGGACCCGGCCATTACCTGTTCGGGGGACTGCCCCGGGAGTTCATGGCCGGCCGCTACCACAGCTGGATCGCAGACCGCGCAAGCCTGCCCGGGGTCTTGCGTGTGGATGCGGAGGATGAACAGGGCCGCGTCATGGCCCTCAGCCATGCAAACCTGGATGTTTGCGGGGTGCAGTTTCATCCCGAGTCGATCCTGACGCCTGAGGGCAGCCAGATGATCAACAACTGGCTGAATCAATTCTAAGCGGAGACCATCATGGATGAAATTTTGAACAAATTGCTGGAAACAAGGCAGCTGGACCGGGAGGAAGCCGGTTTGCTGATGCATGCCATCGCCGGAGGCGGGGTGAATGAGGCGAGGATCGCTGCCGTCCTGGCTGCCTATGTGATGCGGCCCGTCGGGCTGGAGGAGCTGCTCGGGTTTCGCGATGCCTTGCTGGAACTGGCCGTAAAAGTCGATTTGCGCAACGGGCAGACGGTGGATGTGTGCGGGACGGGCGGTGACAGGAAAAACACATTCAACATTTCCACCCTCTCCGCCTTTGTGGTGGCGGGTGCCGGGGTGCCGGTGGCCAAACACGGGAACTATGGCATGTCGTCCACGTCGGGCTCTTCCAATGTGATGGAACACGCAGGCTACCGGTTCTCCAGCGAGCCCGGCAAGCTGGAACGGGAGCTGGACAAGGCAAATATTTGTTTCATGCACGCCCCCCTTTTTCACCCCGCCCTGAAAGCGGTGGGCGGGGTGCGGCGGCAGCTCGGGGTCAAAACCTTTTTCAACATCCTGGGTCCCCTGGTCAATCCTGCCGGGCCGGCATACCAGCTCAGCGGGGTGTTCAGCGTGGAGGCCGGCCGCATTTTCAGCTACCTGCTGCAACGGGAAGGGAAAAGCTTTGCCGTGGTTTACAGCCTGGATGGCCACGATGAGGTCTCACTGACCGCCCCGGTGAAACGCTTCAGCCCGCAGGGGGAGGACCTGCTGACGCATGAGGATTTCGGGCTGCCGCCGAATGATCCGTCCTCCCTGCATGGAGGCCACAGCGTGGCGGAGGCCGCAAAGGTGTTTATGCAGGTGCTGGAGAACAAGGGAACCCTGCCACAGCGGCATGCGGTGGTTGCCAATGCCGCCCTTGCCATACAATGTTTCAAAAAGGGCTGTTCCCTGTCAGAGGCAGTGGCCCTGGCAGGGGAGTCGATCGATTCGGGCCGGGCCCTGAAGGCCTTCAGAACCCTGATCGGCATGCAGAACGGATAGGACCCGCCCATCCGACAACATCACAAAACAGATTCAACCATGGACAAACTGCAGGAAATGGTCGCACACAAGCGCCGGGAGGTGGAGGAGAACAAGGCGCTTTACCCCGTGAAGCTTCTGGAGCGGAGCCTGTTCTTTGAGGCGCGCCCCGTTTCGCTAAAAAAGTATATTCTGCGCGAAGACCTCTCGGGGGTGATCGCCGAGTTCAAGCGGCGCTCGCCCTCCAGGGGCGTGATCAATGAGTTTGCCGATCCGGGCAAGACCTGCCTGGGGTACATGCAGGCGGGTGCCTCGGCCTTGTCGGTGCTTACCGACCAGCGGTATTTCGGGGGCGGGGCGGCCGACCTGGAGAAGGTCCGTGAACTCAACTACTGTCCTGTGTTGCGCAAGGATTTCATTATCGATGCGTATCAGGTGATCGAATCGAGGAGCATGGGGGCCGATGCCATCCTCCTCATTGCCGGCCTGTTGGATGAGCGGCAGCTCCGGGAATTGTCGGAACGCGCCTTCTCTCTCGGCATGGAGGTGTTGTTCGAGATCCACAAACGGGAAGAGATCGGGTTGTTGCCCGCCGGGGCCGAATTGGTTGGGGTCAACAACCGCAACCTGAAGGACTTGTCGGTGGATGGGGGCTCCGCCCTGGCCCTGGCCGGGTCGCTGCCCGCAGGGATCGTCCCGGTGGCTGAAAGCGGCATCGAAAGTCCGGAGATGCTGCTGGAGCTGCGACGGGCCGGCTACCGGGGGTTTCTGATAGGCGAGCGTTTTATGCGTGAAGCGGATCCCGCCGCCGCCTGCCGGGCTTTCATCAAAAAAACCAAAAGACTCTCAAGATGCTCATAAAGGTGTGCGGCATCACCGATGCCGCAAACATGCGGGAGGTCGCCCGGCTGGGGCCGGACATGATGGGCTTCATTTTCCATCCTGCCTCCCCGAGGGATGTCAGCCGCAAGGTGGACGCTTTGCCGCTGGACCGTTTGCCGGAGGGACTGATCCGGGTCGCGGTGCTGGTGAACCATCCCCTGGAGGAGGTCCTGAACCTTCTGGGCCGGTATCCCTTCGACGCGGTGCAGCTGCATGGAGAGGAGCCGCCCGCTTACTGCAGGGAGCTGCGCCATCGCTGCCCTGAGGCCAGGATCATCCGGGCTTTCGGGGTGGAAAAGGGACTGCCGGAGGCCCTGGAGGCTTACGAAGGGCTTTGCGATTACTACCTGTTCGACACGGCAGGCCCCCTGAGGGGCGGCAGCGGGCAGGGCTTTGACCACGGCCTGCTGAAGGCATACCGGGGCAAGACCCCCTTTTTGCTTGCCGGCGGCCTTGCCCCCGGGGATGCGGCAGCCCTGAAGGCGCTGGACCATCCCTCCCTGGCCGGGTTTGACCTGAACAGCCGGTTTGAGATCCGTCCCGGCATCAAGGATCCTGCACGGATCGCCTCTTTCCTGCGGGAGATGGGAAGGACAGAGGCTGCCTCGGAACGGCCGGATTCCAACCCCATGGCCCATCCCGGGCCGGGGGGGTGTTACGGAGGGTTTGGCGGGGCCTTCATTCCCGAACTGCTTTACCGCAACGTGGAGGAGCTGTCGGAAGCCTACCTGGAGATCCTGGGGTCCGGAGATTTCCAGCGTGAATTTCATGCCCTGCTGGCCCGTTATGTGGGCCGCCCCACCCCGCTTTATTTTGCGCCCAGGCTGTCGGAATATTACCGCACCCGGATCTACCTGAAGAGGGAAGACCTCTGCCATACAGGGGCCCACAAGCTCAACAATGTGGTCGGACAGGCCTTGCTGGCCCGACGGATGGGCAAACAGCACATCGTGGCCGAAACGGGGGCGGGACAGCACGGGGTGGCCACGGCCACCGTCTGTGCCCTGCTGAAGATTCCCTGTACGGTTTTTATGGGGGAAAAAGACATGCAACGGCAGGCACTCAATGTGTTGCGCATGCGGATGCTGGGGGCCGAGGTTGTCCCGGTACGCTCCGGCACACGAACCCTCAAAGACGCCACCAGCGAGGCCATCCGCTACTGGATCAACCATCCCGACCGGACCTATTACCTGATTGGTTCATCCATCGGTCCGCACCCTTATCCCGACCTGGTGACCCGGCTGCAGTCGGTCATCAGCAAAGAGATCCGGGAGCAGCTGCTGGTCCGGGAGGGCAGGTCTTCGCCCGATGCGGTGATCGCCTGTGTGGGGGGAGGCAGCAATGCCGCCGGGGCATTCTACCATTTCATCGGAAACGGCCATAGCCGTCTGATCGGGGCCGAGGCCTCGGGGGAAGGCACCGGCTCCGGCCTGACAGCTGCCACCCTGGCTGTCGGCAAGGCCGGGGTGCTGCACGGCACCTACACCCTGCTGATGCAGGACGGTCACGGACAGGTGGCCGAAGCCCATTCCCTTTCGGCCGGTCTGGATTATCCGGGCATCGGACCCCTTCACGCCCACCTCCATGAGAAGCATCTGGCCACCTATGTGCCGGTGTCTGACCAGGAGGCACTGGATGCGGCCATGGTCCTGACCCGCCTGGAAGGGATCATCCCCGCCCTGGAGTCTGCCCATGCCCTGGCCGTGCCGGGCAAGATGGCCTTCGGCGAAGCAGAGGTGGTGGTAATCAGCCTGTCGGGCAGGGGGGATAAGGACATGGAAACGTATGAGAAGCAATGGAAACAGGAATGAACCAACTGACCCGGTTGCTGGGGACCAAACAAAGGGAGCTGTTGTCGGTCTATTTCGTGGCAGGTTTTCCCGGACCGGACAGCACGGTGCCTGTCCTGAAGGCCCTGGCGGCCGCTGGCGTTGATTTCGTTGAGATCGGCATGCCTTTTTCTGATCCCATGGCCGATGGACCCGTGATCCAGGAGGCCAACGCACGGGCCATCGAAAACGGGATGCACCTCGGGATGCTGCTGGCCCGGCTGGAAGAAGCCCCCCTGAGGATCCCTGTTTTGCTGATGGGCTACCTCAACCCGGTTCTCCGTTACGGCATGGAGCGCTTTTGCCGCGATGCCGCACGTGCCGGGGTGTCGGGCGTGATCCTGCCGGATTTGCCTGTCGCGATGTACAATTCGACATACCGCAAGCTTTTTGAAGCATACGGACTGCACATGATCTTCCTGGTGACCCCGTCCACCAGCGAGGCCCGCATCCGGGAGATCGACGCCCAGAGTACGGCCTTCATTTATGCCGTGAGTGCTTCTGCCACCACGGGGGTTCGCGGTGAAGACGACCAGGGAAAGCTGGCATATTTCAGACGGCTGAAGGCCATGAACCTGACACATCCTTTCATGGTGGGCTTCGGCATACAGGACCCGGCCTCCCTGGCCATGGCCAGAACCCATGCGGCCGGGGCCATCGTGGGGACCGCCTTCATCCGCGCCCTCATGGAATCCCCCGGAGAAGAGCAGGCCGTCCATGCCTTGTTCCGGCAGCTCGGCATTCAAAACACGTAAAACCCCATCTTATGCTGATCCAATTACAGGAAGGTTGTTCAGAAAAGGAACGGGAGGGAATCCTCTCGGAAGTCAAAGCCATGGGTTACCAGCCAGCCGCCGTGCGGACCCGTCAGGCTTTTTACATCATCTGTGTCGGCAAAAGCCGGGTGGATATCCGCCGCGTGGGCAACCTGCCGGGGGTGCGCGATGTGCATGTGGTCTCGGATGCCTCCAAGCTGGTATCGCGGCAGTGGAAGCTGAACACCTCCGCCTTTACCGCGGGCGGGGACCTGTCCATTTCGGGGAGCACCTTCACCATCGGCATGGGCCCGTGCTCCATTGAGGACGAAGAACAGGTGGCCGGAATGGTGTCGTTTCTGAAGGATCTGGGCATCCGGCTCATGCGGGGCGGGGTGTTTAAGCCGAGGAGCTCCCCCTATTCATTCCGGGGCCTTGGCATCGAAGGACTCCGGATGTTTTATTCCCATTGCCGGGCCGCCGGGATCCGGGTGGTCAGTGAAGTTATGCAGGTCTCCCAGATCGAACAAATGCATGATTTCGTGGACGTTTTCCAGGTGGGGACGCGTAATTCACAGAATTTCAATTTGCTGGATGAGCTTGGCCGGGTGGACAAACCCGTGTTGCTGAAAAGGGGGATGTCCTCCACCCTGGAGGAGCTGCTGGCCTCGGCCGAGTATATCTTTTCCAGCGGCAACGAGAAGATCATCCTGTGTGAGCGGGGCATCCGCACTTTTGAGAAAGCCTATCGCAATACCCTGGACCTGAATGCCATTCCCTACCTCAAACAAAAAAGTCACTTGCCGGTATTCTGCGATCCTTCCCACGGGGTCGGCGTCCGTGCCTACGTGGAAGCCATGGCCCTGGCTGCTGTCATGGCGGGGGCCGACGGCCTGCTCATGGAGATCCACCCCATACCCGAGCGGGCGCTTTCGGACGGGGACCAATCGCTCAACCTGTCGGAGGCCCGCCGGGCCGTGCAGAAGATCCGGGAAACGGTCAAACTGCGGGACGCCCTGGCTTCCCTTTGAATCTGAAAATAACCCATTCATAAACCCTGTTTTTATACTATGCCATGAATCATACCAAAAATGCATTGCGTGAAAAAACCAATACAAGGCAGGACAATCCTGCTGCCCACCCGAACGCTGAAGGCTTTTACGGCCGGTTCGGAGGGGCCTTCATCCCGGAGCCGCTTCGTCCCAATATGGAGGAGTTGTCGGCCTCGTACCTGGAGATCATCCGGTCGGATGGTTTCATCCGTGATTTTCACGCCCTGCTGTCCGACTTCGTCGGCCGGCCCACCCCGCTTTACCTTGCGGCCAACCTGTCGGAAAGGTACCGGACCCGGGTTTTTCTGAAAAGGGAGGACCTTTGCCATACCGGTGCCCACAAGCTGAACAACGTGGTGGGGCAGGCCCTGCTGGCGCGCCGGCTGGGCAAGAAACGGATCGTGGCCGAGACCGGGGCGGGACAGCATGGGGTGGCCACGGCCACCGTGTGTGCCCTGATGAACATGCCCTGCACCATTTTTATGGGAGAAAAGGACACCCTGAGGCAATCACTCAATGTGCTGCGTATGCAAATGCTCGGGGCGGAGGTGGTGGCGGCCCGCTCCGGCAGCCGGGGCCTGCAGGATGCCGTCAATGAGGCCATACAGTTCTGGGTCGCCCATCCGGACCAGACCCATTACCTGATCGGTTCGGCCATCGGACCCCATCCTTTTCCTGACCTGGTAACCCGCCTGCAGTCGGTCATCAGCGCAGAGATCAGGGAGCAGCTGCTGGCAGAGGAAGGCAGGGAGTCTCCCGATGTGGTGATTGCCTGTGCTGGCGGAGGCAGCAATGCCGCCGGGGCGTTTTACCATTTCATCGGGAACGGGCAAACCCGGCTGATCGGGGCCGAGGCAGCCGGTGAAGGGACCGGCACGGGGCGCACGGCAGCCACCATGGCCCTGGGCAAGCCCGCTGTACTGCATGGCAACCATACCCTGGTCATACAGGACGCGGATGGCCGTGTGGGCGATACCCATTCCATCTCTGCAGGGCTCGACTACCCAGGCATCGGCCCCCTGCATGCCCACCTGCAGGACAGCCGTCAGGCCAGTTACGTGCAGGTGACCGACCAGGAGGCCCTGGAGGCCGCCCTGAGGCTCACCAGGACCGAAGGCATCATACCCGCCCTGGAAAGTGCCCATGCCCTGGCCGTGCTCGAAAAAATGAGCTTCGGTCCTTCGGACATCGTCGTGGTGAACCTGTCCGGAAGGGGCGATAAGGACATGGATACGTTCCGGCAGCGGCTCGAATTATAGGGAGATTGCGGAAAACATGTTATTTTCGCAGAAAACACCATCCGACAATGCAAAGAGAGGAAGCCCTGGCCCTGCTGCGGGCCCATGTAAAGAATGAAAAGATGATCGCCCACTGCCTTGCTTCCGAGGCCGTGCTGCGCGCCATGGCGGAGCGCCTGGGGCAGGATGCCGCGAAATGGGGGCTGGCCGGGCTGTTGCACGACCTGGACGTGGAGCTCACCGGGGGCGACATGCACACCCATTCCATGGAGACGGCCCGTATCCTGCGGGAGCATGGGGTGGAGGAAGAGATTGTCGAAGCCGTGATGTTGCATAACGAACACGCCGCCCACGGCGGGCAGCGAAGCAGCCAGTTTCACCATGCCCTGGCGGCCGGGGAGACCATTACCGGTCTGATCACCGCAACAGCCCTGGTGTACCCGGACAAGAAAGTGGCAAGCGTCAAACCCAAGTCGGTCATCAAACGAATGAAGGAGAAGGCGTTCGCGGCATCGGTCAACCGGGACACCATTCTGGAGTGCGAGAAGGCCGGTCTGGGCCTGCAGGAATTTGTGGAGCTGTCGCTGGATGCAATGAAACGGATCGGTCCGCAGATCGGATTGTAGTGTCCGGCTGGTTTTTCAGCCCGTGGATGGCTTCCCCGGTCCGGAAACCTGTCTGAGGAACCGTTTTCAGTCTTCCGCAGCGGAACCCGGCAAGGCCTCCGCCGACCCGCTGTGCAACACTTCCATGGCTTTGCGGAAGGCGGGGTCCGACTGGTGTAGGACCGGGAAGAAGGCCTCGTTCCCATAAACATTCCTGCCGATGTAGGCCTTGAGGTAATTCCGGATCAGCTCTTCGCTTGCGGTGTGATCCTGCTGCTGCCCGGGACGCAGGCCTTCCCGGCCTGCAAAGTCCATAAAATCACGGTACAGGGCATCGGAAACCCGGTAGTCCCTGACGAAGGCAGCCGCATCCTCATGCCGGCCGATGGCTGTCCGGTGGCGGTCGCTGTAGTCGAAGGCAAAGCGGTAGATCAGGCCGCGGTTCGCTGCCTGGTTGAACAGCACGGTATGTTCTCCGGTCTCCAGGGGAATGAAGATGTCGGGCATGATGCCGCCACCCCCGTAAACGACCCGCCCACCCGGGGTTTCAAAACGCAGGGAGTCATCAAAATGGATGCTGTCGGCATGGTCCAGTTCTCCCTCCAGGAAGCGCTGCATGAACTCCCCGTAATAGTCATCCCTTCCATTGTCATAAGGCTTCTGAATGCTCCTGCCGGTGGGGGTGTAATACCTGGCCACGGTCAGGCGCAGGGCGGAGCCGTCGCCCAGGGGCACCTGTTCCTGCACCAGCCCCTTTCCAAAGGAACGTCTTCCGATGATGAGGCCCCGGTCATTGTCCTGGACAGCGCCGGCCACAATTTCACTGGCCGAGGCCGACCACTCGTCGATGAGGATCACCAGGGGCTGCGTCTCGAAGCTGCCCTGGCGCCTGGCAAAGGCATAGTTGCGGGGCCGCCTCCGGCCGTCGGTGTATACGATCAGCTGTTCCTCTCCCAGCAGCTCGTCTGCCAGGTTGATGGCTGCATCCAGAAATCCTCCGCCATTGCCCCTGAGGTCCAGCACCATCTTTTCCATGCCCTGGGCCTTGAGCTGTTCCGTGGCCAGCAGGAACTCCGTATGGGTGGTGGCGGAAAATTTATTCAGCCGGATGTACCCGATGTCCCCTTCTGCCATGTAGGCGATGTCCAGGCTGTAGGATGGGATCTGATCGCGTATGATATTAAAATCCAGGGGGTCGGTCACATTGCGGCGGAGGACGGTGACGGACACTTCGGTGCCCTTTTTGCCCTTGAGCAGGGAGACCACCTCGTCGGTCGACATCCTCACCCCCGCGATGGGGTCGTCTTCCACGGCAATGATCCGGTCTCCGGCCATGATGCCCGCTTTCTCGCTGGGCCCGCCCGAGATCGGGCTGATTACCACGACGGTGTCGTTGATCATATTGAACTCGATGCCGATGCCCTCAAAACTGCCCATCAGGGGGTCGTTCATTTCCCGGAATTCCGAGGCCGGAATATAGGCCGAATGGGGGTCGAGGTCGCGCAGCATGCTCTGGATGGCCTCGTTGGTCAGGTATTCCCGGTCGATGCTGTCCACATAGGCATCAAAAATATAGTTCAGGACCTGGTTGAGCTTGTCCTGGCGGTCGAGCCCGATGGAGAAAAACTTCTTTTCGGCCTGTCCGCTGCCTGGCAGGCGCAGGTGCAATCCCAGGTAAAAGCCTGCCAGAAGGACGATGGCCAGAACCAGGGGGAGGTAAATGGTGAGCCGCCTGTTGCGGTCGGGTGTGGAATTCATGTCCGGGATCTGATTTTTTCGATGATGGCACTGCTGGAATAACCCTCGAGGAAATCCATAACAACAACCTTACCATTTTTTTCCAAAACCAGGTCATGCCCCACAATTTCTTCCTTGCGGTAGTCTCCTCCCTTGACCAGGACGTCTGGCCGGATGGTCCGGATGAGTTCCAGAGGAGTGTCTTCATCGAAGAGCACCACCGCATCGACAAAGGACAGGGAGGCCAGCAGGGTGGCCCTGGTCCGTTCATCACAAACCGGCCTTCCGGCCCCCTTGAGCCGCCTGACGGAAGCGTCCGTGTTGAGGCCGATGATTAACACCTGACCCAGTTCGGCCGCCCTCGACAGGTAATCCAGGTGGCCCAGGTGCAGAAGGTCGAAGCACCCATTGGTAAACACCAGTTTGCGGTCCAGGAACCGCCAGGTGTGCAGCCGGCGCATGAACCCGGGATCGGCCATGGAGGGGTGGATCATTGATTGAATCCTGGTGAGTTTGTAGCCCATGCTTGTCATGATTTCCGTTTATTGATAACACCGCAGAAAGCCAGGTTGTTCAGGTCGTGGTGCCCGGAGAGGCCGTCCCATTCCCATGCTGCCTCAGCGAGACGGCCAGCCAGGCCACCGAGCCTGCCAGGACAATCACCAGGATCTGTGTGGCGTGGGAGATGTAGGCATAAGAAATGGCCGGCTCCGGGGCAATGGCGTATAACTCGGTCAGTGTGATCATGGCGAGGAAATGGTAGGTGCCGATCCCGCCGGGTACGGGCACCACGATGCCCAGGCTGCCCATGGCAAGAAGGATGATGCCGGCCCCTACGGTCAGGTGGCTGGTTGCTTCCAGGGCAAAAAATACCAGGTATACGGTCAGAAAGTAGCTTGCCCAGATGGCCAGGCTGTAAAATACAAACAAGGGCTTGCTCCTGATGCGCCGGATGGCGGCAACACCATCCCGCAGTCCGGCCAGCTGCCGCTTGATGCGGTGCCCGATGCTTCCGTCATGGGCCTCCCGCCAGCGGTGCTTCAGGTAGACAAACAGGGCGATCAGCAGGATCAGGGCTCCCAGGGCCGCCAGGGCAAGGACGAGGTAGGTCTGCTGTGGCTGTGCCATCAGGGGGGTGACCACATACTGCTCCAAAAAATCCCTGAGAAAGCCATATTGAAACGCGATGGTCAGCACCACGAGCATGCCAAGGGTCAGCATATCGAACAGGCGTTCGGCCACCACGGTTCCCAAAAGTGCGTTCAGGGGCGGTCTGCCGGCGCGTTGAAGGACCAGGCACCGGGTGACTTCTCCAAGGCGGGGTACGGCCAGGTTGGAGAGGTAACCTGCCATCACCGCCTGGAAGGTTTTGAAGGGGCTGACGGGGTATCCCATGGAGGCGATCAGCTGGTTCCAGCGAAGGGCCCTCAGGGCGTGACTTAAAATGGCTGCCAGGGCCGCGAGAAGGATCCACAAGTAGTCGGCATTGCGGAACTCCCGGAGGATCCCCTCCAGGTCCTGGCCCCTGGTGACAAGCCAAAGAATGACCACCCCTGCGGCAAGGGAGATCAGAACACGTAAGTATCTGTGCAACTGCTGTTTCAAGGCTCCTGGCTTGGGTTTGCTGCCCGGAATGCAGCATGTATCCTGTTGTGTTTCAACAAATTGTTTTGTCCGTGCTTTTCATGATTTGATAAAGCATCTTGCTGGTTTTGTGCGGCATATGGGGGGATGCCGGCATCAGGGGGCGGCCGATCCGGCCTGCAAAGCTATAAGGAATAGTTGAAAATGACCAAAAATTCACGTATTTTTGCATATTATTTTTCTAACAGTCAATCATGTAGTTTATGGAAAAACCCAAAGTACTCTTTGTACAGCAGGAAATCACTCCCTACCTGAAGGAAAGCCCTATGGGCCATATCGGGCGGCACCTGCCGCAGGGGATCCAGGAAAGGGGGAAAGAGATCCGCACATTCATGCCCCGGTTTGGCTCCATCAACGAAAGGAGAAACCAGTTGCATGAGGTGATCCGTCTATCGGGCATGAACCTGGTCATCAACAACACGGACCATCCCCTCATCATCAAGGTTGCCTCCATACAATCGGCCAGGATGCAGATCTATTTCATTGACAACGATGACTTTTTCCAGCGCAAGTTCACCTTGCTGGGACGCAACGGGAAATATTTTCCCGACAATGATGAGCGGGCCATCTTCTTTGCACGGGGGGTCATCGAAACGGTTAAAAAACTGGGCTGGGCCCCGGATGTGGTGCATTGCAACGGCTGGTTCACCAGCCTGATGCCTTTCTACCTGAAAGTGGCCCTGAAGGAAAACCCCATGTTTTCAGACACCCGCGTGGTGTATAGTCTTTACAATGATGCATTTCCCGAACCCCTCAGTCCGGATATGGCCAGGAAGATGAAAACCAGGGACATTCCCGAACAGGCCCTCGGTAAATTCGCCGACACCTCCTATCTGGGAATCAGCAAGGCGGCGGTTGACTACAGCGATGGCATCATTTTCGGGGACAAAGACATTCTTCCCGAACTGGAGCAATATGTCCGCGGGAGCAACAAACCCATTCTGGAGTTTCAACCAAAAGAAACCTACCTGGATGCCTACAATGCCTTTTACGATGAAATTCTGGTCAGGGAACCGGTGTTTACAGAATAAAAACCCTTAATTTTGCGTTCTGTTTCCGGCTTCCGGTATGTGGAGTTTTTGCATTAAAAACCATAGTATTTTGAAAACAAGACTTCTCCCCCGTGCATGCGGGGGTTTTTTCAGCCCATGGCTTTCCTTGCTTTTTGGCGTGTTCCTTGTCCTTTTCCTGCATGCCTGTTCGGAACCTGATGAAATCGGTCTGGGGCTGATAGGAGGACGGGCAACCTATAATTCCACCGATACCCTGAGCCTGCTCGCCCGCAGCAGCGCGGGAGGCGTTGTGCCAACCAACCTGAGCAGGAACAATGTCCTGGGCGTGATGCAGGATCCGGAATTCGGCAAGGTGCGTGCAAGCCTCTACACACAGTTCAGGCTGCCGCAGAACGACCTGTCTCTCGGGGAGGATCCGAGGCTGGACAGTATGACCCTGATGTTTGGCTATACGGGAAAATACTACGGTCAGGTGGAGATGTTTCAGCACCTGAGGGTTTACGAACTCAGCGAGGGCCTTCCGGAAGCGGACTCCCTGTTTTCGGACCTTTCGCTGGCCCGGTATCCCGAACCCATCGCGGAACGCCTTCTTCGTCCCGCGCCCACCGACAGCGTCCCCATCGACACCATCATGACCGCCCCCCATTTCCAGGTCCGGCTCTCGGATGCTTTCGGGCAGAAATTCATCGATGCCAACGGGACCCCGGCATTCGAGAATGTGCCCAACTTCCTGGATTACTTTAAGGGCCTGTACATCACGGTGGATGAGGACATCGAAGAGTTCGGAAGCATATTCAGCCTCGACATGTACTCCTTTTACACCAAGCTGAGCCTGTTTTACCGGAAGACACCGGAGGACACCCTCAGCACACGGTTTGACTTTTACATCAATGAATTCACCCAGCGGGCCAATTATTTCGAAGGTTTTGGCGGGGAGGGGATCAACCCCTTGCTGTTAAGCCAGCTGCAAGGAGAGGACCCCTATGCTGCAGGGGACAGCCTCCTGTTTGTGCAATCCATGGGCAGGGTTCGCGCCCACATCCAGATGCCTTACCTGAAAGACCTGTCGGAGATGGCCAATGTGACGATCAACCAGGCAAGGCTGATCCTGCCGGCGGCAGACGGTTTTGCCACGGAAATGTTCCCGGAAGCCGAAAGGCTTTTGCTGCAACGGTTCGCTGAAGACGGGACTGTCAGCCAATTGCCGGATATTTTTCTTGGAGAGAACTATTTCGGTGGCACCTGGGATCCGGCTCGGCGGCAATATGTGTTCAACGTCACCCAGTACCTCCAGGAAGTCATGGACGGCAGGATCGGGGACCACGGCCTGGCCCTCTCTGTGCGTTTTCCCTCGGAGAATGCCCAGCGGGTGGTCCTGAACGGACCGGCCCACCCCGACAGGCCCATGCGGCTTGAGATCATTTATACGGTATTCAATTGACCCCCGTTTATGTGTGGAATTGTTGCTTACATTGGTTCCCGGGAGGCCTATCCCATCTTGATGAAAGGCCTGTACCGCCTGGAGTACCGGGGCTATGACAGTGCCGGCATAGCCCTGCTTGACGGCAGCCTGCGCCTGTACAAGGCCCACGGCAAGGTCAGGGACCTGGAGCAGGGTCTGCGCGGCAAGGACCTGTCGGGCAATACCGGGATCGCCCACACCCGGTGGGCCACCCACGGAGAGCCCAACAGGCAGAACGCCCACCCCCATGCCAGTCCCACGAACAAGCTGGCCATCATTCACAACGGCATCATAGAAAATTACGTCAGCCTTCGCACCGAGCTGGTCAACCGGGGGTATGCCTTCCGGAGTGAAACAGATACGGAGGTGCTCATCCACCTGATCGAAGACATCCTGTTGCATGAAGAGGTCGATCTGTTTGAGGCCGTGCGCATAGCCCTGACCCAGGTGATCGGGGCTTATGCGATCGTGGTGGTTTCCCAGGACAATCCCGACATGCTCATTGCGGCCAAAAAGGGGAGTCCCCTGGTGATCGGCATCGGGAAGGAGGAATACTTCATAGCCTCCGATGCATCCCCCATCGTGGAATACACCAAGGAGGTTGTTTACCTTGAGGATGAGGAGGTGGCGCTGGTTCCCCGCAGGGGCCGGCTGAAGGTGAAGACCATCCGGAATCAGGACAAGACCCCTTATGTGCACCACCTGCAGATGCAGCTTTCCGCCATCGAAAAGGGCGGCTTCGACCATTTCATGCTCAAGGAGATCTATGAGCAGCCCCGCAGCATCCGGGACAGTTTCAGGGGGCGGTTGAATGCGTCCAAAGGGGTGGTTGCCCTTGGGGGCATCATCGATTATGAGCAGAAGTTTGCCAATGCCCGCCGCATCATCATCGTGGCTTGTGGCACGTCCTGGCATGCCGGACTTGTCGGGGAGTACCTCTTTGAAGACCTCGCCAGGATTCCCGTGGAGGTGGAGTACGCCTCTGAATTCAGGTACCGCAACCCGGTCATCCATGAGGACGATATCGTCATTGCCATCAGCCAGTCGGGAGAAACGGCCGATACACTGGCTGCCGTAGAGCTTGCCCGGTCCAGGGGCGCCACCATCATCGGCATTTGCAATGTGGTCGGTTCGTCCATACCCCGTGCCACGCATGCGGGTTCCTATACCCATGCGGGTCCGGAAATCGGGGTGGCCTCCACCAAGGCCTTTACCGCCCAGGTCACCGTGCTGTCCCTGATGGCGCTGGCCATTGCCAATAAAAAGGGATCCATTTCGAGGCCCCGTTTTCAGCAGCTGCTTCACGAACTGGAGCAAATTCCGCAGAGGGTGGAGTCCGTTCTGAAAGTGGACGGGACCATACGGGAAATCGCCGCTGCCTTCAGCACGGCGAGAAACTTCCTTTACCTTGGGCGCGGATACAACTTCCCCGTTGCCCTGGAAGGGGCCCTGAAGCTCAAGGAGATCTCCTATATCCATGCCGAAGGCTATCCTGCCGCCGAAATGAAACACGGCCCCATTGCGCTGATCGATGAGAACATGCCCGTGGTGGTCATTGCCACCAAAAAGGGAAGTTATGACAAGGTGGTCAGCAACATACAAGAACTGAAGGCCCGTAAGGGCATCGTCATTGCGGTCATCACGGAAGGCGATAAAACCGTGCGGGAAATGGCCGACTACATTGTGGAGATCCCGGAGACCGACGAGGTGCTGGTACCCCTTGTGGCTACCGTGCCACTGCAGCTGCTGGCCTACCATATGGCCGTGCTGCGCGGATGCAATGTGGACCAGCCCAGAAACCTGGCAAAGTCGGTCACCGTGGAATAGTTTTTCCTGCCGGACTGTCCGGCGGGCCGGGCTCTGATGTGCAGGGAGGTTGCCCCCAACCCAGCCTGCCGGTCATTTGTTAAACGCATTTTTTGGTCATTATGAAACGATTCCTATTTTTTCTGGTCATCCTGCTGGCCGGCCTGGACGGGTCGGTTGCCCAGGTCAGGGTTTTGGTGGCATACTATTCCGAAACGGGCAACACGGAAATCCTGGCCGCTGCTGTGGCCGAGGGTGCAGACCAGGTGGCCGGGGTGAAGGCCGTGCTGAAACCGGTCGGTCAGGTAACGGAATCCGACCTGCTGGATGCCGGAGCCATCATCGTCGGGAGCCCCGTTCACAATGCCAATGTGGCACCGGCCGTGCAGGCATTTATTGCTTCCTGGCCTTTTGATGGGGCCCCCCTGCAGGGAAAGGTGGGTGCCGCATTCGTGACCGCAGGGGGCATCTCGGCGGGCGAGGAGCTCACCCAGATGAACATCCTGCAGTCGATGCTGATTTTTGGCATGGTCGTGGTGGGAGGGGCCGACTGGACGGCTCCCTTCGGAGCCTCCGCCATCGTGGGCGAGCCTCCCTTTCTGCCCGGCGGGGGGGTGTCGGAACATTTCCTCGACAAAGGAAGACAACTCGGGCGCCGTGTGGCCCAGCTTGCCGTTCGATTAAATGATTAGATCATGAGTTTGTTGATTGTTGGAACCGTTGCATTCGACCAGATTGAAACCCCTTTTGGAAAAACAGACAGGATTCTTGGCGGGGCGGCCACTTATATCGGCCTTGCTGCCAGATATTTCACCCGGGACGTAAGGCTGGTGTCGGTGGTGGGCGGGGATTTTCCCGAGTCCACCCTGCAGATGCTGAGGGACCGCCACATCGATACGGAAGGCATTGAGGTGGTCCCCGGGGGAAAGTCCTTCTTCTGGTCCGGCCGCTACCATCGTGACATGAACTGCCGGGATACCCTCACGACCGAACTGAATGTGCTGGCCGGGTTCGACCCCGTGCTGCCCCCGCCTTACCTGGACAGCCGGTATGTCATGCTGGGAAACCTTACTCCGGGCATTCAGAAAAAGGTGCTTGACCAGCTCGGTGACCGGCCGGAACTGGTCTGCATGGACACGATGAACTTCTGGATGGATACAGCCTGGGACGACCTGCTGGAGGTGATCCGGCGGGTGGATGTGCTGACCATCAACGAAGAGGAAGCCAGGCAGTTGTCCGGGGAATATTCCCTGGCAAAGGCCGCCAGGAAGGTCCTCGGCATGGGCCCCAGATACCTGATTGTCAAAAAGGGAGAGCACGGGGCCATGTTGTTTTCTGACAGCCAGGTGTTTGTTGTTCCTGCCATGCCCCTGGAAGAGGTGGTCGATCCCACCGGGGCCGGCGATACGTTTGCCGGCGGCTTCATGGGCTATGTGGCCAGCCGCGGGGATGCCTCCTTTGAGACCCTGAAAAAGGGCCTTGTTTACGGGTCGGTCGTGGCCAGTTTTTGCGTGGAGCGTTTCGGAACGGACCGTCTGTTGGACCTGTCCGACGATGATATCAATGAGAGGCTGGGCGTTTTTTCTGACATGTTTCGCATTCATCCATAACCGGTAAGGCCTAAAAATTAGGAGGAATATGACGCTGCTATGCAGTTTTTTTATAACTTTAGCCACTTTTTTGCGGGGACTGCCGCCGCCGGGTTAATGGCCGGGCGCATGTCCTTTCGTTGGGTTCCAGGAATAACACAATCAAAACAATCATAGGCAGCCCGTGACCAGCTGCAAACGAGGGTCGGCCATGCTGACCACAGCCATGTGCGGGCCACAAATTATTAAATAAACGATCCATGAAGATTTATCAAACCAGCGAAATCAAGAACATCGCCCTGATCGGCGGAGCAAAGGCGGGAAAAACCACCCTGGCCGAAGCCATGCTGTTCGAGGGCGGTGTCATTAACAGAAGGGGTTCGGTCGATGACAAGAACTCGGTATCCGACTACCGTGAAATAGAACTGGAGCGTCAGGCCTCTGTGTTTTCGACCGTGCTGTATGCTGAGTACGGAGGGAAAAAGATCAACATCATTGACGCCCCCGGATTTGATGATTTTATCGGGGAGGTGGTCGCCGCCCTGAAAGTGGCTGACACGGCCGTGATGGTGGTGAACGCCCAGAACGGTGTCGAGGTGGGCACCGAGATCACCTGGAGGCATATTACCCGTCTGGAGAAGCCCGCCCTGTTCCTGGTCAACCAGCTGGAGCACGAAAAGGCCAACTTCGATGAGGCCGTCCGGCAGCTCAGGACCCAGTTCGGCGACAAGGCCCTGGTGGCCCAGTACCCGGTCAATCCGGGTCACGGCTTCGACAGCATCATCGATGTGCTGACCATGAAGCAGTATACGTTTCCCGCCGGGGGCGGAAAGCCCGAGGTGAATGACATCCCGGCAGGGGAAATGGACAAGGCGGAGGAATACCGCAACGCCATCATCGAGGCCGCTGCCGAAAGCGAGGAGGCATTGATGGAGGTTTTCTTTGAGAACGGAACCCTGTCGGATGAAGAGCTGGCCAAAGGCATCCGACAGGGCATTGCCACCCGGACCATGTTCCCCGTGCTTTGTGTTTCTGCCAAAAACAACCAGGGCGTGGGACGTTTCATGGAATTTGTCGCCGAGAACCTGCCTTCCCCCCTGGAAGTGGCTCCGACCAAAACCACCGACGGGGCAGACCTGGCTTTTAACGCAGGCAATCCGCCCGTGGCGTTTGTGTTCAAAACGGCCGTGGAGCCCCACCTGGGTGAATTGTCCTTTTTCAAGGTGTTCGATGGCACCATTGCCGAGTCCGTTGACCTGGTGAATGGTTCCACGGGATCGAAGGAGCGCCTGTCGCAACTTTTCCTGGTGGCCGGCAAAAACAGGCAGAAAGTCGAGAAAGTCATGCCCGGAGACCTGGCCGCGACCATCAAGCTGAAGGACACCAATACGAACAACACCCTGACCTCGCCCAAGAACCAGGGCGTGCAGGTGTCCCCCATCGAGTATCCCGAACCCAAGTTCCGCACCGCCGTCAAGTCAAAGAATTCGGCCGACGATGAAAAACTGGCCACCATCCTCAAGGAACTCAATAACATCGACCCGACCCTCGTCTTTGAGCATTCCAAGGAGTTGCGGCAGGTAATCTTTTCCGGACAGGGGGAGATGCATCTTAACGTGGCCAAATGGATGATCGAGAACCAGAACAAGGTGGGCATCGAGTATTATGCACCCAAGATCCCCTACCGTGAGACCATCACGAAATCCGCCAAAGCCACCTACCGCCACAAGAAGCAGTCGGGAGGCGCCGGACAGTTCGGGGAAGTGCACATGATGATCGAGCCTTACGTGGAGGGAAAGCCGGATCAGACCGAATTCCCGATCCGCAACAAGGACGAGCAGGCCCTGCCCTGGGGCGGCAAACTGATATTCAACAGCTGCATTGTGGGCGGTGCCATAGACGCACGCTTCCTTCCCGCCATCCTCAAGGGGGTGATGGAGAAGATCGAAGAGGGGCCGCTGACCGGTTCCTATGCCCGCGATATTGTGGTCAACATTTACGATGGAAAGATGCACCCGGTCGATTCCAACGAGATTTCCTTCAAGCTTGCCGGACGCAATGCCTTCCGGGAGGCTTTCCGCAATGCCGGTCCGAAGATCATGGAGCCCATCTACGATGTGGAAGTGATGGTTCCCGAGGAAAAAATGGGGGACGTGATGACCGATCTGCAGGGGCGGCGTGCCCTGATCATGGGCATGGACAGCGAAGGCGGTTACCAGAAGATCCGTGCCAAGGTGCCCCTGGCTGAAATGAACCGCTACTCCACCACCCTGAGTTCCCTGACCAGCGGGCGGGCCACCTACGGCATGAAGTTCGCCGAATACCAGCAGGTGCCCATGGATGTTCAGGAGCAATTGCTCAAGGCCTACGAGGAAGAAGAAAAGGAAGACGCATAAGACCGTCTCCATCTTTTTTGCCGCCAATGGGGCCGCTCCGACCGGAGCGGCCCCATTTTTTATATATATTTGTCCCCCGGGCAAACCCCTGATTGTCTGGCAGATAATCAAAAGAAACAATATATATAGATAATCTAATACAAATGAACAGTCATGACAGCTGAAAAAGGTGCTTCGAACAAGTCGGAGGGGGTGGGTCCCTCCGGTAACCAGGACCAGCCTGCCGCTGCTTCCTCCGGGTTTCTTCGCTGGGTGGAACAGATGGGCAATAAACTGCCCCACCCATTCTGGATTTTTGTATGGATCTGCCTGTTCATTGTGGCCCTCAGCGCGGTGACGGCCTTTCTCGGGGTAAGCGCCATTCACCCCGATACCGGACGCCTGGTGGAGGCCCAGAACCTGGTTTCAGGAGAGGGTCTGAGAAGGTTCCTGGAGGAGATGGTCACCAATTTTGCACACTTCGCCCCCTTCGGACTGGTGCTGGTCATGCTGATGGGGGTGTCCATCGCGGAGCGCAGCGGGCTGCTGGCCGTGGCCATGCGGACCGTGGCCTTTTCGGTCCCCCGCAAGATCGTGCTGCCGGTGATTTTCATCATCGGTGCCTGCGGCAACATCGGGTCGGATGCGGGCATTGTGATCGTTCCCCCGATTGCGGCATTGATTTTCACACAAATGGGGCTCCATCCGATCGCCGGGCTCATCGCCGGCTATGCCGGCGCCACGGCGGGCTTTACCGCCAATTTTTTCATAGCGGGCACGGACGTGCTGCTGGCCGGCATAAGCACCCAGATCACCTCCCAGATGGCCCAACCCATGGAAGTGAGCGCCACGGCCAACTGGTATTTCATGATCGCCTCCACCATCATGCTTGGACTGGGCGGGGCCTTTGTGGCGCGGCGGTTCACCATTCCCCGCTGCCAGGGGTTTGCCATTCTGGGAGAGGTGGACATGCCGGTGAGCGACGGCAGCCTGACTCCCCTGGAGCGGAAAGGGCTCAGGAGGGCCGGGCTGGCCTTGCTGATTTATGTGGTCTTCGTGGTCCTTCTGGTGGCGCCGGTGGGCGCCCCCTTGCGAAACCAGGTCACCGGAGGGATTGTGCCCTCGCCTTTTCTGAGGGGACTCATCCCCATCCTGTTCTTTTTCTTTGCCATCCCCGGCTATTTCTACGGCAAGGCAACGGGGACCATCAAGAGCTCCAATGACGTGCTGCGGCACATGGAACATGGCATGAAGGAACTCAGCGGCTACATTGTGCTGATGCTGGTGGTGGCCCAGTTCATCAACCTGTTCAGCTGGTCCAACCTGGACACCATCCTGGCCATCGGCGGGGCAGAGGTGTTGCGCTCCTCCGGCCTGACGGGGCCTGTGATGTTCACCCTCTTCATGCTCCTGATCGCCCTGTTGAATATTTTCCTGGGCAGCGGGTCGGCCAAATGGGCCATTTTCGCGCCCATCTTCATCCCCATGCTGGCGCAGCTCAACTACAGCCCTGCCTTTGTGCAGCTGATGTACCGGGTGGGTGACAGCATCACCAACTGCGTCACCCCGCTCTACGTTTACTTTCCGTTGCTGCTGGGCTGGATCCACAAGTACAACAAGAACATCGGGATCGGGACCATCGTGTCGCTGCTGATCCCTTACGCAGTGATCCTCTTTGTGATCTGGGTTGCCATGCTCTTCGCGTGGTACGGACTCGGACTGCCCATCGGGGTGGGTGAGGGCATCTACATACAGTAGGCCGGTGGAGGGCATCGTTCCCATCCGACGAAAAGCAAAAGGCGAAACTTGTTCCAGGGAACCGTTTCGCCTTTGCTGTCAGGGATTGAACCGGATTATCCGCACTTGCTTTCCCCGCAGTTGGTGCAGGTCAGGCAGCCCTCCTGGTATATGACCGAATCCTGCTTGCAGTTGTTGCAGGTTCTCCCGTGGGCCTTGGTGCCGTTGGGAATGAACTTCTTCAGGGCCCGCACCACCCCATTGCGCCAGGTGTGGAGTCGGTCGCTGTCCAGGTTGAGGTCTTCGATGACGTCCACCACCGAAGGCAGTGGCATGCCATGGCGCAGTACCCCCGAGATGAGCTTGGCGTAATTCCAGTATTCCTTATGGAAGGAACGGGACAGGGCCTCGATGGTCACCTTGTACCCGTCCCGGTCCAGGAACTGGAAGTCGTAGCGCTTTTCCCCGGTCTCGAGACGGGTTTTGATGACCCAGCCCTTTTCCACGTATGGCGGCAGGTAGAAGCCCTCGGCCTTGCCGGTAAAGATCTCATAGGGACGGTCATGGAGGATGCCCACCACGGCCATCCACTTTTCGGCGTCGTTGTTGAACCGGACGATTTCGGCCTCCAGCTCGTGCGGACGTTTGGGCGCACGGGTTTCCTTGAACTCGTCTTCGGCGGACTTTTTCCCGGGGTCCTTGACCAGGACACCGGCCCTGGAGCCGTCCCGGTAGACGGTCACTCCCTTGCAGCCGCTTTTCCAGCCCGTCTCATAAATCTGGGCAACCAGCTCTTCGGAGACATCCTGGGGCACGTTCACGGTCACGCTGATGGAATGGTCCACCCACTTCTGGACGGCTCCCTGCATATGCACCTTGGCCACCCAGTCCACATCGTTCGCGGTGGCTTTGTGAAAAGGCGATTCCGCGATGACACGGTTCAGGTCCTCATCCTTCATCCTGCGCACCTCTTCCACGTTGAAACCATTGACTTTCAGCCAGTCGATGAAGCGGTGGTGGAAGACATTGTACTCTTCCCAGTGGTCACCCACCTCGTCGATGAAGTCGACGCGGACGTTTTTGTCGTTGGGATTCACCTTTTTCCGTCTTTTGTAAGCGACCATGAACACGGGCTCGATGCCGGAGCTTGTCTGGGTCAGCAACGACACGCTGCCGGTGGGTGCGATGGTCAGCAGGGCAATGTTTCTGCGGCCCTTGCGGATCATTTCCTCGTAGAGGCCGGGGTCGGCTTCGCGCAGGCGGCGGATGAAGGGGTTGTCCTTCTCCCGCTCCGGATCGTACAGGGGAAATGGGCCCCTTTCGCCGGCCAGCCTGGCAGAAGAACGGTAGGCTTCGATGGCCAGGGTTTTGTGCAGGTTGACCGAGAAGGCGGTGGCTTCGTCCGTGCCGTAACGGTAGCCCAGGGCTGCCAGCATGTCTCCTTCGGCAGTGATGCCGATGCCGGTGCGCCTTCCCTCAATGCATTTGGTGCGTATTTTTTTCCAGAGCTTGATCTCCACATGCTTGACTTCCTCGTCCTCCGGATCGGCCTGGATCTTGGCAAGGATGCGGTCGATCTTCTCCAGTTCCAGGTCGATGATGTCGTCCATGATCTTCTGTGCGTATCCGACGTGCTCCCTGAACAGGTCCAGGTCGAATGCTGCCTGCGGGGTAAACGGGTCCTTTACGTAGGAAAAGAGGTTGATGGCCAGCAGGCGGCAGCTGTCGTAGGGACAGAGGGGGATCTCCCCGCAGGGGTTGGTCGACAGGGTGGTGAAACCGAGGTCGGCATAAGAGTCGGGCACCGATTCCTTCAGGATGGTGTCCCAGAACAGGATCCCGGGCTCGGCCGATTTCCATGCATTGTGTACGATCTTTTTCCACAGCTCACGGGCCCGGATGGTTTTTGAAAACTTTGGGTTGTCCGACCGGATCGGGTATTGCTGCACAAAAGGCTTGTCGTCGATGACGGCCTGCATGAAGTCGTCCGTGATCTTGACCGATACGTTGGCCCCGGTGACCTTTCCCTGCTCAAGTTTTGCGTCAATAAAGTTCTCTGCATCGGGATGCTTGATGGAGACGGTCAGCATGAGGGCGCCCCTGCGTCCATCCTGTGCCACCTCCCGGGTGGAGTTGGAATATCGCTCCATGAAAGGCACCAGGCCGGTGGAGGTCAGTGCGCTGTTTTTCACCGGGCTTCCCTTGGGCCGGATGTGGGACAGGTCGTGACCCACCCCGCCCCGGCGCTTCATCAGCTGCACCTGTTCCTCATCAATTTTCATGATGCCGCCGTAAGAATCGGCTTCTCCCTTGTTGCCCACGACAAAGCAGTTGGACAGGGATCCGATCTGGAACGGATTGCCGATGCCGGCCATCGGGCTGCCCTGGGGCACGATGTACCTGAAATTCTGTAACAGGAGGAACACCTGCTCTTCATCCATGGGGTTCGGGTACCTCTTTTCAATGCGGGCTATTTCCCCGGCAATGCGGCGATGCATGTCGTCCGGTGTCTGTTCATAGAGGTTTCCGGCGGAGTCCTTCAGGGCGTATTTGTTCACCCAGACCCCGGCTGCCAGGCTGTCTCCCCCGAAATATTCAGTGGTTTTCCGTATTGCTTCGTTAAAATCATATGCCGTGCGGTCCGCCTCCGTCTCCACCGCGATTGCCTGTTCTTCCATTGTTTTCTCTTCTGCGGGTTGGGGCCTGCTTCGCTGGCCCATTACCTCATTATACAGATTATCAGCCTCTCCTTTTTTACCTCCCGTGGCAAGCGTACCTTTCAATACCGGCTTATCGTCCATGTCGGTCTGTCTTGAGTTGTCCTAACTGCAGGAAAAAATACGTCCGGGGTAACGAAATTTTAAATGTTAAAATTTTGTTAAAATGACGTATGGTTCAGCGAAGATAAAAAAACAAAAGCTTGAAAAAAATGCTAGTTTATCAACAAAGAATGAAAGTTATCAACCGGGCAGGGGTAAGTTGCTGAGCAAAAATAGTCTAGGGGTTTTGTTGAAAGCACCCCGTTAATTAAAAACATAAAACAATGAAAAACAGCTTGTTGTATGTAGCTGTCTGGCTTAACCGCTTGATTGCGGAATGGTTGGCCCTGCCGTGGATTTGTTCCGGGAAGGGCCGGCCCCATCAGGCAAACTCCATGAGGTAGGCCTTGATGAAGTCGTCCAGTTCCCCGTCCATGACGAGTTGTACGTTGGAGGTTTCCACACCGGTTCTCAGGTCTTTGACCAGCTTGTAGGGGTGAAACACATAGTTCCTGATCTGGGATCCCCACTCAATCTTCTTCTTGGTGCTTTCCAGCTCCTGCATCTTTTCCCGCTTTTTTCTCAGCTCCACCTCATACAATTGAGACTTGAGCATGGTCAGGGCCTTTTCGCGGTTCTGTCCCTGTGACCGCGTTTCCTGGCATTCCACGATCAATCCGCTCGGGGCATGCCGCACCCGCACAGCGCTTTCCACCTTGTTGACGTTCTGGCCGCCGGGACCGCTTGAGCGGAAGGTGTCCCAGCTGAGGTCGGCGGGGTTGATCTCGATTTGGATGTTGTCGTCGATGACGGGATAAGTGTAGACGGAGGCAAATGAGGTGTGGCGCTTGTGGTTGGCATCGAAAGGGGAGAGGCGGACAAGCCGGTGGACGCCGCTTTCTCCCTTGAGGTAGCCGAAGACATTTTCTCCCTCCACCTCAATGGAGGCACTCTTGATGCCGGCCCCGTCCCCTTCCTGAATGTCCAGCACCCGGCTATTGTAGCCATGGCGTTCGGACCAGCGAAGGTACATCCTCATGAGCATTTCGGCCCAGTCCTGGCTCTCGGTGCCTCCGGCTCCGGAATTGATGTTCACGATGGCATTGAGGCGGTCTTCTTCCTTGCTGAGCATCTTGCGAAACTCCAGCTTGTCCACGGCCCTGACCGCTAGTTCGTGGCTGCGGTCCAGCTCCTGCTCGCTGCCTTCGCCCGCTTCAAAAAATTCGAACAGGACCATGAGGTCGTCCGTTTTCTGCCGGGCCACATCGTATTCTTCGGTCCACTTGCGGATCTCGCTGATTTGTTTCAGCTTTTTTTCCGCCTCTTTGGGATCATTCCAGAAATCGGGATGCTCCGATTCCCTGTCCCCTTCTGCTATTTGTTGTTTCTTGCCGTCAATGTCAAAGAAACCTCCTCAGGGCATCAAGCCTCTTGTCCAGTTCCTTCAGGTCTTCCTGGTATACCATGGTTGTTGGTTGTTGGATTTTGGTTATTGGTTGTTGCTTGTTGGATTTTTGTTGTTGGCTGTTGGCTAATGGCCAAAGACTAATGGCCAATGGCCAATAACCACTTCATTTTAGTTGTCGTCGGATGGTGTCCCAGACCAGGTCGGCCTCGTACCCTTTCTGGGTGCAGAATGTGGCTGCTTTTTCTTTGGCATGCGGGGCGTTGCGAGATTGCAGGGAATCCAGCTTGTTGTCCACCAACCACTCCAGGGTTTGCAGGTACTCATCCGGATCGATCCCGTCCAGGGCTTCCCTTATCAGGGGCAGCGGGAGGCCCCTGCTGGCCAGTTCAAGGCGTATTTTTACCTTGCCCCATTTGTTGTTCCGGAAGCGCCCCAGTGCATACTCCAAAGCAAAGCGGTGGTCATCCAGGAAGCGTGCCTCTTTCAGGGACTCGATCACTTCCTGCTTCTGCTGCTCGCTGGCTCCAAGAATGGCAAGCTTTCTTTCCACTTCGCGGGTGCACCTCTCCTGGTAGCTGCAGAAATGCTTTGCTTTTTCAAGCAATTCCCGGGTGTCGGACGTGGCCATGGTGTCAAGGTTGGGGTGTCGGGAGTCACAAAGATACTTCAATCCCTGTAAAAATAAAAGCAGCGGGCAGGAGGCTTTTGATCTCCTGCCCGCTGCCGGTAGCCAGTCAAGCGCTAAAGCTTGATCTCGTCCTCCAGTTTGTTGAAAAACCGGTATTCGAGGAAGTGATACGAATTGGACGGCCTGATTTTAATCCACTTCTTGTACTTTAAGAACCATTTACACCGGATGGAAAAAACGCCCTTTGTCAGGTACGCATAAATAAACGGATGCACGGTGAGGCTGAGGGTTTTTTCATTCTGTTCCTGAATCAGGTAACGCAGGTTCCCTTCGATCTCATCGAGCAGGATGATGCTGGGCTTGATCTTTCCTGTTCCGTCGCATGCGGGGCATTTTTCCAGAATCTCCACACTGGTTTCTGTCCGGACCCTTTGACGGGTGATCTGAACCAGTCCGAATTTGCTGGGCGGCAGGATGTTGTGTTTGGCTCTGTCCTTTTTCATCTCTTCCTTCATCCTCTCGTACAACTTCCGGCGGTTGGCCGGGTTGACCATGTCGATGAAGTCCACGACGATGATGCCGCCCATGTCGCGCAACCTGAGTTGCCGCGCAATTTCAGCTGCGGCTTCCAGGTTGACATCCAGGGCATTGTCCTCTTGCGAATTCTCACTGCTCATGCGGTGGCCGCTGTTCACGTCGATCACATGAAGGGCTTCGGTGTGTTCGATGATCACATAAGCGCCGCTTTTTATGGAAACGGTTTTCCCAAACGAGCTTTTGATCTGTTTCTCCACCCCGAAATGGTCAAAAATGGGGAGTTTCCCCTTGTAGAGCTTCAGGATGTCGATCTTTTCGGGCGCGATGGTCTTGATAAAATCCTTCAGTTCTTCATAGACCGCGGGATCGTTCACATAAATGTTGTTGAAAGACTCGTTGAGCATGTCACGCAGCATGGCCGAGGAGCGGTTGAGCTCGCCCAGAATGATGCGCGGAGGTTTCGCGTTGGATAGCTTTTCCGCGATGCTGTACCATTTGGAGATCAGGTTGTTCAGGTCTGCATCCAGGTCGGCAACCATTTTTCCTTCGGCAACGGTCCGGATGATCACGCCGAAATTCTTCGGCTTGATGCTTTGGACCAGTCGCTTGAGGCGGTTTTTTTCCTCGTTGCTCTGGATCTTCTGGGAAACGGAAATCCTGTCTGAAAATGGAACCAGCACCAGATAGCGGCCCGCAAGGGAAATTTCGCTTGTGATGCGCGGGCCTTTGGTGGAAATGGGTTCTTTTGCGATCTGAACCAGTGCCGGCTGGTTGGCGGAGAGCACCCCGGTGATCTTACCGGTTTTTTCTATCTCTTTTTCAAGGATGAAATTCTCCATGGGCAAAACACGGGTTTTGCCCGCCATGGCCAGTTTGGTATACTTGTTCAGGGAGTTGACCTGGCTTCCCAGGTCAAGGTAGTGCAAAAAGGCGTCCTTTTCGTATCCCACGTCAACAAAGGCGGCATTTAACCCGGAAATGATCTTCTTGACCTTTCCGAGGTAAATGTCCCCCACCGAGAAGTTGTTGTTCCTTCGCTCCCGGTGAAGCTCCACCAGGAGCTTGTCCTCGAGCAAGGCCATGACCACCTCGGATGGGTTGGAATCAATAATTAATTCTTTGTTCACCATTGAGATACATTAAAGGTTCATCATAAATAAGAGTGCATTTGGTTAATGAATGCAGGAAGGGTACAAAACACCGGCTGTTTCGGTGTGTTTAAATAAAATTACATAACACCGGATGGGGTGTTATGTAATTTTTTCAGGAAAGGAGGAATTGCAACGTGTTCTCAGCAAGCGCGTTATTTCTTCTTGTGCCTGTTTTTGCGCAGGCGCTTCTTGCGCTTGTGGGTTGCCATCTTGTGTCGTTTTCTTTTTTTTCCGCTGGGCATCGCAGTGTCTTTAAGCTTTTACAGATTCTTTTACTTCACCTACAAATTCCTTGGCGGGTTTAAAGGCAGGAATGCAGTGTGCGGGAATGATGATGGTGGTATTCTTGGAGATGTTCCGGCCGGTTTTTTCCGCCCTTTCCTTGATGATGAAGCTGCCGAACCCCCGGAGGTAAACATTCTCCCCCTTGACAAGGGATTTCTTGACTGTCTCCATGAAGGCTTCAACCGTTGCCTGCACAGCGACTTTCTCAATTCCGGTTTTGTTGGCAATTTCCGTTACAATTTCAGCTTTGGTCATAGCATTAGCATTTTTAAGTATTAAAAATATGATGGATGTCCTTGAAGGAGTACTATTTGAATCGGGTTGCAAAGATAACTTTTTTCTAATTATAAGAAAACAAATTCATTATTTTTGCGACAATTAATTAAATGGTTATTAATCGATAAGGGGAGTCCCGCCCTTGCTTTCATGGATTTTTCCTCCCGGCTTCTTGCATGGTATGATCAAAACCGCCGCCACCTGCCCTGGAGGCATTCGAACGATCCCTACCTGGTTTGGGTGTCGGAGGTCATTCTGCAGCAAACACGCATGGACAAAGGCATTGAGTACTTCAGAAGGTTTTCCGCAGCCTTCCCGGATGTGTACAGCCTGGCTTCCGCTTCGGAGGAAGAGGTGCTGCGTATGTGGCAGGGTCTGGGGTATTATACCCGGGCAAGAAACCTGCACCACTCGGCCAGGGAGCTGGTTCAAAAGAATGGAGGCGTCCTGCCTGAAACGTATCAGGAGTGGCTGCAACTGAAAGGCGTCGGTCCGTATACGGCAGCAGCCATCGCATCCATGGCTTTCGGGGAGGCGGTTGCGGCCCTGGACGGCAATGGCTACCGCATCCTGGCCAGGGTGTTTGCCCTGGAGGTCCCCATGGAGTCTGCCGCCGGAGAAAAGGCTTTTATGGCGCTTGCGCAGGACCTGCTGGACCCCCGCCGCCCGGGTGATTTCAACCAGGCACTGATGGATTTCGGGTCGCTCGTCTGCACCCCGGCAAAACCCGCCTGCCAGTCGTGTTTGTTCCACAGGGAATGTCTGGCCTTTTCGCAGAACGCGGTGGCCCGCTTCCCCGTGCGGGGCGCCAGGAAACCTTTGCGTGACAGGTTTTTTCATTATTTTGACTTTCAACCCACCCCAGGCCAGGGGTTTTTTATTGCCCAGCGCCGGATGAAGGACATCTGGAAGGGTTTGTATGAGCTGCCCCTCCTGGAGGCAGGACGGCCGCTGGATGTGGAAGATGTGCTGCATCATCCCTGGTGGGAAAGCCTGTTTCCGGGTGGGAAGGGGGCCGTCCTCATTGCGCCGCACGCAGAAATGACCCACAAACTGACCCACCAGATAATCCATGCCCGTTTTTTCCGTGTGTCCGTGAGTCCGTTGGCGGCCCTGGGCCTTCAGAAATATTTTATGTTGTCGGATGGGCCCGGCTTTGAAGCACTCGGCAAGCACCGCCTTATGGAGCGCTGGCTGGAGGGGAGGGAAGGGCCGGATGGACAGACCAGAAAAAGTGTGGAGCCGTAGGGAAACATTGCTTACCTTTGTGCAAGGCCGGGGCCGTTTGCCGGGGAACCCCCCCGTTTTTTTGCCCGCATGGCCCGGAATGCCGTAACTTGGGTGCGAATAGCTAATGATTCACATAAAAACGGAAGATTATGTCTGGAGTAAACAAAGTGATCTTATTGGGAAACCTGGGCAAAGACCCTGAAATCAGGAACCTGGAAAGAGGGGGCAAGGTGGCCAACTTCCCCCTGGCCACAAACCGTGTTTACAGGGGGCAGGACCAGCAAAAGGTGGAAGAAACAGAATGGCACAACATCGTGCTCTGGGGTAACCTGGCCGACCTGGCCGAGAAGTTTCTGTCCAAGGGCAGGCAGGTGTTCATCGAAGGCCGGATCCGCACGCGCAGCTGGGATGACAAGGACGGGATCAAACGTTACATGACCGAGATCGTCGGAGAGAACATGACCTTTGTCGGCGGGAGGGACGAATCTGAAAGGCCCAGGCCGCCGGCGGGCAATGACTACCAGAAGGGAACGGCCGCAGAGGCTGAGCAGTCGGTTGAGGACGACGACCTTCCGTTCTGAGCCAACGAAAATCAACTTGCAGCAACGGGCCTTTACGGCCCGTTTTTCATGGCCGTCCGGATGGTTCCGGGAACCCAGAGACAAACGCCCCGACCAGGGTGTCGAACACCTCCCGGTCCGGGTCATGAAACGAGACCTCCACAGGCACATAGTACACCGGCAAACCGCTCAGAACCTCCAGCAGGGATTCCTGCCGCAGGCGCATATAGTCCTTCTCCGTGGTCAGCAGGATCTTGGACTGGCTGATCGATTCTTCATATTTTTTTCTGATGGCTTTCAGGTCTGACCGGCTGAAAGGATGGTGGTCCGGGAACCGGTCCACCAGCAATTCCTGGCAGAGCGTTTTTAAATGCTCTTCCAGGGCCGCGGCATTGGCGATCCCTGTGAACAGGAAAATGGTTTTCAGAGAGCTTTCCTGAAGGGGCGGCTTGCCCGGTTGCACCGGATGCCAACGGGAATAGGTCAGGGTGGAGAAGAGGATGGGGCCTTTATAACGGGGTACGAGCGACTCCAGCAGGAAGCGGCGGTCAAGGGGCGAAAACACCTCCGGGGTTTTGGTTACAATCAATGCATCGGCCCGTTTGACCGATGATTTGGGTTCTCTCAGGGTGCCGCTCGGCAACAGGACATTCCGGAAGAAGGGATGGTAGTACTCGGTCAGCAGCAGGTTGAGTCCGGGCCGGACGTGGCGGTGCTGGAAGGCGTCATCGAGTAACACCACCTGCACCTCCGGGTGGTTTTTCATGATCCAGGCCATCCCCTTTTTCCGGCTCTCGTGCACCACCACCAGCACCTTGGGAAATTTCCTTTTTACCTGCAGGGGCTCATCCCCGGCCTGGCTTGCCGTGGATTCTTCCGTCACGACATAGAGTCCCCTGCTGCGGCGTTTGTACCCCCTGCTGAGCACGGCCAGCCGGTACCTGGTTCCCAGCAGCCTGACCAGGTATTCCACATGCGGGGTCTTCCCGGTCCCCCCGGTGCTTAAATTCCCGACACCGATCACCGGGAGGGAATAGGACACCGACGGCAGCAGGACCCAGTCGAACAACTTGTTGCGGATCCAGACGACCAGTCCGTAAAGCAGGGAAAGGGGATACAGGATGAAACGGAACCAGCTCATGCATTCAAAGATAGGGAATCCTTTGATATGGTCCTGTTGCCTGGGGCAATCGACCGCAACATGCGTTTCTTTTTCTATCTTTGGTAGAGAGACTGTAACCAAGCCTTTGAGACCATGCCGGCAACCATCAAAGACCTGCTCTCCGTTCTGGAACAGGCCGCCCCCTTCTCATTTCAGGAAAGCTATGACAATTCCGGGCTTCAGATCGGAAGCCCCCGGCAGGAGGTCCGCCGCGGGCTGATCTGCCTGGACGTGACCATGGAGGTGGTCCGTGAAGCCATGGACAAAGACTGTGACCTGATCCTTTCACACCATCCGCTGTTGTTTCATCCGCTCAGGAAAATAAGTGGTGAGAACCACGTGGAGGCCATCGTGCGAGAGGTCATCAAAAACGACCTGGCCGTGGTGTCGGTTCACACCAACCTGGACAATGCCTTCCCGGGTGTGAACCATATCCTGGCGGAGAAGCTGGGAATGAAAGATTTGCGGGTGTTGCAAGCGCGAAAGGGCCAGCTCCGGAAGCTCGTTGTCTTTTGCCCCTCGGACCACGCTGCCGCGGTCCGGCAGGCCTTGTTCGCTGCCGGTGCCGGACACATCGGAGATTACGACTCCTGCTCCTTTAACATGGAGGGGAAGGGCACATTCCGGGCCGGGGAGGGCACCGATCCTTTCGTGGGAACACGTGGCGAACTGCATACCGAACCAGAAACCAGGATCGAAACCATTTTTCCTGCCTGGGCACAGGCAAAGGTGTTGGCGGCCCTGAACGACAGCCACCCCTATGAGGAGGTGGCCTACGATATCTATCCGCTCGAGAATGTCTATGACCGGGCCGGCAGCGGCTTGTCGGGACAGCTTCCCCATCCCTTGCCGGCCGGGGAATTCCTTGCCATGGTGAAAAAGGTTCTTGGCATTCCGGTCCTGCGGCATTCGGTCTGTACATACCAACAAATGGTCCGGAAGGTGGCCGTTTGCGGGGGCTCGGGCGCCTTCCTCCTGGAGCATGCCATTGCTGCAGGGGCCGGGGCCTTTATCACTTCGGAGGTAAAATACAACCATTTTTTCGAAGCCGCCGGAAGGATCCTGCTGGTGGATGCCGGCCACCATGAAACCGAGCAGTTTGCACCGGAATTGCTGCTTGAGATTCTTAAGAAAAAAATGCTTAACTTTGCCCTCCTCATTTCGGAGGTGAATACCAACCCGATCCAATACACATAATCAACCCCAGCGAAACCCGGAAAAAAAAGACCCATGGCAAAAAGCACGAAAGCCGAAAAGGAAAAGGCAAAAACGATCAATCCCAGTACGGGAACCGAAGGCTCCCCCGTTGCCATCCCGGAAACCGGTGCCGACGACAACATAGAGAAGACGGTCAGGAAGAAACTCATCGCCTTGTTTTCCCTGCAGACGATCGACACCCAGATAGACAAGATACGCATTGTGCGCGGGGAATTGCCCCTGGAGGTCCAGGACCTGGAAGACGAGATCGAAGGCCTGGCCACGAGGGTGGAAAAATTCAACCAGGAAATACGGGATCTGGAAGAGGAAATCTCGGCAAAAAAACATGCGATCACCGACAGCCTGGAGTTGATCAAAAAGTATGAGGCCCAGCAGATGAATGTCCGGAACAACCGGGAGTATGACTCCCTCTCCAAGGAGATCGAGTTCCAGTCGCTCGAAGCCCAGCTTGCCGAAAAGAAGATCAAGGAGCTTGGGGCCACCGTGGAAATGAAAAAGGAAGCCGTCGGGGAAATTGAAACCGAACTGGCGGAGCGTAGCAAGGACCTGGAGGCGAAGAAAGCGGAACTGAACGACATCGTGGCAGAAACCCAAAAGGAGGAGGAACTGCTGCTGGAAAAATCCGGGAAACAAAAACTGGATATTGAGAACAGGCTGCTAAATGCCTATGAGCGGATACGCGCCAATGTGCGTAATGGCCTGGCCGTCGTGCCCGTCGAGCGTGATGCCTGCGGAGGCTGCTTCAACAAGATCCCGCCCCAGCGCCACCTTGACATCCGCCTGCACAAGAAAATCATAGTCTGCGAGTACTGCGGCCGCATCCTGGTGGATGATGAAATCGTCAACCTGGTGGACGTACAGTAGCAGAATCAAAAAAAAAAAACGGGGCCGCAGCGCCCCGTTTTTTTTTTGGCCTGGTGGCGGATTAAAACCTCCAGCCCATGGTGATCCTGAAGATGCTGGCCGTGAAGTCCCGTTCTGCCACCGGAATCATGGAAGGGTTTTCAAGCATGTATAGGGCATATTCTTCGGAGTGGAAGCTGTAGGTGTATCCGAAGTCCATGAAGAAACTTCTTTCCCTGAAGCCAATACCGGCAGACAATACCGACCGGCTCGCATCATTGACTCCCTCACGGTAGGGGCTGGAATAATAACCGTAACCGGCCCTGAGGGCAAGGGGGGCCAGGCGGATCTCCCCGCCGAGGCGCAGCACGTGCTGGGCCTGCATGTTGTTCCGGATCACGCTGTTCTCCTCAGAGAAGGAGTAATCGCTGCTGCGCAGCCGGCTGGTGGTGTAATCCACGTATTCATAGTCCAGGCTCAGCAAGCCGTTGGTCCCGAAAACAAAGGCCAGGGAGCCGATGGCCTTCATCGGGGTGTTCAGCTCATACTCAAATTCCCCTACCGGGCTGATGGCATAATCCGTGTCGTAGTCCAGGTTCAGATCCGATTGCATGCTGGCACTGAATGTGTCTTTCAGGCTGTAGAATGTCGGGGTGTGAATGGCCAGTCCCAGGCGCAGAAAGTCGACAGGTCGCACAATGGCCCCCACCTTCAGGTTGAGGCCGGAACCGCGGGTTTCAAATTGGTTCCTGAAGGTAAGGGCATTGAAATATTCGCTGATCCCGTCAACGTCCCTTTCTTCGAACACAACCTCTTCCTGGTAGCGCACCACCGGAAGGCCCACCGTTCCCCCCAGGTAAAGCCGGTCGTTATAGTTGGCGGCCATGGAAAACACATACTCACGGAGGGACCCGGAACTGTTGACGGACTGTCGCTGCAGGACATTCCCGTCGGGCATGTCCACGAAAAACACATCGTTGTATTTGTCGAGCAGGTAAGTATCCCAGGCCAGGCCCGTGGAGAAATCGTCAAGGTTGTTCTCGTGGCCCGCCTGGATGGCTTGTTCCAGAAAGCTTGTCATCAGGGAGTTCTGGTTGTTAAACCCCTCGGCGATCCACCGGTTGTTGAAATTATTCTGCCGGTTCAGTCCGAATCCGAAATTGACGAAGCGCCAGGCGTTGACTTCCATATTGCGGCTGAGGGGTACGGAAAACACCAGCCCGATGTTGTTCAGGTTGACGTTGTATTTCATGTCTTCCGAGACCTGTCCGAAATACCCGGTCTCTACGGCCTGGTAGCTAAGGGATGGGGTGATGGTCACCTCCGAACTGCGGTAGATCCCCAGTCCGGCTGGGTTGATGCCCAAACTGGAGAAATCTCCCCCGAGGGCCCCGAAGGCCCCACCCATGCTGGCAAAGCGCGCCGTTCCGCCCGGATCCAGCATGGAATAGCGGAGGGCATCCACCTCGTTCTGTCCAAAACCATTGAATGATAGAACGATACATGAAATTAAGCTGATAACTGTTTTCTTCATTGGGGTAGGAATTGAGTGTTGTTTACCAGCCCTGCCCGTTGCTTCCACCGGCGGGGAAGCGGCATTCACGGACTGAGGAAATGGGTCGGCATGGCATTTAATAAAACCGGCCTGGGTTCTCTTAGTTTCGTCTTCCACTGGAAGACCGCGAAGGGGTGCTGCTGCCCGACGACCTGGAAGGAGTCGAGGGAGACGTTCTTGCCGGTGCGGAAGAGCCGCTGCTCCTGGTCGGCGGACTGATCCGGGGGCTGCTCTGCTGCCTGCTCGGGGTCCTTACGGCCGGGGAGCTCTGGGTCGGCGTTTGCTGCCTTGTGGGTGTCCTCACATTGGATGGCGATTGCTGGGGCCGGGTTTGCCTCGGACTGCTCTGAGGCCTCAGCTGCGGCTGCACCTGCCTGCGCTCAGGACCGACCTGCTCTCCCGCGGGACGGGCCGCTTCCCTTGGTGGGGTCACGGCCGGTGTCCGTGTGGTCTGGGGGTTGCGGTACTGGTCGTTGGACCGGGGCTGTTGGTAGCTCGGCGAGGTGTAGGTGCGCGGCGGGGTATAATTGGGCTGGTTCACCCGGTCCGGGCTGGCCGGCCTGGTGGCCTGCTGTTCCGGCCTGGTGTAACGCTGGGAAGACTCCCCCGCCGGCCGGGTCACCTGCTGAACGGCCGGGGTCGTGGGCCGTGCTTCCTGCCTCCCGGGCATGGGCTGCTCCCGCACCGGCTGTGTGCCACTGCGTTCGGTCTGTCTCTGGGGGGCTGTTTCGGTCTGCCTTGCGGGGCTTTGCGGACGAGCCTGCTCCGCACCGGCCGCGCGCTCCGGAATTGTGGCCCTGGTGGCGGTACGTGCCTGTGTTTCTTCCGCCCTCTGTGGGCGTGCCCTTTCAGCCGTTCTTTGTTCTGCTGGCTGGCCCCTCAGGCCGCGACCTTCAGCGGTTTCTGCCTGGCGGGTTCCCACCGCCCCGGCTTCCCTCGTCTGGCCTTCCCGGTCCATGACCCTGCCGCCGCGGCTCACCGTGCCGTTTCCTTCTGGGATGAGCTCCCGGGTGCCGGGGGCGGTTCTTGCCGTGCGGCCCTCAAAGCGTTCTGCGAATGTCTGGGCGCCGCGTTCCTGCCGGTCCCTTACAGTGCCCCCGACGGCGCTGCGGTGGCCGTAGTAGTAATTGCTCCGGTCGTAGCTGTTGTAGAGGTACTGGTAATAATAGGGGTTGTAGAAGATCCCGCTGTAATACCCGCGGTAGAAACCGGAGTAATAGGCGTTGTGGAACGACCAGGGGTGGTGACCGTAGAAGTTGTAGTAGGGTGAAAAGGGATACAGGGGATCGTAGAAATGCCCGTAATACCAGGATGAACTGAAATAGGAATAGGGAGACCAACCGAAGGAAGGACCCCAGTAATAACCTGGATAATACATCGGGTAAGCCCCGTACCCAAGATAGATGCTGACCCCGGAATAAAAGGGGTCGTAATTGTACCAGAACATGTTGGTATAGAAGGGGTCATAATACCCGCTGGCCAGGCCGAACGGACGGTAAAACCTCCGGATGCGGCTGGAATAGGTAAAGTCGTAATAGTCCCCGTAATGGTTGCTGATAAAGACATTGCCTGCCTGGTCGTCCACCTCCTGGTAGGCGGTTTCGGTTTCGTAGTAGCCGGTTTCCTGCCCGGATGCAGGAACCTCCACGACTGTGGCCTGCTTCTCCGTGACCCGGGCCTGCGCTTCATCAGGGGAGCCGTTGCCCGGCCTGATGAGCTCCGGACTGTAATAAATATCATCGTAAGTGCCTGCTGTATGATAAGTTGTGGAACAACTTGCCAGGGTCAGGAGTACTATGCCGAAAATTGCTGCGTGTGATTTCATGACGATTTCCTCCGTTGGTGTTGGTTAACAAAGTTAACAACTTGGCCCGATTTTCATCGTTTTTTGTTAAATTTGCGCGTTTCTTTACCAGGAAAAAAAGCGCAAATACTATACCAAAAAACAAGATGGCAAAAGATTTTTCAACAAGGGAAGAAAACTACTCAAAATGGTACAATGACATCGTGCTGAAGGCCGGACTGGCGGAGAGTTCCGCCGTTCGCGGCTGCATGGTCATCAAGCCATACGGCTATGCCATCTGGGAAAAAATGCAGGGAGCCCTGGACAAGATGTTCAAGGACACCGGCCATTTAAATGCGTATTTCCCCCTGTTTATACCAAAATCCTTCCTGAGCAAGGAGGCCGACCATGTGGAGGGCTTTGCCAAGGAATGTGCCGTGGTAACCCATTACAGGCTGAAAATGGCCGAGGATGGCAGCGGGGTGGTGGTGGACCAGACGGCCAAACTGGAAGAGGAGCTTATTGTCCGGCCCACATCCGAAACCATCATCTGGGACACTTACCGCAACTGGGTGCAGTCTTACCGGGACCTGCCCATCCTGGTCAACCAGTGGGCCAATGTGGTGCGCTGGGAAATGCGCACGCGCATGTTCCTCCGTACGGCAGAGTTTCTTTGGCAGGAGGGCCACACGGCCCACGCCACGAAAAAGGAAGCACTGGAGGAGACCCATCTGATCCTCAATATTTATGCCGATTTTGCCGAGAAGTTCATGGCCATGCCCGTGCTGAAAGGAACCAAATCAGAAAACGAACGGTTCGCAGGCGCCGTAGAGACCTTCTGTATTGAGGCCCTGATGCAGGATGGCAAGGCCCTCCAGGCCGGGACCTCCCACTTTCTGGGTCAGAACTTTGCGAAGGCTTTCGATGTGAAATTTGCCAGCAAAGACGGCACCCTGGAACATGTCTGGGCAACCTCCTGGGGTGTTTCCACCCGCCTGGTGGGCGCACTGATCATGGCCCACTCGGACGATCACGGATTGGTGTTGCCTCCGCGACTGGCCCCGATCCAGGTGGTCATCATCCCCATCTACAAAACCGACGCACAGCGGGAACTGGTGTGCCAACAGGCCGGGGCCATCGAAAAAACGCTGAAGGGAAAGGGCATTGCGGTGAAACTGGACGACCGCGACACACACAAACCGGGCTGGAAGTTTAACGAGTACGAGTTCAAGGGAGTCCCCGTACGCATTGCCATCGGACCCAGGGACGTGGAAAATGGCACGGTGGAGATTGCCCGCCGCGATACCCTTGAAAAAGAAATTTACCAGGTGGCCGATCTGGGCAACAAAGTGGAACACCTGCTGCATGCCATCCAGGACAATATCTATCAGAAGGCCTTGGCGTTCAGGGAGGACAATACCCACCAGGTCGATACCTGGGAAGAGTTCAGGCAGGTGGTGGAAAAAAAGGGGGGGTTCGCCCTGGCACACTGGGACGGCACGGCAGAAACCGAACAGAAGATCAAGGAAGAAACCAGGGCCACCATCCGGTGCATCCCCCTGGACAAGGCCGGCCCTTCCGGCAAGTGCGTTTATACAGGCCGTCCGTCCGAAAAGCGGGTGGTGTTCGCTCAGGCCTATTAGGCAATAGGCGGGCCCTCCCGCCCGTTCTCCTTTCAGTCCTGTTTAGCATGGCGGATATGAAGAAAACCATTCTCATCTTAATGCTGCTGATCCCCCTGCTGGGCCATGGGGAGGGGGTGCCTGTGCAGGCGCCGGACAGCACCCGGGCACTGAAGCGGCCTTACGTAAAGCAGGATCCCGCCATAGACTGGCTGATGGCGGCCTACCGGGAAGCCCTTTCGGGAGAGCGCGGCATACAGGGATTCCGGGTGCAGGTCTTTATGGAGGCAGGCAACCAGGCCCGCCTCAACACCTTGCGCAGCAGGGCCGCATTCGAGGAAAAGTATCCCGGGGTCCCGGCCTACGTAATCTATGAAGAACCCAACTTCAAGCTGCGGGTGGGTGATTTCCGCACCCGCCTCGATGCCCGCCGCTTCCTGGAAACGATTCGTGAAGATTACCCGGCGGCCTACATCGTGATCAGCACCATCAATTTTCCCTCCCTGGACTAGTTCCGGTCCAGGCAATCGAGGTCTTCAAAAGCCTGCTTTAACCGGGCGATCATGGTCTCCTCGCCTTTACGCAGCCAGGCCCGTGGGTCGTAATATTTCTTATTGGGCTTGTCATCGCCATCCGGATTTCCGATCTGTCCCTGAAGGTAGCCTTCGTTTTTCTGATAGTAATTCCTGATGCCTTCCCAGAAGGCCCATTGGGTGTCGGTATCGATGTTCATTTTGATCACCCCGTAACCAATGGCTTCCCGGATTTCCTCCCTGGCCGAGCCGCTGCCGCCGTGGAACACGAAACTGACCGGATTGGGGCCCGTGCCAAACTTTTTCCGGATGAACTCCTGGGAGTTTTTCAGGATGACCGGCTGCAGCCTGACATTCCCCGGCTTGTATACTCCATGGACGTTGCCGAAGGCGGCCGCGATGGTAAACTGGTCCGAGACCGAGGACAAGGCTTCGTACATGCGGGCCACCTCTTCGGGTTGGGTGTACAGCCGCGAACTGTCAATGTCCGTGTTGTCCACCCCGTCTTCTTCCCCGCCGGTCACTCCCAGCTCCACCTCCAGCCCCATGCCCATTTTGCTCATGCGCTCCAGGTAGCGGGTGCTGATGGCGATGTTGTCCTCGAGCGACTCCTCTGAGAGGTCCAGCATGTGGGAGCTGAACAGGGGTTTGCCGGTGGAGGCAAAATGGGCCTCGCTGGCCTCGAGAAGGCCGTCGATCCAGGGCAGGAGCTTTTTGGCTGCGTGGTCCGTGTGCATGACCACCCGGACCCCGTATTCCCTGGCCATGATGTCCGTGTGCCTGGCTCCCGAAACCGACCCGGCGATGGCGGCGCGCTGGTTCTCGTTCGACAGGCCCTTGCCGGCCATGAAATGCCCCCCCCCGTTGGAGAACTGGATGATCACGGGGGAGTTTACGTCTCTGGCGGCTTCCAGCACGGCATTGATGGAGTTGCTCCCCACCACGTTGACCGCAGGGAGGGCGAATTTGTGCTTCCCGGCAATGCGGTACAATTCTTTCAGGGCTTCTCCGGTGACGATGCCCGGCTCGATGTGTTTCAATAATTGATCAGCCATGGGTTGGTATGTTTTTTTGTTTGTAAAAGCGTGATTCCGCCTCAAATTTAATAAATTAATCCCATTGTTAAAATGGGCTATCTTTGTTTCAAACAATACCCCAAGGGCATGCACAGGATTATGTGGTTTTTGATGGTGCTTTTCCTGGCGGCCGGATGCCGGCAGAAAGAAGCACAGGAACAGGAATTGCAGCGGCTTCAGCAGGAGAACCTTCAGCTTCAGGAGGCCTTGTCGGACAGGGAGGAAGCCCTCGGGCGGTTTTTCACCACCCTGAACCAGATAGAGGACAATCTGGAGGCCATCCGGGAAAGGGAAAACCTGATCACCCGGCGTGCGGCAGAAAGCCTGGAGGGACAGCAGGACCAGGCGGGCCAGATAAGGGAAGACATTTTGCGGATCGGGGAGTTGATGCGCCAAAACCGGGTGCTTATCGACCGCCTGAACCGGGATCTGAGTGTCTCCAGCCTGAACCTGCAGGAAGCCGGGCGAACGGTCGAACGGCTGACCCGGGTTATCGGCGACAAGGAGTTGGAAATCCAGGTTCTGCGCGAAGAAATGGCCAGGATGAGCCAGGAGGTCGACGGACTGGTCGCGGCCATGGATACCCTGGCAGACAGGGAGCGGGAGAAGGCGCAGCTCATCGAGGAACAAACCCGGGCCCTGAATACGGCCTGGTTCCTTGTGGGTTCCCGGCAGCAGCTTCTGGAACGGGACGTCATCATACGGGAAGGAGGGTTTCTGGGGATCGGCCGCACCACCCGCCTCAAGCCCGGATTTGACAAGGAAGGGTTTACCCGCCTCGACCTGACCCGCACCACCCGCATCATGCTGCCCCGTGAAGAGGTCAGCCTGCTCAGCCTGCACCCGGAAGGAAGCTGGGCTGTCGAAACGAAAGACGGACAAGCCGTTCTGGTGATCACCGACCCGGAATCATTCTGGTCGGCTACCCGCTACCTGGTGGTGGAGACCCGGTAGGAGACCCTTTTCTGGTGGCCGGAGCCGGCCCCGGGTTCATTCCCCGCGGGACAATGCCCACGGCAGGCCCCGATTGTTTAAAAATGTATGTATTTTTGCAGGCGGAAGACCCTTCTGAAAGGGCTTCGGCAACCCATTATCTTGTATGGACAGTATGGACCAATTGAAAAGAAGGCGGGTGGCAGACCTGCTCAAAGGAGACACCGGGGCGCTGATCGGCACCCGGGTCAATGTTAAAGGCTGGGTCAGGACCAAACGGGGCAACAGGAATGTGGCTTTCATTGCCCTGAACGATGGCTCCATCATCCACAACATACAGGTGGTGGTGGATGTGCCGTCTTTTGGAAACGAGGGTTTGCTGCGGCAGGTCACTACCGGGGCCTGCATTTCGGTCGACGGCACCCTGGTCGAATCAAAAGGGCAGGGGCAGCCGGTCGAGATCCAGGCAGGGACCATCCACCTTTACGGCGGGGCCGATCCGGATAAATATCCCCTGCAGAAGAAGGGACATTCCCTGGAGTTTTTAAGGGAAATCGCCCACCTGAGGCCCCGCACCAATACCTTTGGAGCCATCCTGCGCCTGCGTCACGCATTGTCTTTTGCCATCCACAAGTTTTATAACGACCGGGGCTTCTATTACCTTCATACCCCGATCATCACCGGTTCCGATGCGGAAGGGGCCGGCGCCATGTTCCGGGTGACGACCCTTGACCTGGACAATTTGCCCCGCCGGGAAGACGGCCGGGTGGATTATTCCAGGGATTTTTTCGGCAAGGAAACCAACCTGACGGTTTCCGGGCAGCTGGAGGGCGAACTGGGCGCCCTGGCGCTGTCCAGCGTGTACACGTTCGGCCCCACCTTCCGGGCCGAGAATTCCAACACCACCCGCCACCTTTCCGAGTTCTGGATGATAGAGCCCGAGATGGCCTTTTACGACATCCATGACAATATGGACCTGGCCGAGGATTTTCTTAAATACCTGATCACCTATGTGCTGAAGCACTGTCCGGACGACCTGGAATTCCTGCAGAAAATGTACGATGCGGAGCTGACTGAGCGTTTGCGCTTTGTGGTTGACAACCAGTTCGAGCGCCTGACCTACACGGAGGCCATCGACATCCTCATGGCCTCGGGACACCCATTTGAGTTTCCTGTCAAATGGGGCGTGGACCTGCAGTCGGAGCACGAGCGCTACCTGGTGGAGAAGCATTTCAAAAAGCCGGTGATCCTGACGGACTATCCGCGCGATATCAAGGCTTTCTACATGAAGCTGAACGATGACGGAAAAACCGTGCGGGCCATGGATGTGCTGTTCCCGAAAATCGGGGAGATCATCGGTGGCTCCCAGAGGGAAGAAAACCACGACAAACTCCTGGGGCGCGTGCGGGAAATGAAGATCCACGAAAAGGATGTTTGGTGGTATTTGGAAACCAGGCTGTTTGGTACGGCGCCCCACAGCGGATTCGGTCTGGGTTTTGAGCGCCTGATGCTGTTCATATCGGGCATGGGAAACATCCGCGATGTCATCCCCTTTCCCCGGACACCCCAAAACGCAGAATTTTGAAAGCCCCGGCTTACAGAATAAAAAAAAATGCCTAATTTGGCGATCGGATGGCCCGGCTTTACGGGTTTATTCGTTCTGTAAACCAGTGTGTTAAAAACATATCATGCTCAAACAGAGACTCCAGCAGAAACTGATGCAGAAGCTGTCTCCCCAGCAGATTCAGCTCATGAAACTGTTGCAGGTCCCCACGCTGCTGCTTGAGCAACGGATCAAACAGGAAATAGAGGAAAACCCGGCCCTGGAGGAAGGCCTGGATGAACCCTCCGAGCTTGACAACCAACAGGACGAGGAATTTGATGCCTTTGGGGATGAAGAAGGGGACAAGGAGCCGGATACCCCGGAGACCGATCCGGACGACGAATTTGACCTGAGTGATTACCTGGACGAGGATGATATCCCCGCCTACCGCCTCAATGCCAATAATATCAGTTCGGACGACGAGCACAAGGACATCCCCTTCGCCTCCGGGGCCAGCTTCCAGGAACACCTGCATGCCCAGCTGGGGTTGCGTTCGCTGACCGAGAGGCAGGTGTTGATCTGCCAGCACATCATTGGCAACATCGATGAATCCGGGTACCTGCAGAGGGACATCCACGCCCTGATCGACGACCTGGCCTTTTCCCTGAACATCGAATCCAGCTTCAAGGAGGTCCTCCAGCTGATCCGGGTTATTCAGGAATTTGATCCCCCGGGGGTCGGAGCCCGTGACCTGCAGGAATGCCTGCTGTTGCAACTGCGCCGCAAGGTGCCCCAGACGCAAGCCATCCGGGATGCCACCCTGTTGCTAGAAAAAAACTTCAATGATTTTACCCGGAAACATTACGAGAAGATCCGTAAAAAGCACAATTTTTCCGAGGCGCAACTCAAGGATGCCATCGACGAGATCCTGAAACTGAATCCAAAACCGGGGGGGTCCCTGCAGGATGCCGGACGGTCTTCCCAGTACATCGTTCCGGACTTCATCGTCACCAATTACGGGGGAGAGCTTGAGCTGACACTGAACTCCCGGAATGCACCAGACCTTCGGATCAACCGCACCTATTCGGAAATGCTTGAAGCCATGGCCGAAAGCAAAGGCAAGGCGGATGCCCGGCAGAAGGAAGCCATGACCTTCGTCAAGCAAAAACTGGACAGCGCCAAATGGTTTATCGATGCCATCAGGCAGAGGCAAAACACCTTGATGGTCACCATGGAAGCCATCATGACCTACCAGAAGGACTACTTCCTCACCGGAGATGAAACCACCCTGAAGCCAATGATACTGAAAGATATTGCGGAGGTGGTCCAGCTCGACATCTCCACGATCTCCCGGGTGGCGAACAGCAAGTATGTGCAGACCCCGTTCGGCACTTTCCTGCTGAAGACCTTCTTTTCCGAGTCCATGCAAACCGACTCCGGAGAGGAGGTGTCCACCCGGGAGGTTAAGAAAATCCTGCAGGATTGCATCGAGGCCGAAGACAAATCCAAACCCCTGACCGACGATGAGTTGGCCGTCATTCTCAAAGAAAAGGGCTACAATATTGCCAGGCGCACCGTCGCCAAATACCGCGAGCAACTGGATATTCCCGTTGCCCGGCTAAGAAAGGAGCTTACCTGAGATGAAGGCTGAAGTCGTGGTGGCCCGCTTCCTTTCGGTGGCCTTTCACCCCCTGGTGATGCCGTGCCTGGGCCTGCTGCTGCTGTTCCAGATGGACACCTACATCAGCCATGCAATCCCCGGGCCTGCCAAACGTTTCCTGCTGGCTGTCGTGTTCATCAATACCGCCCTGGCCCCCGCCCTGGCCATCGCCTTGCTGCAGCGCACCGGCATCATCAGCAATGTACTGCTCAGTGAACGGAGCGAACGCATGTTCCCGCTGCTGATGGCCTCCCTGTTCTATGTCCTGACCTATTACCTGCTTCGGCAGGTCACCCTGCCCCCGATCATCTATTACTACATCATGGGGGCCACCCTCATGGTATTGCTTTGCCTGGTCATCACCTTTCGCTGGAAGATCAGCATTCACATGACCTCCATGGGGGGGTTCAGCGGGTTTTTGATCGCCACCTCCCTGTTCCTGCGGACAGATATTTCGGGCCTGATCATCCTGGGTTTCATCCTGGCCGGTCTGGTCGGGTCTGCCCGCCTCAGGCTGAATGCCCATACTCCGGCACAGGTCTATGCCGGCTACCTGCTGGGCCTGGCCGTGATGCTGGGACTCTTTCTATACCTGAGGGTGTGAAAGCCCCGGACAGGGGAATGAAAACAGTCCGGCGGGCCGGGATCAATAGAGCCGGATGCTGACGCCCAGGGAGAGTGGCCGCATGGCCGACTCCTGCGGGCCTTCGAAGACCGGCCCGGGCGACCAGCCAAGGGACAGGCCGTAACGGCCCCAGCCTGCCCGAAGGCTGTATTGCCAGGTCCACCGGCTGATGCCTCCGAGCCTGTGCTCCTTGATCCTGACCACCTGTCCCGGGGCTCCGTAATGGAGTCCCGGTCCCTCAAATTTGGTATGGGCATTGACCAACCACTTTGCCGACAGTCCCGCAGACAGACGGAACCCCTGTCCTGCGCGCCCGGAACGGATCCGGACCTCCAGCGGGAGGCCGAGATAGTTCAGGCTGATCTTGTTGTGGTCGTAAGGTCCGGTAATGGGCTGGAACCCATTCTTCCGGTAAAGGTGGCCGGAATAGAGGTTGTGGCCGAAGAATCCAAGTCCGACGGCCAGGCTGAAGGGGGACATGCCCAGCGGTTCGTCGTGCATCATCCGGATGGATACCCCCCGGTTCAGGTTTCCGGTTTCCATGCCTTCGGGAAGGCCCCGCCAGTGGTCCGTAAACACCTCCACCAGCAGGCGGTCGGCCGGGCGCATGCGCAGCCGTTGCTGTCCGCAGGCAGGACGGACGGACAGCAGGCAGAGCAAGGCCGGAATCCACCACAGGTGCTTCATGCCTAAGGATTTACATCAGGCGGTCAGGGCCGCTTCTTTTCCGCCTCCAGGACATGCTTTTCGAATGAGGCCCAGTGGGGCATGGCCACGCCGTGACGCTTGCCATCGTGAAGCACATCCAGGTATTGTTTCTTCAGTTCATCGAAGCCATGCTTCATGTGTCCCTCCATCACTTCCAGCATCTCTTCCGAATAGGACCTTTTGAGCAGGGGCATCAGCAGGAAGCGGGGCAGGTAAAACAGGTTGGCGGGGAAAAACCGTCCGGGATTCACGCCCCTGGCCCGGCAAACACTGTAACCCTCCCTGATGGCCAGGGCCGCCTGCCGCATCAGGGCCTTGTTCTCTCCGAAAAGCCTGGCGCTGCCGGCTTTGCATACGGCCCCGAAGTTGCCCGCAGGCCAGATGTATTGCACCTGGAGCCAGTCCTTGATCCGGGCATTCACCCTGGGGCGCATCCCGGCCTTGCCCAGGATGTCGACCGTGTCTTTCAGCCGCTGGCTCATCTTGCCATCCGGTTCTCCCAGGACCGTCCCCCCGCTTTTGAACAGCAGGGCATTGACCCCGTTGTCCGTTCGTCCGCCCCCGGCCATGGCCGGGAAACCGAAGAAAAACCTCCCCGCCGGGAGCTGTTTTTTGATCATCCCGAATTCGTTCCACAGGTGGCCCAAAAAGAGGATGTGGGCATTGCCTGAATGTTTTGCCACATAGGGCAGGATGTCGTTCAGCTGGAAGTTTTTGACCGCGATGATGATCAGGTCATAGGGTTGGGCCGGGTCCAGGCGGTCGACCGTCCGGGGCCGGAATACCGTCTTGACAAACTCTTTTTTCTTGCCCCGCATGTCGGTGCAGTTGATGGTCACGCCCGAATGGCTGTAGCGCACATACCGTTGTTTGCGCACCAGCAGGCTCACATCGAAACCTGCCTCCGACATCTGCCAGGCATAGGTGGTGCCGATGACTCCGGCGCCGAAAACCAGTATCTTCATAGGGTATTGTTCATCAATTTTTATTTATCGTCGGATGGGTCTTTCCTCCACCCATTCAGGGTTGCCGGGCGGGATCCACCCGCCGCTCAGGCTCCTGTTCCCAAATTTAGGAACACTTATTCAATCCCTGACAATTTTTTTTAAGAAGATGGGTTCCCGTCCGGGTTTTATTAATTTTGGGCAAACCCAATCCGAGCCGATGAGCGGGCAGTTCCTGGATACACCGATAGAATTCCTGAAGGGTGTCGGACCCAAGAGGGCGGCTTTGCTCAGGGAAGAGGCGGGCATCTCGACCTTCGGCGACCTGCTTGAGCATTACCCGTTTCGCTATATCGACCGCAGCCGGTTCTATAAGATCTCCGAAATACGGGACGACATGCCTTATGTGCAGATCCGGGGAACCATTTCCGGCATCCAGCTTCACGGGCCACGCCGCACCACCCGGATGACCGCCTTGCTCAGCGATGATACAGGAAGCCTTGAGCTGGTATGGTTCAGGGGTTTCAGGTGGCTGAAGGACCGGTTCAAGCCGGGGGAGGAGTACATCGTTTTTGGAAAACCGGCCCTTTTCGGGCGCAGGTACAACATGGCCCACCCCGAGGTGGAGCCTGTCACACCGGGAGCCCTGAGCCAGGGCCCGGCCATGCAGGCCGTTTACAATTCCACCGAAAAGCTGCGCCTTCATGGCCTGGACAGCCGGGGTACGGGACGCTTGCTGCGCACCCTTTTGCCGCAGGCCCTGCCCCATATCCGCGAGACCCTTCCGGACCCCATCCTGGAGGCGCTCCGGCTCCCGTCGAGGAAGCAAACCCTGTCCGACATCCATTTTCCCTCCGACGCCCTTTCGCTGAAGAAAGCCAGGGCCCGGCTGAAATTCGAGGAATTGTTTTTTATTCAGCTGAACCTGTTGCGCACCCGGCAGGTCCGCATGGAGAAAGCGGGCGGGCATGTGTTTGCCCGTATCGGAGCGTATTTCAACGGTTTTTATCACCAATGCCTTCGTTTCGAACTGACGGCCGCCCAGAAACGGGTGGTCCGGGAAATCCGTACAGACACCCTGTCCGGCAAACAAATGAACCGGCTTCTGCAGGGAGACGTGGGAAGCGGCAAGACCGTGGTGGCCGTCATGAGCATGTTGATGGCCCTGGACAACGGTTTTCAGGCCTGCCTGATGGCCCCGACCGAGATCCTGGCTTTCCAGCATTATGAATCGGTGTCGGCCATGCTGGGCAAACTGGATGTCCGGGTCGGGCTGCTGACCGGCTCCACCCGTGCGGCCCGCCGAAAACAGCTGCTTCAGGAACTCAGCGAGGGGCAGGTACAGATCATCATCGGGACCCACGCGCTGATTGAGGAGGTGGTCCGGTTCGAACGCCTGGGGCTGGTGGTGATCGATGAACAACACCGCTTCGGGGTGGCCCAAAGGGCCCGGTTGTGGTCCAAAAGCCCGGTGCCGCCCCATGTGCTGGTCATGACCGCAACACCCATTCCCCGCACCCTGGCCATGACCCTGTTCGGCGACCTGGATGTGTCGGTCATTGATGAATTGCCTCCGGGCCGCAAACCCATACGCACCGTGCATCAGTACGACAGCAACCGCCTGAAGGTTTTCGGATTCATGCGGGAACAGATTCGCCAGGGCCGTCAGGTCTATGTGGTGTATCCCCTCATACAGGAGTCCGAATCGCTCGACCTGAAGGACCTGTCCGATGGCTATGAAAGCATCGTCAGGGAGTTCCCCCCGCCCGGATACGGGGTGAGCATCGTCCATGGAAAAATGAAACCGGCCGATAAGGATTTTGAGATGCAGCGCTTTGTGAAGGGGCAAACCCAGATCATGGTGGCCACCACGGTCATCGAGGTGGGCATCGACGTGCCCAATGCCAGCGTGATGGTGATCGAGAGCGCCGAGCGCTTTGGCCTGTCTCAGCTTCACCAGCTGCGCGGCCGGGTGGGAAGGGGGGCGGAGCAGAGCTACTGCATCCTGATGACCAAAGACGGGCTGGCCGGGGATGCGCGCAAGCGGATCGAGGGACTGGTGTCGACAAACGATGGATTCGAGATCGCGGAAATGGATTTGCAGCTCAGGGGTCCCGGCGATATTCAGGGGACCCAGCAAAGCGGCCTGCCCGACCTGAAAGTGGCCGACCTGACGCAGGATGAGGCATTGCTGAAAATGGCCAGGCAGCAAGCAAGGGACCTGCTGGCAAAAGATCCCGCCTTGTCTGCCCCGGAAAACCGTCTGCTGCTGCGCCGGCTGAAAACCCTCTTCCCTGACCGGGTTCTGTGGGGGCGCATCAGCTGAGGCCGCTGATAAAAAAAGCGGCCGTCCCGGACTCCCGGGACGGCCATTGCATATTTTGCCTTATGACTGCTTAGTTCAGGACGAAGCGGATGGGCATGTTGAACTGTACCCTCACGGCCTGGCCCCTTTGACGGCCCGGCTCCCAGCGTGGCATGTTGCGGACCACCCGGACGGCTTCCTCGTCGCAGCCGCCGCCGATGCCGCGAAGCACCCTGACGTCGGTGACGCTGCCATCGCGCTCTACCACGAAGGTGACGAACACGGTACCCTGTATGCCGGCCTCACGGGCCATCTGCGGGTAGCGGAGGTTGTCCTGCAGGTAGCGGATCCTGGCTTCCTCCCCGCCGGGGAAGGCCGGCTGGTCTTCCACCACGGTAAAGATGACGTCTTCGGCGATCTCCTCTTCCTCTACGATGATGGGGGTAAATTCCTGGACCTCAGTAAATACGGTGGCTTCTACGTCGATGGTGAACTCTTCTTCAATTTCCACGTCATCATCCACAATGACCAGCTCCATGGAGGGTTCCGGTGGCGGGGGTGGCGGGGGTTGTTCCTGGCGGGTGATCGGGATCTCCTCTTCCTCGATGAAGTCCATTTCGAGGGTGCCCAGGTCGAACTCCGGGCGCTCGTACTGTTTCCATTCAAAGGCGAACAGGACACCAACGAGCGCAATGGCAATCCCTATTTGCAGGAAGATGCGCTTTTTGTTTTCCAGGTCCGCTTTTGGGGTCTTTTTTGCTTCCATATTCAGTCGTTGGTTTTTTGGTGTTGGCGCAGGCCGCCTTGCGGAAAACCCGTTGCCAAAAGGGTGTGCTAATATACGAATTATTTATAAACAAATGCCATGCCTCCGGGGTTGAAAAAATCTCAAGACCCCTTTGGGCCGAGCCGGGGCAACCAGCCATACCGGAACAACAACAGTCCAAAAACCGTTCCAATCCCGTTCGAGTAAAAATCCAGGGGACTTCCTTGGCGGCCCGGCAGGAAAAAATGCTGAAGCAGTTCCGTCAGGGCCCCATAGGCCAAACCGGAGGCAAGCACGATCCAGAGGCCGTGCCGGCGACCAAAACTGCCTGCCTTTTGTTTCGCCAGGCCATAACCCAGCAGCAGGGCAAATACCATGAAGAGGCCCAGGTGGACAAGCTTGTCCATGTGCTGGACCCGCAGCAAACCCGAAGCCGGGATGCGGTCGGCGGGGAGCCCGGTGGCGGCCAGCACGAGGAGGGCCCATCCGACGGATGGAAGTAAATACTTTCCCTTCATGCAAGGGGGTTGGTTGGCGGCGGCTGCAGGCTTGCAGCCGCCCGTTCACGGGGTCCTTGCCTCAGGCCTGGGTCAGCTCCTTGTATTGCCCGGCAGAAAGAAGCTTGTCCAGCTCGCCGGGGTCGGACATTTTGACCTTGATGATCCAGCCCTTTCCGTAAGGGTCTTTGTTGACCAGGTCGGGGGTGGATTCGATGTCGTCGTTGAACCCGGTCACTTCCCCGCTGACGGGCATGAACAGGTCGGAAACGGTCTTTACGGCCTCGATGGTGCCAAAGGTTTCTTCCTGGTCCAGGCTTTCGCCCACAGTGTCCACTTCAATGTATACGATGTCTCCCAGTTCGTTCTGGGCGAAGTCTGTGATGCCAATAATGGCAATGTCTCCTTCCACCTTGACCCACTCATGGTCTTTCGTATACTTCAAATCGTCCGGGATGTTCATGTTTTGGGTGTTTAAGTGAATGAAATATGTTGGGGGTTTGTCTGGCCAAAAATACAACCTTTTTCGAAAGGAAAACCAAAAATATGGAAATCAACCGGAGGCCGCAGCGGGTTCCGGAATCCGGTCAGATTATTTTTACGGGGAGACAGCCCGGAGGTTAAAGGGGGGTCAGAGCAGGCCCAGCTCCAGCATGGCGGCATCCGACATGTTTTCCCTGGTCCATTCGGGCTCAAAGACCAGTTTCAGTTCGACCTCAGAGACCCCTTCGGTGTTTCGCACAGCAGCCTTGACTTCATCGACCAGCTGGTCGGCCACAGGACAATTCGGGTTGGTCAGGGTCATGTCCATGGCCACCTTGCCGGCGGCATCGACCTCCAGGCGGTAGATCAGTCCCAGGTCGTAAATATTGACCGGTATCTCCGGGTCAAAAACGGTTTTAAGGGCCTGGATGATGCGGGAAAGGAGTTCTTCTTGCATGACTTTGACGGGTTAGGAAGCGCTTGACCGGGCCTGAAAAGCCAGGGCGTATAATTTCATTTGTTTGATCATGTTCAGCAGGCCGTTGGACCGTGTCTGGGACAGGTGTTCCTTCAGTCCGATCCGGTCAATGAATGACAGGTCGCTGTCGATGATGTCCTGTGGCGGCTGGCCGCTGAGGACCCGGATCAGCAAAGCCACAATGCCCTTCGTGATCAGGGCGTCGCTGTCGGCCCGGAATACCACCTTCCCGTTTTCCTGGGATGCCCGCAGCCAGACCTGCGACTGGCAGCCGTTGATCAGGTAACGGTCCTCCTTCTGGGAGGCATCCATGGCGGGCAACTCCCTGCCGATCTCGATCAGGTAATTGTACTTGTCCATCCAGTCCTCAAACAATCCGAATTCTTCGATGACCTGCTGTTCCTTTTCCTTGATGTTCATATCTCTTCCGGCCTGTGGCCGCCAGGTGTTTGATGAAACAAAATTAGAACAATTCCGCTTTTTCCCCATCCGAAAGCCCCAGGTCCGTGGCCGCCCGGAATGGGGTGGGCCTGCTGAGGATAAAAAACAACAGGATGATGGCAAGCAGCAGCAACAGGTCGTTGTCGCCCGTGGCCAGAAAAAGGAGGGCATCCATCATGAACACGCTTGCCGTCATGGCCAGGCGAAGGACCACCGCCCTGCGGTACAGGGCGATCTTCAGGTCGAGCGTCCACCGGGGTTCCACGCGCCGCATCATTCTTTGGGGGTATCCGTAGGCCAGGGGAATGATCACGATGGCCAGGGCAATGGCCAGCCCCTTCTGGATGCCGGGTTGCGTGTCGCCTGCCCCGGAAAGGGGACCCCGCGCACTGAGCACCAGGGAGACAACCACCAGAACCAGGACCATGGCCAGGAAAAAGGCCCCGTATGTCCGGACCAGTTTGCGAAAATTGTTTCTTGCAGGGGGTTCGTTCATGCCCGTTTTTTTTTGGCTCATGCAAACATGGTGCGGATGCGGCGGAGCCCGTCGGTCAGCGCATCCAGTTCCCCGGGGGTGTTGTAAGCCGCCAGGGAGACCCTGACGGTGCCGGGAATCCCGAAGCGGTCCATCAGGGGCTGGGCGCAGTGGTGTCCTGTGCGCACGGCAATGCCCAGTTTGTCGAGAATGGTGCCGGTGTCGTATGGATGAATGTCCTTGAACAGGAAGGAGATGACCCCGGCCCGGTGGGCAGGCATTCCGATAAAACGGATGTTGTCCAGGGAAGAAAGCTGTTCCATGGCATAATCAACCAGCCGGTCCTCATGGGCAGCAATTTGTTCCCACCCAAGGCCCCGGACATAATCCAGGGCGGCTTCCATGCCCAGCACATCGCCCACACTGGGGGTGCCGGCTTCGAATTTAAAGGGCAGGTCATTGTAAGTGGTTTGTTCGAAACGGACCTCCCGGATCATTTCGCCTCCCCCCTGGTAGGGGGGCATGCGTTCGAGCCACTCTTCCTTTCCGTAGAGGACCCCCACCCCCATCGGGCCGTAAACCTTGTGTGCAGAGAAACAGTAAAAGTCGCATCCCAGCTCTTGCACGTCTATGGGGAGGTGTGGTGCCGCCTGGGCTCCGTCGATCAGAACCGGTATGCCGTTCCGGTGGGCCAGGTCGATGAGCTCCTTCACCGGGTTGATCGTGCCCAGGGCATTGCTGACATGGGTGACAGCCACCAGGCGGGTCTTTTCACTGAGCAGGTCAGCGAAGGCGTTCATGTCCAGCTCCCCGCTGTCGGTAACAGGAATGACCTTCAGCCTGGCCTGGCGGTCCCCACAGGCCATCTGCCAGGGCACGATGTTGGAGTGGTGTTCCATGGCCGACACGAGGATCTCGTCTCCGGCCCGGAGAAACTTCCTTGAAAAGGAGCTGGCCACCAGGTTGATCGATTCGGTGGTGCCCCGGGTGAATACCACCTCATGGGCCCCGGGTGCGTTCATGAATGCCGCGGCGCTTTGCCTTGCCTTTTCATAGGCCTCCGTGGCCTGCTGGCTCAGGAAGTGGGCCCCTCGGTGGATGTTGCTGTTTTCTTTTTCGTAATATTGGCTGAGCCGCTGAATCACCGCAGCTGGCTTCTGCGTGGTAGCTGCATTGTCCAGGTAAACCAGGGGCCTGCCGTTAACCTGCTGGTGCAGGGCCGGGAAGTCTTTGCGGATCTGTTCCGGGTTCAGGTTCATGCGCACAGGGTTTTATAACTGGCTCAGGTCAATATTGAAGGTGGTTGGTTCCTTGCTGTTGCAGTGCAGCATGCACTGGTCACAAATCGACAATTCTCCCCGCAGCCGCTTTTCGACCATGTGATCCAGCCGTTGCCGGAGGGCCTCGATGGAGATGCGGTTGATGATCTCCACGGCGAAGGCATACATCATCAGTTGGCGGGCTGTCCGTTCGCACAGGCCCCGGGAGCGCAGGTAGAACATGGCCTCCGGATCCAGTTGACCGACGGTGGCCCCGTGGCTGCATTTCACATCGTCGGCATAGATTTCCAGGTGGGGCTGGGTATTGGCCCTGGCATCGTCGGTAAGCAGGAGGTTTTTGTTGTTCTGGTAAGCCAGGGTGCGCTGGGCGTCCCGCCTGACCATCACCTTGCCGCTGAATACCGCCTTGGCCTCATCATCCAGAACGCCCTTGTAGAGTTGATCGCTGGTGCAATCCGGGGCGGCATGATCGATATACAACTGGTTGTCCACATGCTGGTTGCTGTCCACCAGGTAAAGACCGCTGTGATCCGACCGGCATCCCGGCTGGAGGAGGGTGGCCTCAATGATGTTTTTGGTGAAGCCCCCGTTCAGGGTGATGATGCCGGTATGCACCCGGCTGTCCTGCTTCTGCTGGATGTAGGTTGAGGTGACCAGCCCTGAATTCCTGCCCTTGTTCTGGATTTTGTAATGGTCAATGACGGCGCCAGGTTCGGCAAAGAGCTCCATGACCGTGTTGGTGAAGCTGACCTTGTGGGTCAGGCTGTGGTCACAATGCACCAGGGTTGCTTCCGCCCCCTTTTCTGCGATCACCAGGTGACGCGGTTGCAGGAAAACGGGCACCTTGCTGTCCACAATGTTGATCAGCTGGATGGGCTTCTCCAAAACCACCCCTTCGGGAACATAGACGAAGAGACCGTCCTGCAAAAACAGGGTGTTGAGGGCTGCCAGGCCGGATCGTTCCATTTTGGCCGCCCTCCCCAGGTAGCGGTCAATCAGGTCGGGGTACACTTCCATGGCCCTGGCGAGGCTGCCGATGATGGTGCCGTCGGGCAGCCTGGTCAGCGGGGCCTGTTTGTAAACGAACCACCCGTTGAGCAGGGTCACGCTGAAGGTGTCCAGATCGTACACATCGCAGGTGAAGATTTTGTCGATGTCCATGCTGCGGCTCCTGTTTTCGAAATCGAAAACAAATTCGGTGCTGAGCAGGGGCTCCAGGTTGGTGAAGCGCCAGCTTTCCTGGCTCGTGGAAGGGAAGCCGTGTTCCCTGAACCGGGCCATTGCGTTCTGCCGCAGCCGGTTGACAAGGGGGGTGGCCTGGGCCCGGATCTCGCCTCCATGCTCCTGGTACAGGGCCAGCAGTTGGTCAGTGATCGGATTGTGATGTATCTTGGTTTCCATGGACGGTTTTCTGAACTTTATATTTTTTCCATGAGTCGCGGGTTGCGGTCCTGTCAGACCCTGGCATCTGCCTCCCTGCGCACCCAGTCGTAGCCTTTTTCCTCCAGCTCCATGGCAAGCTCCTTGCCGCCACTCTTGACGATGCGGCCATCGAACAGCACATGAACGAAGTCGGGTACGATGTAGTCGAGCAGGCGTTGATAATGGGTGATGACCACGGTGGCGTTGTCCTTGCGGCGCAATTTGTTCACCCCGTTGGCAACCACTTTGAGGGCGTCAATGTCCAGCCCGCTGTCGGTTTCGTCGAGGATGGCCAGCCGGGGCTCCAGCAGGGCCATCTGGAAGATTTCATTTTTTTTCTTCTCCCCTCCCGAAAACCCTTCATTGACTGAGCGACTGGTCAGGGCCGACTGGATCTCAACCAGCTTTTTCTTTTCCTCCATGATCTTGAGAAACTCTGCGCCGGTAAGCGGTTCCAGTCCATAATGCTTGCGCTTTTCATTGATGGCGGTGCGCATGAAGTTGGCCATGCTCACCCCGGGAATCTCGACCGGATACTGAAACCCGAGGAAGATGCCTTCCCGGGCCCGCAGTTCAGGGCTCATCTCCAGGAGGTTTTGTCCCCTGTAAATTATTTCTCCCTCGTCGACATCGAACAGCTCACGGCCGGCGATCACGGAAGCCAGGGTGCTTTTCCCGGTCCCGTTGGGTCCCATGATTGCGTGAATTTCCCCTTCTTTGACCTCCAGGCTGAAACGGTTAAGGATGGTCTTTCCGCCGATGGACACGCTGAGGTTGCGAATGCTTAACATGGTTGTCAGATGGTGTTAAAAGTTGTGTACTGTGTGTGTTTTTGTCTAGCCGACGCTGCCTTCCAGGCTGATCGACAACAGTTTTTGCGCCTCCACGGCAAATTCCATGGGGAGTTTGCTCAGCACCTCTTTGGCATAGCCGTTGACGATGAGGCCTATGGCGTTTTCCATGTCGATCCCCCGCTGCAGGCAATAAAAAAGCTGGTCCTCCGATATTTTGCTGGTGGTGGCTTCATGTTCCACAATGGAGGTGCTGTTGCCCACCTCTATGTATGGAAAGGTGTGGGCTCCGCACCGGTCCCCAAGCAACAGGGAGTCGCATTGTGAAAAGTTGCGTGCGTTGGCGGCCCTTCGGGTCGTCTTGACCAGTCCACGGTAGCTGTTGTTGCTCTGGCCGGCAGAAATGCCTTTGCTGATGATGGTGCTGCGTGTGTTTTTCCCCAGGTGGATCATCTTGGTGCCGGTGTCGGCCTGTTGGTGGTTGTTGGTGACGGCCACCGAATAAAATTCTCCTGTGGAATGATCGCCTTTGAGCACCAGGCTGGGGTATTTCCAGGTGATGGCCGAACCGGTTTCCACCTGGGTCCAGGAGATTTTGGACCGTTGGCCTTCGCAGATGCCGCGTTTGGTGACGAAGTTGTAAACCCCGCCCTTGCCGGTTTTGTCTCCAGGCCACCAGTTCTGCACCGTGGAATACTTGACTTCCGCATCAGCCAGGGCGACGATCTCCACAATGGCGGCATGCAGCTGGTTTTCATCCCGGATGGGGGCGGTGCATCCTTCCATATAACTGACATAACTGCCCTCTTCCGCCACGATCAGGGTGCGTTCGAACTGTCCTGTATTGGCTGCGTTGATCCGAAAGTAGGTCGACAGCTCCATGGGGCAACGCACCCCGCGGGGGACAAACACGAAAGAGCCGTCGCTGAATACGGCAGAGTTCAGGGCGGCATAGAAATTATCGGTATAAGGCACCACGCTGCCCATGTATTTTTTGACCAGGCCGGGATGCTTCTGCAAGGCCTCACTGAAGGAACAGAATATCACCCCTTTTTCCGCCAGGGCTTCCCTGAAGGTCGTGGCCACCGATACACTGTCCATCACGGCATCCACCGCCACCCCGGCAAGCATTTTTTGCTCTTCCAGGGGAATGCCCAGCTTTTCGAAGGTTTCCAGAAGTTCGGGGTCGACCTGGTCGAGGCTCTCGTACTGGGGTTTCTTTCTCGGGGCAGAATAGTAAATGATGTCCTGGTAATCGATGGGCGGGTATTTCACATGGGCCCAGCGGGGTTCCTTCAGGGTCTGCCAGTGCCGGAAGGCCTTGAGCCTGAAGTCCAGCATGAACTCCGGCTCGTTTTTTTTGGCAGAGATGAAACGGATGGTGTCCTCCGTCAGGCCTTTCGGGGCCTGGTCCATCTCCACATCGGTGTAAAACCCGAATTTGTATTCCGACCCGGTGACCTCATCCAGTAGTTGGTTGCTATTGTCTTCCATGTTGCGCAAAAGGGACCGGCGGCAGGCAACCGCCTAATTTAAATTCAGTTTAAATTAATGTGCAAATATAGCAAAGATGTTCGGTTAATTCAACCGCAAATGCCCGAAATTGGCGGGACGGAAGCGTGTGCGGCCGGAACCCGTGTTTCCGCCTCCCTGCCTGCCGGGGAAGGGGCTTATGGTCTCAGGGTGTCCGTCTGACCGGTCAGCTCCAGCCCGGCATGCCGGCTTGTTCCCCGGAACAGGGTCTTGCCGGCCCCATCCGACAAGCGGACCTCCAGGGAAGCATCAATGCTTTCATGAATGAGACGCTGCATGGTCCCGCCAACGGGCGCCTTCAGGGCTCCCGTATTCCCGGTCAGTCCACCGACCTCTATCCGGAATCCTTTTCCCTGCAGTCCGACCAGGATCCGGCCTTCGTGTTTTTCCAGCCGGGTGATCCGTGCCCCGGTGTGGGTGGCAAAATCATACCGCCTGCCTTCATGCAGAAAGTAGCCCAGGAAGCCGGTAAAGGATTTGCCAATCCAGGGGATGTTTGCCACGGAGAGCATGAAGGAGGTGCCCCTTGTTTCAAAATGGTTGGCCTGCATCCAGACCCAGGCAGATGGCATGGAGGTGCCCCAGTCCTTCTCAATGTACCCCCGTCCGCCGGAAAAACGTACTTCCTTTCCGTTCAGCTCAAGCCCTCCCAGGATTTCATGGTCGAGGCTGACCACCCCGTGGTAGCATTCCATGAATGGCATGTAGCGGTACCAGCCCATGATGCCCGGCCGGGTGAGCCCCGCAGGATAGCAAACCCGGCCCTCGAATCCAAGCCTGCCGGAGAAAGTGGCACCCTGTCCTGCCAGATGCAGTTCCATGTGGGAGGCAGAGAAACGGTTCCTGCCGATTTTTACCGCAAAGCCATTCCGGGAATAAGAAAATCCTTCCAGGGGAAACCGGAAATACCAGCTTTGTCCGGTCATGCCATCGATGGCCTGCACAAAGGCGTGTGAATCATCCGACGAAATGGAAACGCCCGGGATAAAAGCCCGGGAGTGCCTGCCGCAGGGGCTGACAATTTTGAAGTACCAGCCTTCGAAGTAGCTGCCCCGCCTGCGGTTGCCCTGAAACCAGGACGGATTCCACAGCTTCTTGATGTCGTATAAACCGGGCAGGCTGCGCCCCTGTGTGATTGTCCTGGTGTTGCCGTCTGTTTCCATGGGCCGGTGCGTTTCAGGTTCAACAGCACAAGGTAGTTAAAAGTTCGGGGCCGGACCCCCTTTCCCCCCCCGGCCTGCCGCCTTTTTTCTGCCCGCCTTCAGAAAAAAAGTCGTAAGTTCGCATGACCAACCCCAACCAAAACAACCAGTCCCATGAGACATTTTTTATTGATTGCCATTGTCGGATTATTTTTCGCGGCTTGCGGGCCCTCCCCGCAAACGGCCGAAACCACTCAGCGGGATACCCTTACCGCGGTCCTGTCTCCTGAAGAACAGGCCTTCCTGGACAACCTGGCCAGCCTGTGCGGAAAATCCTTCCGGGGCCGGGAAACCTACATGGCCCCGGGCCGCGAGAGCTGGGCCCACCTTGATTTTGTGATGCACGTCACAGAATGCGGGGAGGACCATGTCCACATCCCTTTCCATTTGAGCGATGATACCTCCAGGACCTGGATGTTTCTGGTCGAGAACGGCCGCCTGCGGTTCCGGCACGACCACCGGCATCCGGACGGCACGCCCGAAGAAAGCACCCTTTACGGAGGCTATGCCGATGGGAGCGGCACCCCATTCTCACAGCATTTCCCTGCGGATGAGTACACCATTGAATTGCTGCAGGACACCCTGGGCAGGCAATGGAACATTGTCATGGATGAAGCGATGACCAATTTTTCCTACCAGCTTCAATACCGTGACGAGATCGTTTTTCAGGCGGACTTTGACCTGAGCAACCCCCTGTAGTCCGGAAGGGTTTTCCCGCGTGTTTTTTTCTGCTACCGGCAGGCCACCGGTTGTGAACGGGTCCCTGCCCGGGGACCCTGTCGCCCGTGAACACCTGTTCCCGGACAGCTTCCCCTGGGTTCTTTCCGGACACAAGGTGTCCGTTATCGCCCAATAACCGGCCGGCTCGGCCGGTCGCCAGAGACATAAGTTGTTTGTATGCAGGTAAGTGCAATTCGTGGAGTGGTTTTTGAGCCGGCCATCTGGGAATCAACACCATGCCATGATGTTCGCTCAACACCTGAAAACAAGCCTGCGCTCCCTTTGGAGCCAAAAGTTTTATACCGTGTTAAACGTCCTGGGTTTTGGCCTGGGGATTACCGTCTTTGTTCTGGTGTGCGTTTATATACTGGACCAGTATATGTACGATCGCGGGGTGCCGGACAGGGAACATATTTACCGCATGGAGGCCGGGGAGTGGGCCCTGACGGGGACCCTCCAGGGACCCATGATGGCCGGGCAGGTGCCGGGCATTGAGGGCTTCTGCCGTATCGACCTGTTTTCCATGTCCCGTCCGGATGTCTTTGTCGGGGAGGAGCTGCACAGGCTCAGCCAGGTCATGATGGCCGACTCCACCTTTTTCGACTTTTTCCCGGTGACATTTCTGGCCGGGGTGCCCGAAACGGCCCTGTCCGACCCGCATTCACTGGTGCTTACAAGGACGGAAGCCATGAAAGTCTTCGGCACCACCGATGTGGTCGGGCGGATGGTCACGCACCGGTCCGTTCCCCTTCAGATAACCGGGGTGATCGAGGATGTGCGCTACCTCCACCTTCCCTTTTCCGCCCTGGTGCCTTTTCCCCTGTTGTCAGAGCTGTTTAACCGCCCAGGCATGATGAACGAGTTCGGCAGCTGGAACTATTTCACCTTTTTCAAGCTGAACCCACATGCCGATCCGGAAGAAGTCGAGGCCAGGATGAACGGATTGATCCAGGAATATTTTGCTGAATGGACGGGGGAACAATTTCCCATGACCTACAGCTTGCGTCCGCTGCCGGAAGTGTTTTTCCACGATGAAGTCATGCATGAGGCACCCATCATTCACGGGAGCCGCAGTGCCGTGAACTCCTTCCTGGCCCTGGCCTTGTTTGTCCTGGCCATCGCCGTAATCAACTTCATGAACCTGGCCACGGCCCGGGCCGCCACCCGCTCGAAAGAGGTGGGGGTTCGCAAACTGCTGGGCAGCACCCGTTTGGCCCTGGTGGGGCAGTTTCTGCTGGAATCGCTGCTGGTGACGGCCATGGCGGTCCTCATCGCCCTGATCCTGGTGGAATTATTCCTGACAGACTTTAACCAACTGGCCGGCACGGTGTTTCGTCTTGGCGACCTGGGAGCGGGGCCCCTCATCGCCCTGTTTCTGGGCGGAACGGTTCTCGTGGGACTGCTGTCCGGGATTTATCCAGCCTTCTATCTCACGGCCTTTCAACCGGTCTCCGCACTCAAGGGGGAGCGCACCCGGGGCAAGCGCGGGGCGTTCTTCAGGAAGGCCCTGATCGTCTTCCAGTTCACCGTGTCCATTGCCCTGGTGGCCGCCACCGTAACCGTGTACCGCCAGATCCATTTCATGAAAAGCCAGGAGCTGGGTTTCCGCAAGGAAAACACCATCATCCTGGATGCTCCGGGTACCTCGCGCAAAGAGGCCTTCAAAACCGCCTTGCAGGAGCTGCCCGGAGTGCTGGAAGTGAGTTTCTCCAATGCCGTGCCAGGCAGCATCACCTGGCAAAACTCAGAAATGGTGAACGGGATTCGCAAGCAGTATACCTTTTTGCCGGCGCATGCCGATTACCTGAGTCTGCTGGGCGTCAGTCCCATTGCCGGCAGGGACTTCGATCCGTCCCTGCGGTCTGAACTGGACCGGGTGGTCATCATCAACGAGACTTCCGTGAATTATTTTGAGCTGGGAGACGATTACAATGACGTGCTCGGAAAAGAGATTGAAGGACGACGCATCATCGGCATTGTGCCCGACTTTCATTACAATTCCCTCCACCAGCCCATCGGGCCCCTGGTCATTTGCTGGAATGAGCGGCATGCATTGCGGGCGTCGGTGCGACACGCCGGGCACGACCTTCCCGGGTTGACGGCCCGGCTGGAGGCCCTGCACCGGGAGTTTATGCCCGGCAGGAGCTTCATGCCCCTTCACCTTTCCGCGGAGTTCGACCGCCATTACCGCCAGGAGGAGCGGTTCGGAAAGATCGTTCTGCTGTTCTCCGGCTTTGCCGTGTTCATCGCCTGCCTGGGCTTGTTCGGCCTGGCTTCCTTCATGGCCGGGCAGCGGTCACGCGAGATTGCGGTGCGCAAGGTGCTGGGAGCCGGGGTGCTGCGCATCAGCTTCATGATGTTGAAGGACTTCTATATCCTGGCCGGGATCGCCCTGGCGGTGGCCACGCCCCTGGCCTGGTACTTTATGGACAACTGGCTTTCTTCCTTTCCCTACCATGCGGGCGTCGGGGCACTGCCCTTTGTTCTGGGCGGGCTGCTGGCCTTTGCAGTTACCACCCTTTCGGTCAGCTATCACGCCATCAGGGTCTCGCTGGCCAATCCGTCGGAAGCCCTGAAATACGAATGATGGGGAAGGGGATGGTGACCGGCGTTTCCCCTGCCGGCCCTAGCGGCCCGTGTTGGCAAGAAGCTTGAAGCCCCGGCCGTGGACGTTGAGAAGCTCCACTTCGGGATCCTCTTTGAGGTATTTGCGCAATTTGGCGATGTACACGTCCATGCTCCTGGCGTTAAAATAGTTGTCGTCAAGCCAGATCTTGTTCAGGGCTTCCGACCGGTCCAGCACTTCGTTGGTGCGGTCGCACAACATTTTTAAAAGCTGCGCTTCCTTGGAAGTCAGTTTTTGTTCCTGCCCGCCAATGCTCAGAATCTGCCTGGCATAATCGAAGGTGTATTTTCCGATGGTGAAATAGGTCTTTTCGGAATCGCCCGGTTTTCCGGAAAAGGTCCGGCGGTAAATGGCATTGATGCGCAACAGCAGTTCCTCCATGCTGAAGGGCTTGGTCAGGTAATCATCGGCTCCGATCTTCAGGCCCTCGATGATGTCTTCCTGCATGGTCTTTGCCGTCAGAAACAGGATGGGGATTTTTTTGTCGACCTTCCGGATTTCCCGGGCCACCGTAAATCCATCCATAAGGGGCATCATCACATCCAGGATGCAAAAGCTGAAGCTGCTCTGCAGGTAGGTGTTGTAGGCCTCTTCCCCGTTGATGCACAGTGTGGTGGGAAAACCCTTGGCTTCAAGGTAGGCCTTCAGTATGGTGCCCAGGTTGGGGTCATCTTCGGCAAGGAGGATCTTGATCTGTGGTTTTTCCATTTGGATGGCTATTGCGGTTGCGGACACTATCCCCTTTGCGGTGGCTGGCTGAACCCGAAGGGGATGAAAACGGTGAACCGGGACCCCTTTCGGGGTTCACTGACTACGGAGACCCAACCCTCGTGTTTCTCGGCAATTGCCCTCACGTAACTGAGCCCCAGGCCAAACCCTTTCACATCGTGAATATTCCCGGTGGAAACCCGGTACAAGTTATCAAAAATTTTCTTTTGATTGGCACGGCTGATACCGATTCCGTTGTCCTGGACATGAATCAGGATCCCCTGGCTGTTGTTTTCTGTTGAAACGGTGATGCAGGGATTGAGGGGGCTGTATTTGTTGGCGTTGTCCAGCAGGTTGAAGACCACATTGGTCAGGTGGACCTTGTCGGCTTTTAAGAAGCTGTAGGTTGCATCCATTTTGGTGATGATCCTGCCGTTGCGCGCCTCCACCTGCAGCCCGATCTTCCGGATGGCGTCGTTGATCAGTTCGTGCACGTCCAGTCCGGTCTTGTTCAGTTTGATTTTGCCCTTGTCGATCAGCGCGGTTTGCAGCACCTTCTCTGTCATCATCCCCAGGCGTTTATTCTCTTCATCGATGACATTGATGTAGCTTTGGTAGAGACTTTCTGACTTTTGCACATCCTTGTCGCTCAGGGCCTGGCATGCCAGTGAAATGGTGGAGATTGGGGTCTTCAGCTCATGGGTCATGTTGTTGATGAAGTCGTTTTTCATGAGCGAGAGTTTCTTCTGCCTGATCACCGTCATGATGGTGAATGAAAAGGAAGAAATGATGATCAGGATCAACAGGGATGAAGTGGCCAGCATGGCCGTCATCTGGGAAAAGATGTAACTTTTCTGCTGCGGGAAATACAGCAGGAGAAATTCCGGGTTGACAAAAATGTCATTGGGGTACAGGCTGTAAAAATAGGGGCTGTTCATCAGATCCTGCGGGTACTGCCCCGTTTTCTGGCTGGTAAAGGCATTGGTCACCCGGTTGAAAATGCCAAACTCATAGTCCGTCTTGATCCCATGGCTGAGCAGCTCCACGCCAAGGAGTGAGTCCAGCATGGCGGCATTTTCCGAGGGTGACAGGGCCAGCGAATACCGGTTTGAAAACATGTCCTCGAACAAATCGTTGATGATCCTGGTCCGGTTGAAAAAAAAACTCAAAGGGTCCTCTGTCGGAAGGGGTCCTGACCCGGGCAGGTAGCCACGGCTGCCAAAAGGCTCCGGCACATCCATGGAAACAATCCCGGTATCCCCCGGGGAGGTAATACCCTGGCCGTCCTGGAAAATGTTCAACTGAAACTCCTGCCAGAAAAGAGCGCCGGCGGGGTCTTCGGCAGGACTGACGGGATCCGGTTGTTGCAGGGTGGCCATTTGCCGGTAGTATACCTGGTTGAGTGAGTCCAGCAGGTGGTTCAGCCGCTGGTTGAGCTGCTGGCCGTGTTCCCTCTGGAGCATCACCTTGCGCGTCATCTCCATCTTGTTGAACTTGTAAATGGCACGGCTTGCCGCCTCGCTGACCCCGCGGTCGAAGTTGGCTTCTTTCACGGACAGGGCATTGCGGATCCAGTATAACTGAATGCCAATCAGCCCCAGCAATGAGAGGGTGATGGAAATAATGACCAGGAAGATGAACCGTTTCTTCATGGAGAAAATAAGGTATGGGACAATCCTGCGTCGTGGCACCGCATGAAACAAGCAGGGACGGCCGGTTGCAGCGTTCATCGCCTGCATGCAAAAATAAGACGTAAACAGGCCGCCTGACCGCGTTTAACAGAATTTAACACGCTTTAACTTTTTTTAAATCAGGGGAAAACAAGGAATCAACTATTTTTGTTCTGAGCAGAAATGCTTAAACCAATTGAATAATTTTGGTTAATTGTGAATTGGTTTTGTGGTTATAAATTGTGGGAAAAGGGGCTCCGGAAGGAGCCTCTTTTTTCGTCTTTCCCGTTTGTCCCCGCCACCCCGGACGGGGAATCACCGCCGCCCGCTGCCCCCGTTGAATGGCGCCGGGCGTTTGCCCCCGGCCAGGTGTACGAAAATGTACAAGCCTGTCCGTTTTAATACAGTCAGCCGGATATTCCTTTCCTGTGGCCATTCATAATGCATTGATGGTTAGCACATAAATGTATTTTGCACGTGGTTTGATGTAGTTTCTTATGTTTTGTTGTCCATCAAATCGCTCCCTGCATGAATGGAAAAGCCCGGGCCCTGTTTGTCGTGATATGGATGCTGGTGTTGACGGCCTGCCAGCCCCTGCCGGAAACTGCGGCCGGGGAGGCAGGCAGCCGTCCTGCTGCCGAAGCGGTCCATCCCCCGACTCCGGAGGATGTTGTGGCCGTTTTCTGCGAGAACTTCTTTGTATCCGCTCCGCCAAATTTTGACAGCGAAGCCGCCAGAATGGCCTATGGAATGCTGTCTTCGTCGACCCAGAGCAACCTGAATGGCATCAAGGCCGGATTGTCAGGACGGCTTACCGTGTTTGCCGGCTTTAAAGAGATTCCCGATCTCGGGTTCCATATTAGTGGGGTTCTTGAGAAAACCGACGAGCTGGCGCTGGTGGAAACCTGCTGGCATTATGTGTCTGATGATGAAGACTCCACCGAGATGGTGAAAGTGTTCGTTCTTGCCCGGCAGGAAGGTTTGTGGAAAATTGATGACATCCAACGTGAATGAAACAGCAAGAGTTTAAAATATCCATGCGCAGGCTGCTTAAAGAGCGCTTGTATACCCTGATCAACGTTGGCGGGCTGGCCCTTGGGATGGCTGCCGCCCTACTGATCTTTTTATACCTGCTTTTTGAAACCAGTTACGACCGCCACCATACCGACCATGAGAGGATTTACCGGGTCGGCACGGACCTGACCGTGGAAGGGGAGCACATGCAGCTGGCCACCAACACCGTGCCGCTTGGTCCCCTGATGAAAAGCCAGCTTCCCGAAATCACGGAATTCCTGCGGATTTTCCCTGCCGGTTATTTTTTTCGCAACATCATCTACCGTTACGAGGACAGGCATTTCTTTGAAGACGGGGTATTCGCGGCCGACTCCACAATGTTCGAATTCTTTACCTGCCGTTTTCTGGAAGGCCGGCCTGAGCATGCGTTGAATGAACCGTTTTCCCTGGTCATGACCGAAAGCATGGCCCGGCGGTATTTCGGCGATGAGCCGGCATTCGGGAAGATGGTTCAACTGGATGGTGCGGGGACTTTCAGGGTCACGGCCGTTATCGAGGACACGCCGATAAACAGCCATTTCCAGTTTACCGGGCTCTTCTCCATGGCGACCATGCCGCACCTCAACCACCTGATCGAGGCCGGCTTCATGCGCGGAGCCACCTGGCAGTCCCTGGAAACGGCCCATGGGGCCCGCATCATGTGGGTCTACCTGAAGACAGCCGCGGGGTTTGATCCGGACAAATTCATGGAACACACCTGGCCGGGGTTTTATCAGGACCATATTGTCCCCCGGGTTGGCTTTGAAGGGGCCTACGAGAACCTGCTGATCTTTCAGCCGATGGCCAGCATCCACCTGAATTCAAGACTGCCTTACGAGATGAGCTCGGCCACCGGTGCCGTGACCATGATGAGTCCGGAGCTGGTCCGTATTTTTTCCCTGATTGCGGTGTTCCTCCTGGTGCTGGCGGCCATCAACTATACCAATATCGCCATCAGCCGGTTCAGCCGGAGGAGCAAGGAGGTGGGCGTGAAAAAGGTGATGGGGGCTCCGAGGGGCACCCTGGTGCGGCAATTCTTCGTCGAATCGGTCATCACCACCCTGGTGGCCCTGTTGCTGGCCCTGCTGGTGGTGGAGCTGTTGCTGCCCCATGTGAACAATCTGCTGAATGTGCGTCTGTCGGCCAATGTCTTTTCCAATCCGCTGTTGTTGCTGATCCTGTTGGGGGTTGCCGCTTTCGTCGGGGTGATCGCCGGCGGGTATCCGGCCGTCTACCTGTCGTCATTTTCCCCGCTTCAGGCACTGGCACAGCGGTCGCAGCCGGGTCGTAAAACCCTCACCCTTAAAAAGGGCCTGATCATCATTCAGTTTGCGATCTCTGTGTTCATGATTGCCGCCACCCTGATTGTGAACAGCCAGTTGAGGTTTGTCAATGGCAAAGACCTTGGTTTTGACCGGGAGCACGTGCTGGTGGTGGAACTGCAGGATCCCGCCAGCAGGCAGGGTGCCGAAGCACTGAAGAACAGCCTCGGCCAGATCTCGGAGGTCGAACGGGTGATGGTATCCAATTATTTCCCTTCCATTGTGACCATGTTCAACGGCCTGCATGTGGAAACCGAAACGGGTTTTGCTTCCTATTCTGCCAATGTGGTCCAGGTAAACCCGGACTTTCCCGGCTTCATGGACATGACCCTGCATGAAGGACGGTTTTTTGATTGGGAGCAGCCGACAGATTTCCTGGAAGCGGTGGTGGTCAACCAGGCCGCTGTCCATTATTTTGGCTGGGAGGAGGCCCTTGGCAAGGAGGTGTCCTCCGGCTTTGTATGGCCGGACGGCACCACATCCACCAACCGAAAAGTCATCGGGGTGGTCAGGGATTTTCATTATGCCAGCCTGGTCAACCCGATTGAGCCGATGGTCTTTTACCCGATGCGGAATGCGGGCAATTACCTCCTTGTGAAGGTGCGGGGCGACCGGTTCGCTGAGGGGGTCCGTGCCCTTGAAAGTGCCTGGGGAGCGTTTGCCCCGAACCAACCGCTCGAATACCATATCCTGGATCGGGTCATCGCCGGCATGTATGACTCTCAAAGGGTGCTGGGGATATTCTTTGCGGCTTTTGCCTGGCTCTGCATCATCATTGCCTTCCTGGGCCTTTACGGGCTATCGGCTTTTTCAGCAGAGCAGCGGACCCGCGAGATTGGTATCCGCAAGGTCCTGGGAGCCCGCTTTGCCGACGTGCTTGCCATTCTGGGGCGGGAGTTTATGTGGCTGATCCTGGTGGCCATGGCCATCGCGGCAGTCCTGGCCTGGTATATGATGAACCGCTGGCTTGCAAGCTTTGCCTACCATGTGGATCTCAACTTCTGGCCCCTGCTGGTTGCCGGTCTGGCCGCCACCGGGATCGCTTTACTGGCAGTGGGCGTTCATGCCTGGCGGGCCTCGCGTATGAATGCCACCGAGAGCCTCAAGTATGAATAGAGCCCGGTCCGCCCTGCAGTCCGGATATTTTATGGTGTGCTTTATTAACCCATCCTGTTCATTGAGTCATGAGAGAAATTGTCATCCTGATCCCCGACGTGGATGCAAAGCAGAACGTGGAGATCGACGTTCGTATCAACGGACGGAAACGCACCCTGAAATACAGGGTGGAAGTGGTTGAGTGGGAGGGCGATGAACCATCAACCGATCGTGTGGAGGTCCTGAAGCGGAAGATTGAGGCCTATGATAAGGACTGGCAGCTGATGGAGATCGGGGCACCGGGTCACAACCAAATCCCCCTGGTGTTCAGAAAAACCAAAACGAACCCTTCCTGAGTGGGCAAAAAAAACCCCCTGATGCAGGGGGTCTTGCGCCGTTCTTCGTACCCGGGGCCGGGATCGAACCGGCACGATATTGCTATCATTGGTGTTTGAGACCAACGCGTCTACCAATTCCGCCACCCGGGCAGGGACCGCCACCATGTTTGCGGTTTAGCGCCTGCAAATTTAAGCATTCCTTTGGTTTCGTCAAAATAAATGGAAAATAGGGAAGGCCCGCACGGGTTTGTTTTTTTATTCCTAATTTTGAGGGTCGAAAGTCCGTTGCCCACAAAAAAAAACACCCGCCCATGACCTCACAAGTGAAGCTGTTCACCGGGTCTGCCACCCGTTACCTGGCCGAAAAGATTGCCGGTGAATACGGCAAACCCCTGGGCAAGGAAATCATCGCCCATTTTTCGGACGGGGAATTACAGACTTCCTTCGAAGAAACCCTGCGGGGGAATGATGTGTTCATCATCCAGAGCACCTTCCCTCCGGCAGACAACATCATGGAGCTGCTGCTGATGGTGGATGCGGCGCGCAGGGCCTCCGCCAAACAGGTGGTGGCCGTGATCCCATACTTCGGGTATGCCCGCCAGGACCGCAAGGACAAACCAAGGGTATCCATCGGGGCCAAACTCATGGCCAACCTCCTGATGGCCGCCGGGGTAAGCCGTGTCATCACGATGGACCTGCATGCAGACCAGATCCAGGGTTTTTTCGATGTTCCGGTCGATCATCTGTACGCTTCTGCCATCTTTGTCCCCTATGTCAAGCAGCTGAACCTTCCCAATCTTGTCATGGCCAGTCCCGACACAGGCGGCACAAGGAGGGCTGCAGCCTATGCCAAGTTTCTGAACAGCGAACTGGTGATTTGCTATAAGCAAAGGGAAAAAGCCAACGAAGTGGACCGCATGATGCTCATCGGGGATGTCAGGGGGAAAGATGTCGTCCTGGTGGATGACATCATCGATACCGGCGGATCCATTGTGAAGGCGGGACAGATGATGCTGGACAATGGCGCCAGGTCTGTCAGGGCCGTTTGCACCCATCCCGTATTCAGCCGGAATGCCTACGACCTGATTCAGCACAGCGTTTTTGATGAGGTGCTGGTTTCGGATACCATTCCCCTGCGCAGGGAATGCCCCAAGGTAACCGTTCTGAGCTGTGCCAAACTTTTCTCGGATGTCATCCGGAGGGTACACAACCATGAATCCATCAGCACCCACTTCGAATTCTCCACCATCCTGTAGGCAGGGACTTGCTGCCGGCCTGCTGCTGTAAGTCTTGTGCATCAAATTTTTGTGCCGGCAAGGCTGCTTGTTTTGGCATAAAGTGTTATCTTTGCACCCTTTCGCGGGGGCAGGGTGCCCCCGCCACACCAAATAAATGTAAAAACAATGAAAACAGTATCTGTGAGCGGTTCTCCGCGCGAGAACGTAGGGAAAAAAGATGCTAAGCGCCTTCGCCGGGAAGACATGGTGCCTTGCGTCCTTTACGGAGGCAAAGAGCAAATCATGTTCGTCACCGAAGCGAAAAGCTTTAAGGACATCGTCTACACCCCCAGTTCATGCCTGATCAGGCTTGACGTTGCCGGGAAATCCGTGGACGCCATTTTGCAGGACATCCAGTTTCATCCCGTGAGTGAGGAGATCCTGCATGCCGATTTTCTTGAAATTTTCCCCGACAAACCGGTTAAAATCAGCATTCCCATAAAAATCAAAGGCAACAGCCCCGGGGTCATCAAGGGGGGCAAGATGCAGATCAAGCTCCGTAAACTCCTCATACAGGCGCTGCCGGCAGACCTTCCCGATGAGATCGAAATCGATATCTCCAAGCTGGATATCGGCGATGCCATAAAAGTCGGCATGCTGGAACTGGATAAGCTGAACTTTCTGGATCCGGCCTCTTCCGTGGTCGTGATGGTCAAATCAGCCAGGGCGGCCATGATGGCACCGGTTGGTGATGAGGAAGAAGAAGGCGAAGCCGCAGAAGGAACCGATGAGGCCGGCGAGGGATCCGCTGAGGCGGCATCCGAAGAAAAAACCGAATAAAGCCTGTATTGAAGTATCTCGTTGCAGGACTGGGGAATATCGGCCCCGACTATGCAGAAACACGCCATAACATCGGGTTTATGGTTGCCGACCTGCTTGCCCAAAAGCACGAGGCTGTGTTTGCTCCCGCCCGCTATGGCGACAGGGCTGCCTTTCGCCATAAGGGGCGGATTTTTATTCTTCTGAAGCCCTCTTCCTTCATGAACCTGAGTGGCCGTCCGGTCCGTTACTGGATGGAGAAAGAAAAAGTCGAGCCCGACAAGCTCCTGGTGGTGGCCGACGATCTTGCCCTTCCTGCAGGCAGCCTCAGGCTGAGGGCAAAAGGAGGAGCCGGGGGTCATAATGGCCTGGCCAGCATCATCGATGCCTTGGGAACCAGCGACTTTGCCCGCCTCCGTTTTGGCATCGGCAATGATTACCCCCGGGGGTTTCAGTCCCAGTTCGTGCTCGGGAAATGGACCGGAGAGGAATGGGAGCTTGTGCGTCCGGCCCTGGAAAGGGCCTCCGAGATCGTCCTCAGTTTTGGCCTGCAGGGTGTGGAGCGGACCATGAACCTGTACAATAAGCGACCATGACTTCCGGTGTAATACGGGTTGCCTGTGCAGTGATCGTCCGTGGCGGAAAGGTTTTTGCAGCCCGCCGCTCGTCCCGGTCAAGACATCCGCTGCAATGGGAGTTCCCCGGCGGCAAGGTCGAGGCGGGGGAGTCGGACGAAGAATGCCTCCACCGGGAGCTCATGGAAGAGCTGGGGCTGAAAGTGAAAGTACTGAAGCGGCTTCCCGAATTCAGGCATGCATATCCCGCATTCGACATCATCCTGATCCCTTTTCTTTGTGCTCTTGACGGTGGAAAGGTTGTTCTGCATGAACACCAGGAAACCGCCTGGGTGGATAAAGCCGGTTCGGCAAGGCTGGACTGGACCCGGGCCGATATTCCCCTGATGGATTATGTGCGGGGGCAGTTCTTATAGGAACTCCTGTTTTCTTGCCTGCCCGGACTCGTAAAGCCGGATCCAGTTCACCAGGCCCAGGATGGCCAGCGCCAGGAATACGGTGAACTGAAAGCTGGTAAACACCAGCCCCTTGACAAAATACAGGGGGATGGAGATGATGTTGCCTGCAATCCAGTAAATCCAGTTCTCGATTTTTTTCCTGGCCATGTACCACATGGCAATCAGGAAGATGGACGTGGTGAAAGAGTCAACATAGGGGATATAGGATTGCATGTAGGCGGCATCCTGCCGTTTTGCCAGGTAGATCATTCCAAGGATCAGGACATACAATGCCGGGATCATGGCAATACCCTGCCATTGCTGTCTGACCGTATTCCACCGGATGGGCCGGACCTGGCTGGTTTCGTCCTTGCGGGTCCACATATACCAGCCATAGATGCTCATTCCGGTGTAAAAAAGGTTGATGCCCATGTCGGCATACAACTGGATCGTATAACAGATATACACATAAATGGCCGTGCTGACAATCCCGGTCGGATACACCAGCAGGTTGGCCCTCTGGGCAAACCACACACTCAGGATGCCGAAGACCACGGCCACGATTTCCAGCCAGGTCGATGCCATGACATTCTGGTAAAACAAATCAAAAAAACTGCTCCAGTCCATCGGAATTTTTTTCAAAATTGCGGTAAAGGTAAGCAAAAGGGCTGTGGCATGGCTTGTTTTTTGCAGCAACCAACACGTTCAAAATCCATTCGCCATGAAAACAAGACTGTTTTGCCTTATGCTGCTGTTGACTACCGCTTCGCAAGGCCTGTATGCTGACCTTCCCAGGCGGGCGGCCCTGGGGGTGGCTCTGGAAGCCATCCCTGACTCCATGCGCCAGGTCCATGCCATTCCTCAAGGACAGGGTGTGTCGGTGTCTTATGTTCTGGAAGGGGGGAGTGGGCACCAAATGGGTGTCCGGCCCGGGGATGTCCTGCTGTCGCTCAACGGAGAGCCCATTGGGGACGTGACCTGGCTGGTTGGTGCCATCGCCCGCCGTCAACAAGGAGATACGGTCAGTTTGTCCGGTCTGAGGGAAGGCAAATCCATGCGTTTAACCGGCGTCCTGCAGGGCCTTGCCCCTGAAACCAGCCCACATGCCCGGGTTATCTACGATGCGGTGCCATTCGAAGACGGGTTGGTGCGCACCATCATCCATGTGCCTCCCGGGGAGGGCAGAAAACCCGTCTTGTTTTTCATACAGGGCAACCCCTGCCAATCCATGGACAGGATGCAGGAACATCACAGCTACCAGCGTCTGCTGAACGGATTCAGCGAGAAAGGCTATGTCGTGGTGAAAACGGAAAAACCGGGGGTGGGGGACTCCCGGAGCGGAAGGAACTGCCACCAGATTGACCTGTTTGATGAGGTGGGGGTTTTCGAGGCCTCTTACAATGCCCTGGCTAAATACGATTTTGTGGATACGGGCAAGGTGTTTGTCTTTGGATTCAGCACGGGGGGCGTGGTGGCTCCCCTGATGCAAACCCGCCAGGCCCCTTTGGGGATTATCGTGTTCGGCACGGTGGTCAGGCCCTGGTTTGATTACTTTACCGAACTGGTGCGCATCCAGCGTCTGCTCAGGGGGGAGGACTACCTGGTGAATGAGGCCGGTTATGAACGGGCGCTGCGGTTTTTCTACCGTTTCATGGTGGAAAAGGAAAGTCCGGAATCCCTGGCCCGGGATGCGGACATGCTGGCGTTCATGAACCGATTCTGGCAGGTGGGTGAAGACCTGCAGACACTGAACGGGCGGCATTATACCTTCTGGCAGCAGTTGCAGGATGCCCGCCTGTTCACGGCCTGGAGCCGGACCCCCGCATCCGTGCTTTCGCTCTGGGGAGCATCGGATGCGGTGGCCTTCAATGCCTGGGAGCACCAGCTCATCGCCGATATTGTGAACCATTATGGCCGGCCGGGGCAGGCAAGATTCATGGTGGTTCCCCAGACCGACCACAACCTGCTGAAAACAGACGATCAGAGGCACAGCCTTCAAATAATCAATGACTGGGAATACCACCGCACCCATTTCAATCCGGAAGTGATCGAAACCACCCACGGATGGATGACGGAAATCATCAAAAAAAATCAGGGGAATCCATAACTTCAGCAGGGATTCTGCGTATACCTCAGAGAAATTAGGTAAAAACACGTAACTTGCCCTGCCTGTTAGGTGTTTGTGAGAAATAGTCTGTCCAGATGGCAAATCGCTCTGCCGGTAAGGTTTCATCCCGCTCCAGGACCAGTGAAGGGACCCCCAGGATCAACCTGCACCCCATTACCCTTTCTTTCCGGGACGGGAATGAGAGGGAGTTCCTGGCCAAGTACTTCCGGGACTCTCTCTTCCAGTTCAGGGTGTCATTCATCCTGGTTGCCGTTCTTTACGGGGTGTTCGACCTGCTGGATTCCATGATGATCCCGTCCTACCAGGAGGTGTTCTACATCATCCGGTTCGGGGTGGTGATCCCCTTTTTGTGCCTGGTGCTCATCCTGTCTTTTTTCCGGTTTTTTCAAAATATCTGGCAGTTGCTGCTGTTTGTGTCTTTTGTGATTGCGGGTACAGGCATCGGCCTCATGCTGGTGCTGGTCCCTGAAAATTATGCTTACTACGGCGGCATGATGCTGGTCTTTTCGGCAGGCTATTTTTTCATCAAACTGCGGTTCCTGATGGCCAGCCTGGCCGGTTGGCTCACCCTGATCATTTACAATGTCGGGGCCGTTTTTTTCTCCGACACGGGGCCGGAGGTCATCATCAACAACAACTTTTTTTATGTCTCCGCCAACCTTATCGGCATGTTCGCCGCTTACTACATTGAGTATTTTGCACGGCGGGACTTTTTTCTCAACAAACAGCTGGACAGCCGCAAGGCCGAGGTGGAAGAGGCGAACCGGACACTGGAACGCAAGGTCAGGGAGCGCACCAGCCAGCTGAATGAAGCCAAGGAACGTGCAGAGCAATCAGACAAACTGAAATCCGCTTTTCTGGCCAATATGAGCCATGAAATCCGCACCCCGATGAACGGGATTCTCGGTTTCTCCCAGCTGTTGCTCGAAACCGAAGACAAGGAGGAACTCCAGGAATTCATCGAGGTCATCAATAAGAACGGCAACCACCTGCTGGCCCTGATCAACGACATCATTGACATATCAAAGGTGGAGGCCGGCATGCTGTCACTCAGCTCCAACGAGTTTTCGATCAACGAGCTGCTGGATGAGGTCAACGAATTGCTGCTGAAGGACAATCACATGAGCGGGAGGCACTTCGACCTGCGAAGCCACTACGCCCTTGCGCAGGGGGAGGACGTGCTGGTTTCCGACCGTACCCGTTTGAAGCAGGTGCTGATCAACCTGGTTGGCAACGCCTGTAAGTTTACTTATAAAGGATATGTGGAAGTGGGATACACCCTGCATGACGATTTCATGATCTTCTATGTGAAGGATACGGGGGTCGGCCTGGATTATGAGCAGCAGCAGTATATTTTTGAACGCTTCATGCAGGCCACGATCGATCACCGTCCCAAACATGAGGGTACCGGGCTCGGACTGGCCATCTCCAAGGCTTTTGTCAATTTGTTCGGGGGGGATATCTGGGTGGAAAGCGAACCCAACCAGGGGTCGGTATTCTGTTTCACCCTGCCCCTGAAAAAGGACGGCCACAGCATATTGAAACGCCACAAAAAAATAGTTATTCCAATGGAATTCGACTGGAAAGACAAGGTCATCCTCGTTGCCGAAGATGTCACCACAAATTTTCTGCTGATCAAGACGGCCCTGAAACGAACGAACGTCACCCTCATCTGGGCAAAGAACGGACAGGAGGCCATCGACGAATGCAAAAAAGACCAGCAGATCGACCTGGTCCTGATGGACGTCAGGATGCCGGTCATGAGCGGATTTGAGGCCACCCCGGTGATCCGGGAGATCCGCCCGGAGGTTCCGGTGATTGCCCAGACATCCTATGCCATGGACGGCGACCGGGAAAAAAGCATGGAAGCCGGTTGTACCGACTATATTGCCAAGCCATTCAACATCAAGGAGTTTGTTGAACTGATCGCACAATATTTAAACAAGGCCCGGCAGGCCTGAATGACGGATTGCAACCAATGGAAGAGATACAACCCCACCAGATATCATTGTTGTTTGTTGAAGACAACGAAACCATCCGCGCCCTTTACCAAAGAAGGTTGTCGAAGAGGGTCCTGCAGTTTTTTGTCGCCGAGAACGGGCAGGAAGGGCTGGAGATCTATAAGGAGAGCAAACCCGACCTGGTCATTACGGACATCAGCATGCCCATCATGAACGGCCTGGAAATGATCCGCAATATCAAGGAGTTCGACCCGGGTGTGAATGTGATCGTGATGTCGGCCTACAGCATCAAGGAGTACTTTCTGGAGGCCATCAACCTGGGGGTGAACGGGTATCTTGTGAAGCCGGTCGATCCCAAAAAGCTCTACGCCCTCATCGATGAACTGGCAGGCAATATTCTTATGGAGAAGGCCCTGGAGGAGAAGGAACTTAAGAGGAGCATTGCGGAGTCCAACCTGAAGAAATCATTGGCTGAGAAGGACATCCTTTTGAAAGAGGTGCATCACCGCGTGAAAAACAATATGCAGATCATCTCCAGCATCCTGAAGATGCAGGAACGGCTGGTGGATGATCCCAGGCTCAAAACGGTGCTTGGGGAGAGTCAGAACCGCATCCGCTCCATGGCACTGATCCACGAAAACCTTTACAGGAATGAGACCCTGGCAAATATCAAGTTTGGCAATTACGTGCAGAGCCTGACAAATAACCTGAGCCGGACATATTCTGACCTTCAGGGTAAGGTGACTTTCGAATTTCGTATTGAGGATGTGTTTCTGCCGATCGATATCGGCATTCCCTGTGGCCTGATTATCAATGAGCTGATATCAAACTCTTTCAAGCATGCGTTCAAGGAAAAGGACAAGGGCCGGATCTCCATCGGGCTTAGCAGCGTCAACGGCAACGAGTTCACTTTGACGGTGGCAGATGATGGCGTGGGCATGGACGGGACCAGGACCCTGGAGGGGTCCGGTTCGCTCGGCATGCGCATTGTCTCCAAGCTGGTTCAGCAGATCGACGGGGAACTGGAGTATGATTTTTCCAATGGAACCAAATATACCATTCGTTTTAAAAACTAATTCATTCAGTACATGCCAGCATTAAATATTCTTGTCGTGGAGGATGAGTTCCTTGTGGCAGCAGACATTGAAGAAAGCCTTATAAGCCTCGGATACAAAGTGCAGAACACCGTGGCAAGTGGCCCGGCCGCCATTGCCGAAGTGGAGAAGAACCTGCCGGATCTTATCCTGATGGACATCATCCTCAAGGGTGAGATGACCGGCATTGAGGCGGCCACCATCATCGGGGAAAAGCACAATGTGCCCATCATCTACCTGACCGCCAATGCCGATTTTGCAACCGTGGAGAAGGCCAAAATCTCCCTGCCGTACGGATACATTCTGAAGCCATTTACAGAGAAGGAGCTGCAGACGAACATTGAGATAGCCCGCTTCAAATTCGAAAACGACCTCAAGTCGAGAATCGAGAGCGACCAGTTCAACAAGTTCTTCAAGCAGGGCGACAAAGAACCGGAACAAATCATGCTGGACTCCGACAAAGGCCTTGAAAAAATCAAGCTGCAGGACTTGTATTTTGTGGAACAGATCGGTGAAAACTGCAAAGCCCACCTGCTGAACGAAACCTTGCTGGTTCGAAACACACTGGAAGAAATCCTGCCGCATTTGCCCCAGGATCAGTTTGTCCGTGTGAGCAGCAACCACATCATCAACCTGAACAAAATTTTCATTGCCAAGTATCCGGAAGTGATCATTGCGGATAAGATGTCGGTCATCATCGTGGAGGAGGCGTACAGGGAAGCTTTCGAATTAAAAATCGGAATATAGTGATACCGCAAACCCGGGCTGGCAATGGGAAGAGATGTTTTTGTTGATACGGTGGAATTTAACGAATATATTGAGGCATTATTCGACAAGAATGGTCCCGATCCCGAAGAGTTCGAGGAGATCCTTGGATTTGTGGATCAGATAAAGGCCGAAGAGGTGGAGGCTTTCCGCCTGGCCATGAAACCCATTCTGAACCCGGGAACCATCATCGGGTTTTCCTTTACCAAGCCGTTTGGGTATAACGGGGATTTTTTCATTATCGAAAAGATTTACCAGCAATACGTCAGCTCCGATACCCGTTACCGGAAGTGGGATGAGTTTTTCCACCGCCTGCCCGCGGCCATCGCCGTGGTCAACCGCAAGAAGCTTGCCATAGAGATCTTGCAGCAGCTCAATGCAAATGCCGCCGGGAAGGAGAAAACCGTGCTGATTCTCGGGAGCGGGCCCGTGACGGAGGTCCACGAATACCTGAAGGAGAACGGAGCCTCCAACCGCCTCGTGTTCGACCTGCTCGACCTGGATCAGCGGGCCATTGAGTATGCCAAAAGCAAGAACAGGGAGTTCTTGTCCTGCATGCGCTTCATGAACCAGAATGTGATCCGTTTTGTTCCGGACCGCTCATACGACCTGATCTGGAGTGCCGGTCTTTTTGATTATTTCAAGGACAAGCACTTCGTGTTCATGGTGAAGAAGTTTTATGAACACATCCTGCCGGGGGGGGAAATGATCATCGGCAACTTCAATGTCGAGAACCCGTCCCGCAAGATCATGGAGGTACTGGGTGACTGGTTCCTGTACCACCGCTCCGAAGAGGAACTGGTGGGTTTTGCCCGGCAGGCAGGCATTCCTTCCGACAAGATCCGGGTCATCACCGAACCTTTGGGAATCAATCTTTTTCTGCGGACGGCCAGGTAGGGCTTACCCGGCCGGACCTCAGTGCTGTTGGTAGGTTTTGGATACGATTTTCCACCCATCCCCGAATTTATACAAGGACAGGTAGTCCGTAAAAATAAGCCTGCCCTGTCTGTGCAGTTCCAGTTTGACCGTGGCGGCATTGCCGGTGATGTCAACGGCCAGGAATTTTCCTGTGACCCGGGGCGGGCTTTGCGCAGGCGGGTTGGCTTTGCGCTGCTCCAGGCGCTGCAGCCATTCGGAAATCGGCAGTTTGCTCAGGTTCCCGTTTCTCAGCATCAGCATCTCAAAGTCGGGATGGAAGCCCTTCCGGACCGCATCCAGGTTGCCAAGGTTTTGTATCCCTTCAATATAGGCTTCCGTAACAACTTTTCTGACGGCTTCATCGCCGGATGGTCCCTGCGCCTGGATGAACAGGGCCGGCAGGAGGGCAATAAGGAAGATACCGATTTTTTTCATGCTTGTGTTGCTTTTAAGGGTGTGAATTGGTTTTAGCAAAAAGCATGCCCTGTCCCTTATATGTCTGCGAGGCAGAATATTGGCTGACAAGGGGACGGAAAAACCGCCGCCGGGTGGCCGGGATGGCTGTTCCCTGGCGGACGGATCTGTCCGGATGCGAACAGGGGGCTACCCGCGCTTGACGCGTTCACGCTTCCAGGTGGTCTCCCTCCCTAAAAAGCGCATACCAAGAACATACCCTTTGATCTTCAAGGTGTTGTTGTCGTCGAACCACATATAGCAATCGTAGGTCCGTCCATTTTTGGGATCATAAATGGTGCCGCTGGCCCATTCTTTCTTCGAATCGTTGTAGGAAAAGCCCTTCAATAATTCCAGCCCGATAATGGGGGTGTTGTGCCTGGACTGGTCCGGGTTTTTATCATCCACCTTGGGCCTCCCCTGGTCATTCAGGGGTTCCTCCAGCCAGACGACCCGCCCGTAATATTTATTGTCTGACTTTCTGAAGATCTCCACCTGGGAGTCTCCTTCGGCGGTAAGCCAAAAGCCAACCACCTGATTGGCCTGTCCGAATGCCAGGGCAGACATCCCCATCAACACGGCCACCAATAAGACGTTCTTTTTCATTTTTTGCAATTTAATAGGTCCCTGAATAAAAAACCCGGAAGACAGGCGGTCTTCCGGGTGGTAAATATACAAAGATTCCTTTTTTAAACAACCGTTAAAGGCTTTTTGCCACGGCCTCCACTTCGCGGAAAACGCGCATGAAGTTGCCCGCCCAGATCTTTTCGATGTCGGATCGGGTATAACCCCTGCGCACCAGTTCCAGGGTGATGTTGCCAAGCCCGGTCACATCGTAACAGTCCTCCAGGGCCCCGCCCCCGTCAAAATCGGTCCCGATGCCGACATAATCGATGCCCACCAGGTTGACCACATGGTCGACATGATCGACCAGGTCGGCCACCGTGGCCATGGGACGGGGGTATTTTTCATTCAGGCGGTCCCACTCCCCCCGGTACTCCTGCATCTCTTCGTCTGAAAGCTGTTCGCGGTTCTCAAAACGGGAACGGAGCTCCGCGAATGCCTCGTCCCGCTCCGGGTTGGGCTCCATGTCCTTCACGTAGGAGGACAGGATACACAGCTGCAGCACCCCTCCGTTTTCGGCCAGGGCCTTCAGCATGTCGTCCGTCAGGTTGCGGGGATTGTCGCAAAGGGCCCTGGCATTGGAGTGGGAGGCGATGACCGGAGCCTGGCTCACTGCCAGCACATCGAAAAATGCCTGATCGGAAATGTGGCTCACATCGACCATCATGCCCAGGCGGTTCAACTCTTGAACCACCTCCCTGCCAAACTCAGACAGCCCCCCGTGCAGCTCCCCTTCCCGGTCGGTCGAGGAATCACACAATTGGTTGTTGCGGGTGTGTGAAAGCCCGAGGTATCTCCCTCCCAGGTCGTAGAAGGTCTGGAGCATGCCGATGTCCTCCCCCAGGGGGTAACCGTTCTCTACCCCGATGTAGATGGCCCTTTTGCCTTCATCCTGCAGACGGTAGGCATCGTCGGGGGTGAGTGCCAGCCCGGCCACTTCCTGGTTTTCGGCCAGGCCCTGGTGTATGTGGTTGAAAATGTCAAGGGCCCTGTCCCTGGCCGAGGCATAGGCGTCCGTTGTCAGGGGGCCCTGCCCGATGAAAACGGCAAAAAAGGCCGCATCCAGCCCTCCCTCCTCCATGCGGGGAAAATCAATCTTGCCGCCCCGGTTGCGGGGGTCGTTGCGCTGGCCGATGTCGAAGCCTTCACGCATCATCATCAGGGGGGTGTCCGTATGGCTGTCTAGGGTGAGGACTTCTGCATGGATGGCTGCGGCCCTTTGCCGCAGGCGCTCTTCAGAAGGGGTGCAGGAAACCAGCAGGATGGCGGCCGTCAGGGCGGCCAGATAAGGAACAGGAAGTCGTAACGGCATAACAATTCAGGTATTTGGGCGGTTGGTTATGAGAAAGCAGCCTCAAAAATACCATTATTTCTTTTTTGCCTGGCCATTTTGCGGTCCCGGAAGCAATAAAAACCCACAAATTTGTACAGTGCTCAGAGATTGACCCGCAAGCCGCCCCGGGCTCCCAGCCACCAAAGGGAAGTGAATTCACGCCATGGCCGTTCGGCAAATACCCTGGAAGGGGCGAAGCCATGCCCGTTGTCCGTCCATTCGTCCGTTTCAAAAAGATGGTTGTAAAGCACCACCCCGGCAAATGCTTCGATGGGCCCGGCCCCTCTTATACGGAGCAACAGCCGGGCTTCGTTCAGGTAGGCGCTGCTGCCCGCGCCCCACTCCCAGTTGCGGAGCAGCCTGGTGCTGTGTGCCTCCAGGTTCAGTCCGGCATGGCGGCCGAAGGCCAGGCTGCCACCCAGGCCGTATCCGAACCCGCCGGCCGGCTCGCCGGAAGACAGCCGGGTGCCTGCCGAAAAAATATTATAGAAAGCCGGCACGCCCAGGCGGAAGGACGCATTCAGGTGAAGCGCGTCGGATGCGGCAATCTCCAGCTGCCTGAGTCCGCCCCGCCTGACCACGCTCAGGAAGCCCACCGGCACCCCTGAGATGGTGTCGGCAATGTTGATGAAACCCAGCTGAATCCCCTGCACCTCCCGGGCGATGTTCATGAAACCGGCTGCCTGAATCCCTTTCAGATCGCCGGACAGGTTCATGAACCCGGCAAGCTGGGGCCCGTTTACCTCCCCGCCTGTGAAATTGCCGAAGCCAGCCGCCTGGAAACCGTTGTAATCGCCTCCGGTAATGTTGGCGAAGCCGGCGCCCATGAAGGCATCGGCATTTCCCCCGGTAATGTTGGCGAAGCCGGCTCCCGAAAAACCCTGGAATCTGCCCCCGTATATGTTGGCAAATCCGGCACCGAAGAACCCCTCTCCGTGTCCTCCCGATATATTGGCAAAGCCAGCCCCCTGGAAACCCTCGGACGACCCCCCGGAGGTGTTGATGAATCCGGCCGCCCGGAAGCCGCTGGCATCCCCCCCGGCCACGTTGATGAAGCCCGCTCCCTGGAGTCCGTGAACCGGCCCCCGAACAAGGTTGCCGAAGCCGGCCAGTTGCACCCCCCGCACCTGGCCGTGGGTGAGGTTCAGGAATCCCCCGCCCTCAATCCCGTCGATCCCCCCGGTGATGCCTGCGAACAGGTTCATGCTCAACCGGTAGGTGTGGCGGACTGTTTCTGTTCCATCGCTTCCGACCACCGGGAAGAGGCTTACCTGGAAATTCCGGACCTCCCCCGCCGGAGGCTCCTGGGCAGGGCCCTTCCCCGGAAAAAGGAGCAGGAAAGCCAGGGAGGCCATCCAATAGATGGTGTTAAAGAATGGGGTTGTTTTCAAAGATGTCTTCATGGAATGCAATATTTTTATGGTTGTGTCCTGTGGCTGCGTGTGAATCCGGATGGATCCGCCTATTCAGTAGACGATTTATCAACATCCATGCCATATATTCGTGCCGACTGCCGGAAAGGGAGTTAAATCAGAGGGGAAGGGCTTTGCCAACAGGAGATGAACCGAAAGGGTCTTTTGGTTGTTCGTTAAGGGACAGCAAGTGTTGACTGAAGCCATGGGCAGACCGGCAGGCATTATTCTGGTTTTATTCTTGCTTCTGGGGAATCCGGGGGCCGGGGCCCCGCCCGGCTTTGCCCCGGATACCATCCCCAGGGGGAACCCGTGTGAAGACAGGACGGCCGTTCGACACGATACCATTGTAGTTAAGGAGCCCCTGGAACTAACCGGGGTGGAGGTGGCGGCCTTTAACACCTCCCGGCGGCTGCTCGACGTGCCCGGTTCGGTCAGCCTGGTCCCACCCGCCCGCATCGAACAGGAAGACCCGGTGACCGTGTTGCCTCTGCTGAACCAGGTCCCGGGCGTGTTTGCCCATGCCGGTACCCTCAACACCAGCCGCATCACCATCCGTGGAATAGGGGCCCGGGTGCCATACGCCACCGGAAGGATCCGCGCTTATTTCAACCAGATCCCGCTTACCAACGGTTCAGGCATTTCCATCCTGGAGCATATCGACCCGGGAGTGGTTGAACGCATTGAGATCACCAGGGGTCCTGCGTCCAGCGCCTATGGTGCCGGGCTGGGTGGAACGGTCACCATGACCGCCCGGCAGTCCCTCTCTCGGCCCACCTCCCTGCGGACCACCCTGCAGGCTGGCTCGTTCGGATTGCTGCGCAATGGGTTCAGTCTGGATGCCGGAAAAAACCGGGTGGCTTCCAGCCTGATCTACAGCCGGACCCGCAGCGAAGGCTTCCGTGAAAACAACCATTACCGGCGGGACGCCCTGACCTCGGTCACCCAGTTCAGGCCCCACAGCAAGGCACTGATTACTGCCTTGGTGGCCTGGTCGGACATGAAGGCCGGCATTCCCAGTTCCATAGACAGTATGACCTTCGTGAAGGCCCCGTCTTCTGCAGCGGCCAACTGGCTGGCCACCCGGGGATACGAAGACACCGGCAAATTCCTGGCCGGTGTGTCGGGAGGGTTGCAGGCAGGAGAGAGGCTGCGGTTGCAGGGCAGCCTCTTTGCCACCATCCACAATGAGAAAGAGATGCGGCCCTTCGATGTCCTCTATGAGGCCCGCAGCAGTGGGGGCGCCCGGATCAAGACCACCTATTCCCTGCGTACGGGAGAATCATTGTTTGAGTTTATGGCCGGGGGAGAAGTGTTTCTGGAGGCATTTCGCTACCGGACGCATGAAAACCCCGGGGGTGCCGGCGTGGAGGGCGGGCTGGTATCCAGAAACCGCGAGTGGATACAGACGTTCAACCTGTTTTTGCAGGGAGAGCTCGAAAAGGGGCGGCTGACCCTGTCTGCGGGACTGAACCTGCATGAGACCTCCACCGATTATTCCGACCTGATGCGTGCCGGGGAAAGCGACCGCAGCGGGCGGTACGCCTTCGGGGCGATATGGTCTCCCCGCCTCAGCGCCAACTACCGTTACCTGCGGCAGCATGCCGTATTTGCCACCCTCAGTCACGGGTTTGCCCCCCCGGCCCTCTCGGAAACGCTCACACCCCAGGGAATGATCGATCCGGGCATCCGGCCGGAGAAAAGCTGGAACCTGGAAGCGGGGATACGTGGCAGCCTCTGGCGGTACCGCGTGTTTTACGATCTGGGTCTGTACAGCATGTGGGTTCAGGACTTGCTGGTGGCCGAGAGGGTGGGCCCGGACTCCTGGGTGGGCCGGAATGCGGGAGCCTCCCTGCACCAGGGCCTGGAAGCGGAGTTTCAGTTCGTGCTGTTTCGGGGCCCTGCGGACGGGTCCTGGTGGCATCCTGCCGGGGCAGAACTCCGGTCCGCCCTCAGCCTGAACCGCTTTGTGTTCACCGATTTTATCGACCGGGATACCGACCATTCGGGCAACCGCATCCCGGGCATCCCGGATGCGGTGGTCCACCTGGAAGGTGATGTCCGGCTTGGGGGCGGGTTGCACGCCGCCGCATCCTGGCGCCTGGTGGGGCCCATGCCGCTGAATGATGCCAACGACGGGTTTGCCAAAGGGTACTCCCTGGCAGGCATCCGCCTGGGGTACCGGCACAGGGTCGGGAGGGTGGAAGCAGAAGGCTTTGTCCAGGTGGCCAACCTGACCGACACCCATTATGCGTCCATGGTGCTGGTCAATGCCCCTTCCTTCGGAAGCAGTGCTCCCCGTTACTATTATCCCGGCATGCCCAGGAATTTTCTTGCGGGGCTTGCCTTGCGTTTTGATCCGTAGCCTGCTGGCCCATCCGACGGGATATAAAAAAAACAGGTCGGAAAACCATATTAACTCCACAAAAAGGCTATATTTGCATTCTGTCAAACGCTTGTTACATGTTCTTGCAGTCGGATAAGGTCCTGCTCAGGCCCACCCGTGCGGAAGATCTGCCCGGGGTGCTGGCGATCGAACGCGAAAACGCCCGCTTCGTCGGACAGTATCCGCGGGAAAAGCACGAGGCGATCCTGGATGATCCTTCGAAGATCCACCTTTCTGTTGTAGACCGCACGGATGGCTCTCTGGTAGGCTATGCCATCCTGTCCGGGCTGGGTGGTGAGAACAACGCCCTGGAATTCCGCCGCCTGGCCATTTCGCCTTCGGGCAATGGTTTTGGGCGGGATGCCATCCGGCTCATCAAGCGGCTTTGCTTCGAGCGGCTCCGGATCCACCGACTTTACCTGGACGTGATTTCCGATAACTTCAGGGCGGTGCGCCTTTACGAATCGGAAGGGTTTAAAAGGGAAGGCCTGATCAGGGATTGTGTGAAGTGGGGCGGGGAGTACCGCTCCATCTGGGTCATGTCCCTGCTTGAGGATGAGTTTGAATCCTAATCAGACCGCAGGGCCGGGAGCAACGGCAAGCTGCGGACCATGGCGGAAGCGATGAGGAAGATCCAGGCCACACCGTTCAGGATCAGTCCGCCGAAAACGGCCGCTAAAAATGGCAGGGAAACGTTCTGACTCCCTTCTGCAAATACCGGCCAGGCAGCCAGTGCGGCCGGCAGGCCTCCCGCCAGGATACCGGCAAGGAACAATACCAGGTATTCCGAGGCGAAGAGACGTACCAGGGTGTAGAAACGGTACCCCAGGCTGCGCAGCAGGGCGGTTTCGTTGCGCCGTTCCAGCAGGTTCCTGGCCAGGATCACGGCCAGTCCGACGGTCCCCAGCAGCATGCCCAGCGCCCCCATCAGGAAAAAGATGCCCAGGTAGGTGTTTTCCACGCTGTTGAACCCGGCCAGCCGGGCGGCGGTGGTCGTCATGTCCCAGCCGTGGTCGCGCAGAATGAAAGCCAGGTCTTCGGCCACCTCCGGATCCCCCGGCGCATCGATCAGGAAAAAGTCCGTTCCGCCCGCGGCGGGAAAGTGCTGCATAAAGTGCTCCGACGACATGATCAGGTGGCCCTGAAACACCGAGTTGGCCAGTCCGCCGACCAGCAGCACCCGAACCTCCTCGCCCCGGGCATTGAGGTAGGTGAGGGTGTCCCCCACTTTTTTACCCAGCCCCCATTGGATGACGCTTTGGTCTGCCACGCCCGGCACCAGGCCGTTCAGGTCCATATCCAGCGCCCCCCATGGGTCGTCCCGGTCGGCCAGGGAGTGCATGGCTGAAAACGTGAACCGCCCACGCAGTCCGGCCGGGTCAGTCGCCAGGATGCGGGGGTTCTCCACCAGGTTCAGGTTGAGGCAGGAGGCGTCGTCGTCATAGGCCGACAGGAACTGCACGAACTGCAGACCATCCGGGATGCCCGTTTCCAGCCGGGTGGCGGGCAGGTTCAGGTTGCGAAGGACAGGCACCGTGGTTTCGGCCACGTATTGAAACCCCCCTGTGCCGCCGGTGGGCAGGAGGGCGTCCTTCTGCGGGTCCCTGCGGTGGGCCGCGGTGATCAGGATGACGAAGCTGCCCATGGCCAGCAGGGCGATGATGGTGAAGCTGCGCAAGGGGTTTCGGCGCAGGTTTCTCCAGCTTAACCGGTTCAGGCTTATGGGCTTGCCGGCAGCGGCCGGAGGGGAGTACAAGGCGGTTCCCGCCCCTGTCAGAAAGGCCCCAAGCAGCAGCCCCCCCGCCACGAACCACCACAGGGTCGCCTGGGTTTGGCCGGTCAGCACCAGGTAAGCGGCCAGGCTGAACGAAACCAGGGCCAGGGCTGCGGACAGGGCAGGCAGGGGCCTGCCCCGGAATGAGGCTGCGTGGAATGTTCGTGCAGCTGTTGCAGGCAGGGAAGACACAGGGCCTCCGGTCCGGCCGCCCGGCCCTGCCAGTCCGCTGTCACCCCGCACGGCAAGCCGTATGCGCCACAAAGCCATGGCCATGCCCAGCAATGCACTTCCTGTGAAACCGGCGGCCAGGCTGGCTGTACGGACATGGAGGGTCAGGACTTCGGTCCGCACGATGTCGTGCCATATCTCGTTCAGGCCGGCCAGCAGAAGCCGGCTGTAACCGACCGCCAGCAGCATCCCCGCCAGTGCCCCGGCCAGGGTTGCCACCAGCGCTTCGCCTCCCAGGATCCGCCGGATCATGCGCTCCCGGAAGCCCAGGGAGGTCATGAGCCGCAATTGCCCTTGCCGCCTCTGGATGCCCAATGCCATGAGCAGGCTGGCCAGCAACAGGCCGGAGGCAATAATGAACATGCCCAGCCCGGCGAACAGACCGGCAAAGTCCACCCCCCCTCCTGCGGCATGCAGCCCTTTGCTGGCGACCGGGTTGATCCTGAACTCCAGCCGGTGGGGATCGGCATGATGTGTGATGATCCGGTTGATGTGCTGCGGCGTTTGTCCGTCGCCTGATACGATGACGGTGGTCAGCTTGCCGAAGCGGTTCTGCCACAGCCGCTGCCCCTGCTCCAGGGAGATGAATGCTTTGGGGGTTCCCCGGTAGTCTTCCCAATAGTCCTCATCGGCGGGCCGGATGGCATCCAGGTCGATGGGTACCCCCGTGTCCCAGTCGCGGCAGTCGCCTGCATCCGACAAGCCGGGCAGGTAGGGTGCCAGGTCCCTGAAGGTTGTGGCTTCTTCCATGTCCAGGACTCCTGCCACCAGAAAGGCCGCCTCCCTTTCCGTGAGTTCCCGCAAGGGACCCACTTCATAATACCGCATGTGCAGGCTGTCTCCCGGCCCGATGCCCAGGTCCGATGCCAGCCAGGCATTGATGAGGGCCTGCCCCGGATCCAGGCCATGACCGGGGAGGTCTGCGGCGCTGACAAAGGAATAAGGGGTCTGGCGGTCCCCGTGCGACAGGCTGTTTACAAAATAGGTGAGGCCGGAGAAGCCCTCAGGCAGTTGGCGCGTGAGCACATCAGCCAGGTGGTCGTCGATGAAAACCCGTTCGGACGATATTTTCCATAAGGTGTCTTGCGGGACGGCCCCTGCGGGGAGCTTTCCGGTCCCACCGGAGTTTACCGGCTCCACTTTCAGGTTGACGTCTGCGGCCTGCCAGCTTTGTTGCAGGGCCATCCGGAGGGAGTCGTCCGGATGGGCGGTTAGCATGGCCACCAGGTTGGCCCCGCCTTCCACGTCCATGATGTCGCTCAGCCAGTCCAGGTCCACGAAAGCATTCGCCGGGGCCGACTGGGAAACCTGCAGGTTGAAATTTCCCAGCTGTTCGGGGCCGGCCACTGCCCGCACCCGGAGTCTGCGGGTGACGGTCATGTCGCGGTCGGATACGAAAGGCGTGTTGGACGGGATCGGCCCGGTGGTTCGCATGTGCAGGGTGATCATCATGCCGGGTCCGGCCTGCAGCCGGGACGCCAGCCGCTGGTTGATGACCACTTCCCCGGGTTCCGGGAGCGGCATGTCTGTGCCGGAGACCGCAGCAAAGAGGCTGTCAACCCCCCAGAGCTGCACCTTGTTCTGACGCAGGGCACCCCCATCGGTGGTGGCGATGGCCTGGCTTTTCAACAGGGGGGCTGCCTGGATGCCGGGCCGGCTATCGAGTTCATGGGCCAGCAGGCTGGTAAACAGGCGTTCCCCCGCCGTCAGTGTGTGGGTGGTCTGTCCCAGCCGAAAAAATACCGCCTGCCGGAGGCTGGCCCGCATGGAGTCCCCGATGATCAGTGCCCCGCAGATGACGGCTGTGGCGATGGCAATTCCGGCCGCGCTGGCCAGGTGGGTGCCCGGGTAATGCCTTAGGGAGCGTAAGATGAGTTGCAGCAGCGTCATGGGGTTTTCCGGTTAGGGGGCGGATCTTGTCATGGCCGTTTGTCTCCCCCCGTTCGTTCGGCCAGGACGCCCTGCCGGAGCAGGCACACCCTGTTCATGCGTGAGGCGATGCTTTCGGCGTGGGTGGCCAGAATCAGGGTGATGCCCCTGTCACGGTGCGCCCCCATCAGGAGCTCCATGAGCCTTGCGGCATTTTCTTCGTCCAGGGAGCCGGTCGGCTCATCGGCCAGCAGCAGGCCGGGCTGGTTGATCAGGGCGCGGGCCACCGCGGCCCGCTGGCATTCTCCGCCCGAAAGCTCCCCGGGCTTGTGGTGGCGCTGTTCCCAGACACCCATCTGATGGAGCAGCTCCCGGGCACGCTCCCGGGCGGCGGCCATTTCCCCTTTGAGGGGCAGGACCGGCAGCAGCACGTTTTCGAGCAGGCTGCATTGGGGCAGCAGGTGGTGCATCTGGAATACGAAGCCGACGCGGCGGCTACGGTATTCCAGCACCTGCGAAGCCGTCATGTCGGTCAGTGATTCCTCCCCGACGCGGATGGTCCCGCTGTCCGGGCGGTCGAGAGAGCCCAGCAGGTTCAGCAGCGTGGTCTTGCCCGAGCCGGAGGGACCCATCAGGGCAAGTGTTTCTCCCGCGGCCACGTCCAGGCTGAGGCCCCTGAGTACTTCGCGGGCGGTCCCGCCCAGGGCGTTGCGGTACGTTTTGTGTAAGTGGCGGACCTGGATACGCATCTTTTCAGGGGTTTAATTTTTAACAGCGGCTTCTGCGCCCGGTGCAGCAACCTCCCGGGCGGGGCTTGTGCCCGGCCCTTCGCCCCCGGAGGCGGCAACCACCTGCCGGTAGGTTCCGGTCATCCGGGTGGCCAGCCCATGGATGTTGAAAGGGCCTTCCGCAGCCAGCCTTGCCTGCCGGCTGAGGGCCTCCACCCGGGACGGGTCGGCCAGCAACTGCTCCAGGGCCTCTGCCAGGGACCCGGGGTCGTTTTCCGGGTAGGTCATCCCGCCTCCGGAGGCCTCCACAATCTCGGGGAAAGCACCCACGGCGGGTTGCACCACGGGAATGCCTGCCGCCATGGCTTCGGTCATGTATATGCCGAACGCTTCTCCCCCCCGTACCGGGACCGACAGCAGCATGACCCGGTCAAAAAAGGCGGTCCGCTCTTCCTGTTCGAAGTCGTGCAGGAACGTCACCTGTTTCTCCAGGCCCGCCGCGGCGACCTTCTGTTTCTGTTCCTTAAGGAACGGGCCGTCGTCGGCCGTCTGTCCCCCGGTGAGCAGGAGTCCAACATCCTGGTGGCCCGGTCGTTGCTTCAACAGCAGAAAGGCGTCCACCAGAATGTCCAGGCCGTTTTCCCGGCACATGCGGGAGAGGAAGCCGATGGTCCGTGGTTTTTCCGATGCATTCACGTAGTGGTAGTCATCCGGGTCGATCCCCAGGTGCAGGGTGGTGATTTTGTCCTCCGTCAGTCCCAGCCGCCCCTTCATGAAACCGGTATAATACCGGCTGACGGACAGGAAGCGGTCGATGTCGGCCGCCCGTTCCTGCATCAGGGCCCATACCTGCCGGGCAAAGGCGGGCCGCATCACATCCACCCACACATGTTCATCCTGCAGGGAGCAGACCACCGGCACCCCGAGCCGCTCCCGGAGCCGCCGGGCCATGCCCACGAGCAACGCATTGGAGAGGTGGACCACATCGGGCCTGAAATGGGTTTCCAGCCAGTGGACCAGCTTATCCAGTTCCTGGTTTTGCAGGCCCTGCTCACCCATGAGCATGGACACGGTCATTTCCTCCAGGCCCGTGGCACGGGTTGAGTTGGCCATCCCGGCGGCCAGTTTCAACATGGGTCGGGCATTCAGTAGCCTGTCCACCCATTCCGGCGCATGGCGAAAAAGCGGGAAGCGCTGTTTCAGGTAAAGGCTGATTGCCCCGTAAAAGACCGGGGTCATGCCCTGGTCTGTGTCGTGGGAGAACAGGGGCAGGTACATGGGAATCTTGATGGCATCATGTCCCTGCCGGCGGAGCGCGTCGAACAATTTACTGTCTCTCAAGCAGTTGCCGCAGTAAAAGCTGCCACCCGATCCCGGGATGATGTGGGCGATCTTTAAGGGGGCTTCCTCCCGGACCCTGATGCCGTTGTTTGAAAAATATTGGTTGGGGTTTGTCATGGTATGTGTTGCATTCATGGTTTTCGTCGGATGGGTCAGGCTTTGCAGCAGGGCTTTACGGGGCCCCGAAGCAATAGATGCTGCCGTCCTGGGCGCCAACAATGATCTGGCCCTGGCTGAAGGCAGGGGAGCCGATCACGGGACTGCCCAGCTCATAAGTCCACCGGATGCTCCCGTCCCGCTGGTCGAGCAGCAACAGGTCGCCCCTCATGTTGGCCACCAGCAGGTGGCTGCCACCGGCCAGTGGCGGGGCATCGACCCGGCTTCCGGTATTGCGCTGCCACAAAAGCCTGCCGGTGTCTTTGTCCAGGCAATACACGAAACGGTCGCGGCTGCCGATGAACACGCGGTCGCCCGACAGGGCAGGGGAGCCGATGAAAGGCAGCCGGCGGTCGCGGCTTTCAAACTGCCAGAGGATCCGTCCCTGCCGGTAGTCCACGCAGGAGAACACCCCGTCATAGTCGCCCACCCAGGCATTGCCGTCCTCCAGCGCGGCGGCCCCGGCCACGTAGGTGGCGATCTCAACCGTCCCTGTGGCCTGACCTCCGGGGATGTCCACCACGTGCAGCAGCCCGTCGCAGCCCCCGAAGACGGCCTGCCGGCCCTCTATGGCCACCGCCGCATTCAGGTAGTTCTGGGCTTCGTACTTCCACAGGCCCTTTCCGGTGGAGGCATCCACACAATGCAGGTAGTAGTCATAGGCCCCCACCAGGATATAGTGCCTTTGTCCGTCCGACCACCAGTTGGGGGCCGCCATGATCTGATTGCCTGCCTCGTAGCGCCATAATAAGCGGCCGTCTTCGAGCCCCAGGGCATACAGGAAACCGCTCAGATCCCCTATATACACCGTGTTGCCGCGGATCAGGGCCGGGGCTTCGATGGCGTTGTCCGCCTCAAAGCGCCACAGCGGCTTTCCCTGCCTGTCGAGGCAGTACACCGTGCCGTCGGTGCTGCCTGCCACGATCCGGCCGTCTTTGACCACCGGGCTGGACTTGATCTCTCCCCCCGTGTTATACGTCCATTGAAGGCGGATGCCGGCAGGCAGCTCTGCAGCGGTCGCACCCCGGAGTGCCTGCCCACCCCGGTATTCGGGCCAGTCGGCCGAAGCCACCGCCGGCAGAAGGAGGAGGCATGCCGTCAAAAGCCGGTGCAGGAAATTGTTTTTTGCTGTCATGTCTCGTTTGTTTTTGTTGCGGCATCCGGAGGGCGATCGTACCCTGTCCGGAGGGAATCTGCCTTCCTGGCTTCATCCCCATCCGACAATAATGCCAGGGCACCCGTCGGACAGGCTGCGGCCACTTGCCGGGCGGTTCGTGCCAGGGCCTTTTCGGTGGATTCGCCAAAGGGAGCGCCCACCACCACGTCGAACCCCCTCCCGATGAAAGTGAATCCGAACGCTTCCCGGTGTCTGGCGGTGAGGCGCACGCAAATGCCGCACTTGATGCATTTCCCGGGCTCATAGACCACCTCGGGGTGCTGCATGAATTTTTTGACGGGTGTCCGTCCCGACAGCCTGAACCGGTTCCGGGAGGCCCCATAACTTTCTGCCAGGTCACGCAGGCGGCAGCTGTCCGGCTTGCGGCAATCGCAATGCAGGCAGCGGGCCGCCTCCTCGCGGGCTTGCCCGGCTTCAAGGCCTTCGCCGGGTCTGGCCGGCTCCCGGCGGCCTGTGGACGATCCTTCCCGGAGGTATTCTGCAAACTCCTGCTCCAGGAGCCGGCCGAGGCTGGAGTTGAAACGGCGCGGCCTGCCGGTGACAGGGAGGCCTCCCAGCAGCTGGGCGACGGCCATGGCTGCTTCCCTTCCCTGACCTGCCGAGCGGATGGCCAGGCGCGAGGGACGCGTGGCGTTGCCGATGGCGAATACCCCATCAAGGTTGGTCTGGAAGGTGTGGCGGGCCACCCGGACCTGTTTGCCGTTCATGTCGAGTCCCCACGTTCCGGCATGATGGGCATCGCCGCCGGTGGCCACGACCACCGCATCATGGGAATGCCTCAGGTTGCGGAACTCCCCGGCTCCGATGGTTTGTCCCATATGGAAGACCACCCCCGTCTCCCGTATGGCCGCCACCTCCCGGTCGAGCACGGCCTTGTCGAGCTGCCTGTCGGGAATGGCGGTGCGCAGCGCCCCTCCCGGCAGGGGATTGGCATCATACACCTCTGCCTGTATCCCCGCCAGCTGCAGGTAATAGGCGGCGGAAAGCCCGGCGGGGCCGGCCCCGATCACGGCCACCCGTTTGCCGGTGGATGGCAGGGAGGCAGGGGGGGGGGCAGGGGGTGCCTCATCGGCGGCAAAGCGCTTGAGCAGGCAGACGGACACCGCCTCATCGACCGGCTTGCGCTTGCAGGCCCCTTCGCAGGGGGCCGGGCAGATCCTGCCCAGTACCGCGGGCAGGGCAATGTCGCGGCGTACCACCTCCAGGGCCCCGGCCGTGTCCCCGGCGGCGATCAGCCGGTTCATCCGGGGGATGTCCATGAAGGCGGGACAGGCCAGGCGGCAGGGTGCCTCGCAATCGCCCGCATGTTCCGACAACAACAGTTCCAGGGCCGTCCTTCGTGCTTCGGTCAGTTCATCATCTTCCGTGAGGATGTCCATGCCGGGAACCACCTTCACGGAGCAGGAGGGCAGGAGGGTGCCGGTGCCCCGTTCCTTCACCAGGCAAACCATGCAGGAAGTAAAATGCTCCAGCCCTTGCCCGTGACAAAGGGCGGGCACCCGGGCCCCGGCCTTGCCGGCCGCTTCCAGCAGGCTGCTGCCCTCCTCTGCGTCGATGTCTTTACCGTTTATCCTGATTCGGATCATGTCGTTTTCTGTTGGCCGGCCTCTTGGCGGCAGGGATGCTTCAGCCCGCCGTGATGGCATCCGACGGGCAGGCCTGCCGGCAGATGTCGCAACGGGTGCAAAGCGTGTTGTCAATTTCGTGTTTCCGGTGGGGGGTGAAGGCGATGGCACCGGCAGGACATTCCTGGGCGCAGATCGTGCAGCCGATACAGCGGTCATTCACCGAATAGGTGATCAGTTCCTTGCAACGCCCCGTGGGGCATTTTCCCTGCAGGTGCGCCAGGTATTCCTCCCGGAAATAGTGCAGGGTCGACAGCACGGGGTTCGGCGCCGTCTTGCCCAGCCCGCAAAGGCTGCCCTTCTTGGTCCAGGCGGCCAGGTATTCCAGTTCTTCCAGGTCTTTTTCCACCGCCGTTCCCGCACACAGTCGGTCCATGATGTCCAGCATGCGGCGGGTGCCCACGCGGCAGAAGGTGCACTTGCCGCAGGATTCGCTCTGGGTGAACGACAGGAAATAGCGTGCGATGTCCACCATGCAGTCGGTCTCGTCCAGCACGACCAGTCCGCCGGATCCCATCATGGCCCCCACCTCGCCCAGGGATTCGAAGTCGACCGGCCGGTCGGCCAGAAAATGGGGGATGCAGCCCCCGGAGGGCCCCCCGATCTGAACAGCTTTCAGCTTGCGTCCTCCCTGCACCCCGCCGCCGATGTCCTCCACGATCTGGCGGACGGTGATGCCCATGGGCACCTCAATGAGTCCCCCGCGGCGGATCTTACCGGCCAGGGCAAACACTTTGGTGCCCGAACTGTTTTTGGTGCCGATGCCTGCAAAGCGCTGGGCGCCCTGGTCCAGGATCCAGGGGATCTGGGCGAATGTCTCGGTGTTGTTGATCAGCGTCGGATGGTTCCACAGCCCCTGCACGGCCGGATAGGGCGGCCTGAGCCTGGGAAAGCCCCGCCGCCCCTCCATGGAGGCGATCAGGGCGGTCTCCTCCCCGCAGACGAAGGCCCCGGCCCCTTCCTTGACGTCGATGTCGAAGCCGAAACCGCTTCCCAGGATGTCCATGCCGACGATTCCCATCTGGTAGCAGGCCTCCAGGGCCTGCCGGATGCGTTTCACCGCCAGGGGGTATTCGGCCCGGATGTACAGGTAGCCCCGGATAGCCCCCGTAGCCCAGGCGCCGATCAGCATGCCCTCGATGATGCGGTAGGGATAGGATTCCAGCAGCATGCGGTCCATGAAGGCCCCCGGATCCCCTTCGTCCCCGTTGCACACCAGGTATTTGACAGGGTCCTCCTGCCGGGCCATGGTGTCCCATTTGAGTCCCGTCGGATAGCCCGCTCCGCCCCGCCCTTTGATGCCGCTGGCCCTGACTGTTTCAATCACTTCGGCAGGCGGCATGGCCAGGGCCTTTTTGAGTCCGGCGAACCCTCCGCGGTCCAGGTACTCCTGCAGGTCGACCGGGTTGATGATGCCGCGGTGCTCGGTGGCGATGGGAACCTGGTTTCCCAGGAAGGCCGCCACGTGTTTTTCGCGCACATCCAGTTCATGCCGTTCCACCCCTTCCCAGTGCCCGTCATACTGGATTTGCTCCACCAGGTGTCCGAGGCGGTTCTTCAGGCGGCGCAGCAGGCCTGCGGGACGAAAATGGCGGTCCAGGATGGAGGGGATGTCGGGGGGGGACACCCGGGCATAGAGCTTTGGCTTGCCGTTTTTTGGAAGGACCTCCACCAGGGGCACCTGGTGGCACATGCCGACGCATCCGACGTGCTTGATGGCCACCTGCAGGTGGCCTTTGTGTATGGTTTCTTCGACGGCCTGGCGGATGTCGTCACTCCCGCTGGCGATGCAGCAGGACCCCAGCCCGATGCGCACCTCCCCCTGCAATTCCTCCATGGTGGAGGCGTCCAGGTGGACCGGCCCGGTGCCGTTGCTGCGGGAAATAAAATCGTCCAGAACGGCCCTGGCTTTGGCCGGGGTCACATGACCGTAAGTGGTGTTGTCGATCTGTACCACCGGGGCGAGGGTGCAGCAGCCCAGGCAGCTGACCTTTTCAAGGGTGAAGAGGCGGTCGGCGTCTGTGTCCTGCCCCTCACCTATGTGCAGTTCCCGGCGGAGGGCGTCATGCACCAGCCCTGCCCCCTTCACGTGGCATGCCGTGCCCACGCACACCTTGACCAGGTGCCTACCGGCCGGCTCGAAGCGGAACTGGGAGTAGAAGCTGGCCACCCCCACCAGGTCGGCCGGGCTGATGCCGGTGGTGTCGCATACCCGCCTGAGGGCCTCCTCCGGCAGGTAGTTGAACTCCTTCTGTATGGCCTGGAGTATGGGAATGACGGCTTCCCTGCCGGTCCCTTTCTGTGCGACAATATGGTCGATGGTGTCCTTCATTTTTTTGCGAGCGCCTGCCTGGTCTCCGGCGGCAGGTGTTTCCGGGCCCTTTTCATTTTATTCATTTCCCAGACAGTACAGGTGTTGGTTGCCCCTGATATACAAGCGTCCCGGGGCGAACACGGGGGTGGAAAACACCTTCTCCCCCAGCTCGGGGGATGCCAGCAGCTCCGGTGTCCGGCCCGGACGGAACACATAGGCCCGGCCATCGGTGTCGAACAGGTAGATCTTGTTGTCGGCCAGCATGGGGGAGGAGTAGAAGCTGCCTTCGGTCTCATACTCCCACAGGAACTCCCCCGTGGCCGCCTCGAAACATGCCAGCAGGGCATAGGTCGTGGCCACATAGAGCAACCCGTCGTGGACCAGCAGGCTGGCCACCTCGGGCAGGATGTAGTTGTCCTCCCATACCTGCTGACCCGTTCCGGGGTCGACGGCCACCATCCGGGCATATTCGTTGGCCGCATAAACCCGTCCGTTTCCATAGGCCGGGGAGACCCCGACCTCACCCGACATGCAGTCGACCGACCATAGCTGTTCGCCGGTCAGCGGGTCGTAGGCCGACAAATCGGGGTTTCCCAGCAGCACCAGCTGGAAGGCGCCATCCACTTTGGCCAGGATGGGTGAGGCCCAGGATACCCCGCTGCTGCGGGGCGATTCCCAGGCGGTTTCCCCGCTGGTGATATCGAGGGCCATCACGCGGCTGCCCCTTTGGGTATCGTACTGTACGAATACTTTTTGGTCCCACGTCAGCAGGGAGGAAGAATGCCCGTAATGGTTGACCGGCACCCCGAGGTTTCTGGCCCAGAGGCGGTTGCCATCCAGGTCGAATGCGATGATGTCGCCCGTCCCAAACAGCGCGACCACATGCTGGCCATCGACCGTGAGGGTGGGGGCTGCCAGTCCGGTATCGTCGGTGGTACGCGGCGGGGTGGCCGGTGAGCCGGGGATGCCCGTAACCTCCCTTTCCCACAGGATCTGTCCGTTGTGCCTGTCGAGGCAGTAAACCACCCTTCTGGTGTTACTGGCGCCCGACAGGAAAAGGTGGTCGCCCCAGGCAACCGGAGAGTTGTACCCGTGGATGGGCAGGGCCGTCTTCCACAACACATTGTGCCCTGAGACCCCATCCCATTGGGAGGGGATGCTGCGGTGGGGGCTGACGGCGTTGCCCCAGGGACCGCGGAAGCTGTTGTGGTTCTGCAGAACGGCCTCCTCGGTAAGCCCTGGCGATGCCGAGGCGGTTGTCTCCCGGGGCCGATCTTCCCTTTCCGTGGTCCTCGTGCCGTCTTCCCCCGCCGTTTCTTCGGCTTCGTCCGCTTTTCCTCCAGCGGCCAGGGCATCCCCGCTTTCTTCTTCGCCACTTTCTACCTCCCTGACGGCAGGGCGGATGTCTATTGTCTCGATGCCCACCCCCTCCAGGGTCGCCAGTGCGGGCTCCGGACCGTCCGTCCGGAAGCGCCCCAGGTGGTCTGCAGAGAAGAAGGCCGCCCAGGCGGAAAGCAGCACCAGTGCAGCGACGGCCCCGAATAGCCATCGCTGGGAAAGCTTCCTGCTTCTGCCTGCCGCGTAAGAATCGGCCTCGGGAGGATCGATGGCAAAGCGGAGGCTGGCCCGGATGCGCAGGGCCGCTACCAGGACGATCGCCCCGAAAAGCAACAGGTAGGCGCCGGTCCGTATCTGCCACAGGCTGTTGAAATAGGCCTTGCGCGCCAGCAGGTCCAGCTGCCGGACCTCCTCCATCAGTTCATGGTTGCCGGGATCGGCCGACAGCCGCGCCACCAGAGCTTCCAGGGCCTTGCTCTCCAAAGGCTCGCTTGCCCGGATCTGCATATAATTCAACAGCAGCAGCAGGGCCACCAGGGCCGTGAATACCCCGGCGATGACTGCCACCTGTCCTGCTCGTTTTATCTTTTCCTCCGGTGTCATTGGGTGTTGGTTATTGGCTTTTGGCTTATAAATCAACTTTCCTTAAAATAGGGGTGGTCCGGCTTCCCCACCGGGCAGTAGTCCATGCAGCGGCCGCAGCTGAAACAGCTGCCCTGGTTGGCCTGGTAAATGGTGCGCCGGCGGAAAACGACCTGCCCCAGCAGGGTCAGCCCGGCCACCAGCCCGATGAAACCCCCGAGCCACCAGCCCCCTTTGCGGAACCGTTCCTGAACCAGCGCGGCCTCTTCCACGAGCATGTCGAGGGTTTTGCCAGAGGCCATAAAGGTATCGATGTCCACATTGCCGGTGGTCTCCATCAGCTCAGGCTGGGATGCCAGCAGGCCTGCCAGGTAGACATCCGGGTGTGCCCTGGACAACACCCGGTGTGAGCCCGACACGGCCCATCCCAGGACGGCCATCAGGACCGGGATCAGGGCCGCATAGGCAAGGAAGCTTCTGAAGTCCCTGCGGGTGGGCCGGTCCTGTTTCTCATCCGTCGGCTTGTCGATCGCATCGAAGGGGCAGGAGTCCTTACAAAGCTTGCAGTTGATGCAGTCCTCCGGGGTGATGGACAGGTGGTATTTGGAGAAGCGGGACGTGATGTTCAGCAGCGCCCCGTAGGGACAAACGAAGCGGCAATAGGGCCGGGCGACAAACATGCCGACCAGCAGGAAGCTGATGCCCAGCAGGATCATGTGGAATTCGGCCCCCAGGCGGAAGATGCCCACGAAAGGGTCGTACCGGCAGATAATGAAATCTGTCCCCGTGGCGGCAAACAACACGGCCAGTCCAAGGTACACGAACGGGAAAAGGCCCAGGGTCTTTTGCAGCCAGGGTGCCAGTCGCATCGGCCGGACGATCACCAGGTCCTGGATCACCCCCAGGGGGCAGGCCGAAGCGCAGAAGAGGCGGCCGGCCACCAGGGCCGTAAACAGGGGGACGGCAAAGAAAGCCAGCACGGTCAGCGAAATGGCGTAGTCCCCGTTGAACAGGGCCAGGGCCAGGTTCTGCACCGATCCGACCGAACAGATGCAGCCGTTGCGGTAAAAGCCGAAGTAGAGCAGGGCGAACACCGAAACCCAGAAAATGCCTTTGCGCGATCGCTTCCGGAAGACCAGCCAGGCGGCGGCACCAAGGACAAGGACGAGGACCCCCAGGTCGGCATATTCCATGGCCCCGGCACGAGGTTCCGGAGTCGAGGTGTCGGGGAGCTGGTAGCCCGTGTCGAACTCCGGCATGGGGAACCGCTGCTGCTGAGGCAGGGCCGTGTATCCGGCCAGCAGCAGGAGGAAGGTCATCAGCAGGGTTTTCGTCTGTCTTGAGATCAATTCTTCAGCGTATTATCGTTTTTTTAAATCAGGGTTAAGTCTTCCGGTCCGGCCCGGCCTGTCCGTGCCGTCTTATCCCGTGGTCCCTGCCCCGGGGGCAAACCCCCCTTTGACCAGGTAGGGCTCATCGGCGGGGACCCGCCTGATGGCATCCGAGGGGCATACCCTGGCGATGGCGCATTCGTTGCAGTTCACGCAGAGGTTGTGTCGGATTTGCAGGTGGAGCGAGCCGTTGCCGAAAGCAGTACACCCTTCCACGCACTTGGCGCAGCCGATGCAGAGGTCTTCATTGATCCTGTATTCGTAATAGGGTTCTTCGATGAATTTGCGCTCGATGGCGGCTGTCGGACACAGCATGTTTTCCGCCGCCGTGTTGCGGTCGCCGTGACCCGGCTTCAGGTAGCCCCCACACAGGTCGCAATAACCACACAGGGCATAGGCGTGCACGCATTTGACCGCCGAAGGGTTGAGTACGCAATGGGTGGCACAGCGCCCGCAGCTGGTGCATTTGAAAGGGTCGATCTGCCACACCCACTGTCCCGCCATGGCGTGCTTCATGCTGTAGCCCGTCAGCCCGGCCAGTGCAAACCCCAGGGAGTAGCGTGCGCATCCCCGGATGAACTGTCGTCTGTCTTGCAGTTTGCTCATGATCTGGTTTTTCGTCGGATATTTATGTGCTCCGGGCCTGGCGCTCCCTTACGGTCCCTGTTTCTGAGCCAGGGTGCAATTCGCGGCCTGCCCGCAGGAACGGCAGCCAACCCCCGGAGGGCAGGCGCTGGCGCCTCCTTCCCGCCTGTGGAAAAAGGCCAGTCCCGACACCAGCCCCAGCAGGGCCAGCAGCAGCAGGCGGGTCATGCGTTCCAGAAAATCCCTTCGGTCCATCGTGTGTCCGGTTTCTTATCAATCAGGTTCAAAGGTACGAAGCCTGTGCTTGCATTGATCATTTCAAACATCTCTCGGAAGTGGTTCGAACAGGCGGATGCTGTTGCTCCCAAAATCCAGCAGCATCACCCGGCCGCCTTCATCCACCGCCAGCGCCGGTGCCGGGCTTCCTTCTTCGAACCGCTCCGGTGCCGCCACCAGGGACCGCAGGTCCCCGTTGGGTTCATGCACCTTGACCCGCAGGATGCCTTTCTCGCTGGTGACAAAGCCGCCATCGGGCAGGCATTCAATGTAAAACGGGTTGCAGCAGCCGCTGAACCCTTCGTGTCCGAAAGAAGGCCTGCTCCAGTGGCCGCGCAGCCTGCCTGCATCCGTGTAATTCTGAATGGCGTGCATGCCCGGGTTGACCACCCACAGCTCCCCCTCCCCGTTGACCGTCAGATCGAAATGCAGGCTGGGAATGATGAAGCCGTGAGCGGAGGCGGTGCCGGTTTCTCCCCGGAAGCTGCCGGTTTCTCGCAGCTGCCGGTCGAAAACCCTGACCTGCCGTGTGCCTGCGTCGGCCACAAAGACCTGGACGCCGTCCGTGGCAATGGCGGTGAACAGGGCCTGGTCCCCGGCAGGTTCCGATCTTGCCAGCAGGCTTCCGTCCGGGTGATAGGCTGCCAGGCTGTTATCCATGGCCAGCAGGACCGTGCCGTCTTCAGCCACGGTCAGACAGCGGCCACCGGGCCCTGCCTCCAGCCTGCCGGTTTCCTCTCCTGCCGGGCTGATGATGCGGATGGCTTGTTGGGTCAGGACATGGATGTGCCCCCCGTGAAATGCGATGTCCAGGCCCTTTTCCTCCCCCAGCCTGAGTTGCGTTGTTTCCCGGTAGCCCAGGAGGGCCTCTTTCACGGCCTTAAATTCCCCGATGGAATATTCAAAGGGGTTGGCGGTCCTTTTGCCGGGCCGGGTCGATAAGTGGTCGGCCACCACCACGGCCAGGATGACAGCCAGGGCCAAAAGGATCAGGATTTGTATTGCGCGGTTTGATCTCATGGTGCTGCCGGCTGTTGTTTGTTTAAGTTGATGCAGATCATGGTGTCGGCGTCCCGCAGGACCATATAGCCGTCGGCAATGGCCAGGGGTGCCCAGGCATCGTGGCCGTCGAACAGCTTGACCCGGTCCAGTTCGGTGTATCCGGCGGGGCTGTGTTCGATGATGCAAAGGGTGGCGTCGTCATCCAGCAGGTAAAACCTGTTGTCGGCCAGGATATAGGGACCCAGGCCGAAACGGGCTGTGGGACCGCTCGACCAGATGATATGGGTGGGGTCGTCCGCCCTGACGCATACCAGTTGGTTGCGCAGGGTGCGGGCATCCTTGGGCAGGACCCCGAACAGGTAATCCCCGCTCAGAATGGGTGTCTGCTGCTCGCTGGAGAGCCCTTCTCCCGGACGGAAGCTCTGCAGCACCTCGGCCCGGAAGATGCCGTCGTTCTCATGCAGTTGCAGTACCATGCTGCCCGCCCCGTAGCCGGCCGTCAGGAATACCTTGCCGTCGGGCATGCATACGGGGGATGCTGCCACCACCGGGTGGTTCCATTCGGGGGCCTCCCATAGGATTTTTCCGCGCTCCGGGCCGTCGGCCGCGATGCCGGCCGCCCCGCCCGAGGCACTGTACACATACATCCGCTGTCCGCCGAAATCGAAGGGCATGACCGAGGCGTGGGACATGCTCCAGGCGCCCGGGTTGGGGGCCTCCCACAGCACCTCTCCTGTGGCGCAGTCCACCCCGATCATCAGGGCCCTGCCCCCGGTGGCGATGATGGCCACTCCCTGGTCGATCAGCGGGCATTGTCCGGTATACCAGAGGGGAATCTCGCTGTCGTACTCCCGGGCAATGTCCAGTCCCCAGAGAAGATTCCCCGTGTCCCTTTCGAGGCACATGACATGTCCCCGCGGACCGATGGTGAGGATGAAGTCTTCGGTGACGGCAGGCACCGTGCGCGACATGCCGTGGTTGCGGCGGACCTGCACCGGGTACCAGCGTCTCCAGATTTCCTCCCCCGTGGTGAGAGAGAAGCAGCGGAGCATGTCGGCCCGCAGGTCTTCGTCGTAATCGAGCAGGTAAACCAGGCCTTCGTAAATGGCCGCCCCGGCATGGCCTTCGCCCAGGCTGACAGACCAGAGGATCTCGGGCTCCTGCTGTCTGAAACGATCCTTCAGCGCAATGGGCGAGCGCAGGATGTTGTCGTGTTGTTCGCCCCGGAAGCGGGGCCAGGTTTCGCGGAGGCCGGGGGGGGGTGTTCCGGCGAGGCGTTCAAAATATTGCCCGATGTCGATATCCTCTTCGACGGCGTCGGCATCAAAATAGCCGTCCTGTCCCGGGATGGAGGGCCCCATGGTCCGTGTCGGGTCCGTACGCAGCCAATAGATGAGCGCCAACACGCCAACCAGGAGGATTGCTGTGGGCAGGTGTCTGACAATACGTTCCGGGACCGGCATCATGGTTGTCGGAAAGGCTCAGGTCTTGCTGATGTTGAAGGCCATCAAGGCATCCCCATGTCTAACATAAAGCATGCCATTGTGGATCACCAGGTGGGCCCAATGTTGGTCCGTGCCCAATTCGACACGCACCTGGCTGACTACCCGGAAGTTGCCGTCGGAGGGGTCGATCAGGGCCAGCTCGCCCCTCTCGGTATAGGCATAGAGCATGCCGTCGGCGGCGATCACGTTCCCCTTGTCGATCTCGCGGGTTTCGTGGAGGATCTCCCCGCTTTGCCAGTCAAGCGCGAACCACCGCCTGTTGCGGTCGCCCGAGGCATACAGGATGCCGTCCAGGAGCACCGCCCCGCCCAGCTGGGGATCGACCGTGCCATTCTCCCATACGAGGGCCACTTCGCTCCCGTCCTCGTTCAGGCGGAGTTTGAGTCCGCCCTGGCCGTACCCACTGAAGCAGTAGATTGCCCCTTCATGATAGATCGGGGTGTTGGGATGGATGTTGCGTTGGTTGGCGTAGCCGTAGCTCCACAACAGCTTCCCGGTTTTGGCGTCCAGCCCCAGGATGTCGCTGTGCATCATGGTGACCAGGATCCTGCGGCCGTTGTGTTCGATGAGCTGGGGGGAGCAGTAGGCAGAGACTTTTCCTGTACCGGGACTGGACCAGACCAGCCGGCCTGTATGGCGGTTCAGGGCCACCACATTGTGTTGCTGCCCACCCGGGGAGCAATACAGCAAGTCCCCGTCGACCATCAGGCTTTCCGTAAAGGCCCAGCGGATGTTGCTGCCGTCGAAATCCCCGAAAAGGTCCCTCGACCACTTCTCCTGTCCGCTGTCCAGGTCCATGCACACCAGCTTGCCGTGCCCCGTGGCGATATAGGCCATGCCGTCTGCGATGGTGGGTGTACTCCGGGGGCCTGGGTAGTTTTCGGCTTCTTCCGGGCCGTATGGGAATCTTCTGAGAAGCTGTCCTTCCATGGAGAGTTCGTAAATGTAGCCGGTGTCCCCTTCCATGCCTGTGACATAGATTTTGCCGCGGGCTGGTACCGGGGAGGTAAATCCCTTGCCGAGCCCTTCGTAGGCCCAGGCCATCGGAGGCCCGTTCTCAGGCCATTCCCTGAGCAGCCCGGTATCCGGGTAATGCCCGTCACGTCCGGGCCCCCTCCAGTTGTTGTACATCTGGGCTGCGGCCAGGTTAACCAAAAGCAGGCATCCGGCGAATAGCATCAGGGATTTGTTCATGTGATTATTTGTTAAGGTGTTAAATAATTGCATATATGTTCATACGTGACGATTGTGTAAAAATAGAAATTTCAGGAAGGAACAGGGGGCTTTTAACATTTCCTAACAGCAATTTATTTTCTTTCTAAATTATTGACCTGCTGTGGAAAGCCTCCCGGAGATCCCGTGCGGAGTCTGTGTCATCAAGGGGATGCCTGTCAAAGGGAGGGGCCTGTTTGTTCCGGACTTTTTTATGTCAAACGGCAGGGAGTTATCCAAACAAACTATATTTGCCCTATATGTAACCATCAAAACAATGTTCTCATGAAGAATACGGCTGTTGGATTTATCGGGGGCGGACGCATTGTCCGCATTTTTCTGGAGGCCATGGACCGCGCCGCGGTCTGGCCCGGGCGGGTCGTGGTATGTGATGCGGATGCGGCAGTCCGGGAGGGCTTGCTTTCCCGCTTCGGGAACCGGGTCGGGCTTTGCAGCGACCATGCGCTGGCGGCCTCGCAGGACCTGGTTTTTGTGGCCCTGCACCCGCCGGCGATCGCGGAGACCCTGCAAGGTGTGAAGGCGCATGTGCGTGCGGATGCGGTGGTGGTGTCCCTGGCGCCCAAGCTGACCATTCAAAAAATCAGGGACCTGCTGGGCGGCGAACCCAAAGTGGTGCGGATGCTGCCCAATGCCCCTTCGATCATCGGCAGGGGCTACAACCCGGTGTGTTATCCGTCGGACCTCCCCGAGGGGGATCGCCGCAGGCTCGGGGAGCTGTTTGCTGCCTTCGGGGAGAGCCCGCAGGTACCCGAGTCAGACCTGGAAGCCTATGCTTTGCTCACCGGCATGGGGCCCACCTATTTTTGGCCGCAGCTTTATGCCCTGAAAGAGCTCGGGGAAGGGTTCGGACTGGAAAGGGAGGCCCTGGGCAGGGCCCTGGAAGCCATGCTCACGGGAACGGTGCGGACCATGTTCGGCGAATATGACAAGGCCGAGGTCAACGACCTGATCCCGGTCAAGCCGCTGGCCGCCCATGAGCAGGAGTGGGTGAAGGCCTATAAGGAAACCCTCACCACCCTTTATAAAAAGATTAAGCCTTGAAATTAAAGGAGGTTACCAACCCTCCTTGACGATACGCTTTTTGGGAACTCCAAGGGCTTCGAGCTGTTTTTCGATGGCCTCCATCATGGGCATGGGCCCGCAGAGGTAGACGAAGCCGTCTTCCCGGCCCAGATGTTTGCGAAGAAAATCTTCCGTGATCAGGCCATGGGCATATCCCGTCTTTTGTTCTTCCGAAAGGATGTGCACGAGCCGGTCGCCCAGGTAGTGTTCCAGCTCTTCCTTCAGGATGATGTCGGCCGTCGTCTTGTTGGCAAAGATCATCCGGTTGCCGCCCACCTTCCCGTCCCGGTGCAGCTGGCGCAGCATGCACAGGAAGGGGGTCACGCCTGCCCCGCCGGCAATGAAGGTGCCTTCGCCTTTGTAGCGGATGCTGCCGAAAACCTCATGCAGGATGAGTTCGTCTCCGGCCTCCATGTCGAGCAGCTTGTCGGTGGCCCCGTCGTGCTCGGGATAGGTCTTGATGATGAATTCCAGGTGGTCCTCGTCGGGCAATGAGGTGAAGGTAAAGGGCCTTTTTTCGTTTTGCCAGCCATTTTTGTTGATGGCCATGTCGGTGGCTTGTCCGGGGACATACTGGTATCCTCCGGGTTTTTCGGTGACCACCCTCAGTGTGTCGTGGGTGACATGGTCGATGGAAAGGATTTTGACGAAATGCTTTTCCATGGGATGGAAATGGGTTTTAAATTAGCTGTTTTTATTCCGGGTATTGCGCCGCCACAGGAAATAAAGTCCTCCGATGATGACCGGAAGCACGAGGAACAGGAAGATGTTCTCTGCCGAGTCGAGAAAACCCACCGGCTCGCGGTCGACCGGGATGTGGGTGGGCATCTGGGCCGCGGATGCAAGGGTGGTCATAAGGAATATTACAAAGGCAATGGGCCTCATGGCGGCTGGTGTTTGCCAATATAACACCCCGGGAAGGCTTTGGTTCATTGCCGTCGGGAAGGTGCCGTCTTCAGAGCCATCGGGGCCCGGGCCGGACAGCCGTCCCGAGGCATGGGCAGGGGTGGTTCATCAGCCTACAAAAAGAACAGGCAGATGTAATAGCATCCGACGGCAATGAATACGACGGCCACCACGCGGCGGAACCAGAACTCGAAGGCCTTTACACGATTGTACACCTTGCCCACACCGCCCACGGCGAATGCCAGCATCCAGGCGAACAGGATCACGGGAAGCCCGGTGGCGACGGCAAAGACCAGGGGCAGGTACAGACCGCCCGGGCTGGCTATGGTCATCGGGATGAGCATCATGAAGTACAACACCCCGCTGTAGGGACAGAATGCCAGAGCGAAGACCACCCCGAGCAGCAGGGCGCTCCAGAAGCCGCTTTTCCCGCCGCCTTCAAACCTGGAGGTGAGGGATGAAAGGCCGGGCAGGTGGATCCTCAGGATGCCCAGCATGAAAAGGCCGATCAGCACCAGGGCCGGCCCCAGGATCTTTTCCCCCCATCCGAGGAAAATATTGGAAATTTCCAGCTGGCTGGCGCCGAAGAACAGGATCACGGCCAGCCCGGTATAGCTGACGGCCCTCCCCAGGGTGTAGGCCAGGCCGTTGATGAACACCCTGCGCCGGTCTTCCAGGTCGCGGCTGATGAATCCGATGGCCGAAATATTGGTGGCCAGGGGGCAGGGGCTGATGGCCGTCATCAATCCCAGGACCAGGGCCGTCACGAAGGCATACTCGGTATGCTCCAGGATCGTCTGAAAAAACTCCATAACCGGGACTGCTTGCTTATTTGAGCAGGGGGTCGATGACTTTTTTGATCTCCTGCCCGTAGCGGTCCGGATTGCGGGCGTTCATGAATCCCTGGGAAGTCAGGTCGAACCGCTGGTCCCCGCTGACAACCAGTATGCTTTGTCCGGTCGCCCCGCAGCGTTCGGCCAGGGCCCGGCTTTCAGGGTCATCCAGGTTCACACTTCCGAAGACCAGCTCTCCCTTCTCCATCTGGGAGGCATAGGCCGCCTCAATGATCTCTTTTGTGGTTTTTTCCACGTTGATGCAGGACGCACAGCGCCTTGAATAATGAAAATAATAGACCTCCACTTTGGGGTTCAGTGAGGTGCCTTCGCTTTCCTTGTCTGCAGGGGCGGCTTGTGCGGTCCCCAGGGTGGCAAATGCAAAAATGCCCAGAAGGGTCATGATGGTGTTGCGTTTCATGGTTCTTTTGTTATGGGTTTGCGGATGAAGGAACGTCATTGATCAGGCACGCGGGACAAGGGCTTTTTTGATCTCTTCGGCGGAAGGGAGGCGGCCCTTGATCAAGACTTTGCCGTCCACGACCAGGGCGGGGGTCATCATGACCCCGTATTGCATGATGTCCATGATGTCTTCCACCTTGGTGATGGTGGCTTCCACCCCGGCTTCTGCCACGACCTCCCGCGTCCTTTGCTCCAGGGTCTTGCATTTGGGGCAGCCGGTGCCCAGAATTTTGATATCCATTGTCATGTCTTATTTCGGGATTCCCCGAATTGTTGGTGCAAAAAAATTAATAATGGAACAGGCCCGCAAAGAGGGTCCTTGCAGTTTCCCAGTTTTCTTTGTTGATGCAGTATTTGATATAGGGGGGGTTGATCTCTCCCTGTATCAGTCCGGCGTTTTTCAAGGCCTTGAGGTGCTCCGAGAGGGTGGAGCGGGCGATGGGCAGGACCTCTGCCATGTCGCCGCTGTAACAGCATTTGCCGATGCGCTCGCCCAGATAGTTCATGATGAAAACCCTCACGGGGTGAGACAGGGCCTTGGCATACAAGGCGAGCTGCTCCTGCTCGGCGGTAAAGGCTTTTGGTTTTGGGGCGGCCAGCATGGGTGTTTCGGGTTTAGGCGAAATACGAATCAAATGTAAACAATATTTGCTTCCGCTCGAAAGAGCAGGGATTTTTTTTTGACCGTCGGGGCCCTTATTCCAGTTCATCCAGCAGGGAGGGTCCCCGGTCGCGTTCCTGCCGCTGGCGGTATTCATTGAAGCGGTAGGTGAAGCCGATGAACAGCACACGGGAGTCGGTGGTGCGCAACAGGCTGGAGGTAAAGGAGTCACCGTAGGTGTACATGTCGAAGGTCCGGGTTTTGAACACATCGCTCAGGCGCAGGGTGATTGTGCCGTTGCCGCGCATCACGTCGGTCCGCAATGCCAGGTCCAGGTAGTACACCTCGTTGAGGATACCCTGTCCGCCGTGCTGCTGGCAGCCCCCGCCCGTGGTGCGGCCGGCGGTGACCGTGGGACTGTGGTAGTGGAATCTGGCCTGGAGGTCGAATCGCCGGAGAATGGTCCAGTTGGAAGTCCCCTGGATCATCCATGAGTCGCCCTCATGCTTCCAGTCGGGCAGCCGGTCATCTTCCAGGCGCATGTTAAAATAACTCAGGTTGCCTGAAAACCGCCAGGTCCGGGTCAGCGGCAGGCCGGCAAGGAGCTCCACTCCGCAGGATATGCCGTGATGGAGGTTTTCGAAGGTGGTCTGCGTCTGTGGGTTGTCCGGGCTGTACAGGGTCATCTGCCTGGAAATGATGTCGTTGGTCTGGCGGTAAAAAAATACGGTGTTGACATTCCTGCCGTTGGCCGAGTAATGGTATCCCAGCTCCCAGGAGTGAATGTATTCAGGCTGCAGTTCCGGGTTCCCGAAACCGATGTTCATGGGGTCGCTGTAGTTTACAAACGGGTTGAGCATGGAAATGGACGGCCGGTTCACCCGTTTGGAGTAATTGGCCGAAAGGCTGTGGGCGTCATCCTGTGCATACCTCAGGTGGGCACTGGGAAACAGGTTTCGCAGGCTGCGATCGCTTTCTTCCCCTGTGGTGCGCTGCTCGGTCCGGATGTCATGCTGTTCCGCCCGCAGACCGGCCTGCAGGCGGAATTTCCCAAAGCCGTGCGACAAAATGCCGTAGAGGGAGTGGATGCTTTCCCGGAACAAAAAATGGTTCGAATATGTGTTGTTGAGATCGTACTGTTGCGTGACGGGGTTCCGGTCAAAAAAACGGAAATCGTCTTCCACGTTTCTCCCAAGGGTTTTCAGGCCGGTTTCCAGAAGGGTGGCCCCGCCCAGGGGAACTGTCAGGTCGGCTTGCAGGCTGAACAGGCTGCCCGGGGCGTCGGATTGTTCGTACATGACTTCCCTGTCCTGCGGGCTGGCAACGGGCTCCACCACCACATCCCGGGCCAGCTCCCCCGAACTGCCCGAGAAAAAGGCATCGGCCAGCAGTTTGCCCCCATTCTGCCCGAACCCATGTGAGTAGCTCAGGACGTACTCCTGTCCGAAACCCCTGAAATGCCGTTCCATGGATGTCTCCAGGTCGCGGTACTCAGGGATGTGTAGCCCCACCTGTGAATAGTTTCTGGGGCGGGTGTCGCGCAGGTTGTAGGTGGCGCTTATGGAAAGAACCTGCCGGTCGCTGAAAAAATAGTCGGCTCCCAGCCGGGCATTGTTGAACAAGCCTTTTCGGTAGAAATCCTCAGCCTGCCGGATAAATACCAGGGTGTCGCCGGCCTGATTGATCCGGTCCTGGTCGTTCAGGTTGAGCCCCGTCATCTGCTGGAGGCGGAAATCGTAATTGCCAAACAGGTTGAGGCGGTCTATCCGGTGGTTCAGGTGGACCGAGCCATTGGCTTTGCTGCCGGTACCCAGGTTGACATTGGCCATGCCGTTGGTGCCGCGCTGTCGCTGCTTCCTGAGTATGATGTTGATGATGCCGGAGGTGCCATCGGGATCGTAGCGGGCGGAAGGGTTGGTGATCACCTCGATGCGGTCGATCATGGTGGCCGGTACCTGGTCCAGCCCGGTGAAGTGGGAAGGCCGGCCATCAACCAGAATGGTGACGTTCTGGCTGCCCCTCAGACTGATCCTTCCCTCGAAGTCGACCGACACCGAAGGAATCGCTTCCATGACATCAATGGCGGAGCCGCCCGTGGCGGTGAGATCGCTGCCCACGGCATACACACGCTTGTCCAGGTCGAACACCAGCATCGCGCGATCGGCCGTAACCGTGACCGCATCCAGCATGCCTGTACCGGGGTGCATGGCCAACTGTCCGAGGTGGAGGACCGGCTCCTGTTCTGTGATCCTCTGGTCCTCCAGCCATAATGTTTCAAAGCCCATGAAGGAAAACCGGATCCGGTAGGTGCCCCGGGGAACCTCCCCTATATGGAACCTGCCGTCTTTCTGGCTGATGCCGCCCTGGACCAGGGTGGTGTCCTGCTGCCTGAACAGGCTGATATTGACATACTCCAGGGGTTTCTTGCTTATGGATTCCACCACCTGCCCGCTGAGGATTCCCCTGGCCCGGTTTTGATCGGCCTGCTGGCCGGATAATGTTGATGCAGAGAGCAGAAGGACAAGGACGGGGCTTGCCACGCATCGGATTTTTTTAAACGAAATAAAGCACATATACAGATGTCATATAATGATTTCGGACGGGGTTTTGTGGTATGACATCTTTTCGGGGGGAAGGTTTAAAGCGGGAGGGGAGTTATTCGGCCACGATGCTTTCGATCCTGGAGCGGACCTCCAGCCAGGCCTGGCTGATTTCCTTTTCCGGGGTAATGATGTTGTAGCGGCCCCAGAATTCGTTGTCGTATTGAAACGGTTCTTCCGAAAACACGGTGTTGGTGCGAAGGGTTTCACTTCTGGAGAACCGGGCGACTTGTTCCTGCTGGACGTGTCCGACGCTTTTTTCAAAGAATGCGAAGTAGGTGTTGCTGAACAGCTGCCGGCGGCGCCGGAACCTCAGTTCCAGCTCTCCCCGGATGTGTTCCATGTGGTAAGTGCCATCGATTTCCTGGTATCGGATGGCGTAATGCACCCGGACGATGTTGGCGTTGTACCCCCTGGACCGCCTCCTGATAAACAGGTGTTGCTCCCGGTTGACAACCCGGGGGTTCAGCTCCAGCTCCGCACCAAGGAAAGCGAGGCTTTCCATGTCGACGAACAGGATACCGGAGAACATGGCCTCTTCGTACCGTTGGGCCGGGGCAAACTCAATGGCGTAGGCATTTTTTGAATTGTAGGATACGATGTCGGCATTGGTGAACTGGTAGCGGGTGATGGTTTTCGGATCGAGGAATTCGGGCAGGTTTTTTACGAAGTCGAGTTGCAGGGTGCTGCTGACCCCCGCCTCCAGTTTCAGGTCCAGGGTGTCCCGCTGGTCAATATTGGTGATGCGCCGGGATTGGATAAGCCGTACCTGGTCGGGGTCGGGGGCGCCGGTATAGGCTCCCTTGTATACCTCAAAGATGGCCTCGGAGTAATTCAGCAGCTTCTCATTCCGTTTGACCCCTTCCCGGTAAAAAGCCGTCATGAGAACGGGTTGGCCGGGGTAATTGCCGGCCCTTTTGTCCAGGGCATTCTGTATGATGAGTTCGGGGTCGAAATAACGGATGATCACCTCCTGCATGGAGATGTAGTCCGTTTCAAGGTACACATCGACCTGCCTGTCTTCGAGCAGGCGGAGAGGGATTTCCTTGGGTTTGTATCCCATATAGGAAAAGCGCACGACGGTGTCGACCAGTTCCCGGGGAATCTTGAGGGCAAACCGTCCCTCCAGGTTGCTGGCGATGCCCATGCCCCTGCCGGGAATGCTGATGGAGGCATTGGGCAGGGCCCTGCCGTCATCCGCCGAGAGGATCCTTCCCCCGATGGTAAAAAACGGGTCTGTCTGTGCCTGATCCCGCGAGGGTTCCTGCCTGGAAATGGTTTCAGGAACCGGCTCGCCCATCGGGAAAATCAGGATGTGCTGGTCGACCACGGCGTACTCCAGGGCGGCATCATCCAGGATGTCCCGGAGCAGGGACCTCACCGGGGCCGTGATGCGCTGTATGCGGATCCTCCGGTCGTTGTCTACCAGGTCGGAGTCGTATACAAAGAAATACCCGGTCTCCCGGGAAATCTGGTTCAGCAGGCCGTAGACCGTGGATGTCTGTCTGGGCAGGCTGACGATCTGATCGAGTACCGTATGGCCGCTTTGAGTGGATTGGGCGGGAAGGCATGCGGGGCTTGGCGACACAAGCAGCAGGCACGCCAGGATGAAAGGAAGGGTGCTTTGCGTAAGGCGGATGTCCGGCTTGTGTGCCATGTGGCTGGTATGGTTTTTCCCTAAGTGGCGGGCCTGAGCAGGATGGTCGAATCGGGCAGCTCCACCGCCTGAAGGTCCATGGACAGGCTGATCAGTTCGATGATGGTGGGCAGGTTGTTCTGGTAAAATGTGACGGTCAGCCTCCTTCCTTCCTGTCCCTCTGCAAGCCGCAGGCCGGCATGGTAGTTTTTGTTGATGACCCGCAGGATGTTGTCAAGGGTCTCGTCCTTGAAATGCATCCGGGTGGTTTTCCAGGCAGAAGGGGCATTGTCGGATACGGTGGATTTCTCGAAGCGGTTGCCGGTGACAGAAAGCATCTCTCCCGGTTCCACCAGGAGGGTCATTGCCGGGTCCGTGCGGCTGCTGACCCGGACGACCCCTTCCTCCACGAAGAGTTCGAAAGCGTCCTGGCCGGTGGCTTTCACATTAAAGGATGTTCCGAGGACTTCCACAAGGGCTGCCCGGGTCTCCACCAGGAAGGCCTGGTCTGCCTTCGGACTCACATCAAAAAAGGCCTCTCCCTCCAGCACCACCTTGCGTTCGCTTTCCCCAAACGTTTCGGGATAGGCCAGGCGGGCATTGTCGGCCAGGTAGACCACGGAGCCATCCTCAAGGAACTGGACCAGGGTCTGCTTTTCGGGGCTGATATTTTCTGTCAGAAGCGGCAAGGGGTCCGGGGTGCGGTTGTGCAGCAGGATCCCGGCCACGGCCAGGATGAGCAGGGAGGCGGCCCATCCGGCCCAGGCCGGGAACAGGGTCCTGATTTTGGGTTTTGCGGGGGCGGGCAACAGCCCGTCGGCTTCGAGCCGGCCACTGAGCTTCTCCCAGGCCTTGTCCGTATCTGCCGGGGTGGGGCGGTCTGTGGTTTCCATCATGTTCCAGCAGGTTGAGAGTTGGTCGAACACGGCCTCCTTTAGGGAATCGGACCGGATGCCTTTTCTGGCCTTGCGTTCCTCTTCCGGGCCCATCTCCCCGCTGAGCAATCTGGCCATCATTTCATAGTCGGCCGTATGGTCATGCAATGATTGCATCGGTAAAATCAGTTTAAACAGACAATTTGTATTTTTCCAGTTTGGTTCTGAACAGCTGAAGGGCTTTCCCCATGTTGGCCTCCACGGTTTTCACCGAAATGGATAGTTCCCCTGCAATCTCCTTGTACGTCATGCCTTCAAAGCGGCTCATCTTGAATATCAGGCTGCACCTCTCCGGCAGGGTGTCCAGTGTCTCATCGATGATCCGCTGCAGGTCTTTTGCTTCCAGTGCCCCGGCCTGCAGGGGTTCTTCGGTCCCTGAAAACGCCCCCGCCATGTTGATTGCATGCCTTTGTCTGACGGCGGCATGCTCCAGGTGCTTGAGGGCCTTGTTGCGAACCGAGCGGAACAAATACCCTTTCACGTTCGTATTGATGTCGACCGCCTTGCGGTTCTGCCAGTAATGGTAAAAAAAATCCTGAACGATTTCTTCCGCCATGTCCGTGTCCCGGACAAACCGCATCGCATACCGGCACAATGGCGCATAGAATTCCCGGAACAAGGATTCAAAAGCGGCGACATCATCGTCTTGTATTCTTTTGTGTGATACCAGGTTGATTCTGTTCATGCCGGTTTGCTCTGTGGCACAAAGGTATCACTATTTCTTAGATGTTCGTTTTGCCTGCATCCGTTCAAAGGCCCGGCCGGGAAGCATCCGGCCGGGCGAACTCCGGCAGGCCGCCCGGCCGGGATGGATTGATTTGCCGGACGGCCTGCCGGGTCAGTTGGAGATCAGCTGCCTGTTCAGTTTGTGGATGGCCGATTCGATCGACTCATCCGGTTCGATCACGTTGTATCCCCCCCAGAACGCTTCATCGAAATACACGGAAACCATATCCGCCAGCACATTGCCCGGCCGGAAAGACTCCCTGGTGCTGAAGCGTTCCACATTCTCCTGCCTCCTGTCCGTGATGGCCATTTCCGACATGACCGTATACCCGGTGCGGAAGATGCGTCGCCTCCAGTCGGCAAAAAACTCCAATTCGCTGCGTACGTAATTGATCTGGTACCTGCCGTCGATTTCCTTGTAGGTGACCAGGTAGTTGGTGTTGGTCGGAATGAAGCGCAGCCGGATGGGTTTTTTCATGATGAAATTCTGGGCTGCCTTATCCCGGTCGGAAATGTCCAGGTTGAACTCGGCCATGGTGATGGCGGTCTTTTCGACCGAAATGAACAGCTTGCCCGAGTATAGCGGGAAGGGGAGAACGACCCTTGGCTCGAAACCGATCACGTAATTGGCTTCATTGTCGATCCGCACCACATCCAGGAATTCGTAGTTGTAGAAGTCGACGGACTGATTGTCGAGCAGTACGTTGGGGTTCTTGACAATGTCCAGCAGCATGGCCACATGGGGCCCGCCCTGCAGTTTCACGATCAGGGTGTCCATCTTTTTGACGTCGGCACTCTTGCGCCCCTGCACGATGCGGACCCTGTCGGAGGCCCCCAGGTGGTTGTAAGGCGTCTGGTAGACGCTGACCACCGCTTCCGAGATGGACACATAGTCGCGCCGCTGCCGGATGGTCTCCCGGTAAAAGCCGGTCAGGATCTGTGGTTCTTCCGGGTAATTGTCGGCGATCTTGGCGATGGCCTTTTCCACAATACCCCTGGCGTCATCGGGCTGGTAAATGACCTCCGGCAGGGTGATCGAATAGGGGCTGAGGGCAAACACCCTGGCCCCGCCCCGGCTTTCCGCCAGGGAGTATTCACTGGTTCGGTAGCCCAGGTGTGAGATCGAGAATACGGTGGCGCTGAGGCCCTCGGGGACTTTTAACGTGAAGTACCCGTCCAGGTTCGTCACCGTACCGATGTAGGCCCCGGGGATGTAAACGCTGACGAAGGGAATGGGTTTTTTGGTGGCCACGTCCTGCACCACCCCGCTGATGGTGTAGAATTGGCTTCTTTCATCCTGGGCCAGGCCCGCCGCCGTGCTCAGCATGACGGCAAGCAGTCCCAGGATCATGGTGTTGACAAGATTTGTTTTCATGGTTACATGGTTTGAAGTGAAAAATAAAATGGTTGCTATGGTATCGCCGGATGGGCCGGTCGCTTAGTCTCCTTCTCTATCCAGCCGGAGGTTGAGTTTCTGAATGGCCGACTCGATCGACTCTTCCGGTTCGATGTAGTTGTATTCTCCCCAGAACTCGTCCTCAAAATAGACCGGCACCAGATCTGCCAGGATGGTGTTCGGGCGGAAGGAATCCCGGTAGGCAAAACGTTCCACGTTTTCGGACTCCCTTTTGGTAATGGCCATTTCGGACATGGTGCTGTAACCGGTCCGGAAGATGCGTACCCGCCAGTCGGCGTAGAACTCCAGCTCACTGCGGACATAATTCAGGTGGTATTTGCCGTCCACCTCCTTGTAGGTAACCAGGTAGTTGGTGGCCGTGGGGGTCACGCGCAGCCGCAGGGGTTTGCGCAGGATCAGGCTTTGGGCCGCTTTGTTGCGGTCAGAAATATCCATGCTGAATTCTGCCATGGTAAAGCCCAGGTTGTCCACCGAAATGTAGAACCTGCCCTCAAACAGGGGCATGTTCATGACCACCCGGGGTTTGAATCCAATGACATAATTGAGGGCGTCCTCGATCCGGACCACATCCAGGAACTCATAATGGTAGTAGTCTACACATTCCTTGCACAGGATGATGTAGGGGTTCTTGACCACGTCCAGGAGCATGGCCACGTGGGGTCCGCCCTGCAGTTTCACGGCCAGGGTGTCGGCCTTTTTCACGTTGCCGCTTTTACGGCCCTGGATGATGCGTGTGCGGTCGGACTGCATGCTTCCTGAATAGGGAGCCTGGTAAATCTCCACCACCGCTTCCGAGATGGAGATGTAGTCACGGCGCTGCTTGATGGCCTCCCGGTAGAATGCCGTCAGCAGCTGGGGCTCGTCCGGGTAGTTGTCTTCAATCTTGTTGATTGCACTTAGGACCAGGGACTTGGGGTCGCCCGGCCGCACCACCACCTCGGGAAGGACCACCGAATAGGGCTCCAGGAAAAAGTCCTCACCCAGTGTCATGCCTTCGCTGATGGGGTATTCCGAGATTTTGTATCCCAGGTGCGAAATGGCGAAATGGGTGACATTGAGTGATTTCTGTACCTTGAGGGTGAATATGCCGTTGAGGTTGGAAACGGTCCCGATGGAAGTGCCCGGAATGAATACGCTGGCGAATGCCACCGGCCGGTTGTCTCGCAGATCCCTCACCACCCCGTTGATCGTGTGGAAGGTGGGTTCCCCGACAGCTTGTGCCTGGATGCCCGGGGCAAAGAGAAGCATCGCAAACAGACCTGCCAGGATCGTTTTAACTGCGGTTGTTTTCATCTTGATAGGGTTTGGGGTTTATGGTCTTCGGTCCTATGACCGCCAACCACCCCCCATACCCTATCGCAGGATGTGTTTTTTTTAAAAACCTTTAAAAGAAAGAATTTGCCGTGAATGACCTCAGAGCATATCGATATCAATACCGGCAGTGGTGGTCTCGTTGCTTTCCACGACCACTCCCGGCAGGATGCCGGCCACCGCCACAAACTCCCCGTCAATGGTGAGGGCCACTACCAGGTCATAACTTCCGGGTGCCAGGAAAGGGATCATATAATGCCCCTCTTCATGGACCCTGTCGCTGGATATGGCACGGGGAAAACGTACCAATTCCGGTTCCGGGTCCAAAGCCTCGGCTTCCTGATAAGTGCCTGCCTCATACGCGTATATGACGGCTCCATACCCAGCCTCCAGGTTGGTGACACTGCCCGTGATTTTCCCGGCCTGGTCGTCTGCCACCAGCCTGATGGTGGGCTTGAGGATGAACTTGCCGGAATTTCCTGCCACTACCACCGATTTGCGCACATCGAAATCTGCCGTTACATGGACTTCTCCATTGATCGGCACGGTAAAACTGCCAATGGCTTTGTAACCGGTCTGCCCCCCGCTGGGAACAAACAGGGAGGCCGTTGATCCGTCTGCGAATTCAAGGTAGCAGCCCGGATTGGTGTGCTGACCCTGACCCATATTGGCAGGCGCATCCAGCATGAAACGAATCTGGGTGTATGTTCCAGCCGTCAGTTCGGTGCTTCCCATCAGCGCTGAAACCCCATGGGTCAGCTCCAGCAGGTTATAGGTAACGGGCCCCTGGAAGCCATCCAGTGCCGTCCAGGACTCCCCGTCCTTGTGAATCTGGACGTCCGTCACCGTAATGAACACCCCGGTTACGTCATACTGGTCAATAGGTGCGTCTGTGATCGACAGGTGAAGGATGCCGGTATCGCTACCGGTTCCGGTTTCATCTCTGCAGGAGGAAAGTATCAATAGGGGAAGAACAGAAAAAAGGACAAAATAAGCTTTGATATTTCTCATAGCTTTCAATTTAAGGAATTGATGTGAAACAATGCATGAACATCTATATGACGATCGCGGATCCCTGAAGGTTGGAATGTCTTTTTTAAAACATGACGGGGAATGCGTCCCCGGCGTGTTCAGCGCAGGGTGTAATTCAGGGAAACAGAGATCAGCAGGGCCGCATTTTGGGTGCGGTTGAGCCAGTATGGCACATCCTGGTTGCCCGCATAGATGTTGGTCAGTCCGAACCTTCCATACACACCCGCTGTGATGGACAACCCGTCAGACAGGTTTGCCACAATATCCTGTCCCAGGTCGGACATAAAAAAGACGTCCCCGCCCTGTTCCTTCGTCCCTCAAATGCGGTGGAGGCGGTCACCAGGGTCCCCTTGTCGATAAGTTGTGAAGACGATCCGTCATATAAAAAGGTTGGAATGTCCGGGGATCATTCGATGATGACCTCATCCACGAAAATGAATGCCTGTCCCCCGGCACCCAGGTGCCAGCCGGGGATGGCGCCGAAATTGCGCGCCAGCACTTTCACATAGCGCGCCCTGTCCGACAAGCGGGTGCCGATGTCTTTTTGAACCACATCGTAATCGTCGGATGGGACTGCATGCCCCAGCCGGGCAACCTCCCTGAATGACAGTCCGTCGTCAGACAACAGGAAGCGCACCTCCACGGGCATCCAGATCCAGGAGCGGATGTCCTGGATGAACCCGGCGGCCAGGTAGCGGATGTCCTGTTTGCTGCCCAGGTCGATCACCGCCTCGAAGGGGGTGTTCTGGTAGCCGTGCCATCCTCCCAGCCGCCAGTTGTGGGAACCGCGCAGGCCGTCGATCAGCGCTTCGGGTCCGCCGGCATGGTAAGACGGGTGATAGGCCGTCAGCAGCTCGACCGATTTGTCCAGGTCCATCTTCACGAAACGGGCCTCCACCGGGAAGCTGTACCCCAGGTCCCGGTGGTGACCGATGACCCTGAGGGTGGTCGTGCGGTCCAGGATGATTGGCTGCACATAAGGCGCTGACAGCGTATCGGGCGGGTCGCCGTTTAAGGTGTAGAACAGCCGGGTGTCCGGCAAAATGGCCCCTGCAGACACCTCGATGGTGTCGCGGATGCGGCGGTCTTCCGCCACGATGAAGGGAACGGGAAGCAGGAGCTCGTCATCAATTCGTGTTGAAGGCACATCCCCGGGATTGCTTCCCCAGGCGGTGTTGGGGCGGGGCCCCATGACAAAGTGGAGGTGCCCGCCGCGCATGACCTCCTCATGGGTGATCCATGAGCGGGTCAGGGCCTGCCCATTGAGTTCGGCATCCTGGATGTAAATATTCTTAGCCGAGACCCTGTCTGCCGTGATGCGGAAGGTGTTCCCGTTTTCCAGCCGGATCTCCGTTTCCGGAAACCAGGGCGTGCCGATGATGTATTCCGGAAGGCCCGGGCTGACCGGGTAAAAGCCCATGGCGCTCATGACCAGCCAGGCCGACATCTGTCCGCAGTCTTCGTTGCCGCTGAGCCCGTCGGGCAGGTGGGTGTATTTCGTGTCCATGATCTCCCGCACCCGCTGCTGGGTCTTCCAGGGCTGTCCCAGGAAGTTGTACAGGTAGGCCATGTGGTGGCTGGGTTCGTTGCCGTGCGCGTACTGGCCGATCATCCCGGTGATGTCCTTCATGTCCCGCCCGGAAACGGGAGCTTCTGTTCCGAACAGTTCGTCGATCTTGTCCGCCAGATGGCCGGCCCCTCCATGGAGGCAGGTCAGCCCGGCAATGTCCTGGGGCACGTAGAAACTGTACTGCCAGGCGTTGGCCTCGGTAAAGTGCCAGTCCACCCGGGTGGGATCGAAGGGGGTGAGCCACCCGCCGTTCAGCCGGGGCCTCATGAAGCCGGTGGAGGGGTCAAACAGGTTCTTGTAGTACTGCGCCCGCCGGATGTATTCCCCGTAAAGCGCTTCTTCTCCCATCTCCCGGGCCATCATGGCAATGCACCAGTCGTTGTAGGCGTATTCCAGGGTCTTGGAGACCGACTCGTGCTCCAGGTCGCCCGGGATATGCCCGTGGTCCCGGTAGGCCTTCAGCCCGAAGTGATCGCATGTGGCACTGTGCACCATGGCTTCCAGGGCCTTGCGGGCATCGAAGTCCCGGATGCCCTTCAGGTAAGCGTCGGCGATGACCGATACAGAATGGTAGCCGATCATGGTATGGGTTTCGTTGGCGGCCAGCTCCCAGACAGGAAGCAGCCCGCCCTTGTCATAGATGTCCAGCATGGTATGGATGAAATCCAGGCTGCGCCCGGTATCCAGGATGGTCATCATCGGGTGCCAGGTGCGGTAGGTGTCCCACAGGGAGAAGACGGTATAGGGGGTGAAGCCGTCTGCCTGATGAACCTCCCTGTCCATTCCCCGGTAGCGGCCGTCGGTGTCGGCGAACTGGTTGGGTTGCAGGAAGGCGTGGTACAGGGCAGTATAGAATGTAGTCAGCTGCTCCCGGCTGCCGCCCCGGACCCTTACCTGGTCCAGTTCACGGTTCCAGGTCATGAAGGCTTCTTCCCTCGTGCCGTCAAAGTCCCAACCGGGCAGTTCATACTGCAGGTTGCGCAGGGCCCCTTCCGGACCGACCGCAGACAGGCTTACCTTGACCAGCAGGGGTTCCCCGTTGCCGGGTTCAAATCCGGCAAAGGCCCTGATGGCCGTGCCGCTGACGGGACCCCTGCCTTCCCGGGCCGCCTCTCCGTCCATGATGTGGAAGCTGCTGAAAGGACGGGAGAACTCCATGTGGAAATACCACAGCAGGTCCCTGGCCCAGTTGGACGACCGCCGCATGCCCCTCACCTCCCGGTCACCGACGAATTCAATATGGGAGTCCACCACCCGGTCGCGGTGAGCCAGGTCGATCACCAGGCCGGCCGGTACCTCTTCCGGAAAGGTGTAGCGGTGGAATCCCACCCTCGTGGTGGCGGTCAGCTCGGCCAGAACCCCGGGCTTGTCCAGGTATACGCGGTAATAACCAGCCACGGCCTCTTCCTGGTCCTTGCGGAAGGGGGAAAGGTACTCCGTGTTGTCGAAAACCGGTCCTCCGGCCACCGGCATGACCAGGATGTCCCCGTAATCACCCACCCCGGTTCCGCTCAGGGCCGTATGGGTGAATCCGTAGATGACGGAGTCGGAGTAGTGGTACCCTGAGGCGCCGTCCCAGCCGCCCAGCCGGGTGTCGGGACTCAGCTGAACCATGCCGAAGGGAAGGCTGGGGCCGGGATAGGTGTGGCCGTGGGCGTCGGTCCCGATGAACGGATCGACCCAGGATGCCGGGCCGGCGGTTTGCTGCGGTTCCCTGCAGGCCTGCAGGGTGATCAGCGGTAAAAGGATCAGGAGCAACGTCCTGAATCGGCGGGCAAGGGATTTCATGACAGGGAGGGTGGTTTTAATGGTTGGCGTCGGATGGGCCGGCCGCCGGGTCGTCCGGAAACAAGGCAGGGTCCCGGTAGCCGGTCTTATGGAGGGCAAAGGCATAGGCGCCCAGGGCGATGGCCTTGCTGGCGCCGAGTCGGGACCGACCCAGCCCCACCTTTTTGACCGGGTCGTACGTGACGGTCCGGTCTGAAAAGGGGACCCGCACCAGCCGGGAGGTTTCCTCTGCAAGCCGGCCAAACCCAAGGGGGTCTTCCAGGTCGACAACCTGCACTTCCAGGCGGGGGACGGCCTGGCCCCCGAGCGAGCGGAGGCTGCCATTGAGTTTTCTGATCATGGCAGGGGCGAACAACTCCCAGGCACCGGCCAGGCCCCCGCCGATCACCACGGGAGCATCACACAGGGTGATCACGTCTCCGAGGGCATCTCCCAGTGCCTGTCCCAGGCGGTCGAACGATTCTGTGGCCGCCTGCCGGTTGCCCGGCAGGTGGCCCGTGGCGACCTGATAAACCTGTAAGGGAGTCATGCCATTTTCATCCCCTCCCGCCAGACCCATGTATTCGCGAACCACCGCCCGGGCGCTGATATTTTCTTCCGAGAAGCTGCCTGGGTTCAGGCTGTTTCGCAGCAGCCACACCTCTGCTCCGGCCCCGTTGTCCCCCAGGTAGGGCTCGTGCCGGCCGACCAGTCCCCCACCGAAGCCTGTCCCGAGGGTAACACCCACCAGGTTGCGAAACCTCCGGCGGCTGCCGGCCGCTTCCAGCCGCCGGTTCAGCTCCGGCAGGAAGCCGTGCATGGCTTCTCCGTAAGCGAAGAGGTCCCCGTCGTTGTTGATGAAAACGGGCAGGCCGAAGTGATCCTCGAGCATGGGACCCAGGGGCACGCCCCCCCGGAATGCCGGCAGGTTGCCCAGGTCGCCGATGATGCCTCCGGCATAATCGGCCGGTCCCGGGAAAGCAAAGCTGATGGCTGCGGGCACTGTGTCCAAAACCCGCCTTGTCTCTTCAAACCCCTGGAGGATGGTCTGCAGGCAGCGCTTCAGGTCGTGACCGTGGGATGGATGGGTGATGGGTGGCACGCACTCCCTGCTGTCGCGGATGGCCGAGAAGACAAAGTGGGTGCCGCCCGCGTCCAGGGTCATGACGATGGGGCCTTGCGGGCCGGATGGGTTCGGAACGTGGCGGTGTTTCATGATCTGGCTGCTTTGAGGGAGGATCTTCGGACGATGAGCTCCACCGGCAGGTGGACCGCCGAAGAAGCGGGGGTGATTTGCTGCATCAGCTGCATCAGCAGGCCAAAGGCCTTTTCTGTGATCTGTTTGTCTGGTTGGGACACCATGGTAAGGGGGGGGCTTGTCAGGTCATGTACCGGCTGGTCCCCGAAGCCGGCCAGGGCGACCTGGCCGGGAACATCCAGGCCAAGTCTCTGCACTGCCGCCAGGCAGGGAAGGATGAGCCCGTCCTCCAGGGCGATGATGGCGTCCGGGAGCCTGCCGGCCTGAAGCAGCCCCCCCAGTTGCCTTTCCATCTCCGCCTCCGGATCGGGCCCTCCGGCCACCAGGTGACTTGAAGGTGAAGGGGACAGTCCGGCATCTGCCAGGGTGGTGACGATCCCCTGCAGCCTGTCGGCCGCCGCGGGACTTCCCTGCTGTCCTTCCGACATCACGGCCAGGGCCCGGCAGCCTTGCTCCAGCAGGTGGGTGGCGACCAGGTGCCCCCCCCAGAAATGGTCTGCCGTGACATAGGGGAGCGGCTCATTCGGCGAAACCGGTCTTCCCGTCAACACGGCAGGGAGGCCTTCCTCACGCAGCAGGCCGGTCAGGTCCGGGTTATTTCCGGTGGGAACGATAAGGAGTCCGTCCGCATTGCGCTCCGCCAGGAAGCGGATCCTCTGTGTTTCCTGGTCCGGGTCCCCCTGGGTCGTGGCACACAACAGGGCGTAGCCTTCCTTTCGGGCCAGTTGTTCGGCAATATCCGCCATTTTCGCCACGCCGGGCTCTGACAGGGACGGAAGAACCATCCCGATGCTCATGGTTTTTCCCGTGCGGAACAACTGTGCCATCCGGTCGGGCCGGTAATGAAGTTCTGCTGCCTTCTGCCTGACCCGCTCACTGGTTTCCGGACTGATCCCGTATTGTGCTTCTTTGTTATTAAGAACCAGGGACACAAGGGTCTTGGACAACCCGAGGCTGCCGGCGATGTCGGAAAGGGAGGGTCTCTTTTTCATGATTCAGGGGGTTTGCCGGGGCCTGGACACGTCCGGAAGGAGTCGTTTACTAAACCCGTTTAGGGTGCAATATAATGAAAAAATTCCGCCCCGCGCACCAGGGATTGGGGGAAAAAGAAGGAATGCTTGACTAACGCATGCTTTTTTTCTATATTTGACAAGGCTGCGGGTACGTTCCCGGCTTCACGCCCGTGGCCCCATATCAATACGCCACCAGCCCGGCACCGGGCGGGGCGGTTGCCGGGGATACACCTTAAAAAGGAGGAATACCATGAACAGGATTGGATTGATCGGTTTGTTGTTTTTTCTGGCCTTGTCCTGGGGCGCCACCGAGCTTTACGCACAGGGCCGGCTGCTGCGCAGGGTGCAACGGGAGCTGGAAAACCGCGCCATAGAAGAGATCTTTGGCAAGGAGGAGGAACGCAAGGCCCGGGAGGAGGAAGACGCCCGCCTGGGGCGGAACCGCCGGGGGGCGGGCCTGGACCAGGGCATTCCGGATGTGAACCAGCATCTGACCGATGCCCATGATGCCTTTTCCGGAGGAAGTTATACCTCTGCCAAGTCCTCTCTGCGCCAGGCCCTGTGGGGCGTGGAACTGGAGATGGGCCAGGGGGTCCTGGCCTCCCTGCCCGAATCAGTCGGGTCTTTGCAGTACCGGCCGGACGACGACAGGGTGAGCAGTACAGGTGTTGGTTTCGTGGGACTGGTCATTGAAAGGATGTATGAAGGAGGGGATGACGTGGGTCTGGCCGTTTCGGTCGGCAGCGATGCGGGCCTGTTCGGCCTGGCCGGGCTGGCGCTCGCTGCAGGATACCATGCGGAGTATGCGGAGGAGACAAACCAGAAGCAAATCCGCTTTCAGGACCACCAGGCCTACATACAGTATGATGAGGACGAGGGATATACCCTGGGTGTTCCCTTTGGGCAATCCTCCGTATTCATCCTGCAGGGGGTCAATTTTGCGACGGAATCTGAATTCATGGGGGCTGCCGGCAGCTTCAGCATCCAAACCATCAAACAAAAACTGGGAGAGCAATGAGAAAAGGACTGTTCATGCTTATCATGGTCTTCTGCAGCCTGACGGTCACGATCGTGGCCCAGGAAGTGGAAGCGCGCCTGCAGGAGGCCCGGCAGGCTTACAATGCAGGAAACCTGGACGTGGCACGCACGGCCTTGCAGCAGGCCATGAACGAAGTGGATCTGGCCATCGGGCGGGAGGTGCTGAAGGTTCTTCCTGCCACCATGGGCGACATGCCTGCACAGACACCTTCCGATGAGGTGGCCTCGGCCGCCATGGGCTATGCCGGCCTGTATGTGCAGCGAACCTATGGGCAGGAAACCGCCCCTTCGGTCAGCCTGCAGGTGCTGGCCGACTCCCCCATGCTGGCCGGAGTCAACGCCCTGCTGGCCCTGCCCATCCTCTCGGGCGATGCGAACCAGAAACGGGTCCGGGTGGGCAATTACCGGGCCGTGTTGCAGAAGAGCCCCCGGGAGGACGGCCCTCCGGACTGGGACCTGCAGGTTCCGTTCGGTTCCTCCCTGATGACCCTCTCCTTCAAGGGCATTGACGAGGAGGGCCGGGTGTTGGAGCTGGCCAATACCGTGCCGGTCGACCAGGTCGCCCGGCTGATCCGGTAAGAAAAGAAAGGCTGTTCCCGTTTTGGTGCGGCAGATTTCCGGTGGGGCAATCAAATGCCGTCCCTTTAGCGCGATCACCGTCCCGTGACCTCCCGGAAGGCATGGAGGTATTTGGCGATGTAGGCCTCCTTGTCACGTGAGCGGTATTGCATCACGAACCGGGGATGGTCCAGGGGAACCAGCCTGCCGAAGAACCCATGCTCCTGGTTCAGCCTGTCCAAAAACTGGTGGTTCTTTCCGGTGCCCAGGCAAAAAGCCACATCCGTCCGGACCCCCATGGATATGTGCCTGCGGACGGATTCCGCCATGAATGGCCTGAGCCGTTCCTGCAATGCCCTGCTGTCGTAATAGTTGAAGTTGACCTCACGCCCCTTCTCGTTGGTGGTAAGAAAGCCCAGCGGGCTGGGGGAATTGATGTAAAAGTCTGAATAAAAGACCTCCGCACCCCCGTAAGCCGCGATCACCTCGTAGACGAAAACGGAAGACGGCTCGTGGGTATGGAGCGGGCCGAGGGTCAGACCGCATTCTTCCCGGAGTCTTTTGGTGTCTGTGAAGGGGATGCCCGTCACCCCGGCTCCGTGTCGTCCCGGGTTGATGCCCAGGATGAGGAAGCGGGGCCTGTTGTCGGAATAGAACCTGCGGTAGAAGGCGGACGAGGCCTCCATGGCCAGGGCATTTTCCTCAAAGGGGTTCATGGCCCGGACACCCGGGGGCAGCTCCATGTCCAGCCGGAGGCTTCGGTTGAAGTCGATGACCCTTTCGGCAAAGGTGTCGGGAGCGTCCTCCCGCAGGGCGGGGGCCGGATCATACCACCGGGGCCTCCCGGCAAGCACCCGGTCATACAGTGGGCAGTCCGGCTGGTGGGCTCCCGGCAGGTAACCCGTGCTCATGAGAAACTCATTCACGATCTCTCCCCCGGTGAAGCGGAAGGTGTTGCGAAAAAGGCGGACCCAGTCCGCCCTGCCGGCCGGGTGGTGGCGGTCCAGCCAGTTCCTGAACGAGCCGTGTTGTTGCTGCAGCCGGAGGATGACCTCGGCATTGTGGATGGCGGCTTCCACCTTGAGCCGGTTGCGGATGATCCCCGGATCGGCCAGCAGGCGCCGGCGGTCTGCCTCTCCATAGGCGGCCACCTTTTGGATGCTGAACCCCTCAAAGGCCCTGCGGAAATGATCCAGTTTCTTCAGGATCGTGGCCCAGCTCAGCCCGGCCTGGTTGATTTCCAGCACCAGGCGTTCGAACAGTTCCTCGTCGCTGCCGGCGGGGAAGCCGTGCAGGGTGTCGTGGTGGATGCGGTGGGGGTTGCCTTCAGGCAGGGATCTTGCGTAGGCACAGTACGATGCGGGCGGGTTTTTCATGGCATGGACGTGTGTAATCAACGAAACCACCGGGGGGTTAAAGATAAAAATCCTTTCCCTTTTGAGAAGGGCTTTCTTTTTTCTTTCGGTATTTATGCCGACTTTTGAGGCATTCTGTTAAAACGGCTTCCATCCCATGGGTTTGCGGTCTGCCTTATTATTCAATGCCTTGGTGTTCGCGCTTTGGGCGCAGCCCACGGCAGTGTCTGCCCGCGATGCCGGGGGCGTCTGCCTGCGGCTGAGCCCGGGCATTCAACTGACCGGTATGCGCGATCACGGCTTCTCCCCGCTCCTCTATTCGGGAACGGGTGCCGTGGTGTCTCTCGCCTGGGAGCTGGGCCGGGAGCAGCGCTCATCCCATGTGGAGGCTTACTTTGGTTCGGCTGGCCTTTTCAATGGGTTTGGCACCCGGGTGGATGTGCTCTCCGCCGGCATCCTGGCATTTCGGTTCTATCATGCGGACAGGGACCCCGGGCAGGGATTGCATTGGGGGTGGGCGAACAACAACGAGCTGATGGTCAGGGACAATGAGGCGATGACCAATTTCAACCACCGCTTCCATTATTTTACCTCCTTCGGTCCGGCCCTCCGGTATGTCCGTCCTTTTGAGCTGTTTGGAAGATCCTTTTCCTTCAGGACCCTGGCCCATTTCCAGCTGTTGGGGTTCCGGCTGCAATCGTCCTATGTGGTGTCCGGCCCCCGGGGGTATGAATACGGAAACGGGAACGGACTGGCCGTCTTCTGGGACTCCATCGAGTGGTTTATTCCCCCGCGATCCTGGAATTTCAGCCTGTACCCTTCCCTGCAATACATCCTGAAATCGGGCAACAGGCTTTCGGTCGATTACCAGTATGATTTTGTGTTGCAGGAGGGCGCCCACCGGGTCTCCTCCAGCAGGGGGCGTTGGGCCCTTGGATTAATTTTCAGGATATGAACAGGCTGAGAAAGGCATTATTTCTGTTTTTTTTCGTCGGATGCTTCCTCCCCTTCACTTCCTGCGAGAAGCTTCTCCTGGGTCCCGATCCGGAGGCGGATCCGTCTTCGGTGTTCGAACACCTGTGGGAGGACCTGGGAAACCGCTATGCCTATTTCGAGCTCAAGGGCATCGACTGGGACTCCGTCGGGCAGGCTTTCCGGTCCCGGGTGCGCCAGGATATGGATCAGTATGAGCTGTTCGGGCTGCTGGCCGATATGCTGTATGAGCTGCGTGACGGGCACGTCAACCTGACCAGCAGCTTCGATCGCAGCCGCAACTGGGAGTGGTTTCTGGAATACCCGGCCAACTACAACCAGAACATCGTGGAGCGTAACTACCTGGGCACGGACTACCGGATCACCGGACCCCTTCACAGCCGGGTGATCGATTCGGTCCTTTATGTCAACTACCGCAGCTTCGGCGATGACATCGGGGAGTCTCACCTCGACCAGCTCGTCAGGATGGCCCGCGGACTCAAGGGTGTGATCCTTGATGTGCGGTCCAATGGGGGAGGCAGCCTCCAGAACAGCTACCGGCTGAGCGGCCGGTTTGCGGATCAGCCTTACGTTTATGCCCTGGAGCGGTTCAAGACGGGGCCCGGACAAAACGACTTTTCCGGATGGCGGGAACTCAAAATCAATCCCTCGGCCAGGGAGCGGTTCGGGGGCCGGCTGGTGCTGCTGACCAACCGAAAGACCTACAGCGCTGCCAACTTCATGGCCCAGATGGTTCGCACCCTGCCCCGGGGGATTGTGATGGGCGACCAGTCGGGCGGTGGAGGCGGTATTCCGGCATTCGGCGAGCTGCCCAACGGCTGGAAGTACAGGTTTTCTGCCAGCCAGACCGTGACGCCGGAAGGGGCGCAGCTCGAAACGGGGGTGCCTGTCGATATACAGGTGGATATGCTGGCAGCGGATGAGCAAAAGGGGGTCGACACCATCATCGAGGCAGCCCTGGCCTGGCTGAAGGCACAGAACTAGGGCATGCTTCCGGACAAGGCTTCCGAAAGACCTGCCGAAACAGTCTTTCCCCCTTCGTGGGTCATGTAGAGCACCATGGAAAATTCCTCCTTATCCTGTGTCAGCATATACCGGGCGGCGCGGTCGGGCGTGATGACCTGCCTGCCATACACCAGCTCGGACTCCGTGAGCTCGATGCCGATGTGCATCAGGGCCAGATAGATCAGCTCGGAGCAATAGATTTGCTCACGGTTCTCCAGCAGCAGGTCAAAATCGTAAGGTTTCCCCAGCTCTTTCAGGGCCTGGGCAAGGAAGTTTCCGGTCTGATCCCCTGGCTTGTCGATCCGGAACACCAGGATGGACGCCAGCAAGGACGCGGCGTGGAGGTCGGACAGGCTGGAGATGTCCCTGACGGCCACGCCTTCGGCGCTGCTGTCCAGCACCAGCCGTTCCTCCCCCGTCACGAAATATCTTTCCAGGATGCGGCCGATATCGGGCCGGGCGAGGACCAGCTCTTTCAACTGTTCCTGTTTGCCCAGGTAGATCCCGGAATGTTTCCACTTGCCCGGGATGAAGCGGCTGGAAATATAGCCCTCGCTGTCGGTGAAGAAGATGTCGCCCGGCCGCAAGCCATCAAGGAAGGGTTCCAGCTCTTCCATGGTAATGGCCCCGGGATGTTCGTTCATCAGCCACAGGGGCATGTAGTAGTCGCCCACCTTGACGTCGCCCACCGAGGCCATGATCCTGGATTGAATGGGCAGGCGGATGACATCCAGGATCCGGAACCTGCCGGGATTCATGAAGGAGTATCCCATCAGCAATATGGCCGCAATCAGCGGGAGGGAAGAAAGCGGCAGGACGACTCTTTTTTTCATGAAGGGACGCATTGGACGAACCGGGTCCGGAGGCGGGCGGGAGCCGGCACTTGTGACCGGTCAGATCAGGGGATTATCCCGCCTTCACGGTCCAAATTTAAAGAAAAATACGCACCACCGGAATGGTGCCTAAGACAATTCATGGGGGGGACCTCAGAATGCTGGCCGGAGCCGCCCGATAAGCGCTGCGTCCACGTGATAAATGCTGTGCTGCTTGTTGCCGGGCCCGAGGGAAAAACGGACAAGGTCCTGGTAGGATGCCGGGCCGTCCGGGCCTGCTTCTTCCGGCAGGCGGTCGCTCGTAAAAAAGAACGTGCTGCCGTCCTCACTGACATAGGGACAAAATTCGAAGGCCGGGGAGTTGACCCCGGGGCCCATGTTGACGGCCTTGGTCCAGCCTCCGTCGGGCCTTCGGAAACTGATGTACAGGTCACCCCTCCCGTATCCCGCCCCGTGGCCGGTGGACGTGAATACAATATAACTTTCATCCCGGGCCACGAAAGCATTGTATTCGTTTCCCTGTGTGTTCACGGAATCGCCAAGGGCCTGGGCCGTGAGGTAGCGCCCGCCGACCCGTTCGGAGAAAAAAATGTCCTCTCCTCCCGGTCCGCCTTCCCTGACAGCGCACCAGTAAAGGGTGCCATTCCGGGTTATGGAGGGGTAGAATTCATTGGCCTTGGTGTTCACCGGCGGGCCGATGTTGACCGGCTCGCTCCAGCCGCCCTCCCGGCGGGAGACAAACCAGATGTCGAAATCCTTGGTGCCGCCTCCTTCCGTGAGGGGCCTGTTGGAGGCAAAATACAGGGTTTGCCCGTCGGGAGAGAAGTGGGGCTCCAGGTCGGCGTAGGTCCCCGAAAACGGGGCCACCTCCGGAACCGACCAGCCGTCGGCCCCCTTTCTGGAGAATACGATGACCGGGAAACGGTAGCTGCTTACGGTAAAGAAAAACAGCGATCCGTCCGGGGAGAGGGCTGCATCCCTTTCACCCATATGGGTGGAGACGATGCCGGGAAGGAATACGGCAGGCTTGTCGCCGGGCTCTGGTGCGGCGGTCCCTGCCAGTGCGGCAGCCAGCAGGAGGGCGGCCGCGACGATGATGGCCAGCGGGGGCCTGGTGGGTTGCTTGTCTTGTTTCATTTGGATAGGCGTTGCACCCGATCCCGCCAAAAATCGTGCCGCAAACGCCTTGTCATCAGTCCAGTTGTTTGCCGGCCTGGTATGCGTCCCCGGTCTTTTTCCCGATGCGGCGGTACTCCCTGGCGCCTCCGATGTACACCAGGGGGTCCATCGCTTCCGGATCGAAGGAGGCGGGGTCGGACGGGTCGCGCAGCTTGTCGGTGTCCATGTGCACTTTGAGAATCTCCCCCGCAAAGTGGTTGGTGGTGCCGAACACCTGGTGGCGCACCAGCCGGCATTCGAAGTTGAGGGGGCACTCCCCGATGAGGGGGGAAGGGATGTGCAGGGAGGGCAGGGGGGTCAGCCCGGTACGGCCAAACTTGTCGGTATCTTTTCCGGAGGTGATGCCGCAGAAATCGGCCTCCACCATGATGCCGGCACCGGCGATGTTCACCGTGAAATGCCCGTTTTCCAGGATCTGCCTGCCCGAGTGACCCCTGTTGCCCACCGACACGCCCAGGGTGGGCGGGGAGCTGGTGAGCAGGCTCACCCAGGCGATGGTTACAATGTTCGCCTTTTCCATGCTGCCGGTGACCACCAGGGCCACGGGCAGGGGGAAGAGGGTGCGTGTGGGGTCGAAGGCGGTTTTTGAATGCGTGTTGTTCATGGGTCCGTAGGTGTTCTGCCCGGTCCGGCTCAGTCGATCCGGACCGGTTTGAGTTCCTCGAAGAAAATGTCCCGGTTGGGCACCTCCAGGTCCATGCCCGTGACCTTTCCCTTGTTGTCCAGGCTGAAGGCGACGGTGCCGAAACCAAAGAAAGCATGGGGCTTCTTCCACCGGATTTCCCACACATCGTGGTGCCAGTGGCGGAGCTCCGCAGCCAGGTCGGCCGAATGCCCGAAATCCAGCTGCAGCTGTCCGGCCTCCAGCCGCACGAAAAGCTTGCCGTAGATGGCCGATTCATAGGTGCCGGCATAGGCTTCCAGGGCCAGGGAGGGTTGGGTCCCCGATATCCTGGCTTCCCGGATGGCCGTGATGCGCGGGTCTTCCTGCGCCCAGCGCCGGTTCACCCGGGGCAGGGCTTCGGCGGACCAGTCGCGCGGCTCCAGCCCGAGCAAGGTTTCCAGGGTGTAGTTGGTGACGGGTCCGATGGGACTCTTCACCCCGTTGGTCAGCACCACCACCCCGATCTTCTTTTTGGGCAGCATGCGCACCTCGGAGATCATGCCGTCGTAGCCGCCCGTATGGCCGACGCTCAGGGTGCCGTGGTAGTCGCCCAGCCCCCACCCCAGGCCGTACGCGTTGAAGTTCCTGCCAAAATCCTGCGCCCTGCCGTGGTCCACCGCCATGGGATTGTGGGGGGTCCACAGGCGGTTGATGGAGCGTGGAGACAGCAGGGTGTCTCCGTTCCAGACACCCCCGTTCATGTTCAGGATCATCCACTGCGCCACATCATTGACCGAGGAAATGAGTCCGCCCATGGGCGCCACGTTTTCCCAGTCCTCCCAGTCGATCGGGGTGTTCACCCCGTCGAACAGGGCGTGGGGGCTGGCGAAATTGCCCATGGCCTCCAGGTCGGAAGGACTGAGGATCGTGCGGTCCATGCCCAGCGGGATCAGGATGCGCTCGCGGGCGTTCTCCATCCAGCTTTTACCTGTCACCTTTTCGATGACCTCCCCGGCGGCCAGGTACATCAGGTTGGAGTAGCCGTAGCCGCTGCGAAACCCGAATGCCGGGGGCAGGTGCCGGGCATTGCGCAGCACCTGTTCGGCCGGGATGTCCGACTTGTACCAGATGACGTCCCCGCTGAAAGTGCCCAGCCCCACGCGGTGGGACAGCAGGTCAAGGATCGTCGTTTCGTTGGTGACGTAATGGTTGAACAATTCGAAATAAGGCAAATGGTCCTTCACCTTGTCGTCCCATCCGATGCGCCCCTCCTCCACAAGCATGGCGAGCATGGAGGCCGTGAATGCCTTGGTGTTGGAGGCTATGGCAAACAGGGTGTTGCCATCGGGGACGTCCTGGCCCCCGGCCTCCTTCAGGCCGTAGCCCTGGCTGAAGACCAGTTCTCCGTCGTAGATGATGCCGACGGCCATGCCCGGCAGGTTCCATTCGTCCAGCACGCGCTGGTAGTATCGGTCCAGCTTCTCCAGGTCGGATGCCAGCCTGCCGGGCTGGGAGAAGGCCATGGAGGCCGCGGTCATCAGGGCGGCCAGCAGCAGAGTTCTTTTCATTTTCCGGGTGTTTTAAAGCATGATGGGGCCTGCCGGGCCCGGCAGGCGGCTTGTCCAAAAATAGGCAGATTTTCCGAAATAGAGGGCTCAGGCCTTGGTGCGTTTCCCCAGTGCCTCGTTGATCCGGATCCGGTCGATCAGCAGCCGCACGGTCTGTTCCAGGATGCCCCCCGGGGAATAGTCAGCCGGGGCGATGTAATCGACCCGGTCCTGCTCGACCAGGTCGAGGCAGGATTGTTTCAGGCGGGCGGCCTCCTCCGGAGGGGTGGTTTCCCGGGGGTAAACGGCCACGGTCGCCCCGCCCTGGTATTTCAGCAGCTTCATGGAGGGCACATCGGTCTCGCCGTCCCCGATGTAGATCACGCGGGAGAAGGGCACCCGTTTGTCTTCTTCCGGAATGTGTTTGTTAATCAATGTGTTGTCGTGCGAGTTGTCGATGCCCTTGTTGATGCGGAACAGGTACTGGGTCTTGTTGGTGTAATTGATGGCCAGGGCAGCCCATTCGGCCACCCCGTCCGCATCGTACTTGAACCCGGAGGCGAAGATGTTGCGGAAGTGGCGGGCGATCGAGGTGCCCGAGATGAACTCCCGCAGTCCGGACGAGATGATGTGGTGTTCCAGCAGGATGCCCTGGCTCAGGGCATAGTCGTTCAGGCGGTCGAACCAGGTCTCCACCCCCGGAAAGAGGCGTATGTCCTTGCCGAAATTCTTGAAGTCCTCCCGCCGGATGGGGATGTTTTTTTCCCTGGCCTTACGCAGCATGAGCTGCATATAGGACAGGATGCCGTCCATGTCGTTCTCGGTGGCGATCCGGTTGGCTTCGTCCCAGAAGTCTTCTTTGGAGATGCCCAGCTTGGGCAGAAAAGAATGTTCCTGCATGTTGCCCGGGGCAAGGGTGCCATCGAAGTCGTAAGCGATGGCTGCGGGGAGGGGGTTCCTGGTCATGGTGCTGGATGGGTTTGGGGGCGGCTGCCGGTCCGGCCTGCCCTACACAGAGAGGCAACCGGCAAGCCCATTCACAAAGATGGGAAAAAAATCCTTCGCTTTCAAGGCATTGGAGGCCATTCCGCCGAACGGTCCCCCGGCAACCATTCAAAGAAACCGCAGCAACCTACCGGAGGAAACCGTACCAGTAAAGGAACACCAGTCCGAACCCTGTCAGGAACACGATGCCGGAAACGGACAATGCCTTCAGCCAGGTCCCCGGCCGGGCTGCGACAGGCACATTCTCGCAAAACATGATGCGGTAGTTCAGCACGGCAAAGACGGGCGCCATCAGAAAGGAAACCACCATGGCCAGGGCGAGCATGCCGCCCAGGTGGTTCAGGAAGGTGGTGATGATCAGGTAGCCGGCGAGGCATCCCGTCACGATCCAGGCCCTGTGCCAGGCCCTTTCGCTTGCCTCGCCCAGGCCGAACAGCAGCCGGGTGGATGCCCCGAGGGTTCGCGGGTAGCCGTCGATGGTGGTCAGGGTGGTGCTCAGCATGGCCGAAAAGGCGGCCACGATGATCAGCGGCCTGGCCCAGCCCCCGATGGCCTGTCCGTACATGTCGATCAGCTGACGGGCAAACACCGGTCCCTGCTCCGACAGGGCGGTCCCGCTTCCATACAGCACCATCTTGCCAAGCACCAGGAACACCAGGGCAAAAAACACCGAACCAAGGTAACCGGCATGGAAGTCGATCATGACCCCTTTCATCCGGGTCCGGATTCCCTGCATCTTCTCCTGTGACTTCATCCAAAGGGAAGGCCAGACCGACACGTCGATGGGTGCCGGCATCCAGCCCATATAGGCTATGATGAAGCCAAAGGATGCGATGGTCCAGGGCGACTCTCCCCTGAATCCGGGAATGGCCTCCGGGCCATTCAGTAGGCTGACGACCATGGCCGTGACGGTGGTGACGCCCAGCACCAGGACGATCGCGGTGCCGAAGCGGCGCAGCATCTGGAAGCCGCCCAGGATGATCACCCCCATGCATCCGAGCATGATCATGCCCGAGAGCACCGGCACGGACACCTCGTGCAGCCCGAAGTTGGTGGCCAGGCTGCCCGTGATCATGCTCACCCCCGCGATGTTGACCACCCCGGTCAGGATGTTCAGCACGAAAAAGGACAAGAGGTAGGGCCTGCCCAGGCGGCGGTACCCCTCCAGGATGGTTTCTCCCGTGGCGGCGGTATACCTTTGGGAGTAAAGAAAAAACGGGTATTTGAACAGGTTGACCAGCAACAGGATGCCCAGCATGGACCAGCCGTAGCGGGCACCGGCCTGGGTGCTGGCCACCAGGTGGGATCCCCCGATGGCGGCCCCTGCCAGGAGAATGCCCGGTCCGAGGTATTTCAACATAGGCGTATTTTTAAAGGTGTCACAGAAGGGGTGTCGAAAATTGCCGGCTAATTTAGGGCATTCCTGTGCTTTTCTCAAGGAGCCCCCTGGTTTTTTTCTCGTCGGATGGTGTTTGCCCGCATCGGCCGATTGCTTACATTTGTTCTGACACCCCTAAACCCCGCCTCTATGCCCCTGCAGGTCCTTGCCGTCGCACACAGAAATGCCCCCGCAGCCATGACCCGTGCGGGGTACGATAAGTTTGGCGAATCCTTTCCGGGTCTTTCCTGGGAAGAAGAGGCTGCGGAGCCGGACCTGATCCTGTTCCTGGGCGGGGGGTCGGAGCAGGATGCCATTGCCCGGCTGCGCCCGGGCCGCTTTGCCCTGTTGCTGGCCGCCTTTCAGGACAACGCCTGGGCGGCCGCTTTGGAGGTGAAAGCCTGGGCGGACAACCACGGTGTCCCGGCAGGCCTCCTTTCCATGGACGAGGCCCTGCGGGGGCCTGTGCTGAAGAACCATGCACGGGTGTGTGACGGTTTCCGGAGGCTGGAAGGAAAGCGGGCCGGGCTCATCGGTCATGTGTCACACTGGCTGGTGGCCTCCTCCGTCACGCCCGGGCTGCTTCAGGAACGGCTGGGCATTGAACTGGTGCAGCTTGACTGGGAGGACCTGTCCGACTACCATGCTTATCCCCCTTCCGACAAATTGCTGCAGGCTTTTCAACCCCACACCTCCTTGCCGCTGGAAAAGGAGGCGGGCGTATACAGTTTCCTGAGGCAGGTGATGAGGCAGCACCGCCTGGATGCCCTGACCCTGGAGTGCTTCGAGATGGTAAAAGATAAAGGGGTAACGGCCTGTCTGGCCCTTTCCCTGCTGAACAGCGAAGGGGTGGTGGCCGGTTGCGAGGGGGATCTTGCCAGCCTGGCAGGCCTCATGGCGGGGCAGGCACTGACCGGGCGGATCCCGTGGATGGCCAACGTGGCAGGGATGAACGGCAACAGGCTGCTGCTGGCGCATTGCACGGCCCCGCTGGACCTGCTTTGCGGCGTTCATGTGCGCACCCACTTCGAAACGGAGCTGTCGGCGGCGGTACAGGGAACCCTGGCCATGGAGGAGCTGACCCTTTTCAGGCTGGATGAGCGGCTCGAAAGGGTGTTCATTGCCCCGGGCAGGGTGGGTGGCCGCCCGCAACACGAAAGGGCCTGCCGAACCCAGTTGGAGGTGGTGCTGGATCCGGCCGATGCGGACAAGCTCCGTCAATCCCCGCTGGGCAACCACCACCTTGTCCTGCCCGGAAACCATGCAGACCTCCTGCGCATGGCCTGTCTTAACAAACAGATTCAACCAGTATAACCTGATGTTGCCGAAACCCGGAACGGACCTGCTCAAGCCGAAGCGAAGAGGGCATTACCGCCCGGGCCCCGGGGCCCTGGTAACGGCTGCCTTTATCGGTCCGGGAACCATTGCCACCTGCACGGTGGCGGGGGCCCGCTTCGGGCTGGCCCTGCTCTGGGGACTGGTTTTCTCGGTGCTGGCCACCGTGGTATTGCAGGAGATGGCCGCCCGCCTGGGGGTGGTGACCCAGCAAGGCCTGGGGGAGGCCCTGCGCAGACACTTCAGCAGGCGGCCTGCCCGGCTGCTGACGGCCGTGCTGGTGATCTCCGCCATCGCCATCGGCAACGCCGCCTTTGAGGCGGGCAACATCCTGGGGGCCACCCTCGGTCTCGAATCCCTTGGTGCCCCCGGGGCAGGCGGTTCTCCGGGACAGGAAGCGGCCGGCGGCTTTGGATGGCCGGCCTCCCTGCTGGAGTCGGCCCGGGCCTGGGTGTTGCTGATCGGCCTGGCCACTTTCGGGGTGCTCTTCTCGGGCAGTTACAAGCTGATCGAACGGGTGCTTGTGGGGCTGGTGATTCTGATGAGCCTGACGTTTTTTTCCACGGCCATCCTGGTGCGCCCCGGGCTATGGGAGCTGCTGCGCGGCCTGTTCGTGCCGGGTCTGCCTGAAGGCTCGCTGCTGCCGGTGGTCGGACTCATCGGCACCACCGTGGTACCGTACAACCTGTTTCTGTATGCCTCGGCCGTCCGGGAACGCTTCCGGGACGCTTCCCGGCTTCCGGAGGCCCGGCTGGACATCCGGGTGTCCGTCATCCTTGGAGGATTGATCTCCATGGCCATTGTGGTGAGCGCTGCCTCCGCCTACCATGGGCAGGGTGCCGTGCCCTCCAGCGGCAGCGACCTGGCCCGCCAGCTGGAACCCCTGTTGGGCCGCTGGTCCGGCTTCTTCATTGGCACCGGGCTGTTCGCTGCCGGCATCTCCTCGGCCATTACCGCCCCCCTGGCTGCTGCCTGGGCCACAACCGGCATTCTGGGCTGGAAGGGGGGCATGCGGTCCTGGCGCTTCCGGGCCGTATGGATCGGCATCCTGTGTTCCGGGGTGGGCTTCGCGGTCCTCGGCTTCCGGCCCATGCAGGTGATCCTGTTTGCCCAGGCCGCCAACGGCATCCTGTTGCCCGTCATCGCCATCTACCTGCTGCGGGTGATGAACAGCCGCAAGGTCATGGGCGGTCACACCAATGGCTGGGTGTCCAACCTGCTCGGGGGACTGGTGGTCCTGGTGGTTCTGGTGCTCGGGGTGAGGAGCCTGCTGACGGTGTTCGGGCTTATTTAGGCCCCATGGGGTGTGGAACAGGAAAGCAATAAAAAAATGCAGAGAATACAGATCGACCTGAATTGTGACATGGGAGAGTGGACAACCGCTCCGGCATCCGTCGGCGGTGGGGCCGGTGCCGTTCCGGAAGGCGGGGACAGGACAGGAGCCGGCGCAAACTCTCTGAGCGCCGGCCTGCAGGCCAGCGACCGGGCCATCATGCCCTGGATCAGCTCGGCCAGCATCGCCTGCGGAGGGCATGCCGGGGATGCCGTGAGCATCCAACAGACCGTCAGCCTGGCCATCCGCTGTGGGGTGGGCATCGGCGCCCACCCGGGCTATCCCGATCCCGGCGGCTTTGGCAGGCAGGTCATGGCGATGACGCCCGCGGCCCTGCGGGCCTCCCTTCTGGAGCAGATCCGCGCCGTGCAGTCCGCCGCTGCTGCCCGGGGCGCCCCCCTGCGTCATGTGAAACCCCATGGCGCCCTCTACAATCAGGCGGCCTCCGATCCGGTGTTGGCCAGCCTGGTGGCCGGGGTGGTGCACGAGGCCGGTCCGAAGCTGGTCCTGTTTGGCCTGCCCGGTTCCTGCCTGGAGCAGGCAGCAAAGGAGGCCGGGCTGGCATTTGCCTGCGAGGTGTTTGCCGACCGGGGCTACCGGGATGACGGCAGCCTCGTCCCGCGTGGCCTGCCGGGGGCCCTGCTGCATGACACGAAAGAGATGATCGAACGGGTGCTTGTCATGGCCACGGAGGGATGGGTCAAATCCGTGACCGGACGCCGCGTGCCTGTCCGCACCGATACGGTTTGCATCCACGGGGACAATCCGGCCGCTCCCGGATTCGTCCGGGCTCTGGCCGCGCGGCTGCAGCAGGCCGGGATCAGGGTCCGACCTTTCGGAGACGGGAATGAGGGGATGGTTCCGGATGCAGGCACCCAAACACCCGGATCATGATGGACATCCTGCCATACGGAGACGCCGCCCTGCTGGTCAGGGCGGGTCAGGACATCTCCCCGGAGACCAATGCCCTGGTGCGCAAATTGCTGGACGCCATAGACCGGGAGGGGATGGATGGGATAACAGACCTGGTGCCGTCCTATAACGAATTGCTGGTATGCTATGATCCCGGCCGGTCCTCTGCAGAGGCCCTGGAGAAGTCCATTCGTGCCATCGGGTCTGCCCTGGAGGAGAAGGTCCTTCCCCCTGCCAGGGTGGTGGAGATCCCGGTGAGGTACGGGGGCAGTGCGGGTCCCGACCTGGAAGAGGTGGCCCGGCATGGCGGCCTGAGGCCGGAGGAGGTGGTGCGCCTGCACAGCACCCCGGACTATCTCGTATACATGCTGGGATTCACACCCGGTTTCTGTTACCTGGGGGGCATGGACCCACGGATCGCCACCCCACGCAGGGAAACGCCCCGCCTGAAGGTGCCGGCCGGGTCGGTCGGCATCGCCGGCGGCCAGACCGGGGTCTATCCGATCGACAGCCCCGGGGGCTGGCAGCTGATCGGACAGACCGATGTCAGGCTGTTCGATCCGGACAGGGAGCCTCCCTTTTTGTTGCGGCCCGGGGACCGCCTCCGTTTTGTGCCCGTGCCCGGAACGGACGCGGGGGATGCCGGGGATGGCGGCGTGGCAGGAAAACAAATCAAAGACCGATGATGGCCCGGGGAATCCATATCCTTCAGCCGGGCCTCCTGAGCACGGTGCAGGACCTGGGGCGGCACGGCTACCGGCGTTACGGAATGCCGGTGGCCGGGGCCATGGACCCGCCGGCCCTGATGCTGGCGAACCTGTTGGCGGGCAATCCGCCCGGGGCCGCCGGCATCGAAGCCACCCTGACGGGACCGGAGATTGAATTCACGGAACCGGGAGCCATTGCCCTGGGCGGGGCCGGCATGAGGCCCCTGCTGAACGGTCAGGCCGTTCCCCTGTGGCGGGCGTTGAGGGTTCGTGCCGGCGACCGGCTGGGCTTCGAACCGGCGGACCGGGGCTGCCGTATGTACATTGCCTTTGGCGGCGGCCTGGATGTGCCCCCGGTGATGGGCAGCCGGTCCACTTACCTGCGTGCCGGACTGGGCGGTTTCCGGGGCAGGGCCCTCCGCCGGGGGGATGTCCTGCCCCTGGGCCGGGTCCAAAAGGCGGCAAGGGGGTGGCTCACGGGAAAGGAAAGGGCCCTGCCCCGGGAGCTGGTGCCCCTGTATGACCTGGGCGGCCCGCTGCGTATCCTGCCCGGACCGGAGACAGGGAGGCTGGCTTTCGAGGGACTGAAACACCTGATCACCGGCCGTTTTGAGGTCAGCGCCCGCAGCGACCGCATGGGTTATCGCCTGGAAGGGGAGCCCGTCCTGCTGAAGCCGCCCGGCAGCGACATCGTGTCGTCCGGGCTGGTGCGCGGCACGATCCAGGTTCCGTCCGACGGACAACCCATCCTGATGATGGCCGACCACCAGACCACCGGAGGCTATGCCCGCATTGCGGTGGTCGCCTCGGCCGACCTGCCGGTGTTGGCCCAGCTGCGGCCCGGGGACGCCCTATGCTTCCGTGAGACCGGAAGGGAGGAGGCGGAGCGTCTGGCCGGGGAAAGGGCCAGGGCCCTTCTATTGTATGGAAATGCGCTGCAGCTGTGACAGGTAGTCCCGGTTGATCCCCGCGCCCAGGCCGGGTGCTTCGGGCAGGGTGATCCGCCCGTGGTCGTGATACGCCATGCCGCCGGTGACATGGTCCTCCTGCAGGAAGAGGGGCGCATCGAAATCGAAATGCCGTATGTGGTCGCTGCACAGGGCCAGGTGCACCCCGGCCGTGGTGGCCAGGCGGGACTCGAGGAAACCGCCCACCTGCATGCCGGTGCCGGCCTTTTCGGCCAGGCGGACGATCTTCAGGGCTTTGTGCAGGCCGGAGGATTTGCCCAGTTTGAGGTTGAACAGGGGACAGGCCCCCAGGGCGATCAGGCGTTCGGCATCATGGTGGTCGCAACAGGTTTCGTCGGCCATCACCGGGACGGGGCTGGCGGCGCTCACCCGGCCCAGCTCCATGAATGCCCAGCGGGGGATGGGCTCTTCACAGTGTTCAATCCCATAGGGTGCCAGGGCCTGCAAGGTCGTGATGGCCTCTTCCACCGTCCATCCCTGGTTGGCATCCAGGCGCAGGGGGATCTCCTGCCCGACGGCCTCCCGGATGCGCCGGATGCGCTCCACGTCCCGTTTGCCTCCGTCGCCCAGTTTGACTTTGATGTGGCGGTATCCTTCCCTTTGGATTTCCCGGGCCGCGGCAGCCATGTCCGCGGGTGTGCCCAGGCTGACGGTCAAGTCGGTGTGAATGGGTTTCCCCGGCTTTCCCCCCAGGTAGGCATACAGGGGCAGGCCGGCATGCCGGGCCGCCAGGTCGTGCAGGGCGATGTCGAAAGCGCTCTTGATGCTGGCATTGCCGTGGATCACCCGGTCCATCACCGCACAGCAGCCGCCCACGTCCCGCGGGTCCCTGCCGATCAGCGCACGGGCCAGGAACCGGCCCACGGCACAGGCGGTCTCCATGGTTTCCCCGTTGATCGTCATAAAGGGGCTGCACTCCCCGAAGCCTTCGCTGCCATCGCTCGCCCGGATGACCACCAGGACATTGCTGGCGTGCTCCATCCTCCCCAGGGAGATCACAAACGGTTTTTTCAGGCGGATGGGCGCGGGGTGGATCTCGATCAGGTCGATCTTCATGGTGTCGGCGTTTACCGGATGTCGAAGTTGAAATAGGTGTCGAAATGGGGTTCGGATGCCAGGGTATAATGCCACCATTCTGCTTCATAGGCGACAAAGCCATGACGCTCCATGACCTTCCGCAACAACAACCTGTTGGCCGCCTGCTGCGGGGTGATGCCCTCTGTCCCGTGCCCAGAAAGGGGTCCGAAATAGTCGAACCCGGTGCCCATATCCAGTTCGTCCCCGGTGGACAACTCAAACAGGGTGAGGTCGACCGTGCTGCCGCGGGAATGGCTGGAACGGGCAGAAATATACCCTTGCTCGAACAACACGGACTTGTCGACCTCCGGATAATACTTCTGTTTGGTCAGGGTGTCGCCCAAATCCCCGGCCCAGCGGACAAAATGGTCGACTGCCTTTTGAGGCCGGAAGCCGTCAAACACGATGAGCCCGTATCCCTGCCCGGCCAGCTCTCCGGCCACTTCACTCAGGGCGTCCAGGGCCTCTTCCGTAAGGATGGCCACGGGCTCCAGATAGCCATCCACCGGCTGTCCCAGGAAGTTGTCGGTTCCGTGATAGCGGATGTCGTACACCACCCCGGGAACCGCCTCGTGCACGTAGCCGAACCCTTCAGGCAAGGCCGGTGATTGCCGCAGGGAGCAGCTCCACAGGAGGCACGAGAGGAGTCCCGCGATCAGTAGGGGCCGGATCCGTGTTTTTCCCGGGCCGGGAGGATGCGGGCGGGGTTCTTTACAGAGGGGGGCTTTTTGAATGCGGGTCATGGGTATGTTTTTTCTGTTTCGGGAGAAGGGACTTTGCTGGCTGCCGTTTTAGCATCTGCAACCTTACCGGCAAATATATATAATATTGGCCCGGGTCGCGGGACCGGCTACGAATTTTCGCCGGACAGGCCGGGGCGGGGAATCCGTGGTTTCGGATATGGCAATGCGGAGCCATTGGCCTGGTTGTTGATTTATGGCTACCTTTGACCCTTTTTTCCGGGTACGGGCAGGAATTAACCTTTAGGTCCGAACCTGCAGCAATGACGAAAGACCATGAACCGAAAGACGACAAACCGCTTGATTGCCCTGCTTGCCGTGATTTTTATCATCCAAGGCTGTTCCAGCCTCCGCCCGGCTGCCGGGGAAGCCGCCCTGGAGCAGGAAGCTGCGGAGGCGGCCCGTTCCGCGGATCATGAAAGGGCGCTGGCTTTGTACGAAGAGCTGATGGAAGGGCGCCGCAGCCGGGATGCTGCCGTCGATCCGGGACATTACCGGGGTGCCGGCCTGGCGGCACATGCCCTGGGAAGGACCGACAAGGTGCTGGCCTACCTGGAGCCCCTGCGTCACGATGCCGGTGCCGGCGCTCCGGTATTCGCCGCCCTGGCAGAGGCCTACCGACGGGTGGACAACCTCTCGCGTGAGATCAGCAGCCTGGAGACCTATGTCACGCATTACCCGGAAGGAGCGGACATCGATGCCTTGCGGCTGCGGTATTTCGAGACCCTGGCAGAAAGCCGCAACTGGGAGCAGGCAGCGGCCCTCTGGCCCGGGGTGGAAGAACAGGCCCGCGGGCAGGAGCCCTTGATGAACCGCTATTTTGAGGTGCTTGTGGCCCTGGACCGGGAAGAGGAGGCAGAGCGGCTGGCCCGGGAACTGCTGGGGATGAACCCGGACAACCTCCTGGCACTGGACCATCTGGGGAAGCTGCACTACCGGCGCGCGGAGGAGATCCACCACAGGGAAACCAGGGCGTATGAGAGAAACCGTACCAGGCAGCAATATGCCCGGCTGCTGAAGGCCTACGAAGTGATGAATGAGGACTTCCGTACGGCCCTCGGGTATTTCCTTCGGTTGTTTGAGCTGCATCCGACGAGAGAAACCGCCAGCTTCCTGCGCAACATCTACAGCCGCTTCGGGGATGAGGAGCGTGCCCGCTACTACGATACACGCCTGCAGTGAATGTTCCGGGCTCTTATGTGCAGGACGGGGTGGCCAATATTTTAGTTTTTTTAATAGAATTTTCGAGGCCGCCCGGGGTCAAAGCCGTACTTTTGGCCCGGAAGTCCTCAGACGGCTTTCATTTTTTTTAACTGAAACCCATTGATGATGAATTTTTCCAAAAAGTTAGGCGGGCTGTTTTTGCTGATGGCATTCGCCACGGCCAGCGTGTTTGGCCAGGGTGTCCCTGACCAGCAGGAGGCCCCGTCCGATGATGAACTGAAGCAATTTATTGGCGTATTGCAGCATATCCAGCTGATCGACCAGCTGTCCCAGCAACAGATGGTGATGGCCATTCAGGAGGAGGAGATGGAAGTGCAGCGTTTTGTGGAGCTCATGCAGGCCCAGCAGGATCCGAATCAGGAAGTGGAAACCACCCCTGAGGAGAAGGAGAAGTATGACAAGGTGGCCGGGATGATCGAACAGATCCAGGTCGATGCCCAGGAAGAAATGGAATCCCATATTGCAGAATCGGGCCTCACCATCATGCGTTACCAGGAGATCTCCCTGCAGATCCAGACCGATGAGGCATTGCAACAACGATTTCAGGAGCTGATCCAGCAATTGTAAGGACTACCTCTTTCCCAGAATATGCCTTGGGGCCATAAGCCCCAGGGTCAGCCCGCGCATGCCCAGAAACAGCAGCAGGGCCCCCCACAGGGCATGGTTGCCCAGATGGGGCGCCATCAGGTAATAGGCCGGGAAATAGAAACCCAGGGTGGCGATGAGCATGGCGTTGCGCATGGCCACGGAAGCCGTGGCCCCGATGTAGATCCCATCCCACAGGAAGGCGGAAAAGGAGACAAGGGGCACCAGCACGGTCCAGATCAGGTAAGGCCTGGCTGCCTCAATCACCTCCGCATTGCTCGTGAGGAGCTTCACGACCAGCGTCCCCCCCAAAAGGTAGGCCAGGGTAAAAGCCAGGGCGATGCCGCCCCCCCATAGGAACAACAGCCGGATGCTTTGCCGCAGGGACCTGCGGTTGCCTGCCCCGATAAAACGGCCGGTGAGGGCCTCGGCAGCGTGCGCATAGCCGTCGATCAGGTAGGAGAAGAACATGAAGAACTGCAGCAGCAGGGAGTTTACAGCCAATGTGGTGTCGCCCAGCGAGGCCGACCTGGCCGTGAAGAAGGAGATCGCGACGATGAGGCAGAGGGTGCGCACCAGGATGTCCCGGTTCACATGAAAGAACCGCCACAGGGCGCTGCGCTCCATCACCCCGCCCCGGTCAAAGAACCGGAAAAAACGGCCATAGTATTTTTTCAGGAACACGGCCGCCATCAACAGTCCCAGGTATTGGGCGATGACGGTGCCCAGGGCCACGCCCCCGGAGGCCATGTCCATCGTGCGGACAAAAAACACGCTGAAACCGATGTTCAGCAGGTTGACCGTGATGGCGATCACCATGGGCAGGCGGGTGTTCTGCATGCCGATGAACCAGCCGGTGAATGCGTACAGCCCGATGGTGGCCGGCGCGGCATAGATGCGGATGTGGAAGTACTGCCGGGCCAGGGTTTCCACATCGGGGCTGCTGTCTATGAGCCAGAAGGCCAGGGCGGCAATGGGCCGTTTCAGGATAACGAGTGTTGCGGCGGCCAGCAGGGCCAAGGCCAGGGGCCTTGCCAGGTTTAGCATCACCTCCCTGAAGTCCCGCCTGCCAAAGGCCTGGGCCACGAAGCCGCTGGTGCTCATGCGCAGGAAGCCGAAGCCCCAGTATATGAAGTTGAAGACCATGCTGCCCAGGGCCACGGCCCCGATGTACACCTTGTTATCCAGGTGGCCCATCAGGGCCAGATCGACCATGCCCAGCAGCGGCACGGTGATGTTGCTGATGATGTTCGGCACGGCCAGTCTGAGGATGCGGCGGTTCATGGGGAAAAATAACGCTGCAAAGGTAGACAAAAGATGGGGGCGGTTTCAACATCCGGGATGTGAAACCGCCCCCCAACCAAAACAACACATGAAGGGATGGAAACAAATGCTTAATTGGCGACAGCCAGTCTGATCAGGGTCTGGTTCTGCAGGTTGTCACTGACCGGGCAGCGGTCCTCCACGGCCTGCATCCACCGCCCGAGGGTGGCGGCATCGGCATCGCAGTCGGGCTTCAGCTCCACGGTGATCTCCTTATAGCCGGCCCGGTCGGCATTGCTCTTGCCGAACAGCCTGTCGGGGTTGAGGTTGCCGGAGATGCCGATGCCGAGGCCGCGCAGCTCAAAGCCCATCTCCCCGGCGATGAGGTGGCCCATGACGTTGAGGCAGCCGGCGAAGGCAGCCAGTACATACTCCACCGGGTTGGCGGCCTCATTGGTGCCGCCCAGTTCCTGGGGCTCGTCCACGATGATTTCGAAATTGCGTGCCTTGACCCGGGTCCTTGCCGGGGTCTCGCTCTGTGCATTGATTTTGAATTTCAGGTCTGCCATGATGGATATTATTTGAGGTGAATATTTAATTGTTAATTTATTAACAAAGGTAAGCATTGTTATGTTTAAAGATGTTAAACATGGAGTGGTAAACCCCCTCTGCCGGCATGCAATATTCTCCTGCAAAAGATGTACTTTTGCATGCCTGGTTTAAAACCCACCCGGTATGAGAGAGATGTCACAGGCCGATTGGTTTGGATTGCTGGAGGCTGGCCAGCAGGAACGCCTGCAGGAACAGTCCACAACGGTGGATTTTGTTCCCGGGGAGACCATCGTCAAGCAAGGGGTTGCCGCCGGCCACATCCTGTTCCTGGAGGAGGGCATGGCCAAGCTGAGTGTGAGCGACCGGGAGCGTTCCACCACTTTCAAGATCGTGGCCCCGGGGTCCTTCGTCGGAATCATGTGCGCCTTCGTCAAGCGCCGTTTCGATTTTTCGGCCGTGGCCATCAAACCCTGCCGGGTGCGCATGATCGACCGGGACCTGATCGAGGAACTGATCCGCACCAACGGGGATTTTGCCGTGCACATGGTGCGGCTGATGTCCCAGGCCACCAATAAGATTGTTCACGATTTAATCTACCTGAGTCACAAGCATGCCGATGGGGCTTTGTGCACCATCCTGATGGAGTTGTCCGATATTTTTGACTCGGACCGCTTTCAGCTGCCTTTCACCCGGGTGGAGCTGGCCGACACCATCGGTTACTCCAAGGAGAGTGTGATCAACACTTTGTCGGACCTGCAGCGTGACGGCATCCTGCGAATTTCCGGGAGGCAGGTGGAGATCCTGGACCGCGGGCGGCTGGACCGGATTGCCCGGCATGGGTGAGCCCTTGCCGATGCCGCCCCGGTATAAATTTTTTCACAAGACATCCAAAGATGGCAAGAACAAACCTGCTTATCCCACTCCTCTTGCTGATCAGCCAGCAGACCTTCCCGGCCGCACCGTTCCGGGGCGGAGACAGGCCTTCAGATACTCCGGGAGTCGTGCTTCTGTACAATCCTTTCGAGCTGCATATCGATCCGATGGAGCGCCTCCTGCTGATCAATTTTGAGAACGATCCGGACAGCCTGTACATCGGTTTTGAGCCCCAGGTTTTCAGCGATACCGTTAACGGATACGGCCATCTGGTGATCGGGTGGCGCCGGGACGGACGGGTGGATGTCTACCACCAGCCGGGGCTGCGACCCGATCCGGCCAAATTCGACATAGCGGGTAAGGGACTTGCCCATCTGATGGTGCGGGAGATGCCCGGGGCGCTTTATGAAGTGGGTGCTGCGGGTGTCCGGGCCCGCTATGCTTTTAACGACCTGCACGGACGGCCCGTCGAAATCCGGATACAAGAGTCAAACCAGCGCCGACGCAAGCCGTTTGGCCTGTTGGCTCCCATGGGGGATGCCGCTGCAAACCCTTCGGCCATGCCCCTGGTATTGTTGCACGATTTTTATTTTGTGAGGCGCCGGGATACCGACTTTCAGGTAAGGGTCGGCGGCAGGTCCCACCGTCCGGACAAACTGCCGTTGCCCATGGATTTTGCCCGGATGTACTTTGCCCGTTACAGCCCCGACCCCCTGATCGCCACCTTCAATCCTGCGCATGACGGGCCGCTCGGGCCCCTGCCTGTGCCACAGGATGCCCGGCGGGTGGAGGCCGGGGAGGGGGTGCTGCACCTGTCCTGGAATGCCGGCATGCCGGAGATTGCCAGGCTGGAGCGACGCCATGGGCAGCACACGCTGAGCCTGGCGTTCGACCCCCCTTTCCCGGACTTGCTGGACCTGGCCACCGGACGGAGCGTGACGGGTGGCTTCGTCATCGCGGGACATCCATCCACGGGACAGGTTTCAGGCACCTACCGGGTGGCCCGGCAGCAGGATGGTGCCGTCCTGCTGCAGCTTGACCCGGCCGGGGGCTGGCAGCCCCGGGAGAAGAAATGGTCGGTGCGGTTGATGTACCTCCTGGCCAAGCCATTCAGAAACTGGCCCCGCACCTACCTCTGGGAAGCCGTATTGCAGAAAACCCCGGAAGGGGAATGGCATATGCGGTCCGGGTGGATACGCAGCGTGGCGGCCGATTGAGCGGAAGTCCGCCCGCCCGGCTATCCGGCTGCGGGAAGGTTCAGGGTGAATACACTGCCCCTGCCGGCCTGGCTGTCGGCAGTGATTGTTCCCCCGTTCAGTTCTGTAAATTCCTTGCATAGGATCAGTCCGAGGCCGGTCCCCGGTTCATTCTCCGTCCCGTTTTTAGAGAAGCTGTCCTCCAGCCGGAACAGCCTGTTCAGCTCCTGGCGGTTCATGCCCATCCCGGTGTCGGTGACCCGGATGACGACCCGCTGTCCCTGCCTGCCGGCCTGCACACCTACCTCCCCTCCGGTTCCCGTGTATTTGATCGCATTGGACAGCAGGTTTCGGATGACGACCGACAGGGTCTCCTGGTCGCCCATGACCTGCAATCCCTCTTCCGTTTCCACCCTGAGCCGGATGCCTTTGGATTGCGCCTGCATGACAAACAGGCTGGCCGCTTCCTCTACGATGTCTGCCACGGGAAGGGGCTCCGCCCGGGGGCGGATATCTCCCAGCTGGCTCCGCGACCAGTTCAGCAGGTTGCTTGTCAGGGCAAACAATTTTTCTGAGGCCTGCCGGATGGCCACGCTGAAGTCCCTGACCTGCCCCGGGTTTTGCTCCGGGTCGGTTTCTGCCAGCATTTCTGTATATCCCAGGAGGGAGGAGAAGGGCCCGCGCAGGTCGTGGGCAATAATGGAAAACAGCTTGTCCTTAGTGCGGATGGCTTGTTTCAGGCCCGTCTCCGATGCCTGAAGCTGCCGGTTCAGGGACAGCAGTTCCTGGTTGGCCGCGCGGGACTCCCTGGCGAGGCGTTCTGCGCGCCATTTTTCCTTTTCGAGTAGGTGATTGGAGCGAAACAGGTTAAAGCGAAAGCGGTTTTGAATGCGGTTCACCACGAAGCCAAGGAGCAGCATGGGGGCGGCATTGGTCAGCTGGGTGACCTGCTCCTCATCGGGCTCAAAAGACAGGAGCACCGCCAGGACAAACAACAGGGCCGGCAGCAGGTAGATCAGGAGGGTGTCTGTGAGCCGGGTCTTGATGTCGACCGATACCAGGAAGATCACCAGAATAAGCCCGGTCACATTCACGGAGAACCACTCGTCCCCCATGTGAATGAGGCATTTGGCGTACATCATGACCATGAGGCTGCATAAAAACAGGTTGTAACCCACGAACTTGAACCGGAGCCACCGGCTTTGGTCCCACAGGTTCAGGGCAAGCAGGAGGGTGCCCAGGGTGAGGGGCAGCAGGCGTGGGTAGAGGGTCAGCCTGCTGCCGACCATGTGCAGGTCGAGCCAGGAAAAATACAACAGGATGAGCAGCCCCAATCCCATGATCAGGTTCAGGTTTCGGGCGTTTGCTTCAAGCTGGTGGTATTCAAAGGCATCGATCAGGCCTGGATCGGGCGGTTGCTTCATTGTTCGGGCCATTTACGTGCAAATGTCGCCATTATCCCCGAATCATACGTATATTTAACTTGATTTTACAAACCACCGCCCATGTTGCACCGCTTATTGCTTATTTTGCCCTTTGGCCTTTTTGTGTTCGTCGGATGCCAAAGCGCCGGTCCGGGAGGCCAAACTGCCGCCGCCCCGGAAACAACATCCGCCGGAGACACTTTGTCCATCCTTCCGGATGAGTCTCCTCCCGACATGCACACGAGCCGCATCGCCCTGGATTGGGCGGGGACCTACAAGGGGGTGCTGCCCTGCGCCGACTGCGAAGGCATCCTCACCGAGCTGGAGATCCGGGAGGACATGACCTACAGGATACGGACCGTTTACCTGGGCCGGGACGATGCCGTCTTCCGGCGCAGCGGCGGCTTTTCCTGGATGGAAGACGGCTCACGCATCCTGCTGGACGATGACGGCTCCGGCGGGGGCGGGGAGTATTACCTGGTGGGCGAGGGCCGCCTCTTTGTGCTGGACACCCGCGGACAGCGGATCCACGGGGATCTGGAAGAACACTACATCCTGGAAAAGACGGACTGAAGTCATGTTGCCTGATTCCCTGATGTCTGCACTGAAGGAGCTGACCGGTCAGAAGGCCGGCCGGTCATCTGCCGTGGACCGCGTCACCCCCGTGGGAGGCGGCTGCATCAACGACTGCTACCGTGTCGATACCCCGGCCGGCCCGTTTTTTGCCAAGGTGAACAGCGCATCCCGTTACCCGGGCATGTTCGAATCCGAGGCCAGGGGGCTGCGGTTGCTGTCGGTGGGCGCCATCAGGGTGCCGCGGGTGCTGGGGCATGCCTCGGAAGGGGGCCGCAGCCTGCTGGTGCTGGAATTTCTGGAAGGGGGGTCCCCGGCGTCTGGCTTCTGGGAATCCTTCGGGCAGGGGCTGGCCGCCCTGCACCGCCACTCGGCCCCTCGGTTCGGGCTGGACCACGACAACTACATCGGCAGCCTGCCCCAACGCAACCGCCAGTCAGACGAATGGACAGAATTCTTCGTGACGGAGCGGCTGGAAGCACAGCTTCGGCTGTCCCGGGACGGGGGACGGGCAGACAAGGAACTGGGACGGGCGTTTGAAGGCCTGTATGCCCACCTGGGCGATTTTTTCCCGGAGGAGTCCCCGGCCCTCTTGCATGGCGATTTGTGGAGCGGCAATTTCCTGGTCGCACGGGACGGCCGGCCGTCCATTGTCGACCCGGCGGTGTATTACGGCCACAGGTACATGGACCTGGGCATGACCCTGCTTTTTGGAGGGTTCTCTCCGGCCTTTTACGAAGCCTATGCGACGGCCTGGCCGTTGGAGAAGAACTGGCGGGAGGGGGCTGAGATCGCCAATTTGTATCCCCTGCTGGTCCACCTGAACCTGTTTGGCAGCGGATACCTCGGGAGCATCTGGTCCACCCTCAGGCGCTTTGCGGGCTAGGCCGGGGCGGCCGGTGCCGGCCGGCCGGGTCTTCCCGGGCGGTGCAGCAGGTCTTAGAGCGGGTCGGCGTCCGCCCCGAAGGCCGGGGGACTCATACCGATCAGGGATTCGTACAGCCGGTGTGTGTGTCCGTCGAAGGCCACCAGGGTCACCTTCCTGACCACTTTCGACTGCGACAGGAAGGCCTTGCATTCGTCCACCGCGATCCGCGCCGCCTCTTCCGGGGGGTAGCCATAGACCCCTGTGCTGATGGCGGGGAAGGCGATGTGCTGCAGTCCGTGTTCTTCGGCCAGGGCCAGGGAGTTGCGGTAACAACTCCTCAGTTTTTCTTCCTCACCATGGCGGCCGTCCTTCCAGACCGGGCCCACTGTATGGATCACATGCCGGGCCGGCAGCCGGTAAGCCCCGGTGATTTTCGCCTCGCCCGTGGCGCAGCCGTTCAGCCCGCGGCATGCCTTAAGCAGCTCCGGACCGGCCGCACGGTGGATGGATCCGTCCACCCCGCCCCCACCCAGCAGGCTCGGATTGGCGGCGTTCACGATGGCATCCGCCTTCAGTTTGGTAATGTCTCCCTTAATCGCTTCCAGTGTCATCATGATGGTTCGTGTCAGGCAGAGACGCCCCGGCCCTGTCTGACTGCCAGTGACCGGCACGCATCCCCCGTTTCCTGTAAAAATAAGGATTTTTTCCGGGGTGAACAGGGAGGATGCCCTTCTCCGGGATCAAAGCAGTTTGTCAGTGTTTGATGAACCGCAGGCTGTGGCGGCTTCCGTCCCGGGTGGTCACCGAAAGGATGTACACGCCCGGTTTGAGGCCGCCCACCGTCAGGCGGTTCAGGGCCGGGTCAAAACGGCGGACCACCTGCCCGGCCGGGTTGATGAGCAGGATTTCCCGGGCCTCTTCCAGGTCGCCCGAAAGCCGGACGAAATCCCTTGCGGGGTTGGGAAACAGCCGGTAATCGCTCGTTTGGGGTCCGGCCGTGCCCGAGGAAAAATCCCTGGTGATCTTGAAGAATTTCACATCCCGGCGGGGCACGGTGGTCTCCAGACTGCCGGAAACAATCTCGCTTTCGTCCGACCACAGCTCATGCGCCGTATAGGTCATGCCCCTTTCCAGCCCGATGCGTTCCAGGTCGATCTCGCGCGATTGGTGGGAGGTGGTGTAGTTGTACACGGCCAGGTAGAGGGTGTCCTCCACCGTCTGCACGAACATGTCGGCCGCCGCTCCCCCGCGGGCCGGCTCCACCGGGTAAAAGGCCTTGGCATTCCGCGCCACGCGGTTGACCTCCTCGTTGGTGAAAAACTCCTCGGCCCGTTGTTTGGCCGTCGGGTAACCGGTGCTGCTGAAATTGTCCCCCACGCAAATGATGCCCGTGATCACAGAGGAGGTGTACCTGGCGCGGTTCTCCCCCAGGGACACCCCGGTAAGGACCACATTGTCTGCATCGTTGTAGGTATACACCCTGTCGAGCCACCATCCGTATGACAAAGAGTTCAGGGTGTATTCCGTGTCGTTGATGCCGGCATAGGCATCGCAGGCGATCCGGCGGGAATGGGCGTACCGGCCCCCGGGAAACAGGGGCGCGATCGAGAGGTTGATGAACATGCGGTCGCCCAGGTAATCCAGGATGTACTGCATGCCCTCGTTATAGGCCTGCTTGCCGGTGGTCACATCCGGGTTGTAATAGCCGTCGCTTTCCAGGGCCCCGTGCGAAAGGAAGTCCAGCTTCAGGTAGGTGAACCCCTGGTTGATGAAGCGCTCCAGATACAGATCCATCCGTCGTTTGGAAGCCGGGTGGGTGGGGTCAATGGCGTAGGCAGTCGCGATTTCCTGGGGCTGGCCGTTGGCATACAGGTAGATGTCGCGGTAGAATACATTGGTGGAACCCTCCACGGTGCGGTCTGGATTGCGGCCCCAGTCCACGAACGGGCTCCAGTAAATCCCGGGTTGCTGTCCCCGGCTCTTGGTCTCCCGGGCGAAGCGCACCAGGTTGGAATAGGTGATGTTGTCCCAGTAGGAATCCAGGCCGATGTACACCGTGGAATCATTTAAAAAACCCTGTGGCATCAGGTTTTCCGCAATATACTCGGCCACCTCTGTGGCATTCTGGTAAGAGAGGTCCGTCTGGATGGCGCCCCAGCTGTTCCATCCGAAGGGTTTGCCCTGGTCCCACGGAAGCCTCGGCGCACTGATCCGGTTGGCATCGGCATAGTCTTCCATGCCCCGACGCCAGTCCTCATAATACCCGAGGAATATCAGGGGGGATTCGATCCTGGTGCCCCTGACGGCCCCGTGCGGGAGCACGTCCCGGGTCTCGTACGAGGTCACCCCCCCGAATACCTCCAGGCTGTTGATGCTGTTGTTTCCCCCGGTGGTGGACAGCACCCCGGTCTTCCAGGTGTCGTGCGTGACGGAGCCTGCGACCAGGCCGTTGCGGGAGGCCGGGTCGAAAAAGGCGCCGACCTCGTAGCTGGTAACGGTCGTTCCAAAATCCAGGGTGCGGTAGCGAACCCACTTGTCGTTGTCGTAGGGAACCCACAGCACGGTATTGCTCCCCGGGGGCAGGATGGCCTGCGGCCTGGTCGAATAGACCGGGGCCATGTGGTTGGACGACAGTTCCTGGGCCGATTCCAGGCTGAAGCCGGTCAACAGGAAGGGATGCTGGTCGTAAGCGCGGTAGGTCTGGGTGAAGGTCAGGCCTCCGTCTTCCGTCCTGGCAGTGATCCTCAGTCCGCGGCCCGTGCCGAAGGCATCTTCGATGGAGAATGCTTCGGCTTCGTGCCCTGTCAGTTCCTCCAGGCGAACCAGCTGCTCACCCAGCCTGAACCGGGCCTGGCTCTCGCGGACCAGGGTCCGTCCATCCTGTATCAGGGTGGTCCTGCCCGTCTCCCCGTCGAAGGAAAGCTCCCACTGGTTCAGTTGAAAGGTCTCCGGGTTGCCGGCCTGTCCGACGAAACATATTAAAAAAAGCAAGATGGCCGGTAAAAGTTTCCGGATGGGATAGAGGATCGCCGGGGCGGGAACTGGGAACATATACAATGGATTTCTGAATGGTAAGATAAACATTTTGAATTAATCGGATGCCGGGACGAGGCGGGCCGAAAAGCCGCCCACGGGGAGCACTTCGACCTGCTCCCTGCTTTCTGCCGTGATGGTTTTGTTGGTCGTTTGAAAGCGTGTGTTGTCCGCCCCGTCGGTGATGAACGTGGCCTCGTAAGACCGCCCCGGCTCCAGGAACCCGAAGTCCACTTCCAGGGTTTTGGGTTTGTCTTCCGGGTTGATGCCGGCCAGGAACCAGTGTTCCCCCTTGCGGCGGGCCATCACCAGGTCCTGTCCGGGATAGCCTGAAAGATACCGGGTATCATCCCAGGCGGCAGGGACTGTACTTAAGAGGGTTTTGACCCCTTCGGGCAGCCCCCGGAACACCCTGGCGTGGTCGGCAAAGTGCTGTATCCCCGATTCGAATGCCACGGCCAGGGCCACTTCATAGCTGAAGGAGGTCCGGTGGGGCACGTTGGAGGTGGACAGGGCCACGGGGGTGTAGTCCATCGGACCGATCACGTTGCGGGTGAAGGGGAGGATGGAGGTGTGCACGGGACCGTATTGTTCAAAATCGCCGTGGTAGATGTAGCCCTCGGATCCCTTGACGCTCTCCAGACTGACCAGGTGGGGGTAGGTGCGGTGCCAGCCCCTGGGGATGGTGGCTCCGTGGAAGTTGACCGTGAGTTCAAAGTCTGCCGCATCTTCCAGAATGTCCAGATACAGCCGGATCACATCCTGTTTGTCGCTGCTGAAAAAGTCGATTTTGACGCCGCTGATCCCCAGTTCCTGCATCCAGCGCATCTCTTCGCGCCGGATATCCCGATCATACATGCGGTCTCTGGGTCCCGCGTTGACCCGGTTGAGGGGGCCACCGGAATTATACCACAGCAGCAGTTTCACATTTCTTTCTTTGGCATAGGCGGCGAGTTCTTTGATGTCAAGGCCCCTCCGGGTGTTCCAGCCTGCATCGACCAGGGAATACTCCCATTGCATTTCCTGTGCCAGGTCTATGAAGTCCCGCAGCTTTTCCGGGGTGTCCGTACTTCTTTCTGCCAGGTAGCCGGACCACCAGCCCCAGGAAGCCCTTCCTGGCCTGACCCAGCTGTCGTCTTCCAGGATGGAGGGTTTTGCCAGGTGGGTCACCAGGTTGGATTCCAGGATCTCTCCGGCATGGACACCGGTGATCACGACCCTCCAGGGCATGTCCCAGGGCAGGGTCGACACCGCGACGGCATGTCCGTACCCGAAGGCTTCCTCTTCTTCCGGAGGCACGACGGCATAGGTGCTGGGATCTCCGGTCTGTTTCAGATGGGATCCGTAGAAGTTGTGCTGCAGGTTGGATTCCGTGAGCAGGGCCCAGTAACCGTTCACCTCGAACAGGGCGGGGAAGCACCAGCCCTCCTCTCCGGGGGCCGGGGTGCCGACGGGCAGCGGTCCCTCATAATTTCTTTCATAGGCCGGGCTGTAGGCCGTGATGGAGTCGTAGGGCTGCAGCCAGGCATTTCCGTCGGGCATGGCAAAGGCGGTCAGCTCCCTGAGCACGGTCAGGGTATCGGGGGATGTCCCCGGGAATACATATTTAAAGGCAAACCCTTCGTCGTAGGCCCGGAACACCATGTCCAGCCTATAGCCATACTCATTCTCAAACTCCAGGGTCAGTTCATTGTACCGGGTGCTGAGGTCTTTTCTCTTTCCCGTTGCCATGGTGTAGTTCTCCCCGAGGGGCCCCGTTTCCATTGACCCGACCAGTTTGAGGCGGATGAATTCCTGGTCCTCCCGGATGATGCCCAGGGGAGAAGGCCGGATGATTTCCGCCTGCCGCCCCTGTCCCTGGTGGTGCAGCGAGTAGCTGAGCTGTCCTTCCGAATCCATCAGGATCTGGCCGGTGATCATGCCGTCAGGGGAGGTGATGGCCCATTGTTCCGTATTGCCTGAGCAGTTTAACAGCGCAAGCAGGGGCAGCAGGAGAAAATATTTTTTCATGGGTTGTTTATTTAAGGGGTGACAATAAGACGGGAGCACAACCGTGCTCCCGTCTTTGGATCTGTTCAGCAGATTCTAGAAAACCATCACCTTGGTGCTGGAGACGGTGACCCGGTCTGACAGCTGGATGATGTAAATGCCCCGGTGGGGTACGGTGAAATCCAGCCTGGACTGTGCGTTGCACATTCCGCTGGCGACCACCTGGCCTGTGAGTGCTACCACCTGATAGCCGACAGGCTGGTCCTGCAGGTTGTTGATGAATACCTTGTTGTCGAAGCTATACACCTGTACGTTCAGGGCCAGGGGCTCCCTGGCGGAAGTGACGTCGATGGTGGCGAACGGGCCGCCCAGGTTGCCGTTGTCGATGGCCTGGACCCCGAAGTCGTAATCCGCCGTGGTCATGCCGTGCAGGGTGATGGTCGTTCCGGAGATCAGCGGACGCACCCCGTTGGCGGTGAGCATGCCGGTTTCGGGATCTGCCGGGAAGTAAGTGTACAGCTGTCCGTTGGTCTTGTGCTTTGCGTAAACATTGTAACGAAGGGCTTCGGCCGGGGTGGTGTCGTCGGATGCCATTTCCCAGCTGAGCACCACGCCGCCCTCCACGTCCTCGGCCACGACATTGGCCGGAGCGGTGGGTGGCTGGTTGTCCTGGATGCCCTCGGCAAGCATGTTTTTCAGCAGGAAGTTCGGCCAGGTGGGATCTTCCGGGGTGCCGCTGCCGCCATCGCGGTAGCCGAAGATGGTGAAGTCCAGGTTGCCGTCGCCCGTAAAGTCCACGAAGTTGACGGATCCGGCACGGGCCCGTGCCCTGTCGGGATCGATCGGCACGGGCAGGAAGGTGTTGTCCCCCTTGTTGTAGAAGAAGGTGGTATTGGGACCCCAGCCGGAGGCGACGATGTCGACCCATCCGTTGTTGTTGATGTCGCCGGTGGCCACAGCCGCCCCGCCTCCGATCAGTCCGCTCACGCTGTGTTCGATTTTGGTGAAGCCCAGGTCGCCGTCATTGATGTAGATGTTGGCGAAGCTGGCCCAGCCGTTGTTGACGTCCCGGCCGATCTCCACGATGTCCATCCAGCCGTCGTTGTTGATGTCGGCAAAGAAGGTCTCGCCCTGCTGGTGGCCGGTGAAAACTTCGGGGCTGTCCTCGTAATAGCTGAAGGTGCCGTCCCCGTTGTTGATGTACAGGTCGGTCACGGTCTGGACGTCCCCGTCCACATAGCCCGTGACGATCATGTCGGCATAGCCGTTGTTGGTGACGTCCCCGGCATGGATGCCGCCTCCGTTCATGGAGCGGAAGTTGCGGGTGCCGTCCACGGGGGTTTCCTGCAGTTCAAAGCTTCCCTGGTTGTTTTTGTACAGGGCCACCACGCGGGCATTTCCAGAAACTTCCCATTCGCCCCCGGCATTTCCGCTTAGGAAGACGTCGAGCCAGCCGTCGTTGTCGTAATCGACGACCTCGATCAGGTGGGTGTTGTTGTCCCCGCCTTCGGCAGAGATGCCCACGAAGAAAGCGTCTTCCACGAGTTCGAAAGCATAATCGGGCGCCCCGGTATTGCGGTACAGGTCGGTGATGGCGGCCGTGGAGGTGCCGTCGAGCGAGCCGCACACGATCAGGTCGAGGTGGCCATCGTTGTCAAAGTCGAAGAAGGCGGCCGACGACAGGGAGAGCATGGCCACGTCGGTGAGCACCTCGGTGAAGGTGCCGTCTCCGTTGTTCATGAACAGGCCGGAGAAAGGCGTGCCCTGCCCGGAGATCTGGAAGAAGTCGATCAGGCCGTCGTTGTTCACGTCCCCCCAGATCTGCTTGCCGCTGGCGGTCATCGGGAGGTCTCCCTCGGTGAGGGGGTTCTCCACGATCTCCCAGCCGACCACTTTGGGACCGTCCTCTTCCCCTCCGGAACCGGCTTCTGCGAAGGCACCGCCCAGGTTGCCGTTGTCGATGGCCTGGACCCCGAAGTCGTAATCCGCCGTGG
>CAYZCW010000001.1:282342-508479 GCA_964477035.1 uncultured Bacteroidales bacterium
GCTGGCGGTCATCGGGAGGTCTCCCTCGGTGAGGGGGTTCTCCACGATCTCCCAGGTCACGGGGACCGGCTGGGCCATGGTGGTCAGTGAAAAAAGCATGGCAAAAATGCCAATGAGCGTAAAGTGTTTCATAGTGCCTCCTGTTTTAATTGTAAATGGAATGAAGTGAATAATCAAAGAGTGTTATGAGACGATTAATAGCCCGGATTCTGATCCTGGTGGGTCAGGTTCGGGTTCTGCAGGATCTCCACCAGGGGGATGGGATAACGCTTGTGGTGATCGCTGATGTAGCCGCTTTCCTTGGCCCAGCGGTTTCTTTCGGAGATCAGGGGCACAAACTGGTTGGTGCGGATCAGGTCGAACCGTCGCCAGCCCTCGAAGGCCAGCTCCCGGATCCTTTCATCCAGGATGTTTTCCCGGAATTCCTGCTGGGACATGCCCGGGTTCCAGCGTTTGTCGTCCGGAAGGTTACCGCCCCAGGCCCTTTTGCGTACCTGGTCGTTGACGATGGCCACGGCTCCTGAGGTATTGCCCGTTTCATTCAGGCACTCGGCCAGGGACAACAGGATGTCTGCATAGCGGATGTAGTACATGTCCTTGCCGGAATTGTAGAATGTTTCCACCCCGTCGGTGCGGATGTCCTCGTACTTCTTGATGTGGGGTGCCAGCTGGTCTTCCCCGAAACCGGCATAGACCGAAGGGATGTTGTTCCCGTTGACGAAGTCATAGCGGATGCTTTCCATCTTGCGCTGATCCCCCTCTTCCCACAGTCCGCCCATGCTCCTGTCGGTGCGGCTATAGGCTGTGGGAAGCACCAGGTCATAGCCTCCGATGTAGTTGGTCGGGTTGCTGGAGGTGGCCCTTGAGCCGGTATACCACTGGGCTTCGTTGGTGTCGGGCCAGATGTTGTTGAACAGAAAGGTGTAGACGGGTTCGTTGCCGGGAGACCTGAGGGGGTCCCACAGGTTGGCGTAACTGGAAGTCAGGGAGAATCCTCCATTGGCGACAATGTCCTGGAAGACATCCCTTGCCAGGGTGAAATCACGCAGGCCGGACTCTTCCGGAGCCCCCATATACATTTTCCCGAGCAATGCCTTCGCCGCCCATTCCGTTGGGATCCGCTTGTCGGACAATGCCCTGTTGGGCAGGACGCCGGCGGCGTCCAAAAAGTCGGTTTCAATAGCCTGGTACACCTCGGTCAGGGGTTTGCGGCCCGACAGCACGATGTCCTTGCCCCTGACCTCGGGAATGGGCAGCCCGCCCCAGTAGCTGGCCAGCTCAAACAGGACGGCGGCCCTGTAAAACTTTGCCTGTCCGATAAAAAACCGGATCTGGTCCGCTTCATCGTCTCCGGCTGTCTCCAGCTTTTTTTCAAGTGCCTGAATGGCTTCTGTAGCCTGGACCACAATCGGCCAGCGGATGTTCCAGAGTTCTGCGATGGGTTTGTTGTCGGTCGACAGAAAGCCGTCGTATTTGTCGAGTCCCCCCTGGTCTGCATCGGTGCGGACCTGGTATTCGCCCTGCTGGCTTTCGTCGGTGCCCAGCATGAGGAAGAAGCCTTTCCTGTTTACCCGGGTGCTTCGCCAGTTAAAATACAGGCCGTTGAGGAAGGGTTGCACATTGTCGAGCGACTCAAAGACCTGTTCGACCGACAGGGCGGTTTTGGGATCCTGGTCAAGGAAATCATCACTGCACGAAGGGGCCAGGGCCAGGATGATTGCCAGTGATGCCGTTGTGAACCTTTTCAGTGTTGCCATGGGATGAAAATTCATGTGTTTCTTAAATGCTGATGTTGGCGCCAAAAACCATCTGGCGGGATGAAGGGTACCAGTCGCCGCTGTCGGGGTCGTACCCTTTGTAACGGGTCAAGGTGACCAGGTTGTGGCCGGTCACATAAAACCTCAGGTTCTGTACGTGGATATGTCTGAGCCAGCTGCGCGGCACGGCCCAGGAAAGGGATATTTCGGAGATCCTGATGAACGAGGCATCCTGGACCGCCCAGTCGACATCCCAGAGGTTGAACCGTCCCCCGTCCGAATAGGCCCGCGGGACATTGGTGTCGGTGTTCTCCGGGGTCCACCGGTTCAGCAGGTCGATGTGGGCACCCGAGTTGCCGTAGCTGCTCATGAGGGTTTCATACAGGGAGCTGATGCGGCTGGCACCGTGGGAGTAATGGGCGTTGACCAGGAGGTTCCAGCCCCGGAACCGGAAATTGGTGGAAAAGCCGCCGTAAAAATCCGGATCCATGGTCCCCACCACAAAGCGGTCCAGGTCGTTGATGATCAGATTGCCGTCCTTGTCCAGCGGAAGGATGTCTCCCGGCAGGACAATCCGGGAGCCCAGCTGCAGGGAGTTCACATAGTCCATATCGCCTTCCTGCACGATCCTGTCAAATTTGTAGACATAAATCGTGTTCAGGGGCTGTCCGAGGAACAGGTTGCCGGTGCGCTGGATCTCATTATTCGAATAGCCGCCCAGGTTGTAGATTTCCGTGACGTCATCATACAGGCGGGTGACCTTGTTGCGGTCGGAGGCGATGTTGAAGGTCACCTCCCAGGAGAAATCTCCCCGGCTGACCGGGACCGCGTTCACCATGAACTCGATCCCTTTGTTTTCCAAGGCCCCCACATTGTCGATCTTGCGCAGATACCCGGAGCTGGGGGCGGTGCTTCTCTCCATGAGCAGGTCTTCGTTCTGGATTTGGAACACATCCACCGACAGGTTCAGCCGGTCCCTGAAAAAGCCTGCGTCAAGGCCCAGGTTCAGCTGCTTTTGCTGCTCCCACCGCAAGTAGGGGTTGCCATACCGGCCTGTGTTTCTTAATACATTAGAGTTCAAGGAAGTGTAAGGGCTGAAGAGGGTCATATACCCGTAATTGGGGATGTTCTGGTTGCCGGCGATGCCGTAGCCTGCCCTCAGCCTGAGGTTTTCCACCAGGCGTTGGTTCTGCATGAAAGCTTCTTCGGTGATGTTCCAGGACCCCGCCACGGAAGGGAAAAAGCCCCATTTGTTCGTGGGGCCGAACCTGGAGGATCCGTCATAGCGCCCGGTCAGGGTAATGTAGTATCTGGAGGCATAGGAATAGTTGATCCTGCCGAGAAAGGACTGCAATGAGTGGGTGGTGAAATTGCCGGCCAGGTAAAACTTGTCCTTATCCGAGGCTCCCTGGGGGTAGTAATAGGAAAACAGGTCGTTGTTGTATCCGCTGGCGTTTTGCTGGTTGTAATTGTATTCGTAATAGGACACATTGGAGCCAAGCAGGGCGTTGACCCGGTGTCTCCCGGCAATAATCCTGTCGTATGTGATGGAATTGTCCCATTGCCAGTTCAGGTTCTTTCTCTTGACCTGCACGGATTGCCCCTCGTGGGCTCCTTTGTAGGACTGGGTGGAGTTGGTGGGGAAATAGCTGTAGTCTTCCTGCTGCTGAAGGTCGATGGAGAAAGTGGACCGCACGTTCAGTCCCTCGATGGGGTTGATGTTCAAATAGTTCGAGCTTAGGAGGCGGCCGGTTACCACGTCCCGGTCCACATACAGGTCGCGCAAGGGGTTGTTGGCACTCTGGTTGTCGATCTTGCCCTCGCGCAGGTACCAGTACTCCTCTGACACCGGGAGCAGGGGACTGGCGCGAAGCGAATTGATGAACATGCTGCCGTTGGCCACCGGTTGTTCGTTCGTGTAAATGAAGGTGTTGTTTGTTCCCACCCGCATCCAGGACTTGATGATCTGTTCGGTATTCACCTTCCCGGAATACCTCTCATAGCCTGAATTTGCAAGCTGCCCGACCTGGTCGTTGAAGTTGAAGCTGATGAAATAATTGCCGACATCATGCCCGCCCGAGAAGCTGATGCTGTGGTTCTGCTGCACGCCCTTCTGAACCACCTCATCGAGCCAGCTGTGGGTCAGTCCTTCGGCATGCGAAGCCAGCTCTTCGGCCGAAAAAATGAGGTTTCGGATCGGATTGGTGTTGGTCAGGCTGTTGCGGATGTACTGGTCCCGGTCCCGGTTGGGGTTCTTGTCCATATAGGCATTGGCATAAGCATCCACCCGGAGGTCAAAGATCTGGTTGCCGTCCATCAGGGGCATCTCCTTGCTGAACTCCTGGAAGCCGTACCAGGTGTCGTAGTTGATCCTCATCTCTCCCTTCGTGCCCTTCTTGGTGGTGATCACGATCACCCCGTTGGCCCCCCTTGAGCCGTAAATGGCCGTTGCGGAGGCGTCCTTCAGGATGTCGATGGAGGCAATGTCCTCGGGATTCAGCATGTCAAACCCTCCTTCGATGACCAGGCCGTCGATCACAAAAATGGGGTTCGTCCCGTAATGAATGGAGTTGCGGCCACGGATCTGGATGGAAGCCTTGGAGCCCGGGGCTGCGCTGCTTTGCACATAGATGCCCGGCACCCGGCCCTGCAGGGCCTGTACGACGGATGAAGTCGGGGCTTCCGAAAGGGTTTCGGCAGTGACCCGGGCCACGGAACCCGTCAGGTCGGACTTCCGGATGGCGGCGCCGACAATGACCAGCTCCTCGATCTCCCTGGCTTGCGGCCTCAGGGCGATCTCCAGGTGGGTGGGCCCGCTGATGCGCCTGTTTTCGGTTGCGTAGCCTATATAGGATATTTCCAGCATGGCACCGGCAGGAACGGCGAGGCTGAAATGCCCGTCAAGGTCCGTGACGGTTCCAAGCCCCTCCACGCTGCGGACAATCAAGGTGGCCCCGGGCAGGGCCTCTCCGGTTTGGTAGTCCGTAACCCTTCCGGTGACTTCCACATTCTGGGCCAACAGCCATCCCGGGAGCAGGAAAATGGCTGACAATAGAAGGCGAGCAATTGATTGGTTCATGACGTGCTGATTTATAATGAATCCCTTCTTAGGGCTGGGCGGTTAATTCGATGATCTTGCTGTCGTATTCGTTGTACATGACAAAGCGCAGGCCGTACTTCATCAGGAAGTCGCCCGAGTACACCTTCCCCTCCAGGGGGGTGAACCAGGAATAGGAGCCGGGGTCTTTGTTGACCTCCCGCAGGAGGTAGTTTTTGTCAGGATCCAGGCCCTTGAGCACCAGGGGTTGCTTATTGCCCTGTATGGCTTTTTTCAACTGATAGGCGAAGACCACGGCCCGGTCGGCCTGGTCACTGACATACATCATGGCGGCCCGGTCGTTGGTATAGGGGGACAGCAGCCGGTAGAGCTCACCAAACTGGACGATGTCCCGGATCTTGTAGTACTCCTGAATGGCATTTTTGGAGAATGCTTTCTCTTCCGGGCTCATGTCGCGCGGCTGCAGGTCCATGCCCAGTTTGGCGGACATGGCCACATCGAAGCGGAACTTCAGGGGGGTGATCCTTTGGGTGATGTGGTTGGGGACCACCGATACGTGGCTGGCCAGGGCCATGGCCGGATAGAAGAAGGTGGTGCCCCACTGGATGAATACACGGCTCAGGGCGTCGGTGTTGTCGCTGATCCAGAATTCATCGAAATAGGGCAGGGTGGCGTAGTCCAGCCTGCCACCCCCACCGGAGCACACCATCATGAACACCTCGGGATGCTTCTCCCGGACCCGCTCCAGCACCGACATCAGTCCGCGGACATTCTCTATCCACAGGTGGCTCTGGTCCTGAGGCGGCAGGTAGTACGACCCGGGATTGGTGATGAAGCGGTTCGCATCCCATTTGATGTAAGAAATGCCCGGGTAATCGCTCAGGTAGCGGTCCACCACGCCGAACACGAAATCCCGGACTTCCGGGTTTGCCAGGTCGAGGTTCAGCTGGTTGCGCAGCAGGTGCAGGTCCCGGTAAGGTTGTCCGATGACCCAATCGGGGTGGTTCTCGTACAATTCGCTGCGGGGGTTGACCATCTCGGGCTCCAGCCAGAGTCCGAAACGAATGCCGTTTTTATGGGACTCCTCCACCAGGTAGCCGATGCCGTCGGGCAGCTTTTCCCGGTTCACCTCCCAGTCGCCCAGTCCCGCATGGTCGCTGTTCCTGGGGTGCTTCGTCCCGAACCAGCCGTCGTCCAGCAAAAACAGTTCGAAGTCCATTTCGGCCGCATCCCCTATGATCTCGCTGAGCAGCTCCTGGTTGAAGTCAAAATAGGTGGCTTCCCAGTTGTTCAGCAGGGTGAGGCGGGTGCGGTCGCCCCGGTAAACCCCGTGTTTCATGGCCCAGCGGTGAAAGTTTCTGGACACCTCCCCGGTGCCATGGGCCGAAAAAGTATACAGCAGGGCAGGCGTTTCGAATACCTCATCCTTTTCCAGGCGGTACCAGGATGCATGGGGGTTGATGCCGGCGATCAGCTGAAGCTCTTCCACCTCGTCCACATCGAACAGGATGCGGTGGCTGCCTGGCCAGGCGAGGGTGCCGCCCACCACGCGCCCGGCATCTTCGAGGGCGGGGCCATCGAGTGACAACAGGAAATGGGAGTGGGCGAATTGGTTGGAGCGGATGCCCAGCTTCGAGTCCAGCACTTTTTGTCCGCGTGTGAGCTTGTTTTCGACCATGTGCATCTCATCGGCCCAGTTCCCGTGGAACTGGGTCACATGGTAGACCGGTTCGTTGAAATGCAGGTGGGCCGAGGCGAACTGGTACAGCATCACGTCCCCTTCTTCCTGGTGGCGGATTTCCACCCACTGTTCGATGACGTTGTCCTCATAATAAGACTGGTAGAAGAACCGGACGAAAAACGGATAATGCGTGTCCCGGGTGTCGATGGTGGTGAGCAGGACCCCCTCCTGTACCTCTTCCACGACATGTCCGGTGTAAGCCAGTTCGGTGGAGGTGTTGCCGTCTGCATGCACGGCATGCAGGGCCGCCTCATTGTAGTAGGATGTCCCGAAAGCCGGATAGACCCTGGCGGGATTGGCCGTCATATGCATTTGTTCCGGGTGGTCGAGCCGCTCCCCGAAGTAGACCTGGTATAGGTAATTGTGTTCGTCCGTCCGGAGCACCAGTTCCGTGTCCTTCGTCCGGATGGCAATGACCTCGTCTCCCAGAACGGTAAAGGGGAACAGGTTTGTCAGGCTCAGCAAGGCGGTCAAAAGAAGTATTCTGGTTTGTTTCATGTATGGATTGTTTTTGCTTTTTAAATGGTTGCTGCAAGTTTTGATTCGTCGGATGCGCGCATCTGCAAATGGCGGACCGTGCCTTCATGGGTGTTGTTGATGGACAGGACCTCGCTGAAATGACTTCCGGCCTCCGCGTGCTCCCCGAGTCCGGATTTGCCCAGGGCGATCAGGTAGTGGCAGAGCTGTTTGTTTCTTTGGTTCAGGTCCTCCTCCCATATCAGCAGGTCTGGTAAGGACACGGCGAAATAATCGATTCTGATGGCGTCGTCCATGTGTGCCTCCCCATAGTCCACCAGCTTGCGAAACCGTTCCGCTGCCCCTTCTTCATCGCCCAGTTGCCTGAGGGCGAGGCCCTGGTAGTAAATGGCATCGGGTGGCTGGTCGTTGTAGAACATGGCCATGGAAGGCCCGGCCGGTCCCCTGCCGGCTTTTCTAAAATAGGAGGCGGCCAGTCCGTTTTCTCCGACTCCCTTATGGGCCAGGCCCAGCCAGTAGTTTATCTCCGAATCCTCCTCCCTGAAAAGCTTTTCCTCTCCGAGATTTTCCGGGCAGTTGGAGGCTTCCCGGACCAGGGCAAGGGCGGTTTCGTGCCGGCCGGCCCGCATTGCTTTGCTGGCCATGGCCAGCAGGCTCCAGGTATGCTGGGCAATGACCTTGCCTTCGCCCCCTTCCCAGGGGTGAAACTTCCTCGACCGCATCAGCTCCAGGGCCTGTTCGTGAAGGCCGAGCTGGTTGTAGAGGCAGGCCCTTTCAAGGTACAGGTCGTCCCGTTCCAGAACCAGCCCTGTGTGTTTCTCCAGCAAGTCCAGGCGTTGTGTCGCGGGGTGGTTCAGGCGTTTGCACAATTGGTCCAGCTCCATCAGAATCCTGGGGTCGTTTTCTCCCAGAGAGAATGCCTTCCGCAGTGTTTGCAGCGCCTTTACCCTGTCTCGTTTCTTGTTGAAATAGGCCAGGCTGAGGTTTCTCAGGACCGTCGGATAGGCATCGTTGAGGCTGGCGGATTCCTCCCAGCAATGGATGGCCTTGTCATAGATCCTGGCATTGTACAGCAAATTCCCCAGGTAGTACCTGGCCCTGGCATCCGCCGGATTGGTGCGGATGGCCCATTCAAGTACGACTACGGCCTCGGGCTGGTTGGGAAAGCAGTAATCCGGACAGGCCTCCGAGGCCCTTAACAGAGACTCCCGGGATTCATTCATTTTGTCCAGCCGGTCTTCCAGCCAGGCCTTGACATACAGGGCAAGGGGATAGACCCTGCCCGGCTTCTGCACCTGGATGCCCAGATCGATCATTTGCAGGGCCTCCGGGTAGCACCCTGCCCGGGCATAGTCCCAGGCGTGCTCCAGGTAGTTGTGGATGTTTCCCCGCATGAGATTTTCCATGCGCTGCAGGGCCCCGCTGCCCGGTGTCAGCAGCTCCCATTCCAGATAGAGCGGAAAGTTGAACCGGTCCAGTTCCAGTGACTTGCGTATGGTTTCCAGAGCCTGTAAGGTGTCTCCCAGCTTGCGGAGCAGTACAACCTTGAGATGCCGGGCTTTGTGGTTGCGGGCATTGTGGGCGAGGGACCAGTCGATGGACTCCATCGCCTGCTCCAGGCTCCCCCGTGCGGTGTCGATGCGGGCGATCTGAAAATACCCGGCCGGCACCTGGGCAGCATTCCAGACCGATTTGTAGAAGGTGTCATAGGCCTCGTCATCCCGGCCCTGCAGCAAAAGGGCCACCCCCAGGTTGTAGGCGGGTTCTCCGTCCAGGGGGTTGGGGTTGTGTTTTGTAAGGGTATCCTGGGCCGTCCTGAAATGCCTTTCGGCCTCCGCAAACTGCCCCCTTCTCAGGTACCAGAGCCCCATGCTGTTGTTGCAACGGATGTCGCCTGGGTCCCGCTTCAGGGCTTCCAGGTAGTAATCGCGCGGATCGTAAGTGGCGTGCCGGTATTGTTCCAGGTGCAGGCCGGCCTGATAGAGGGCTTCGTTGGTTCCGATCTCCCCCGGGGGGGCAATCGGCCTGGCTGCCTCGGCGGGGGGTCTTTCTTCCTCCGTTTCCATGGTCCAGGAAACGAGGCACCGGCCGTCGTTTGATAAAATACGGATCGTCAATCCCTCCGGGTCCAGCCTTTCCGGGACTTCCAGTTTTTTTTCATAGGATGTCCCGGGATGGAAATCAAAGGCATCGCCAAACAGCTCCTTCCCGTCCTTTGTCAGGACCACCCTGGCATCCGGGTATTCCGCCGTGGTGAAGGCCCGTATGGAAATATGCCCGCCTGTGATCTCCAGGTTCACCATGGCGTCTTTGGTGGCGTTTTTCACCATACCAAGGTCGCGGTAGGGCATGAAGAACTGGCTGAAAGCTTTTTCTTCCCCGGGCATCAGCCAGGAGAAATCGGGTTGGTTGTCGGTATAGACCCCGCACATCAGTTCAATGTAAGGGCCGTCCTCGTCCGTCAGGTGCCTGTCCCAGGCCCGTCCGAAGTCCCCGTTGCCCCAGGTCCATTGCTTCTTGCCGGGGGATACGTGGTGGTTGGCCACATGCAGCAGGCCGCCCCGGCTGTCCCCCTCATACCCGCCTACGAAGTCGTACTTGGAGGTGATGGCCATGTATGAAGTGGGTACAGGGATGTTTTTATACCGGGAAATGTCCGTTCCGGGGGAGTAGTCCACCTTGTAATACGTTCCGGTGGCTATGGGGAAGGTGGATGTATCCCGCTTCCCGTGGTCGAATACTGCGTGGACATCCGGGGGGAACACGGAGTGGTAATGGTCGTTTACTTTCACGGCGGGGTTTGCCCACCACAGGAAGGTCTGGGGAACCTCCGTCCGGTTGTACAGCCTGACCTTGATCTCCAGGTAGGCCTTGTCAGGGTAAAGGGTAAATCCTGCCATGCCTTTGGTACGAAACATGCGCTCCGTTTCACTGCACCAGACCGTGACGCTGCCGTCCGGATTTTCCTCGATGCTGTGATCCACCGGGTCGAATGTGGTGGGGCGGTGGTGCTGGGGCCAGTTGAACTCGATCCCTCCTGAGATCCAGGGGCCTGTCAGTCCGACAAGTGCGGGCTTGATGACCTGGTTGTAATAGATGAAATGCCGGCGTTTCATCTTGTCATAAGCCATCTGGATCCTTCCCCCGATCTCTGGAAGGATCATGATTTTCAGATATTTGTTTTCCAGCATGACCGCCTGGTACTCCCGCTCCGTTTTTTTGTCGGTGATTTTTTCGACCACCGGATAAGGATAGACGGCCCCACTGCTGCCCTGGTAAACCCTTTTCTCCAGAAACATGGGGTTTTTCTCCGGTTGCCCGACCTCGTAAGTGGGGATGGTGACTTTCTCGTACCACCCCCTGGTTTCATTGCCGGCCCCTTGTTGTGTATTTTTTAAAGTCATAAGTTGCTCAAAACAAGTTTTTATCCGATAAGCACGGGCAAAGCCCGGGCCTGTTACAAATTATTGTTTCTCAGGGGGCCCGCCCAGCTCGCGCTCCAGTTCCTCCAGAGACCTTCCTTTGGTTTCGGGGAGTTTTTTCAGGACAAACAGGAAGCCTGCCAGACAAATGCCCCCATACAGCCAGAAGGTTCCTGACGCCTTGAGGGCGCTGTTCAACAACGGAAATGTATAGGTCAGCACAAAGCTTCCAATCCATAAAGCGGTCGTTGCCAATGCCATGGCTGCGCCTCTGATCCGGTTCGGAAAAATCTCCGACAGCACCACCCATACGATGGGTGCCAGGGTCATGGCGTACACCGCAATGGCCGTGACCACTAGAACCAGGATGGCTGTACCCTGCAGCTGAAAATAATAGCTGGAACCAAGCAGGAGGTATATCAGAGCAAGCCCCAGAGACCCCAGCAGCATCAGTTTCCGCCTGCCCCAGCTGTCCACCATGCGCATGGCCATGAGGGTAAACACGAGGTTAACCGTCCCGGTGATCACGATATTGAACAGCATGTCCGTCACGGAATAGCCGGCGGCAGTGAAAACCTCGTGCGCATAATTGAAAATCACGTTGATGCCGCACCACTGCTGAAACACGGCCAGGACGACTCCGATTACCAGCACCGGCCGGATCCTTTTCCCAGTCAGGGCCTTCCAGTCGATTCTTTCGTGGGCGGCCGACCGGAGGGTTTCCTGAATGTTCCCGACCTCTTCACGTGCATAAGGTTCCCCGCCAATGCGGGTGAGGATGCCGGCACTCTCCCTGAGGCGTCCCGCCTTTACCAGATAACGGGGACTTTCGGGTAGAAAGAAGGCCAGCACGAGGAACAGGGAGGCCGGAACGGTTTCTGCCCAGAACATCCAGCGCCATCCCCGGAGGACGTTCCAGCTGGCCTGCATGGCTTCCGCGCCGCTTTCACCGGGGGTTTTTTCGGCGATCAGGTAGTTCATGATCTGGGCGAGCAAAATGCCGATCACGATGGTCAGCTGGTTCACCGACACCAGTTTGCCGCGCATGCGGGCCGGGGAGATCTCGGCGATGTACATGGGGGATATGGCGGAAGCCAGGCCGATACCGAACCCGCCAAGCACCCGGAAAAAGATGAAGGGGGCAAAGGAGTTGACGGCCCCTGTCCCAATGGCTGAGGTGGTAAACAGGAGCGCGGCAAAAACCAGGGGGGTCTTCCTGCCAAAGCGTTCTGATAACAGGCCGGAACCCAGGGCGCCAAACAGGCAGCCGATCAGGGCGCTGCTCATGGCCCATCCCTGCAGGCTGGGGGAGTGGGATATCCCGAAAAACACTTCATAAAACGGTTTGGCCCCCCCAATGACCACCCAGTCGTAACCGAACAGAAGCCCGCCCAGGGCAGAGACCAGGGTCAGGCGGAGAATGAAGGCCAGATTGAATCGATGGACTTCCATAAAACAATATTTATCTGTGTTCAAATATAGGGGATAAACCGGCGCCTGGGCATGCAGGATTTTATCAAATAATGGACAATATTATCAGATTGTAGAATCAAACATTTTTCGACATTTATAGGCTTTGTTAGAATTATTTTATTCATATTTGCATCTAGAACATTGATAATTATTGCGGTGCGAATATGATGCGTGAAGACCCATGTTTGGTTTAGGTATTTGAATACCTTTTATGAATAGAATATATGATTATTTGAATCATGCTTAGAAAGCAAGATGGTTTCCCCGGGCAGATCAGCTTTGTGATCCCCGAAAAGGTGCTGGGCTGGGTTAAGAGGAACCCGCTCATTTCGGACTTGTACATTACGGACATCGGATACTATCCGCATGCACGCCATCATTTCCGGGAGCGCAGGTCGGGAAGTCCCCAGCATATATTAATATACAATACAGAGGGGAAAGGCAGTATTCAAACCGGAAGCCTGCAGTTTGAACTCCCGGGCGATCATTATGTCATTATTCCGGCAGGTGTTCCCCATAAATACGCCTCCGATGCCTGTAACCCATGGTCCATCTACTGGATTCACTTCACGGGCAAGAAATCCCTTATGCTGGCAAACCGCGCCAACAAACCCGTCGCCATCGAAAAAAACAAGTTGTCGCGCATCGGCGACCGGATAGACATGTTCTCGGACATATTTTCGACACTGGACCGCGGTCTCAGCCACGAAAACCTGGAATATGTGAACCTGGGACTGGGCAGGCTGCTCTCCACCTTTACCTACCTGAACCAGTTCCGGATCATGAAGCGCCCGGAGGAAAACGACCCTGTTGCCCGGAGCATCGACTTCATGCTGGAGAACCTGAACAAAAAATTATCCCTCTCAGACATTTCAAAGTATGCCGGTTATTCGGTATCCCACTTTAGCAGGCTGTTTGTATCGCATACCGGGCATGCCCCGGTGGACTACTTCATCCAGCTTAAGATGCAAAGGGCCTGCAGGCTGCTGGACAATTCCGGCCTGTCGGTCATGGATGTCTCCCGGGAAATCGGGATCGAGGACCCGTTTTATTTTTCCCGTGTCTTTCACAAGATGATGCAAGTGTCTCCTTCGGAATACAGGAAAAGACTCAGAGGAAACTGATGATGGAAACCGTCCAGGCAATATTCGGAGATTGGGAAATCCGCTGCATTCCCTCGGATGGGGGGCGGATTGCCTCACTGAAGTATAAGGATCAGCCCCTGTTGACACCTGCCCCGGAAAATTTCAGTCCGCCGGGGACTCCGCTCGGAGAATATGAGCAACGTCCCGTGTACGGGTATGATGACTGCTTCCCATCGGTTGCGCCGGGACTGCACCCCCGGGAAAACTATCCCATCAGGGACCATGGGCAGTTGTGCTGGCTGCCCTGGGAGATGAAGGCCGGCCCTTCTGTTCTGGAGGCCCGGGTGGATTGCCACCGCCCGGACTGCCGCTTTTCGAGGACCCTGTGTTTTTCAGCTCAGGGCATCCGTTGGGTTTTTGAACTGGAGAATCGTTCGGAAGGGCCGCTGGACTTCCTGCATGTGGCGCATCCGCTGTTCCCTCCGGGAGAGGTGGCTGGCCTTGACCTGCCATCTTTTGATCATGTACTGGGTGAACAGAACCAGCCTGTGCAGTTATTGGAAGGGCCCTCAGCCGTATCAGCCCACCTCCTGGGTTTGCAGGAGGGAGCCTGGGAGCTGCTGTCCCTGCAGCGGCTGTCCGAGCCCAGGGTGGGCCTGAGGTTCCGCTCCGGCATCCGCCTGGTCATTACCTGGAGCCGGGCGCTTTTCCCCAACCTGGCCATCTGGTGGAACAGGGGCGGATACCCTCCGGAACCTGGTATTGCCCGGAACGAATGCGCCATGGAACCCATTTCCGGGCGCAACAGCAACCTGGCAGACAGCCTGGCCGATGGAGACTGCCTGCAGGTGCCCCCTGCCGGCAGGAAGAGATGGGAGATGGTGTGGCACGTGCAAGCCTGAACACTGGCTGAACACCTGGCCTGGTTGGTGAAACGGCCTGAGCAAACCGCCGCATCCGCAAAAGGCCATCCTGACACAGGCATTACCTGCAATGACAGGAGATGCAGTCCGTTTCCGGGAAGTGCTGTTTCAGCAGGTGGTACAGGTCCGGATCGTACTCCTTCAGCTGGGCCCGGGTGCCGATGTGGTTGTGCAGGCCGTCCGGTTCGGGCACCGTGCCGTTCACGTTGAACCAGGTCTGTACCCCTTCGGCCCAGTACTCCTCGATATTGGTTTCCGCATAGGTGTCCTTCCACAGCCCTCTTGCACGGGCATTGGCCAGCATGGCCTCCAGGCGTTCGTTGAAACCGGGGTCGTTCAGCACGAAACCCACCAGGTGGATGGTGTGTGCAAACTCATGGATCAGGATGTCCTCCGCATGGTACTTGTCGATCAGGTAGCACAGAATATTTTCTTCGGATGCGGTGGTCAGAGGCAGGCGGGGGGTGCCCCCCAGGCCGCGCGCCCTGACGTCCCAGTTCATGGTCGTGTCGTTTTTCAGGAAGCGGTGTTCCGGGATGTCTGTGGTCCCTTCAAACCGTGCCGCCATGATTCCCAGGCGCACCCCCCTGGCCAGCATGGTGTCCAGAACATTTCGGGGCAGGTCCGTGGTCATCGCCAGGATGACCGTGCGCGCCTGCAACAGGGCCTCATCCGGCACCCTGGCGGAGCTGATGATGGGGAAGCCCCCGGCATCCACGTATTTTTTATAAAACGGGTCCAGGTTCAGATGGGGCGGGGGGCTGCCCACAACGGAATCCTCCCGCTCGCCGGCCAGGGATAAGGGGGCAAAAGCGGAAAGCAGGGTGCTGCATATCAGGATAAGGTGTATTGTCCGGGTCATCCCGCCGGTGCGTGCAGCCGGCCGGCCAGGTGTTTCTGAAAAAGCTTGTGCGGTCATTGTCTGTTTGTTATTTAAGACCCGCCGCCGGTTTCCTGACGGAAACCGGCGGGAAGGATCCTTTCACTATTAACACCAAAAAAACGGGTAAAGAACGAAGGGGCCTTGCGGTGTATCAAAACCGGACACTGTCCCCGGGCAGGTATTTGGCAATGAGGGCATGCAGCCTCGGATCATATTCCCTGAGTTTTTCCCGGGTGTTCACCTGGTTGTGTACCCCGTTGGGCGGGTCGGCAAACGCATTGGCATCGTACCACGATTGCACTCCCTCGGCCCAGTACTCTGCGTGGTTGACGGCCGCATAGGTGTTCTGCCACAATCCTTCGGCCATGGCCTCGTGGTATGTATTCAGGAGTTCCTCCTCGAATCCGGGCACCGCCCGTTGCAGGCCCATCTGGTGGATGGCATGGGCAAATTCATGCACCAGGATATTTTCACCCTGGTAGGGGTCACCGGGCAGGCCAAGCAGGTTCTCTTCCCCCGCACTGGCAAGGGGCCGGGCAATCGTGGGACCCAGTCCGCGGGCCCGGTTGTCCCAGTCTGTTCCCGGAAAGGCCTCATAGAGGTCCCGGTACTCGGGCATCTCGGTGGTGCGCTGGTTTGCGCCGATCACCCCGATACGGATCTTTGTCCGCTGCATCTCCTCAACCGCCTCCGGCGGCAGGGAAGAGATCATGTGGGCGACGATGTCACGGGCCCTGGCCAGGGCCTCGTCGTAGACTATCCAGGAGGCCACCACAGGCAGCCCTCCGGCATCCAGGTGTTTCATATAGAAGGGGTCCAGCGCCGGCTCAGCGGGGGGAGGCGTGATCCCCCGTGTGTGCGTTTTACCGGGAGGAGCGCCCCAGGCGCTTTCCATCAGGGCAAAACCCTCCGGGTCGAAGGTTTTCAGATCGTCGTAATCAAAGGGGTAGTAGTCATTTTTCCCGAAAAAAGCCTCGGTGAGCTCCGAAAAGTATTCCTGGCTGTTGTTCAGTGCGTAGGCTCGCTGGTCCGAGGTGTTCTGGCCGTTGAAATAGGGGACGGATTCATAGCGGCCGCTTTGCCTTGCCAGCCCGAAGGCCGACTCGATCGCGTGATGGTCGTGTTTGAAGTACTGGTGGTGCACCAGGTGGGCCATTTCATGCAACACCATATAGGGCTGGTTCATGCCGCGCCAGGCCACATAATTGCGTGCATTGCTGATTTCAATGCTGAAGGCCTTGGCCGGGTTGTGGCCGTTGGCCGACAGCCAGTCCGGATTGGGGTGGTACCAGGCGGCCCCGTTCGGCTGCAGGGACAGCTTGATCCAGACAGCACGAAACTGCATGACTTCCAGCAAGTGGGACGGCACCAGGGTGTTGATCTCTTCCAGGTCGGCAGCGAGCCGGTCCAGGGCGGTCGTCATGTCGGGATGTCCCTGTTCGGACTCCCTCAGGGTGATGCTGTAGCCGGATCTTTCCTGCGTCACATACTTAAGGGGTTCGATGACCGGGATGGGGTCCTCCTTTTCTCCGCAGGACTGCAGCACCCACAATGTGGAGAAGAAAAATAGCAGAAGATTCAATCGGATGGGCATATAGATGATGGCTTTTGGTCTTTCTGGCCGGCAGTATCCGTTCAGTCAGGCAGGGGCCGTTTGTATCGCGGCAAGCACAATCCTTTCCTGGTGACGGCATGTGGCCGTAAAAAAAGGCCTGCTTCCGGCCGGAGGCCGGAAGCAGGCCTTCATGGGGCTTATCAGGGATTGTACACCCCGTTGAAGGGATTCTGGTCCCCGGCCGGCCACAGGCCCTGGCTCAGGGATTCGTTGGAGTTCATCTCGTTAAAGGGAATCTGGTAGACATACCGCCAGGAACGTGCCGGCCAGATCTCACGGCCAGCCACCGGCGTCAGTCCGTCCTGGTGCACGCCGGCACGGTACATGGGTTTCTGGTTGCGGATCAGGTCGAACCATGAATAGCCTTCCCCGTAGAGCTCCTTGCGGCGCTCCAGCAGGATGTCCTCGATAAGCTGGGCTCCGGATGTCTGCGAGCGGGGGGCGTTCCGGGCGTCCTGCAGCTCCCAGAGGATGGTCTTTGCATCCCCTTCCCTGCCCGCGCGGGCCAGGGCCTCGGCTTCGATCAGCCACATGGAGGCGGCACGCATCACGGGAATGTCCCCGGTGAGGTCTTCCGTGTCCCGGAACTTATAGGAAACATAGAGTCCCACGCCCCAGGGATCGGGCTGGATCTGTCCGGCGTAACGGATGTCTTCCGGGTGGAAGGATTGAGCAAACAGGTCGTTGAGGAAGAAGCAGGAGAACGAGAAGCCGTTTCTTGTCCAGTTGGCCCACATGGCGAAGGGGGAATAGTCACCCATATTCTGGTCCTTGGTCATCGGACAGGCCCACATCCATTCAGGATTGGCCATATCGTTGAAACCGGCCTGGAACTGTTCCGGCGTCATCAGGCCATAGCCGGCTCGGGCCGCGTTGGCTGCGCTGGCGGCATCCTCCCAGCGGTTCATGGTCAGGTAGACCTCGGCCAGGATCCCCTGGGCCACCTGCCGGTCGATCACGCTCTTGCGGGCACCGCGCTGGTAACCATCCAGGAGGGTGACGGCTTCGGTCAGGTCCTGCAGGATGAAGTCATACACATCCTTCACCGGCATACGCGGGTTCCCCGTGGCATCGGCCGTGGCGGGTTCGGTATAGACCGGCACTCCCGGCATTTCCTGGGCGATGACATAGGTCTGCTGGAAGAAACGGATCAGGTTGAAGTAGGCGTAGGCACGCAAAGCCTTGGCCTGTCCCTTGATCTCATTCTTGTGTGCCTGGGGGCCGGATGCATTGTCGATGTTGACAAGGATCAGGTTGGCGTTGTTGATGGTGCGGTAGTAAAAGTTCCAGAGCGACTGGGCCTTGAAAATGTCTCCCCGGGTGTGTCCCCAGAGGTTGTAGTCATAGACATACCATCCGCCCCACACGACCAGTTCCTGTCCGGCGGCCGCATCGTTGGTCATAATGATGGAGGGAATGCCGTGGTCGTCCATGCGGCCGGCCCCGCCCCCGTTATACCTCCGGAGGTGGTAGTAGATCCCGTTGAGGGCCGTTTGCGCCCCATCGGTGGTCTTGAATGCTTCCACATCAGAGATGTCTGATGATGGGTTGGTCTCCAGAAAGTCCTTTTCGCAGCTTGCCAGTCCGAGGAAGGCCGCCATGAAAAGCATGAGACTGAAATATTTAAAAATCGGTTTCATATCTTGTATCGTTTATGTAATTGCTAAAATCCAACTTGCAGTCCGAATGACAGGGCCTTGAGCGGGGGCAGGCGGTGGCCGGTGGTCCCGGAAAAGCTCTGCTCGGGATCGGTCCCCCTTTTGGCAGCGCTGCCGAAAGTCAGCAGGTTGTCGCCGTTGACATACACCCTGGCCGTCTGGATATTCATCCTGTCGAGCAGGGCCCTTGGCAGGCTGTACCCCAGGGTGACGTTGCGCAGGCGCACGAAGGTGTTGTCATACAGGAAGCGGGTGGAGTAGGCCCCCATGTAGGAGGATTGCTGAGAGGAGATCCTGGGATGTTCCGCGTTCGGATTGTCGGGGGTCCAGCGATCGAGCATGTCTTCATGGTAGGTAAACCCGGGACGGTTGCCCATCATCTCGGCATAGTCGCTGTCATACATCTTGCCGCCGATGCTGAAATAAACGAACACGGACAGATCAAAGTTTTTGTAAGTGAAGTTGTTGGTGAAGCCGCCAAACAGGTCGGGGATGCCGGAGCCGTAGAAATCCCTCTGGTCCTGTGCGCCGACTTCCGAGTAGTTTTCGGTTTTCTCGCGGCCGATGATGACTTTGTTGCCGTCCTCATCGAGCACGGGCACGCCGCTGCCGTCGGTCTGGAAGACGTTCTTCCACCACTGGCTGTTGCCGGTTTCGGGGTTGACTCCGGCCCATTCGGGCATGAAGAATTCATACATGGAAACGCCTTCGATCCAGTTGCCGACCCGTTCCTGGGGCAGGCTGGTGATGATGTTTTTGTAGTGGGTGGCGTTCAGGTCCATGGTCCAGCGGAAGTTTTGCGATTGGGTGACCATCAGGTTGACCTCCAGCTCGACCCCTTTGTTGCGCACGTCGGCGATGTTGGCATCCACGCTGCCGAAACCAGTCGACATGGGCAGGGGGCGGGCAAACAGCAGGTCGCGCGAGTCGCGGACGAAGTATTCGAACGACCCGTCGATTCTGTCGAACAGCCGGAAATTGGCTCCGAGGTTGAACTGCAGGTTGGTTTCCCATTTCAGGTCGGGTGTGGGCAGGCGGCTCACCAGCATGCCCGGGTAGGTTCCGTCGTTCATGCCGGTGGCAAACAGGCCCTGGTAGGCGTAGAGTGCGATGCGGTCGTTGCCCACCGCCCCGTAACTGGTCCGTATCTGGAAGTTGTCGACCCAGTCGATGTCCTGCATGAACCCTTCTTCAGAAATGCGCCAGGAAGCGCCGGCAGACCAGAAATTGCCCCAGCGGTTGTCGGGGTGAAAACGGGAGGAGCCGTCGGTACGGAAGCTTCCGGACACATAATACCTGTTGTCGTAATTGTATTCCGCACGGGTCAGGTAGCTGATGAGCCGGTAGTTGTCCTCGTACGACCAGGCGCCGGTAATCGTGGCGGCCGAAGCCAGCTCGTACAGGCCGATGAAGGGAAAGCCTTCCCTGGCAGCGTTCACGTAGTTATACCGCCACATATGGGCCTCCATGCCGCCCATCAGGTTGATGTTGTGCTTGCCGGCCAGCTGCCTTTCGTAGCTCAGGATGTTGTTCTGGGTAAAGGCCAGGGTGCGGGTGGTGGTTTTGGAGGCGGAGCCCCTGCCGGCCATGTAGCCGTAAGTGGGGTTGGTATAATACTGGTTCCAGTTGACGCCGTAATCCACGCTCAGGGACGACCTCAGCTTCAGACCAGGCATGAAGGTTACCTCACCGAAAGTCCGGGACGTCACATTGTCGTACCAGAACAAGGTGCGGTTGTATGCCGCATCGGCCAAAGGGTTCCACATGGACCATTCGCGGCGGTAGGATCCGTAGTCATAAATCCTGTTGCCTTCATCGTCCAGCTTGTAGGCCCCGGCGGCATAGTCCCATTCCCAGATGGGATAGATGGGTGGCAGGGAGCGCATGAAGCGAACGGCCCCGGCATCGTAGGGCTCCACCCCGTGTGAGATGGCGGTGTTGGTTCCCACCTCCAGCCAGTCACGCACGCTGGAGCTGGCGTTTACCCGTCCGGAGAAACGCTCGAACTGCTGTACGGTAAACACTCCGGGGTCCTTGATGTAATTCCCGGAAATAAAATACTGGGTCCGGCCTTCATGGGCCGTGCCGCTGGCACTCAGGTTGTATTCCTGGCGCACCTGCGGCTGGATCAGCTCTTCGTCCCAGTTGCCCTCGAACAAAAGCTGGGCATCGGGCCGGATCTTGCCGTTCTCGGTAAAAGGGTTGGCCTGGCTGAAGGGGTTGATGTTCAGGGTGGAGATCACATTGTTGGTGGCATAAGCCGCCGCTTCGGCCGGGGTGGCCCCCACGTCAAGCTGGCCGTTGTAGATGGACTCCCAGGTCAGTTCAAAATATTCCCGGGAATTGGCCCGGTTCGGATAGGGAACGGCCATGTTCACGGTGCCGAAAGTGGAAGAAAAATTGATCCTGGCCTGCTCGGAGGAGCCCCGCTTGGTGGTGATCATGACGACCCCGCCGGCGGCGCGCGAGCCGTAAAGAGCGGCTGCGGTGGCATCCTTCAGGATGGTCACGGACTCGATGTCGGAAGGGTTCAGCGAGTTGAGGCCGCCGGAGAAAGGCACCCCGTCGACCACGATCAGCGGCCCGCTGCTGGCATACAGGGAGCCGATGCCGCGGATGCGGATATCGCCCCCGCTGCCCGGGCGGCCGGAGGTGTTCAGGACCTGGATGCCGGAGCTCACGCCCTGCAGGGCCTTGCTCACGTTGGAGGTCTGGATCTTCTCCAGTTTTTCGCTTTGCACCACGGAGGCAGAGCCCGTATAGGTCGATCTTCTGGCGGTGCCGTAAGCGACCACCATGACCTCGTCAAGCATCAGCAGGTCTTCCTCCAGGGTGACCTGCAGGGTTCGTCCGTCGCGGGGTACCGGGACTTCCAGCGATTTGTATCCGACGAAAGAGAATACCAGCACGTTGGCGGATGGCGGGACGTTCAGGGAGAACCGCCCCTCCAGGTCGGTGATGGTGGCCACGTTGGTGCCTTTGACCAATACCGTGACCCCCGGCATGGTCATGCCGTCAGCACTGCCGGTGACCACTCCGCTGACCGGGACCGCCTGTGCGAGGGCGAGCCTGGAAAGCAAGCAGGTAAGCAGCAGAATGATTCCAAAACTTTTTTTCATGGGTTAGCATTTTTGTTGGTGGGTGGGATGAATGATGAATATAAAGGTTGCTGTTACAGCCGCCGGGATTGATAATGGACTGGCTTGCTGTCGGCTGGCCGGAAAGGGGAAAAGAGGCACAAGGCGGCACATGCCAATCAGACATATTAAAGCATTGTCCATGCGAACAAATATATGGGAAAGAGGGCAGGCAGGCTTGGCTTCAATTACCAATTATAGGTCCGATATTAGCAGAATATAGGTTTAAAACAACAGAAAAACACAAAAAAGCTATGTAAACCGATGATGCCCACACAGATAAGGAGTTGGACCGTTTGCGGGCCTGATAATGGTGCTGTATTTGCCTGAACAGGACTGGCAAATAAACAATAGATATAAGATAGCACAATAATTACCTCCCTGGATTTTCGGTCTTGCCCTGTGGAGGACAGCCAGGCCACCGGAAGCAGGATTTTCCCCCGGAATGTGGGCCGTTTGGACAATAACTCGGATATTTGCAGGTTAAAAGTTCAGCGGGACTTTATGTGGACATCAAACCGTGAGCGTATGTTTCGTGTGGCCTTTCTTGTTGTTTTGATAAGCGGTCTGGCACTGACCGGGCCGTCCTTCGGGCAGCCGCAGGCTGACCCTTCCGGTTCAAAGCCCTCCGTTCCGGCGGATACGATCACGGAGGCGCAACCTCCCATGAGTCCGTCGGCAGCCTCCGATTACCTGAAAAGCCTGTTGCAAAGTGACAGCCTCTGGCGCCGGCCGGGCGACACCCTCAGGCTGTCGGTGGCCCGGCTGCTAGACCATTTTCAAGAACCTTTCGACAGTGTGGAGGCCAGGCTCCGGCGGTTTCCCTACGATTCGGTACGGCTGGAACCGGGCTACCTGGTGGCCCGTGATACCCTGCCCCTGCGCTGGCTCGACCGGCAGGTGTTTTTCGTGGATACCATTCCCCTTGAAAAGGATCCCTACGTGACCCGCAAAACGGTGGTTGTCAAACGCATGGATACGGTGGTGGTGCCTTTTCAGGAGCCGCTGCCGGAGGTGCAGGCCCTGATCGACTCGGTCCTGGGCGTACGGGACACGATCTATGACCAGTACATCGATGTGCGCTACCTGGAGTCCAAAGGGGTGCAGCTGCACCGCCTGGACAGCGGTGGCGTGGAGCCGCCCCTTCTGCCGCCCGGCAGCCGCAAGACGGCGCAATTCCTGGGAGACTCCACCCGCCTGGTGGTGTCTGAAGCCACCCGGGTGATCATGGGCGGGGGGACTTCTCCGTTTTTTATCGTGCCCGGGCCCATGATGCCCGACTCCCTGCGCATGGCGGTGGAGGTCCTGCTGGCGCATACGGTCGAGAGGGACTCCATCCTGCTGCAGCTGCGCGATATCGACGGCCGGCAAACCCCGTTCTGGCTGAGCACCGGCAAGGATGACCTGTACCGGTATTGGGTGAAGAACCCGGCCAATGACTCGGTGACCATCTGGATGGGAAATCCTTCCCGCGGGGAGCTGGTCATGCTGCTGGAAGAGGAGGTGACGGTGGAGCGTTTGGAAAAACGCACGGCCGACGACATTCCCATCACCACTGCGGTGCCGCAGCGCACCCTGGCTCCGGTCCGCCGTCTTAATGAAATCCCCATTTTCTGGAAGTTCGGCCTGAACAGTTCCTTTTCCCTCAGCCAGAACTACCTGTCGAACTGGGCCAGGGGCGGGGAGAGCTCCCTGGCCGGCATGCTGGATGTCAATGCTTCTGCCCGGTATACCAACAAGGCCAACAAGGCGCAGTGGACCAGCAGCGGGAGGCTGCGCTACGGCACGATCCGCACCCGGGAAAGGGGGGCGCGCACCAGCACCGACATCGTGGAGCTGAACTCCCAGTACAACAAAGAGCTGCGGGAGAAGCTGGACTTCAGCACCGTCTTTTACATGAAGACCCAGGTGGCCGAGGGCTTCAATTACCCGAACGATTCGGTCCCGGTGTCCCGCTTCCTCAACCCCGGGGCTTTCACCCTGGGCATGGGGGTGGAGTTCAAGCCCTTGAAGGACTTTCTGGTCAACTTCTCGGCCCTGTCCTACAGGAACACATTCGTGCTGGATACCGCCGCCATCAACCAGACCACGCACGGGATCGATCCCGGCAGGCGGTCCAGGCAGGAAATGGGGGGGCAGTTGCTGGTCAGGAACAAATTCTCGATTCTCGACGGCATGAACGTGTCGAACTCCCTGCGTCTTTTCAGCAATTACCTGGACAAGCCACAGAATGTGGATGTGGACTGGGAACTGAGTGTCGACAAGCAGATCAGCTGGTACTTCACCATCCGGGTCAACCTGCACCTGATCTACGACGACGACATCCGCTTTCCGGTGATGGACGATGCAGGCAACCCCGTGCTGTTGCCCGATGGAAGTGAACGCAAGGTGGCCCGGCCGCAGCTGAACCAGTTTCTGGGCCTCACCCTGTCTTTCAGGGTCTAATCTGCATTCCAGACCCGGTCATTCACGCGCAGCAAACGGTAGAGCTGACGTACCTCCTCCATCAGGGCCTCGTCCTGCGTTCCCAGCTCATACGCCTTGTCCAGCCAGGATACGGCCGAATCGAAGGCGGCGGTGGACTTGGCTTTTTCCACCTGCACGACGCTGGCGTTGGTGATGGTCCGGGCCACCTCCTCGATCTCCACCCCGATGTTGTAGTAGCAGGTGGCGATGTTCAGGTAGGTGACCGGCTTGTCGGGCTGGATGTTCACGGCGTGAAAGTAGGACAGGATGGCGTCGTTGAACAGCCCGGTTTTCTGGAAGATCAGCCCCTTGGTGTTGTGGTAGGTGACGTTGTCCGGGTCGCGCCTCAGGGCCTCGTCCAGGGCTTCCTGGGCCCTCCCGGGCTGGTCCTGCCTCAGGAGCAGGTCTGCCAGCAGCAACACCAGGTCTTCATGGTCTTTATGGGCTTCGATGCCCTGGCGGAGAACCTTTTCCGCCGAACGCGGATCATCCTTTTCCAGGTAGGCCAGGTGCAGCAGGTGGGCCACATTGGTCGAGTGTTCCCGGGCGTGGAGTTCTCCCAGGTAGAGGATGGCCTTGTCCCAGTTCCTTCCTTCGAAAGCCGCCAGGGCGGCGTTGTAGACCAGGTTGGTGTCCCGGCCGGCATCCAGGAAGTCCTGTTCGCCCACCCGTATGGCATGCTCGAAGGCCTTCAGGGCTTCCCCGTATTTGCTTTCCTTGAAGCGGGTCTCGCCAAGCAATTGAAAGCTGTTGGCCATGAGCGCGTAGCGGGGTGCCAATGCCTTGTCCAGGCGTCCCTGTCCGTCCAGTTCACGGGCCTTTTCGAACGATTCGAATGCCACGTACAACTGGTCCGGATACAATTCCGATTTTTTCCTGTCGTTTTTTTCGATGCCCTCCCGGTAGGCCGTCAGGGCGAGCAATCCCCTTGAATACCAGGTGCGCGGCCATCCGGCCGATACCTCGTTGCCGGCCAGGTCTTCCACCACCATCCTGGCTTCATCGTATTTTCCGGATTCCACCAGGTGGTTCACCGACACGAGCTTGCTGCGCTGAAGGGGCCTGGTGGCCGAGCAACCGCTCAAAATGGCCAGTGCCAGCATAAACAGCAGTCTGTTCATTTTCATTGGTGTTTTTTTCGTCGGACGGGCAGGCCGCCGGGCTGCCACGGGCTGCCCGTCATGCAGGCTGCCGCTGCAAAGATAATCAGAATCGATGAATGCCCGGGGCTGCCGGCAGGACCCTGGAATCAGTCGGAATGGCCCCGGATGGCCTCGCGGACCCTTTCATTGAACAGGCCTGGCTCTTCGAAAAGGGGGCTGTGGGCAGAGTGGTCGAACGGGAAGAACGCCTTCTTCGGTGCCTTGAGCTGCTCGTAGAAATCCCGGGCCACCACATAAGGCGTCTGGTAATCGTGCACCCCCTGGAAGATGTATACGGGGACCTCCATGCTGTCGATGCGGTGAAACAGGTTGGTGCCGATCACCCGGGGCCACAGGGCATCGAGGGAGAACATATTGCCGGGAAAATAGCTGAGCTTTTCTTTCAGGGTGTACTCGGGCGCCCTGAGGAACGTCCGGACCATGGGCCACATGCCGGTCTGCCCCCTCATGGCACCTTCGTATTTCATGACATAGGACCGCTGCGGCAACAGAAATCCGATCCAGGCATCGCTGCTGGCAAGGGAGTCGGGGAAGGTCAGCTCCTGCAGGTTTCGCAGGGCTTTTGCGTCCTCCCGCTCCCCGGCCTGCTGAATAACCCAGTCGTAGGAGATGCGTTCGGCCCGGTACTGGTGGGCGACCTGTCCGACGCCCAGGAAGGCATGGAACAGCTCCGGGTGCTCGTGGGCGGTGAGGATGCCCAGTAAGGACCCCCAGGAGTGTCCCATGAGGTAGATCCGATCCTGCCCGAACCGCTCCGCCAGGTACTCGCTCAGCTCCCGGGTGTCCGCCACCATCTGCTCCAGGGTCATGCTTTCCGGGGGGATGTCACTGGAAAAGGATTTGCCCGCACCCCGCTGCTCCCAGTGCACCATCAGGAAATCGTGTTCGAGGCCGGGGTTGGCCTGTTTCATGAAGGGGAACTCCGGGCTGCCCGGACCGCCGTGCAGGAAGAGCATGACCGGCAGGGTACTGTCTGCCCCGCGGATGATCAGGTGCTGTTGGACGCCCCCCAGATGGATGGTCTCCAGGGTGGAGATGCTGCGCGGCAGGGGCTGTCCGTCCGGACCCGTGACGGGCCGGGGGGTGCCGGGGCTCATCAGCCGCAAGGCCAGCAGGGCCAGCAGGATCAGCAGGACGATCGCTCCCAGGAGGAGCAGGGTGATTTTCAGTGCCTTGTTTTTCATGGTCGTCTGTTTAAAGGTTCGTTGCCGTTGTTCTCAATGCGTTCCCATCCGACGAAAACCAGTTCATGCCCCGCTCAGGAAATGAACCGGCTGGCCTTGCCCGTATGGGTGAGGTCGAGCCGGTGCATGGCCCGGGTGCAGGCCACATAGAGCATCTGCCGCTCCGCCGGGCTGTCGTAATTTTTTTTGCTGCAGTGCGGCACGATCACCTGGTCGAACTCCAGCCCCTTGGCCATGTGGGCCGAGGTGATGACCACCCCCCTGGCAAAGGCCTCGCTTTTTTCGTTGATCATGCAGAGTCGCTCGTGGCGCTCCTTCAGCGTGTGATACAGCCTGTCGGCCTGTCCCTGGGTCTTGCAGATGATGCCCAGCGACTCCCATCCGGAGTCCGGGAAGGCGGTCACCAGGCGGCTGACAGCCTCCAGCTCTTCCGCATCGTCCCTGCAGGGGGTGACCGACGGTTCGTTCCCGTGGCGCTCCACCACCTCCATGTCCGGGGTGGGACGGATGCGCTGGGCGAAGCGGGCGATTTCCACGGTGGACCGGTAAGAACGCAGCATGCGCACCCGGTCTGCCTTCGGAAACACCCGGGCAATGCTTTCGGCATCCGAGCCGGCATAGGGGTTGACTGTCTGGTTGCTGTCTCCCAGGATGGTCTTGTTGCAGGGGAACAGGCGGGCCAGGAGGGCATATTGCAGGGGGGTGTAGTCCTGCATCTCATCCACCACCAGGTGCTTCACCTGTTCCAGGGGCCGCAGCCCGTCGACCTGCATCTTCAGGTAGGCCAGTCCGGCCGCATCGGCATATTCGTACCGTCCGCCCCCGGCCTTGCGCAACAGCTCCGGCCTGCCCAGCCAGTCGAAGAACTCCCTGTACATGGCGGCCAGGTTCAGCACCCGGAACATGCCCTCGACGGACTTGCGGATGTGTGTCCGTTCGGCCGCCGTCACCAGGTGCTGGTAATAAAACGCCAGGTCGTTCACGATCTCACCCACCATCGCCGGGATGCGGCGCAACAGGGGCAACCGCTGGTACTTTTGGTATTTTTCCAGGAGGAAGTCTTCCGGGATGGGGTAGCGCCCCACGCTGAACAGGGCGGGGGTGAAGTTGGTGTTCTCCAGGTGGACCAGGTACTCATTCAGCCTGGCCACGAAGGCGGGGTCCGCCCTGAACCGGATCCGTTCCCGCAATGCCTCATTCTTTTTCTCCAGGAGGCGCTCCACTTGTTCATAGAAGCCCTGGAACTTGTAGCGTCCCTCCAGCACCTTGCCGGTCAGCTCTTCCATGCCGGCTTCCAGGATGCGTTCCTCTCCCAGCTCGGGCAGGACATTGGATATGTAATCGGCAAACACTTTGTTGGGCGAAAGGATCATGATCTCGTCCGAACGGATGCTGTCCCTGAAGCGGTAAAGCAGGAAGGCGATCCGGTGGAGGGCGATGGAAGTCTTCCCCGATCCCGCAAGCCCCTGGATGATCAGCACGCGCGATTCCGCGTTGCGGATGGCGGCGTTCTGATCCCGCTGGATGGTTGCCACGATGTGCTTCATCTTCTGGCTGGCCGTCTTGCTGAGCTCTTTCTGCAGGATCTCGTCGTGGATGTTCAGGTCGTTTTCGAGCATGAACTCCATTTTTCCCTGGCGGATGCGGTATTGGCGCTTGAGGGTGAGGCGTCCCTTCACCTGGCCCGCCGGGGCCTCGTAATGTGCCGGCCCCGTTTCGAAGTCGTAAAACATGCTGGAAACCGGCGCCCGCCAGTCATGCACCAGGTTGCGGTTTTCCTCCGGGTCAAAAAAGGAATGCACCCCGATGTAATAGGGCCGCGGCTGCCCGTCTTCGTGAAAGTCGATGCGTCCGAAATAGGGGGAGTCCATCAGCCGGGCCAGCCGTTTTTTACGGTCCAGCGCCTTCTCTCCCTTGATGGCCATGTGGGTGATGGACATGCGCACGGCTTCCTTCTCCATGCGGTCCATGCCGGTCTTGTTCTCGTAGAGGTAATCTTTGGTTTCCTGCAGGTCGGACGCCTGTTCGCGCACCACCACGTCCGAATCCTCCATGGCCACCGCCAGCCTGTCCAGCAGGGCATGCAGGTGGGCTTTTTCCTCTTTTTCTGTCTTGTTTATGGTCGGATGGGTCATGGGTCACTTGCGGCTAATGCTTCACCTCCACTTCGATCTGCAGGCCCCTTTCCTTCGCCTGCTTGTCCAGGCCGGCTCCCACGGCCATGCCGAGGACCATGCCCATGGGGATGCCGATGGCCAGGAAGGACATATTGCTGCTGCTCACAGCGAACGCAAGACCTAAGGGGACGCCAAAGACCGAGAGGCCCAGGGCCATCCACAGGTCGCGGTAATGGTTCTTGACCACCAGTTTCAACTCTTTCTCCAGTTTCCGCAGGGTCTGTTTCTGGGTCCGGCGGACCAGCCGCTTCATTTCCCGTTCCGTCCCGTGGAACCGGTTCACTTCGTCGATCCCGGCATTGATGTACCGGACCATGTCCACGGGCAGGTCCCTTTTTCTCAGGGCCTCCAGAAGCCGTTCAAAGCTTTGAAAAACAATGGCCAGGCCCACGCTTTTCATGCTTCCCGGCCGGTCCTGTAGATGCTTAATTTCCATAGGGGTTAATTTTGGAATGGCTGCGTGTGCCATCCTCCTTTGCAAAAATCACGCCATGACTTTGGGCCGTGGCCGGGGTTCAGGTGGCGGGCCCTCCCTCCAGCCCGCTTCGAATATGCTGGTACACCACCCTGATGAGGTCTTTTCGGGTGATGGGCTTGGAAAGGTAGTCGTCACAGCCCGCCTCCAGCGCCTTCTCCCGGTCGCCCAGTATGGCATAGGCCGTTTGGGCAATCACGGGCAGGCCGGGTCTGAATGCCTTGATCTGAAGCGTAGCCTCCAGCCCGTCCATGACCGGCATCTTGATGTCCATGAGCGCGAGGTGAATCTCCGGGTGCTTGCGGGCGGCCTCAACGGCCTCCCTGCCGTCGGCAGCCCGTATCAGGCCGGCGCCCTCCTTTTCCAGCAGGGCCTCCAGGTACTCGAAGCTGATCTCATCGTCCTCGGCCACCAGGATCGTCTTTCCCCGAAGGGGTTTTCCCGGCAATGCCCCAGGGAACTCTTCCCGGTCCGGCAAGGAGGGCTCGACTGGTTGATAAGGAATGCGCACGGTGAAGGTGCTCCCCTTTCCCGGGCTTGAGCGGACGGCCACCGTGCCGCCCAGAGCCTCGGCGCAGGCCTTGACAATCGACAGGCCCAGGCCGGACCCTTCATGTTCCCGGGTGATGGCCATGTCGGCATGGGTAAACCGTTCGAAGATGGCTTCCTGCCGGTCGGCCGGGATCCCTGCGCCGGTGTCTTCCACAAAAAAGACCAGGTGCTCCCCGGCGGTGTAATTGCCGAAGGCCACCCGGCCTTCCCGGGTGAACTTCAGGGCGTTTTTAATGAGGTTGGTCAGGATGCTGTTCAACTTGTTCGGGTCCGACAGGACCAGCGCGGCCGGCCCCTTCAGCTGGCGCCGGATGCTCAGTTCCAGTCCCCTGGATGCCGCCTGGGGCTCAAAGAACCGGAGCTGGTGTTGCATGAGGGACCACAGGTTAACCTGTTCCTGCCGCACCCCGGCCTGGCCTGCTTCAATCCTGGACAATTCGATGATGTCGTTGATGGTGTCCAGCAGCCGCTGCCCGCTTTTGTTCACGATGTCGATGTAGGAGGCCTTCTGGTCTGTGTTCAGCCCCGGCTGCCTGAGCAGCTCCAGGAAGCCGAGGATGCCATTCATCGGGGTCCGTATCTCGTGAGACATGTTCATCAGAAAAGCCGTCTTCAGCCGGTCGCTCTCCTCGGCTTTCATCCTGGCCTGCTCCAGCTCGGCCTCGTAATTCTTGAGCCGCGTGATGTCGGTGATGGTTCCCACATAGCCCAGGGTTTCCCCGTCAGGGCCTCTTTCAGGCACGGCATAGCCAAGGACCCATCTGACGGAGCCGTCAGCATGAAGGAAGCGGTACTCGGCAAAAGAGTCGGCCTCCCTGCCTGTGGCCTGGTTCCACCCCCGGGATGTTTGTTCCCTGTCTTCGGGGTGCACGCCCTGCAGCCAGCCAAACCCCATGGCTCGCCCGGCCGTCATGCCGGAGATCTCACACCACCTGGGATTCACATAGGTGGTCAGGCCCTCCGCATCGGACAGGAAAATGCCAACAGGGGATATGGAGGCCAGGGTGTCGTAGCGGCGCTGACTAAGCGCTGCGGCCTGGCTGGCCTCCTTCTGAACCTGCTCCTTTTCCCGGCTGACGGTTTCAAACTTCTGCCGGTAGGAGAGGCCGGCAAACACGTCCCGCAGCCCGGGCTGTTCGTTATGCGTGGCCGGATCGAGGTATTTCAGGTAAGGGCAGAACATGGCGGCGTAGACAATCACGGCCCCGTTTTTTGACAGGATGCCGGAGGCCAATATCTGTCCCAGGTTTTCCGAGCCCCAGAAGGACAGCAGGGCGAAGAACAATGTGTCGAAACTGACTACCAGTGCCATGGTCATCAGCATGCGAAGGAACAGGTGGCGGGTGTAGCGGGAAATGAACTCGAAAAGCACGATGATCAGCAGGGCATCCAGCAGCAGGGTCAGCGTGCCCGCCACGAACACCCTTGCATTGGTGCGGAATATGTCCAGCGGGATGCCAAAGGGATTGAATATGCTCGTGCGGCTGAAATGCCAGCCGAACACCAGGAGCAAAAGGGACATGAGGATATTGGCGATGACAAGGGCGTAGATGATCCGTCTGACTTCCAGGGCGTCTTCCCGGATGTAAACCACCAGCACCGTGAACAGGCTTGCGGTGAACAGCACGGACGATCCCGGCGATACAAGCAGGCCTCCGCCCATTTCCACATAAAACGAGCTGGCGAGAAACACCTGCATGTACTGAAACAGGCCGATCACGGCATACAGCGGTCCGATGCCCAAAAGAGATCTGAGGCGGAACAGCGTCAGAATCAGGGCGGCCACCAGAATACACTGGCCTGTGAGGATGGCAAGCTGAAGCAGGCTGTCGGCGGTCATGGAAAAGGGTTTATGTCCTCAAATATAGGGAATTCGCTTGAGGAAAACCCTTTTGTGCCGCATAAACAGTCCCGGGAGGCTTTTACGACCCTGGCCGGAGCCAGTCCCCGCTTGTCTTGTCGACAGGTATTGGCCCCTTACGTCTCAAGCCAGCCTGCCCATAGACCAGGACCACCCCCAGGGCAAACAGGGTCAGGGGAATGGCCAGCCAGGTCATCACCCGTTCCATGGGCACGCCCCAGTACATCACCATGAGGTTGAGTCCCAGGTTGTGAAACAAGTGAAAGAGGGTGATTAACAACATATTGCCCCTGGTGTTGTTGCAGATCCAGGTCATGACCACAGAGGCCACCACGCAGACCCAGGTGAACAGCCAGAACGGCATCTGTTCCCAGCCCATGCCGGTGAACCAGAGCGGGAGGTGCCATAACCCCCAGAGAAGGCCCAGGACCACAGAGGCCCCCAGGGCCTGAAAGCGCAACTGAAGCCTGGGCAGGGCAAAGCCCCTCCAGCCAAGCTCTTCGCCCATGGCCCCGGTGACCAGGGAAAGGACCAGGATGCCGGCAAACACGGGAAGGGAAAAGACTTCAGGTGGTTCCGGGCCGGTCCCGTCAAACAAGTGAAACAGCAAGGCGCCTGCGGCCGCGACGCCCAGGGGGGACAAGGCGGCCAGGTACCAGCCGGGCCGTTCTCGCCACATGGTCCAGCGCCTGAACAGGCCCCGGATGCCTCCCTTTTGCCGGAGGATGAAGGCAAGCACCATGAATGCCGCGATGTTGGGCGTCCAGGAGCCCAGGATCACGAACGGCTCAAACGGCAGATCGGCCGAGAGCAGGCCCTGTTGTTTCAGGATGCCCGGCAGGGCGACCAGGGATACCAGGGCAAAGGCGATGAGGATGAAGGCCGTCAGGGGACGAGCGACAGAGCGTGCGGGAGAATTCATGCCAGGGATTTTCCCGGCAAATTAGGAAAAATTCCTCAATGCAAAGCCCCCGTTTCCATGATTGTCGAACTTCGGCAGATGCCGGGGATGTCCCCTGTCCCGGTTTGTTTGCCTTCCACGGCGGGCAGGGCCTTTTTGATCAGACCCTGGCCAGGGCCTGCTTCAGGTCGGCCAGCAGGTCATCCACGTCCTCAATGCCTACGGCCAGGCGGACCAGGTCGTCGGTGATGCCGGCCTTGAGCTTGCCTTCTTTCGTCACCCTGGAATGCGTCATGGAGGCCGGGTGTTGGATCAGGGTCTCCACCCCGCCCAGCGAAACGGCCAGAAGCGCTACCTGGACATTGTCCATGAGGGCCTTGCCGGCCTCGTACCCTCCCTCCAGGCCAAAGCTGATCATGGATCCGCCGTCTTTCATCTGGCGTTTTGCCAGGTCGTACTGTGGGTGGGACGGCAGCCAGGGGTATTTGACCCAGGCCACCTTCGGGTGGGTCTCCAGGTACACCGCCAGCCTCTTGGCATTTTCGGTGGCCCGGTCGATCCGCAGCCCGAGGGTCTTTATTCCGCGCAGCACCATATAAGCCTGATGGGGATCCATGTTCATGCCGAAGTTGACCATGATGGCACGCAGTTTGTCGTACAGCCCGGCTTCCCTGGTGATGACCGCCCCGGCCACGATGTCTGCATGCCCGTTGATGAACTTGGTCAGGGAGTGCATCACGATATCGGCACCCAGGTTCAAGGGGTTCTGCAGGTAAGGGCTGCAGAAGGTATTGTCGACCGCCAGCAGCGCCCCGTGCCGGTGGGCGATCTCCGCGCAGGCGCTGATGTCTGCCAGGTCCATCGTCGGATTGGCCGGGGTTTCAATGAACACCAGCCGGGTGTTGGGCCGGAAGGCTTTTCCCAGGGCGATCGGGTCCGAGGTGTCCACGAAGCTGGCCTCCACCCCGTATTTGGGATAATGGGTTTCCAGGACGGCCCGGCTGGGGCCATATACGGCCCCCGTGCATACGACATGGTCCCCGGTCCCGAGGACGCCCTGGTAAATGGTGTTCACGGCGGCCATGCCGGAACTGACGGCGATCCCTTTGTAGCCGTTCTCCAGCAGCGCCAGTTGCCTTTCCAGGGCCTCGATGGTCGGGTTGCCGATGCGGGTATAGATGTAGCCGTCGTCCTCCCCCGCAAAGCAGCGTGCGCCATGCTCCGCGCTCTTGAATGCAAAGGTGGACGTCTGGTAGATGGGCACGGTGGCTGCGCCATAGGTGTCATCGATCTCGCCCCCGTGGATGAGTTTGGTGTGGAAACCGGAATGTGTTGGATCCATAAAAGCCAGGTTTAATGGTTTGGGTTATGACTGCCGCATGCTGGCGGCGATGATTTCAGCTGCTTTGATCAGTGGGTATCCGGCAGGGGATGCCGTCAGGCAGGGATGTGTGCCAATCTGTGAAGTGAGGAGGCTGTTTACGGTCATGCGGTTTTCAATGGCCAGCCCGATCACGTTGGTGAGTTCTCCCGCGCTGGCTCCGCCGATCACCTCTCCCCCGATGATGACCCCTGAATTGCGGGCGGCAATCAGCTTGACCAGTTGCTTGTGGGCCCCCGGCAGGCCGGCCGGGTGCCGGTCAACGCCTTCGAATGTCCCGGTAAGCACCTGGATGTCTTCCTCCCTGGCACGGGCCTCGGTCAGTCCGGCTGTGCCAAACCCAATGTCATCAATGGCGGTGGAATAAATCCCTATGGTGCCGCTGAATGTTTTGACCACATGGATGTGGAAGAGGTTGAGGCCGGCCACCCTGGCTTCAGCACAGGCAGTGGATGCCAGCATGATCGGGGTGCGCCGGCGGGTCACGAAATCCCTCTTCTGGGCGCAGTCGCCGGCAGCGAATATGTCAGGAACCAGCGTCCTCATGTACTCATCGATGATGATGAAGCCATCGTCATCCACGGGGATGCCGGACTTGATCGCCAGCATGGTATTGGGCTGGTAGCCCATGGACAGGATGACTGCATCGGCCGGGATGCTGTCCCCATGGTCCAGGGCCACCCCTTCCACCCGTTCATGTCCGGTCACCTCGGCCACCCCATTGTGGGTGATGACCCGGATGCCCCGCTCCGTCAGAATGCCCTCGATGCGCGCGGACAATTCTTCATCGAACGCCAGGCTGAGGATGTGGGGCAGCTTTTCCACCAGGGTGACCTCAAAACCTCCTTTATGGAGCTCGTCGGACAATTCCACCCCGATGAAACCGGCCCCGATGACCACAATCCGGCGCAGGCCTTTAAGCTTTTGAACCATATTGTCCAGGTAGTTCTTATCCTTTGGGATGACGAAAACATTTTCCAGGTCTTTCCCTTTCAGCCATTTGGGCTTTACCGGGGTGGATCCGGTCCCGATCAGGAGTTTTTTCCAATGGATTTCCTCCCCGCTGGAGAGTATCGCCGTTTTATGCTGTTTGTCGATGGCCACCACCTCCTCCAGGATGGACTCTATGCCGGCTTTCTCCATCATGGCATCCACGGGCATGATGTTTTTACCGCTGTTTTCCAACGTTCCGAAAATATAGGGAATGCCGCATGGCACCATCATTTCTTTCTGTTTTTTCACCAGGATGAATTTTTTTTCAGGCCAGGAGGCTTTCCCCGTCAGTGCGGCAACCATACCGGCTGCGCTGCCGCCGATGACCAGTACGTCGGTTGTTTTCATCTTTATTTTTGCTTTATGAGGCCATTGCAGGCCCGGTATCTACCGCAAAGATAATGAACAATGGTTCAAAACACCAAATTTTGTGGAAATATATGCGGGGGAATCACGGACCTTTGGGTCCCTCTGTGCAAGGGAAGCCCTGCCCATACAGCCTGGCGTCACGTTTTCATGCCGGCAGGGGAACCGGGTCAGGAAATGACCCGGATGAGGCCGGCTCCCGGGCCGCTGACCCTTCCGATCAGGGCTGCCCGGATGCCATGCGCCTCCTGCAGTGTATTCAGGTAGGTGTCTGCTTCCTCCTCCGGCAGGCTCAGCAGCAGTCCTCCGGATGTCTGGGCGTCGCACAGGATCCACCGGGTGGTTTCAGGCAGGTCGTCCGGCCAGGTGGTCGCCCCTGCGGTATGCTCCCGGTTGCTGCGGGTGCCCCCCGGGATGGCCCCTGCAAGGACCAGTGCCTCCGTATCCGGGAGAATGGGGATCCGGGAGGCGTCCAGTTCCACATTGACCCCCGAAGCGGCGGCCATTTCCTTCAGGTGGCCGAGGAGGCCAAACCCGGTGATGTCGGTGCAGGCGTGAACCTCAAGGCCTTGCATGGCCAGTGCGGCCGCTTCATTCAGGCTGGCCATGGTCCTGGTGGCAAGGCCTTTTGACTGTTCTCCGGCCATGCCGCGCTTGATGGCTGTGGCGATGATGCCCGTTCCCAGGGGCTTGGTCAGCACGAGCACATCCCCTGGACGGGCGCCGCTGTTGGTGCGTATCTGTTCCGGATGCACGGTGCCGGTGACCACCATGCCGAACTTGGGTTCGGCATCTTCCACGGTATGGCCGCCCAGGATCTCGATCCCTGCCTCTGCGGCCTTGTCGGCAGCCCCTTTGAGGATTTGCTGCAGGACCTCCATGGGCAACCTGGCCGTGGGGAAGCCCACGATGTTCAGGGCGAACAGGGGCCTGCCCCCCATGGCATAGATGTCGCTCAGGGCATTGGCCGCGGCAATGGCCCCGAAGTCGTAAGGGTCGTCCACCACCGGGGTGAAGAAATCCACACTCTGCACCAGCGCCAGGTCTTCGGTCAGTTTGTACACTGCAGCATCCTCGCTGCCGGCGGGACCGGCCAGCACGTTGGCCCCGGATGGCGACGGAAGGTTCTTCAGGAGTGCCTCCAGGTACTGGGGCCGGACCTTGCAGGCGCATCCCAGGCCGTGGGTGTAGCGGGTCAGCCGGACGGGTTCCCCGGCGGATATTTCGGGAGACGGCACGTCTCCCCTCAGCCGTTTAACCGCCTCCACGATTTCGGCGGCGGCGCGCTCCACCTCCTCCATGGTGGTCTGCCTTCCGGTGGATAGCCGGATCGTGCCCCGGATGATGTCCGGGGGCAGGCCCATGGCCGACAGCACGGGCGACAGGCTCTCGTCTCCCGCGTGGCATGCGGCGCCGGCAGAGGCCGCGATGCCTGTCAGTTCATCCAGCAGGGCACCGGCCTCCAGGTCCGGGAAGGCAATGCTCAGGGTGTTTGGCAGGCGGTGCACGGGATGTCCGTTCACGACCGTGAAGGGAAGTGATTCACAGATCAGCTCCTGCAGCCTGTCGCGGGTTTCCAGCATGTGCCACCGGTTCTGTTCCATGCCGTCAAGCGCCTGGGCGGCCGCCTCTCCCAGTCCGACGATCTCCGGCACATTCTCCGTGCCGGCCCGCAGCTCCCGCTCGTGTCCTGCCCCGTGAAGCAGCTTTTGGAGACGCACCCCGCGCTTCACATACAGGGCCCCCACCCCTTTGGGAGCATACATTTTGTGTCCGGCCACCGACAACAGGGAGGCTCCCATCCCCTGCACATCGATGGGAATTTTGCCGGCCGTCTGGGCTGCATCGCTGTGAAACAGGATGTTGTGACGGGCGGCCAGCCTTCCGATCTCCTCCACCGGCTGTATGGTGCCCACCTCGTTGTTGGCATGCATGATGGTGATCAGGATGGTGTCCGGCCGGATCGCCTTGTTTAGTTGTTCCAGACTGACCCTTCCGCTGGCATCGGTTTCCAGCCAGGTGATCGTGAACTCCTGGGTCTCCAGAAAGCGGCACACTTCGGTCACTGCCGGGTGCTCCGTGCGGCTGGTGATGATGTGGGTGCCCCGGTCGCGCAATTCAAAGGCGGCCCCCTTGATGGCATGGTTGTTGGCTTCGGTACCCCCGCTGGTGAACACCACCTCGTCCGGCCGGCAATGCAGCAGGGCGGCCACCTGTTCCCTGGCCCGTTCCACCGCCAGGCGTGCCTGAACCCCCCAGGCATGGGTGCTGGAAGGATTGCCGTACTGGTTTTCAAGGAAAGGCTGCATGGCCCTGGCCACCCGGGGATCGACCGGGGTGGTGGCGTTGTGGTCGAGGTACACTGGCTGATTCATGGCTTGACTGGCTGCAAGATTGTGTGGCTGAAGGAAGCGGCCCAGGCCCGCAACATGAGGGCATTGTCTGCCGGGTCTGCCGAGGCGGCCGGCAGGTGCACCAGATGACCGGGCTGTTTGACCTCCAGGTCGTACGCATAGGTTTTGTCGTAATAATGCAGGATGTGGCGGGCGGCCGCATGAAAGTCGCCTGCCTCCACCGCCTGCAGTGCCTCCCGGCACCGCTGATCCCCCAGCCGGCGACGGATCCGCAGGATGGCATCCTGCAACCCGGTCTCTGTAAAGCCGGCATACTCCCCGACCAGGCGCTCCACCCTGGCTTCCAGTGGCATGTCCAGGCAGACGGTCACGGCCTGTTCTTTTTGCCGGAAGAGCCCGGCGGGAATGGTGACGCTGCCGATGTTGCGGCTTTCGTCCTCCGTCCACACCGGGCGTTGCGAATCGAAGCGCAGCCAGTCCTGGGCCAGGTTGTTCTCGAACTGTTCATTGGTGGGTTGGGGAGGCTGGCCCAGGGCGCCGAAAGCGGAGCCTTTGTGATGGGCATGGTGTTCCAGGTCGAGCACCTGTTCTCCCATTGTCTGCAGTCGTTGCAGGATGGCGGTCTTGCCGGTGCCGGTCTTGCCGCTGAGGACGAGGAGGCGGGCAGGTCGTTGCCATGCTTCTGCAATATGCCTCCGGTAGGCCTTGTACCCGCCCTCCAGAACAGACACATCGAATCCGGCCAGTGACAGAAGCCACCCAAGGCCCTCCGATCGCATGCCCCCGCGCCAGCAGTGCATCAGCACCCGTTTTCCGGGGGCGGCCTTCAGGGCTTGCCGGACATAAGCGGAAAGATGCCCGCCGGCGCAGTCCAGGCCCAGCAGCAAAGCTGCCTCCCGGCCGGATCTTTTATACAGGGTTCCCACCCTTGCCCGTTCTTCATCACTGAACAGGGGGAGGTTCACTGCCCCGGGGACATGGCCCCGGGTATATTCTGAAGGGGACCGGACGTCCAGGACCGGCAACTCCTGCCGGATCGTTTCAAAATCGGTGACTCCAATGGGGGACAGCACAGGCCAAAGTTCGGGTTTTTTACCGGATCCTGCACCACTTATTCATATTTCAGGTGGTCGACCGGGTTCTGCCTGGCGGCGCGGGTGGAGTAAATCATGACCGTGGCGGAGGCAATGGCCATCAGGAGCAGGAAGGCGACGGCGAAGTGCAGCGCATTCATTCCGATGCGGTAAGGATAGTTGTCCAGCCAGCGTCCCATGAGCATGTAGGCCACGGGCGTGGCCAGGATGGCTGCCAGTCCGACGAGACGCATAAAGCCTCCCATGAGCAGGAGGTTGATGCGGGCCACCGTACTCCCCAAAACCTTGCGTACGGCGATCTCCTTCCGGCGCTGGTTCATCATGAAGGCGGTGAGGCCGAACAGGCCAAGGCAGGAGATGATGATGCACAGGGCGGAGAACCATGCGAACAGCTGCCTGGTGTTGCGCTCGCTGCGCGTTTGGTTGGACAGCACCTCGTTCACCAGCCGGCCGTTGAAGACCCTGCCCGGGAAGAACTCCCTGAATTCCTCCTCCAGGCTGGTCAGAAAGTCCTGGGGATCGCGGTCCCTGTAACGGATATTCAGGGTCAGCATGCGGCTGGTATCATAGAAAAAGACCGCCGGCTGGATCGGCTGGTGCAGGGAGAAGTAGTTGTAGTCGCGCACCACCCCGATGATGGTGAAATACTCAAAGTCGTCGCTCCAGATGTTCAGCAGTCTTTGTCCCACCGGGTCGTCCCATCCGAAGGCGCGGCAGGTGGCTTCATTGACCATGGCGGCCATATAGTCCGTCCCGGCCTCCCTGCTGAAGTTCCGGCCTGCCACCACATCGATTTCCATAAGGGGGAAGAAATCCGGGTCCGGAAAGCCAAACCGGGCCATCAGCTGGGTGGCTGCGGAATCGGCCGCCACGATGGTCGATTGTTGCCCGGCCACCCCGTTGTACTGGCTGGCAATGCCGGCACCCACCACCTCCGGGCGGCCTGCCAGGTGGTTGCGGAAGCCCAGGATCTGTTCGTAGGTTGTGCCTTCGCTGAATGCCAGGTAAACCATGTCGTCCGGGCGGTAGCCGCGGTCTTTGTGTTGCATGTAGCGGATCTGCTGCATGACGATGATGGTGGACACGATGAGCACGGCCGATACGGCAAACTGCACCACCACCAGGATCTTGCGCAACCAGGCCGCCTGAGGCCGCCCCGATGCGGAGGCCGATTTCAGCACTTCGGTCGCCTGAAACTTCGACAGGAACAGCCCCGGGTAAAGCCCGCTGGCCAGGCCGACGACCAGCCAAAGCCCCAGCAGCCCGATGTTGAACAGGGGGTTGCCCGCAAAGTCTATCCTCAGCGTGGTGCCCAGCAGGCTGTTGAATTCCGGGAGGATGACTTCGATCATGACCAGGGAAAAGACGATGGCCGCCAGGACAATCACCAGGGATTCGCCGATGAATTGAATGGCCAGTGTGTTGCTGCCGGCTCCCATCACCTTGCGAACCCCCACCTCCCGGGCGCGTCTTACCGAGTGGGCCGTGGCCAGGTTGATGAAATTGATGCAGGCGATGGCCAGCACCAGGACGGCCACCAGAATGAAGACATAGACGGTGGATAGGCTGCCGATGGAAGAATACATATGGAATTTGATGTCGCCCGAGCGCAGGTAGATGTCTCCGGCGGGCTGCAGGTAGAAGGTGTTTTTCATGACACGGTCTTCCCCTTCCAGTTCCGTGTATTGCCTGTATTGGTCATTGAGGAGGGAGGCAACCCTTTCCGGATCGGCCCCCTCACGGAGCAACAGGTAGTTTGCCAGGGAGTTGTTTCCCAGGTGGTGCATGAAGGGGTTGTCGTTCTCCACGGTGATGAAAGACAGCAACAGATCAAACCCAAGGTGGGACTGCAAGCCCTCGTTCTCGAAGACCCCGGTGATCGTATAGGGGGTGCCGTTGTGCCGGAGGGTCTCCCCGACCACATCGCTGCGCTTGAAGAGCCTCAGGGCGGCTTCCCTGCTGATCACGGCGGTCCGGGGACTGGTCAGCATGCCACCGGCGTCCCCACCTTCCAGAACGGGCAGGCCAAACAATTCGAGGACCTTGCCTTCGGAGTAATAGATGACCTCCCGGAATTCCTCCTCCCCGGCCTCCACGCCTGAGGGGGCCCATTGGATGCGGATGATCTCTTCCACATCCGGCACATGGTCGCGGACAAAAGGAGCCCAGCCCCCGCTGGTGATCGCCACATGCTGGACGTCGATCCCCGTGGGTTCCTGTTCCCCGACCAGCCTGTACATGCGGTCGGCCTCGGGAAAGTGGCGGTCGTAGGAGAGTTCGTTTTGCAGGTAAAGCGCGATCAGTATGAAAGCCGTTAAACCGGCCGTCAGGCCGATGATGTTGATGAGGGCAAAGGAGGGATTTTTCTTCAGGTACCGAAGCGCGGTTTTCAGGAAGTGGGCAAACATGGGCAGACAGGGTTTGGTCGGGTATTCCAATAAATGAACCAAAAGTATGCCATATCTTTTAAGGGATTCATTATTTATGGGTTGCATTCAGGTAGGCGGGAGAACCATGTCATGAAATGTGCCGAAACGGGCAATAGTGTCCACAACCGGACACCATTGTCCGGCAATGGTCTGGATGAATGTTTCCGGCCGGACCCGTTTAAAGGCTGCCCGCAGGTTGTTTATTGCCCGGGCCGGAGCAGAAACTCCAGGGGGATGTCCAGGCGGGCATTCCAGGAGACTTCATTGTGCTCTGCCCCATCAAATCGCCGGGTGATCCATTGGTCCGGACCGTATCCGGCCTGTTCCATGATCCGGTCGGCCTGCCGCTGGTAGGGCTCATAAAGGGAATCCAGGGTGGCTGTCCCATAATCAAAGTACAGGCGGTGGCGCCCGGGCGGTGGCAGGTGGTTGCGCAGGTAGTCGAAGAAGGCATGGACGATGGGTTCTCCTTCGATCTCTGCGCCGATGGGCCAGTGGGTGGAGATGCAACCGGCCCTGCCGAATACTTCAGGGTATTCACACAGGGCGTACCATGAGATGAGTGCCCCCATGCTCGAGCCCATGATGGCCGTGTGTTCCGGTCCGCTGTGTGTGGCGTAGCGGCTGTCAATCAGGGGCTTCAACTCTTCGACCAGGAATCTGAGGTAGTCGTCGGCCATCGGCATGGGCGGGGTGTCGGTTTCGCTGTGCTCCCGGGCCGATTGCTCCAACTGCGAAAGGAGCTCTTCCGGCAGGGAAAAGAATGGCTTCTGAGGAAAGTACTCCACCCCCCGCAAAGGCCCGGCATTGTGCACCCCGACCACGATGCATTCTTCGATCAGGCCCCGTGCCGTCAGGTCGCTGACCACCTCGTGCACCCGCCAGGCCTGGTGGTTCCAGGTGATGGCCGTGTCGAAAAGCATCTGTCCGTCGTGCATGTACAGGACGGCATACCGCTTTCCCGGGTCATAGCCTTCCGGCAGCCAGACATCCACATGCCGCGGGGAGATGAATTCGGAAGCCATGTTTTCGATGCGTTCGATTTGTCCGGTGGAGACTTCCGGCAGGGCTTCGGCAGGCCCGGCCTGTCTTCCGCAGGCGACGCCCAGAAGCAGGGCAAGCAAGAGGGGTGTCCTTTTCATGTATTGGTGTTTTTGGTTCCCAGGAAGCGGACCACCTCGGCGGGACCGCTGTGGTAGAGGCCTTCTTCCAGAACAATGGTGGTCTTCCTGTTTTCAATGATTTCCAGGCCCGCGAACTCCTGACGGAGTTGCTCCGGGGTGTAAAGGAGGTCCGGGTCCTTGGGCCCTCCCGAGTCGTTCGGTATCTGGTCCGGGGTAAAAGCCTCCAGCAACAGAAAGCCTCCCGGGCTCAATGCTTCCCTTATCCGGCGATGAAAGGCATGACGCCAGGAAAGGGGCAGGTGAACATATATCAGGGCAACGAGGTCGAAAGAAAGGGGGGCGGGATCGAAATGCTTTGCGTCAGCAAGCCGGTAGTCGAGGCATGCCCCATGGAGGGCCGCCAGGCGGAGTGCCTTTTCCCGGCCCCTGCTGCTCTGGTCGAATGCGGTCACCTCCCAGCCCCGGGTCGCAGCATACACGGCATCGCGGCCTTCCCCGGCCCCGGGAACCAGCATGCGGCCCGGGGGCAGGTTGTCGACCACCTGCCTGAACCAGTCGTTGGGGTGCACGCCGTAAATATATTCTTCAGGAGCGTACCTGTCGTCCCAGCTGCCCTTCATCTTACCTGGTTTTTTCAAACAGGATGCCGAAGGAGCGTCCGCTGGTGGCACGGAATCCGCTCACCCGGCCCTGCTCATCCCGGACAAAGTTGATGCCGCTGATCGGAAATTCCCCGGCAAACTGGTCCTTTTCATCGGGCTTCAGGGGGATGGGTTCCATTCTTCGGTGGACCAGCAGGATGCCCCCGTCTTCATGGGATGAGATTTCGTAAAAAGCCTCAAGCTCTTCACTGAAATACCTTCCCAGGTACTCATCCACCTCTTCCGGGGAAGGACTCCAGACAGGTTCGAAAACACGGGTGGCCCCGTGTGCCCCGTTCTGGTGCAGGGTCATGCGGTCCACCACCCCCAGTTCATTGCGGTGAAACGTCATGCCCGCCTCCACCACGGTCATATAAAATGTGCTGTCGGAGCTGGGAAAGACCTCAAAGCGCGGCTGCATGCTGGCCTGGGTATACAGTTTGTCCCCTTCCCGGGTAAACTCCAGCACGAAGCCGGGGGCGGCATCCAGTTCGTAGCGGCCGGCATAGTCGTCGAAAAGTTCCGGGTCGAACACGAACTCCCCGGAGGCCGTTTCCTGTTCCTCCCCGTCGGAGGACTCCATCCCATCGGCAAAGAAGGCCTCGGCGAGCTTCTGGGCGATGCTGCCGTCGAAGCCGGCGTGGTTGCTCTGGGTGATGACCGCCCCGCGGATGTCCGGAAAAATGAACAGCTGCGAGCGGTGGGCCATGTCGGACCCCCCGTGGTGCCAGCGGGTGAGCCCGTGCAGATCGTCAAGGAACAGCCCGAGTCCGTACCCGGTGCCCTGCCCGCCGTTCAGGACGTATGGGGTGGTCATCTTGTCAATGGCCTCCTTCCCGCCCAGCCGGGGTTCGAAGAAATTGTTGACCCACAGGGCCAGGTCTCCCACTGTGGTATACATGCCTCCGGCCCCGATGACGGAGGCCAGGTCCGGCGCCTCCCGGAAGGACTCCTCTTCTGTGGGCGCATAGCCCTGGGCGCTGTTTTTGATCACGTCGTACCGGTTGGCACGAACCAGGGTCTGTTCCATGCCCAGGGGGCGGAACACCTCCTGGTCCATCCATTCGTGAAAGGGCCGCCCACCCACCCGCTCCACCACCGTGGCCAGCAGGGAAAAGCCGGTATTGTTGTAAAGGAACAGCTCGCCGGGCGTGTATTGCAATGCGGGCTGGCGCTGCACCAGGGCGATGATCTCCTCCCGGCGGATGTCATCGGTGGGCTGCCGTCCTGCCATGGCAAAGGCGTTTAAAAACTCCCGGTAGCCACTGGTGTGGGATACCAGGTGTCGGAGCGTGACGGTATGCGCCAGCTCAGGCAGTTCCGGGATGTGGAGGCGGATATCGTCGTCGAGCGACAACAGCCCCCGCTGTTCCAGCAGGACGATGGCGAAGGCCGTGAACTGTTTGGAGGTGGACCCGATGTTTGTCCGCGTTCCCGCCTCAAACGGAATGCCGTGGGAGAGGTTGGCCATGCCGAAAGCCTTCTGGTAAATGATTTCTCCCCCGCGCATGACCAGGACCACCCCGCCGGGATCGTGCTCATTGTCCCAGGGTTTGATGAGTTCTTCGGCGGTTTGTTCCGGGGTGGTTTCCTGAGCCCTGGCCGGGAGCACGGCCAGCAGGGGGAGGCTGAACAGCAGGACCGACCAGGCTGCTGTGCAGAGAGATTGTCTGATGGTTTTCATGGTTTACATGGTTTTGCCGCCGGACCGGGCCGGGGCATTGTTAACACAAATCAACCCTTCTCAAAAATCAAACCAAATTATCCGATCCGGATGGTTTCGCGAATCCCGTCCAGGTAGGGGGTTGGCTGAAAGTCAAACCGTCTGGTGAATTTGGAGGAGTCGAAAAAGTATTCCTGGTCGTATTGGTACATCATTTCTCCCAACTCCTTCATCAGGGGGGAAAAGAGTCCCGCCGTACGCACCATCCAGGTGGGCATGACCATGGGTTTTTTCGGGCTGCCCATCTCCTGCCCGAACCACCGGATGAACTGCCTTCCGGTGGGGGCGTCCGGGTGGGTGGGAAGGTGCCATGCCTGCCCGTAAGCATCGGGAGTATTCCCCAGGATGGCCGTCGCCTTTGCGGCATCGGGGGTGTAGATAAAACTATGCCTCAGGTCGGATTTCCCCATCCACAACGGCTGCTTTCCCTTCTTCAGGTTCCGGTAGATGACTTCGTAAGCGAAGCTTTTGTGGTTCTCCGGACCATAAAAATCCGGGGCCCTGGCAATCAGGGCCTGGAGCCTGCCGGCTTCCACTTCCTGCATCAGCATGGAGGCAATCTGTTGCCGCACCCTGCCCTTGCCGCTGGGTGGGTTGACAGGGGATTGCTCCGTCATATGGGGAACAGCCTTCTTGTCGTACAGGTACACATTGTCAAAAAAAACGAGTTTGGTTTCGTGGCGGATGCAGGCATCCAGCACGTTGCGCATCAGCCGGGGCCATAATTGCTGCCAGGTCCCGAGGCGGTAATCGAGTCCGACGACAAGATAGGCGACTTCCGATCCCTTCACCGCCTGCATGGCCTGTTCCGGATCGGTCAGGTCGGCAGGGAAGGCTTCTGTGTTCCCGGATGATGTGCCTGGCTGGCGGCTCACCAGGCGGATCCTGTCGGTATAGGCTTTCAGTTCTTTTGCCAGGGGTTTGCCAATTGTGCCATTGGCTCCGAGTATGGTTTGCATGGAGGATGTTTTTTGTGAATGCCGGGGTGATTGACGGATAAATGTAGTGCATGTTTTCCGTTTTTACAAGCCTTTTCCGGGGGTCATTTCCCCGGTTTTCGTCGGATGATTCCGCCCTTTTTGGTAACTTGCTCCCGTCATTGACAGAATCAATATCCGACGAAAATGGAACAGATGCATTTTGAGACTGCCCTGGAGTGGCGCCTCGCCTGGCCTTTGCTTGTCTCGGCGGTGCTGGGGGCTGTCGTGGGACTGGAAAGGGAGGTGCACGGGCGGCCGGCCGGCCTGCGCACCCACATCCTGGTGTGCCTTGGCTCGGCCCTCATTATCGTGGCGTTTCAGCAGGTACAGGCGTCCCTGGTCGCTGCATCGGGAGAAGCCATACAGCTCGACCCGGCACGTGCCGCCGCAGGCATCATCACCGGAATCGGCTTCCTGGGGGCCGGGACCATCCTGAAAGGCAAGGACCATGTGATGGGGCTGACCACCGCGGCCTCCATCTGGGTGGTGGCCGCCATCGGGATTGCCACCGGACTGGGCCTGTACTTTCTGGCCGTGGCCTCGACCCTGCTGGTGCTGTTTGTCCTTTTCGTGCTTCACATGGTGGATATCCGGTCCGAACATTACGGAGAGATCCTGTTAACGGGCACGGGCGGCACCGGCTTTTACGAGACCACCAGGGAGCAGATCGCGGCCATGGGCTTCCGCATCAAGGGCTATCAGATCGATGCCCTCAACCGGGACGGCGGAATGAAGCTGCGCTTTCTTGTGAAATACCGGCAGGCAAATATCGGCCCGCAGGTTCTGGATGCCCTCTTCCGGATAGAGGGTGTGGAGACGGTGTCGTGGGAGAAATAACCGGCGGAAACCAGGTTTCCAGGTTGAACATTTATGGGTGTTTTTGTGTTCCGCATCCCGCCCATTGTCCTATTTGAATCATAATGAATGCATCTTTCAGCAGGAGAAAACAATCTGGTGAGATAACCTCCGGACCGGTCATTCTTCATAATGAGCCATTGGAGGACATCCTGTCCAGCCTGAATGTGGGCATCTGGGAATGGGACCTTCAGTCTGGTTTGATCACTTACAGCAGGTTGCTTTCCGGGATGCTCGGCAGACCCTTCTCCCCTTCTTCCGCCATCTCCTTTGACACCCTGTTGTCTTTTATCCACCCATCAGATCTTCCAGGGTTCAGGGACTCCCTGGACCGCTGTTTGAAGGCAGAGGACAAGGTGTTTGAGTGCGAAATCCGCATGCAGCACAAGGATGGTCATTGGATTTGGGTCCTGGACCGGGGGAAGATTGTCTCCCGCCATACAGACGGCAGCCCGCTTACCATGGTCGGGGTGTTGCATGATGTCAGCAAACGCAAAGAAGCGGAAACCGAGCGAAACCGGAAACAGGATTTTCTGGAACTGTTGCTGGCCATCACCACGGACATGACGCGGGCGGAAAGCTTTACGGCGGGCTTGCTTTTGGTGCTCAGACATGTCTGTGATGCCACCCACTGGAGTTATGGAGAAGTTTGGGAAGTGAATTCAGACAGGGGCTTTCTGGAGCTGGGACCGGTTTGGTATTCCAGGGAGGCGTCCTTGCGGACTTATTACGAAGTCAGCAAAAAATACCATTTTCCCCGAGGGGAAGGCCTTCCGGGCCGCGCCTGGGCAGTCCGGGAAGCGGTCTGGATCCGGGATGTCAGGCAGGACGACGCCTTTCACCGGAAGGCGGAAGCCATCCGGCACGGCCTTTGTTCGGGCGTGGCCATTCCTGTGTTGACCGATGGGGAGGTAAGTCAGGTCCTGGTGTTTTTCATGTTTGGCGAACAGGATGAGGACGGGGACTTCATCAGCATGATCTCGGGGGTGGCCCTGCATTTGGGTCAGTTATTCTCCTGGAAGAAGGCCGAAGAGAGGGTCCGGCAGCTGTCAGAGCAATACGAAAAGGTGTTCAATGGTTCCCAGAGTTCAATGTTCCTGGTCCGGGTGACCGGGGAGGGGGATTTCCATTACCTGCAAACCAACAGGGCATACAGCGAAACATCCGGATACAGTCAGGAGGAGATCCTGGGCAAGACCCCCTTTGATCTGTTCGGGCAGGAGCAAGGGGAGCGGATTGTAGCACAGTACAGACGCTGTATCCGGGAAGGCAGACCAGTGAACTACCAGATCGAACTGATCAGCCATGGCCGCAAACATGTGGTATATGCGGAACTGACTCCTGTGACCGAGAACGGGCAGGTTCGTTACCTGGTTGGATCTTCGACCGATATCACTGAAAAGGAAAAGCTTTTGACAGACCTTCTCATTGCCAAAGACAAGGCGGAGTCTGGCGACCGGCTCAAGACGGCTTTCCTGAACAACATGTCCCACGAAATCCGCACCCCCCTGAACGGAATCATTGGTTTCGGCGAACTGCTCACACATAGCGAACCCGGATCGGCCAGGCAAAGGCATTTTCTGGAAAAACTGCAGGTGAGCAGCCAACGTCTGATGGACACTATCGACAAGATCGTGGATGCTTCCATGATCCTGTCAGGCAGTCTTGAGACCCATATGTCGGAAGTTTCTTTGCAGGACTTTCTGTCAGGGGTGTTCGGTAAATACCGGGAGGCGGGCCGCAACAAGGGACTGGATATGCAAATGGATGTGCGTGAAGGCTTGCCCGGGCAGAGCCTTTTTACGGACGGTTCTTTGCTGGAGAAGGCCCTGGGACATTTGCTGGACAATGCCGTGAAGTTCACCCGGCAAGGGACGGTCCGAATGACGGTTTATTCCCGTGCGGAGGGAGAAGTTTCCCTCCGGGTGGAGGACACCGGATGCGGTATGGCGGAGGATTACCTGAATCATGCGTTCGACCCATTCAGCCAGGAGGATATTGCCATGAGCCGTGGTCATGAGGGCAACGGTCTGGGTCTCACGGTGGCCAAAGGAATCATCGAAAACCTGGGAGGCAGCATCCGGGTCGTTTCAACAAAAGGCAAAGGGACTTGCTTTTTGGCCAGCCTTCCGTGGGACTCCCGATCCTCCGGGAGGTCTGACTGAGCCCGGGAGCTTACCTGGCTTGTAGGGGGGTCAGGGGCGAATAATGAATGCCGTCGGGTTCCTTTCCGGCCGGAAAATGTCCTGCAATCTCCATTTTTTCCAGGTCGATGATGCTGACCGCGTCGGAGCGGGTATTGGCCACATAGGCCCAGCGGTTGTCCGGAACCACCAGTCCGATGGGAATGGAAGTGCCTTCGAATTCGGCAAAATAGCGGGTCTCGTCCGCTCCCTCCGGAACCGGGGGGGTGAGCCGGATGGCGGCCAGCTGCCTGTAGGTCCCGGCGTCAAACACCCCGATGTCGCCCGAGCGGGCATTGCTCACCAGGAAAAGCCGGCCGTCGGGCGTGAATTTGGCCCGGATGGGAAAGTCCTCGCAGGGAATCTTTTCAATCACTTCCAGGGTTTGGGTATGGATGATCGTGATGGTGTTCTCCGCCCGGTTGGTAACCCATACCTCGAGTCCGTCCGGATGCATCGCGATGCCCTCGGCCCCTTCTCCGCTGTACACCACATCGATCTGATCTCCCGTTTCCAGGTCAAATACCACCACATTGCCGGTGCGGATGCTGGGTACGAAGGCGCGGGTGTGGTCGGGCGTGGCCGCCACCATATGCGACACGGGCTCGCCTGTCGGCATGGCCTGGACGACCTCCCCCCGGGCCACATCCACCACCAGGAGGTGCTGGCTGCCTTCGGTGGTCACCAGCATGCGGGTGGTCCCGGCAATCCATTGCATGCCGTGCGGACGGGTATGCTCACCCAGGTCGATCGTCCGGATGGGTTCACCGGCCTCCACGTCATATACGGACAGGGAGTTTCCGGCCTCTTCCCGGTCGCCGTAATTGCAGACCACGGCGATGCGGCCATCGTCCGATACTTCCACCTCATGAGGCTCCCGCCCCGTGGGCAGGCTCAGAAGTACTTCCCCGCCGGCGCGGTCGATGAAATACACGTCATCCCCGCTTTTGTGGGCGACGATGATCACTCCTTCGGGCGGGGAATCAGCCGTTTCGCCCTGTCCGCCGCAAGACACAAGGGCCAGGGTGCACAGGGGAAGGAGCCACATGAAAAGGCGTTTTCCAGTTGTCATCTGATCGGGTTTTTGGTGTGCGTATTGTTATCGTTGTCCTGGGGTTCATGGCTTGCCGCTGAACGGGGGGTACGTATCGCTCAGGAAGAGGATGTAGGCACTCACCCGGTAGTTCCAGCGCAGGGTGCCCACATTGAAGGCGTGCCATGAAGCCGGGTATTTTCCTGTGAACAAGACCGACCACCAGGCCAGGAAAGCCAGCACAAGGGTTGCCAGCGATCTGAATGCCAGCACAAAGCCGTGGGGTATCAGGCAGTAGAACCATCCGAACAACACCCTCAGCAGCAGGTGCCCCTGCCCGAGCCGTTCGGGATAGGGGATGTCAAGGACCACCCGCGGGTCGGAGGCCTTCATCCCGAATGCGGGCAGCCCGTCGCAAAGGTGCATGATGCGCGCCTCCACCCGGGCGTTCCAGCGAAGGGCCCTGAGCTGGAATTCGAACAGGTTCGCGGGATAGGTCCCGGTGAACAGGACGGCAAAGAAGGCCACCACCCCGAGGAAAAAGGCCGCCAAAAAAACAAAGGCCAGCAGGAACCCGTGGGGGATTAAAATATACAGCCACCCGAAAAAGCTGCGCATCAGCAGTTCCACGCGGGAAAATTTTTCCTGGTACAGAATGTCGTAAGTGATCATGGTTTTGCGGATGAATGGGTGTGTTTGACGCCAAAGGGGGCCGGCCAGTCCGTGGCGGTCATGCGGGCCACATTGTGACACCTAAATATAGGAAAAAAATCCTTATGCCCGTTCCACCCATTTGCCTCCGGAAGGCGGGGTGTATTCTACCATGCGGTTGAGGAGGGTCGGGACGTCCCTGTCCACAATGAGCATGTCGCGGTGCATGGGTTTGAGAAAGCCTTCCACCGTCATCCGGGCAACCTGCTGCAGCAGGGGATCGAAATATCCCTGGGTGTTCAGGATGCCGATGGGCTTACAGTGTATGCCCAGCTGGGCCCAGGTCAGCATTTCGAAACACTCGTCCAGGGTGCCGAAGCCCCCCGGCAAGGCGATCACTCCCTGGCACAACTGGTTCATTTTCAGTTTGCGTTCGTGCATGTCGCGCGTCACATGAAAGTCCGAAAGCCCCTGGTGTGCGATCTCCTTGTCCATGAGAAAGCGGGGCATCACCCCGGTCACCTGCCCGCCGGCTTCCAGGGCTGCATCGGCAAGCTGTCCCATCAGTCCCACGCTGGCCCCGCCATAAACCAGGCGGATGCCCATGCCGGCCAGGGACTTTCCGAGAAGGCGGGCCTGTTCCCCATAGACCGGGTTGCTGCCCCCGGAGGATCCGCAAAATACGGCCACGCTTTTCATGCGGGGTGTTTTTGTTTTAGCGGAGGACATTGGTTTCGCTGCCGAACCATCGGACGCAGAACCCAACGGCCAGTGCGGCGTAGGTGAACAGGGAGACGATCGTGAGGATCAGGTGGGGGATGTGGATCGTGCCTGCCAGGATTTCCTTGGTGGCCAGGCTGATGTTCACGATGGGAATCAGGGCCGTGGTGACGGTGTATTCCACCCCGGGAAGCAAGCCGACCATGGCCGGGAAAATGATCAGGAAGGTGAAGGGTGTGAGCATGCTCTGGGCTTCCTTGTAGGACTTGGCATAGATTGTGACGGGCACCATGATGCCGGCGAAGAATACGGTCAGCGGGATCAGCATCAGGAGGGTCAGCAATAAAAAGGATATGTTGAGCATTTCCCCCACCACGGAGGCAAACATATCGGGCAGGTCGGCTGTGGCCTGGAATGCCACATACAGGCCCAGGATGGCCAGCAGGGCCGAAAGAATGCCGGCCGAAACGATCACGATCATTTTGCCGGTCAGGATCTCCAGCCGGGAGACCGGGGTCGTCAGCACGGTTTCCAGGGTCTTTCGCTCCTTTTCCCCGGTAAACAGGTCGATCGCAGGATACATGCCGCCCATGAAGCAGAAGATCACGAACAGGTAAGGCAGGATGCCCCCGGCCAGCTTGCCGATCACCTCCTGGGTGGAGGCCACGTTCACCGCCTCCTGTTCCAGGGGCCGGACAAAGCCCGGTGCGAAGCCGTGGGCCCGGATCCGGTCTTCCAGTTTCCGGTCCGCATACTGGTCCAGGATGCGGTCGATGCGGTCTTTTACGGTGAGCTTGGTGGCCGAGAACATCACCCTCACCCGCCCGCTTTGCAGGGCCTCGATCTGACCGGCAAAGCCCGGTTCGATCACGATGCCCACCTGCAGGCTGTCACTGCGGATCAGGGCTGTCAGTGTGTCGGCGTCGCTTGCCTCAACCACCACCGTGCCGGGATATTCGCGAAGAAAATCCGCAAGGTCGTTTCCCGGATCCAGATTGATCAGCCCCACCTGCAGTGCCCGTTCCTGTTCCTTCTGGAAAACGCGGGACTGCAGGCGGTTGGCCAGGGTGAAGACAATGGGGAATACGAGGACCGGCACCACGATCATCATGAGCAGGGTGCGGCGGTCGCGCAAAGTGTCCAGAAACTCCTTGGAAGCGATGGTCAGTATGTTTTTCATGCTTGTTTCCTGCTTGTGCCCTCTCAGGCGGCGTTGACAATCCGGATGAACTCGTCGGTCAGGGAGGCTCCCTGCATGTTTTTGCGGAAGTGCTCCATGGTGTCATTATACAGTATCCGGCCTTTGTGAATGATCGCCAGGTCGTCGCACAGCAGGTCCACCTCGCTCATGATGTGGGAGGAGAAGATGACCGTTTTGCCCTGCTCCCTGCAGTTGCGGATCATGTCAATGATGTTTTTGGCGGCAATCACGTCCAGTCCGGCCGTCGGCTCATCAAACACCACCACCTCCGGGTCGTGGATCATGGTCCGCACGATGCTCACTTTCTGCTTCATGCCAGTCGACAGCTTGCCGATCCGCTTGCCGGCGAAATCGTGCATGTCCAGCAGGGTGAACAGCTCCTCCCGCCGCCTCTCCATGGTGGGCCGGTCCACCCCATTCAGGCTGGCGTAGTACCGGATGATCTCATTGGGGGTGAGCCGTTCATAAAGCCCGGTGGTCCCTGTCAGAAAGCCGATTTTTGCCCGGACGGCCGACCCGTTGCCGGCCGTGTCCAGTCCGCAGACCTTTACCGACCCAGAGGTGGCCGAGAGGATGGTGGAGATGATGCGAAGGGTGGTGGTTTTTCCGGCACCGTTCGGTCCCAGCAGGCTGAATATGCGCCCCGGCCGGCATTCAAAACCAACCCGGTCCAGCACCCGGAGCGTTTTCTGCGTTACCCCCATCTCTGCCTGCTGCTTCCTGGTCAGGGGAAAGTCTTTGCACAAATCGTTTACTTCTATCATGCGTTGTATTGGTTATTGGGCAATGACCAGCATTTCATAATCCCGGGTGGTCAGCCCATCCTGCCGGCTGAATGCGCCCAGGCGGGCGCCATAAATATCTATCCGTTGAAACCCGAGTGTCTTCAGCAGCCAGGTGATTTCAGACGGCACATAATACCTCTCGTTGCATTCGATTTCCTTTTTCCTGCCGTCATCGTCCTCCATAAAAATGGTGCTGCGGTCGCGGAAGGTCATCAGGTCGAACCCCTTGGATTGGTAAGTGGCATCACCTGGCCCGGTGCTGGCCTCCATGAAACGGTCCACCGAGTGAAACAGGGGGAACAGGCCATTGGTGGTGGTGAATATGAATTTCCCTCCCGGCCTGAGGGCGCGGGCCGCCCCCCCCAGGATCCGGTAGTTTTCCTCGTCGGTGTCCATGAGCGGGAAGCCCCCCTCGCACAGCATGATGACCAGGTCGAACGCCCCTTCGAACGTCATGTTGCGTGCATCCTGTACCAGGAAGGGAATGTCCAGTCCGGCTTCGGCGGCCTTTTCCCGCGCGCGCTGCAACTGGGAGGGCGACAGGTCGATGCCCGTCACCGGGTAGCCGCGGCGGGTCAGTTCAATGGCATGCCTGCCGGTCCCGCAGCCCACATCCAGGATGCGGACCGAACGGTCGTGATTGGCTTCGGCCTCGATGAAATCACACTCGCCTGCGGTGCCGCGGGTAAAGCTTTCCCCGTCGTACCGCCTTGCATAGTTGTCAAAAAGTTCCTCGTACCACGCCCTTTTGGCCATCCTTCCGCCTATTTGCCCCTGCTTCTGACAGGAGCCGCAAATTTCATGATCCGATCCGATATATACAAGTAATATGAGAAAAAAATATATTCGTCGGATGGGGCAGGTGGCGACCGGGCCGGCAATCGGGAGGGGCTAAGGATGCAGTCCCTCGATGATCCGCCCGAAGGCTTCGCTGACCTCCGGGTGGCCGATGGCGTTCCTGCCCTGTTCGGCCGCCTCCCCGACCTCCGCCACCAGGGGGATCTGGGCCAGGAGGGGGACATGCAGTTCTGTGGCGAGGGCTTCCCCGCCTCCCTTGCCGAACAGGAAATACCGCTCACCCGGGTGGGATGCCGGACTGAACCAGGACATGTTTTCCACCACGCCAAGGATGGGTACCCGGATGCCCTGGGTGTTGAACATGCTGGCCGCCTTGCGGGCGTCGAGCAGGGAAATTCCCTGGGGGGTGGTCACGATCAGGGCCCCGTGCAGGTTCAGTTTCTGGGCGGCGGTCAGCTGGATGTCGCTCGTGCCGGGGGGATAATCCAGGATCATGTAGTCGAGATCCCCCCAGATGGTTTCTTCAAACATCTGGGTCAGGGCCTTGGAAGCCATGGGGCCGCGCCAGACGAGCCCCTTCCCGGAGGGCACAAAGAAGGCGATCGACAGGATCTTGATGCCCTCCTTTTCGACCGGGAGGACCATTTTTTTGTCTTCGCTCAGCTCCACCGCGGGCCGTGCATTCTCCACCCCGAACATGCGGGGAATGGAAGGCCCGAAGATGTCGGCGTCGACCAGGGCGACGCGGTGTCCCTTACGGCTTAGGGCCACGGCCAGGTTGGCCGCCACGGTGGATTTGCCCACGCCCCCTTTTCCGGAGGCCACGGCGATGATGTGTTTTACGCCCGGTAAGGCGATTTTTTCGAACAGTCCAGTCATGATTGATTTAAGGGATTATAGTTAAAAGAGCCTATCATATAAGTTACGGATTTTTTTGCTGACCGGGGCATCGGGGGCGTATTCGGTGATCGTGCGGCCGGCCGACATGGCACGGACTACCAGGGGGTCGAATGGCAGGCGGGCTGTGACCCGGAGGCCGTTGTCCCCGCACCAGCCAATGATCTTGCGGCTGCCTTCAGGGTTCAGGTCGTGTTTGTTGATCACCACCTGGATCTCCGGGCCGAATGAACGGCACACCGCAATGGCCCGCTGCAGGTCATGGAGGCCCGACAGGCTGGGTTCAGTGACGACCAGTACCCTGCCGGTCCCGCTGATGGTGGAGATCACGGGACAGCCAATGCCGGGAGGCCCGTCCAGAAGGATGTGTCCGATCCCCTGTCGGGACGCCAGGCTCCTTGCCCTGTCCCGGATCAGCCCGACCAGTTTGCCGGAGTTTTCCTCCCCGGGGGCCAGCCGCCCGTATACCAGCTCCCCGTAACGGAAAGTGCCGGATACCAGCCTGCTGTCGCATTGCTGCACCATGCGGATGGCGCCTTCAGGGCACAGGCGGGCACACAAACGGCAGCCATCGCAGGAGACCTCCGAGATGCTGACCACTTTCCCGTCCGGCTCGATGGCCCCGAAGCGGCATAACGCCACACACCGGAGGCAACCGGTGCACCTGTCCGGATCGATCACTGCTTTTGTTCCGCCGCAGAAGCTTTCTGACGATTCTTCATCCGGCCGGAACAGGAGGTAAAGGTTGGCTGCATCCACGTCGCAATCGGCCAGCACGACCCGCTCATGCAGGCTGGCAAGGGCCGCACTGACACTGGATTTTCCGGTCCCTCCCTTACCGCTGATGACTGCCGTTTCCAACATATTGCCTGATTTTCCGGTACATCCCGTTGAAATTTTCCTGCAGGTCAGCCCGCCCGGCGGCGACCAGCCGCCCGCGTGAATGATCCCGGGCAATGGACCGTTCAAAAGGGATGTCCAATAGCAGGGGGATGTGTTCCTGCAGCAGGAATGCCTGCATTTCCCTGTCTTTTGTGCCGGAGCGGTTGATCACCACCCCGGCGGGTTTGTTCAATTGTTTTAGGACTTCGAGGCTTTGCTTCAGGTCACTGAGTCCGAACGGGGTGGGCTCGGTCACCAGGACCACGTAGTCGGCGGCTGCCACGGTATGAATAAAGGGGCAGGAAGTACCCGGGGGGGCGTCCAGGATCAAGGTCCCCGGGAGGCTTCGGGCCCGGGTGATTGCGGCCTTGATTACAGGAACGGGGGACATCACCCCTGTCTGCATGCGGGCCTCTGTCAATACTCCGTGCCCCGGCACATTGAATTGGGTGACCGTCCCCACGGAGCGTTTGTCTTCGGTAATGGCCCCGTCTTCGCAGGCCAGCAGGCAGGCCCCGCATCCATGGCACAGGTCTTCCTGTACCCGGATGACCTCCATGGAGGCGACCAGGAAAATGGCGTGGTAGGCGCAGTATTCCTGGCAGCGGCCGCACCAGGTGCAGGCCTGTTCGTTGATCACCGGAACCATCTGAAAGATGTGCGTGGCGGATAAAACCTGCGTGTCAAAAAAACCGGCGGCGTTGGGGGCCTCCGCATCACAATCGGCCAGCACCACGTTCCTGCCTTCCTCACTGAGGGAGAAAAACAGGTTGACCGAGACAAAGGTTTTCCCTGTCCCGCCTTTACCGCTGGCAATGGCAATGGTCATCGTCGGATGGGGATCATAAAGGATTCCGGGACCCTGGGTCACTGTATCAGTGATCGCAATAGTTGGCGCCGCTTTCCAGCTGTCCGTTGACAAGCTCCCGGGCCAGTTCCTCCGGTTTTTCAACCCGTGCCCCGACAAACACATTCACACGGTGCTGGTGGAAAAGGGAGATGGCGCGCTGGCCCATGCCGCCGGCTATCACATCGGTGACCTTTTGTTCGGCGATCCAGGCGGGCAGCAATCCCGGTTCGTGGGGTGGGGGGGTCGCCAGCATGGTCCGGGTAATGCTTCCGTCCTCGGTATCCATGATGGCAAATTGTTCACAATGCCCGAAGTGGGCACAAAGAACTCCGTTCTGAAGGGGAACGGCGATTCGTCTTTTTTTCATTGCAAAAAGTTGATTGGTGGTATTTGGGCGCATCTCCTGTGCGAAGTCCATTTACTGGTTTTTCAGCAGGTCCATGACCTCGCGGACGGTCTTTTCAGATTCTTTTAAAATGATCATCTGTATGCCCAGGCTGTCGACCAGGGACTTGATCTTGATTCCGAATTCGCCCGAGACGATTTGCCTGACGCCTTTGGAGGCCACCAGCTGCACCGCTGCCGGCCCGGCTCCCTCCAGTGCTTCCCTGCCGGGGTTTGCCACCGCTTCGGTGGCGCCGGTTTCCCTGTCATAGATTATGAACCAGGCACAGCGCCCGAAGCGCTGGTCGAGTTTGCTGTCAGGAGTCTCTCCCGTACTGGTGATTGCTGTCTTCATCGCGTACCTGTTTTTGTTGTCGGATGCGCCGCTGCCTGCGGCGGGGGCGGCCGGGCTCCCCGCAAGGGCGCCTGCCACGGTTTTCGGGCTCATCGTCCGGGGAATCCACGGCTTCTTCCTGTCCCAGTGAGTCCGGGTGTGCATCGAATGGGGATACGGCCCTGCTGCCGCAAAGGGGACAGGCTTCCACCGCCTGCTGTTTCTCAGGGTGGTTGAAGTAACACCGGCAGGCGGCACAATGGTGCCACTCGCTGTCGAAATAGACCTTGCCCCCCTCAATGATCAGTTGCTTTCCAACGACCAGGGCTTCGGCCACTTTCTGGCGGGCACTGGCATAGATCCTGGTCAGGGTCGGGCGGGATACGTTCATCAGGAAGGAAGCCTGGACATGGTTCAGGCCTTCATGATCACACAACCTGATGGCTTCGTACTCTTCGTATTCCAGGAAAACCGGATCCCCGTCTCCGGCGGGCTCGTTTCCCCCGTAAGGCTTCATCCCGGCAATGGGCGGGGGGTTGCTGACTTTTCGGGGTCTTTTGGGTCTGGGTGACATGATCGGCTGGTGTTTGACGGGACAAATATAATGAACAATAGTTCATAATACAACAAATGAAATGATTTTTTTAGGTGTCCGCAAGCGGACAAACCAGCCCGATTGCGCACACTTATTTTTTACCCATCCAGCGAAAAAAATTTATAAATAACATAATATCAGATAAATAAGATTTATGGCACAGGTTTAGTGTACTACATGAGTAGAACACTAAATCGCTTATAAGTATCCGACGAAAATACACTTTAAAAAACCACACGCCATGAAATTCTTAGCCGCCGCAATCACCGCATTGATCCTGTTTAGTGCCGCCACCACAATGGCCTGCGCCCCGGAACGCCTCCTCTATTTTAAGGATGCGCTGGGCCGGACCCTCACCATGCCCGTCTGCATGGAAAAGGAGGTGGCAGAACCCCTGCCGTTCGACCAGCAGGCCGTGTTGGAGGAAGCCAGGAAGGCCTTGTCCGCACGCGTTTTCGACCTTTCTTCCATGAGCCGGCCCGAACCCGATGCCGATGACGTTCCGGAGGAATTGAAGCATCTCATCACCCGGTAAACAGGCCTAAATGCAACGGAGCTGCCTTCAATGCCCCGGCTGCGGCTGCCTGAGGGCCGGCGCCCGGCGGTCTTCCCTTACAGGTTGTTTCTGCTCCGGGCCGGGTTGTGATTCCAGCAATTTCAAGGCCTCTTCGATGGCCCGCTCCAGTTGGGGGTCTATGCCTCTGGACAAAAGGGCCGGGTCATCGGTCACGGGAATGTCCGGATTCACTCCGAGCCCTTCGGGGAACCAGGTGCCGTCGGGGTCGTACATCCTGAATGTCGGCACACTGACCGACCCCCCGTCAACCAGGGGCGGGGCGCCGGTGATGCCGATCAGCCCTCCCCATGTTCGTTCCCCGATTAAGGGGCCCAGGCCGCGCTTGCGGAAATAGTCCGGGAAGGCATCTCCTCCGGAGCCGCTCCAGCCATTGATCAGCATGACCTTCGGTCCGAAATGGGCCTGAGGGGGCCACTGCCAGTCCTTGCCGGAGCGGACGTGCCAGTATACAAGGGGTGGCCGGTCCAGCAACTCAATGAAGCGGTCGGGGATTTGTCCCCCGCTGTTGAACCTTTCGTCGATGATCAGGGCCTCCCTGGTAAACTGGGCGTGGAACATGCGGACCAGCTCATTCTGTCCGTCCACGCCGGTGCTGGGTACATATACGTAACCTACCCGGCCATCGCTGGCTTCTTCCACACGCCGGCGGTTTCCTTCGATCCAGGCCAGGTTGCGAAGCCGGGCCTCGCTGCCCAGGGTTTCCACAAGAACCTTACGGCCTCCTTCTGCCACAGGGCTCGAATTGACGGTTAATTCAACGGTTTTACCCGCCAGGCCCTGAAAGCTTGCATGGGGTTCTTTTGCCGTATCCATGGGCTGACCGTTTACGGCCAGGATGTAATCCCCTTCGGCGATGCCAATGCCCGGGCGGTCAAGGGGTGATCGTACTTCGCTGTCCCAGGGAGCTCCCCTGAGGATGCGGGCCACCCGGAAAGCCCCGTTTTCAACGGCCCAGTCAATGCCCAGGTAGCCCACAGCCACCCGGGGCTCACTTCCGGTATCACCCCCTCCCCGGTAAGTATGGGAGGCGTTGAGTTCCCCGATCATTTCCCCTATCAGGAAGTTCAGGTCGTAGCGACTGACCGCGTCGCCCAGCAGCCGGTGGTATTGTTGGCCCACGGCCGTCCAGTCCACCCCGTGCATCCCGGGATCATAGAAGTAGTCCCTGAAAATGCGCCAGGCATCCCAGAAGATCTGCTCCCATTCCCGGGCCGGGTGAAGCACCATCTCCATTTCCGAAATGCGCAGCGGCTTTTTGAGTTCCTGTTTTTCTGCCAGATCGATGATCCCGAACTGTCTGTCTTTTGCCACGAGCAGCTTCTTGCCGCCGGCCGTCAGTTCAAACTGGTTCACGTCATCGATGATCGTTTTCTCCTCACGCTCCTTCAGGTCGTAATACAGCAGGGGCCTCTTGTTGTCTGCCGACCCGGTCTGTGGCAGGCGGTGAAACAGGAGTTTGCCTTCTGCAGCGGCCAGTTGTCCGTAGTTTCCTGCTTTGATGGGAAGGACCACGGCCCGCTGTTCCAATCCGTCAAATTCTATGGCAACCTCCGGGCTGCCCTTGTCTGCATTGTTTTCCTTTTCCTCTTCAGTCTTTGATGCCACCTCGTCATTGCGGGGGGCCAGGGGAGAGGGCACCCGGCTGGTCAGGGGAAGGGCCAGGATCAGGGTGGTGTTGGCATAGATCCAGGAATTGTCCACGTCGCTGTAGGAAGGGGAGAAATGCCGGGCGGATTTCATGTAGAGGTATTGGCCGCCGGGATCGAATACCGGGTGGCTGTTTTGGTAAAAATCGGCGGTGGCCTGGTGCAGCTCCCCATTCCGGGTGTCGTACACAAAGATGATTCCGTTCCGGTTTTCCGCCCCCCTGCTGTAAGTCAGCCACCGGCTGTCGGGCGACCAGGCAAAGTGAAAACTCTGAAGCCCGCCGTGGGTGGACCACAGGTCCTGGTCGATCCGTTCAACCCGGCGGGTTGTCCGATCCAGAAGGTGGATGTACTTGTCCTGGTCGACGAATGCGAGCCACCGGCTGTCGGGCGACCAGCTCACCTGGTAACGGAAACCGGGGCCCAGGTCCGTCAGCCTTTCTTCCCCTCCCATGCCTTGCTCATCACGCAGGTAAAGGTCGTATTCCCCCTCCCGGTCGCTCCAGTAAACGATGAATTGCCCGTCGGGCGACCAGCTGGGATAGCGTTCGGCTGTGCCGGAGGTATTGGTCAGGTTGTAGACGGGACCATGCTCCGCAGGCACCGAGAAAACCTCCCCCCGGGCACCGAACAGGACCCGCTGGCCGTCGGGCCCCGGAGCAACGGACTGGATCAGCCGCTCTGCGGAGATCCTTCTTTCACGCAGGGTGGCATTGTCGGTCACCAGTTCGATGCGTATTTCCTGCAAGGTTTCCGAATCCAGCGCCATGATCCAGAGGCGTCCTCCGGCTTCAAACACCATATGCTCCGGCCCGATGGAAGGGAAGCGGATGTCATAATCCGTAAAGTGGGTGACCTGCCGGTACGATTTGTTAACCAGGTCATAGGCCCAGATGTTGGCGCGACGGTATTCGTCCCGGTCCGACAAAAAATACAGGATGTCTCCATGCCACATGGGATGGGCGTCGTTGGTCGGGCTGGGGGTGATGTTCTCCGCTTCCTGCCGTTCCAGGTCAAAGATCCAGATGTCGGGCACCATGCCGCCCGAATAGCGTTTCCATGTGCGAAAGTCCCTGGTTTTGGGAATATACGCCAGCCGTTTTCCGTCTGGCGAAAAGGATCCGAATTCTCCGTAGGGTACGGGAAGTTTTGTGGGCTGGCCTTCCCCGGCCGGAATGGTGTATAACTGGTTGAACCGCATGCTGCCGCTTTCGCGGGAGGAGGCAAAAAGTACTTGCTCCCCGTCGGGGGTCCATCCCAGTGTCCTGTCTCCGGAACCATGCCAGGTAAGGCGTCGGGGAGTCCCGCCCATGGCAGGCATCACGTATACGGAGCTGCTGCCGTCGTAATTGGCCGAGAAGGCGATTTGACGCCCGTCCGGTGAAAACCGGGGAAAAAGCTCCTCCCCGGGGGAGGACGTCAGCCGGTGGGCCAGGCCGCCTTCCCTGCCGGCAATCCAAATGTCTCCGGCGTATACAAAGGCAATCTGGTCAGCAGACACGGCCGGATACCGGAACATGCGGGCATCCAGGGGGTTGATGCGGATTTCCTGTGCCCTGGCTGTGGGGCAGAAGAGGATCATCAGGGCCAATGCGGCCGGTAAAAATCGGTGAAAGGTTTTCATGATACATTGTGATGGGTTGAAGTGTTTGTCGTCGTATGGATCATCATGCCTTACTGCATCGTGATCACGGGCTCCCCGCAATGGGTGCAATGGCCCAGCCCGTTCATGCCGTGGATGTCGGTCTGGTAGCCACGCCGGCTGATCATCAGGGTGCTGCATACCGGACAATAGGTGTCGGATACGGCGGTGGTCTGGGGCACATTGCCCAGGTAAACAAAGGGCAGCTGTTCCAGGGCCGCCTCCAGCAAGCGGGTCATGCTGTCAATGGGGGTGGGGGGATGCGCCAGTTTCCAGGCAGGGAAATACCGGCTCAGGTGCAGCACGGTCTGTTCTCCCAGTTCCTCCCGGATCCAGCGGACCATATCGCGGAAAAGGAGCAGGTCGTCGGTCAGTTCCGGAATGACCAGGAAGGTGACCTCCAGATGCCTTCCCCTGCGCGCCACTTCGGTCAGGGTGTGCTTAACCGGCTGCAGGCTTCCTCCGGTCCACCGATGGTAAAAATCCTGGCTGAAAGACTTCAGGTCCACATTGAGGGCATCCACGACCTCCAGCAACTCCTTCATGGGTTTTGGGTTGATGAAGCCGTTGGTGACCATGACATTTTTTCGTCCTTCGGCCTGCACCATGCGGGCCGTGTCCATCATGAACTCGAACCACACCACGGGCTCATTGTAGGTATAGGCCAGTCCGATGCCGCCCATCCGGCGCATGGAGGCGACCACTTCCTCGGGATTGGTGACCGGAAGGGAGTCGAAATGCCCGTTGCCCGAGAGGGAGATGCGGGCGTTCTGGCACCAGTCGCAGTGGAGGTTGCAGCCGTAGCTGCCGATGGAGAGAATTCGCTGACCAGGGAAGAAGTGATAGAGCGGCTTTTTTTCCACCGGGTCCAGGTGCATGCCGGTCAGCTTGCCGTAGTTTTGGGTGACCAGCCGGCCTTCCCGGTTGGTCCTGGCGAGGCATTTTCCCGTCTCATCCGGCTTCAGCAAACAGGCGTGCGGACACAATTCGCAACGAACCATATCCTCTTTCTGCCGGGTGTAGTGAACCGCTTCAATCATGAACCGCCTTATTTTCTGCCAAATTACAAAAAATTGGGGGATGATTGGAACAGGGACCGGATTCTGCCGCATCCGGTCCCGCTTTTTTATCGCCGGCCGTTTATGGCCTGCCGGATCCCGGCCCCTCCGCCAGGCCCGGGTTTCCGACAGGCGCCCCCTCCGTGTTAAGCAGTATGAATGCTTGGTTAAAGAATGGTTAATGGGGGTGGAAAAGCCATGGCAGTTTCTTACATTTGACAAAAGAAAAATGACGATGAGCAGGATAAAATACAGGGGCTTGCTTTACCTGATGGGGGTCAGCATGATCCTGCTGGTCGCCCTGCAGGTGGTCTGGCTGCGCACGGAGTACCGTTCTGCCTCGGAGGCTTTTTCGCGGGAGACAAACCTGTTGTTCCGTTCCTCCGTAAGGCAATTGGCCGACTCCTTGTTCTTTTCCCGTTTTTGGGTGATGGGGACCGAGGGGGCGATCGCCCGCACGGATTCCCTTTTGCAGGAACGGACCGGTCTGGCCGGGACCCGCAGCATGGCCATTATGATCCGGAGTGACAGCCTGCCTGCAGGAGATACCAACCTGTTGATCGGATCGACTCCCCCGGGGGGAGGGGTCTCTTCCAGGGTTCATGCCCCCGGAAGCCGGTCGGGGTTCTTTGACTGGCAGTTCCGGGTGGATCTGCCGCCGGATTCGGTCATCATGGCCCTGTTGCAGCGTCACTTTTCCGAATCGCTCTGGGAGCGCCATGCGGGATTGACTTTCAAGATTGAGAAGGGCCCATCCGATTGGCACAGGATGTGGCAACCCCTGCAAAACACAGACAGTATTCAGCACGCAGAGCCTTCTCCTGAGTTGCCCCGGCTGCCGGCCCGCTTTTCCACCTCCTTCGTCCCCCTGGCCCCGGGCCTGGTCTATGCCGCGGTGTTTGAAGGCGTTAACACCCGGCTTTACAAGGGGTTGCTTCCCCAACTGGGATTCTCGGTCTTTATCACGGGCCTGATCCTGTTGTCCTTTTTGCTGATTTACCGCAACCTGCTTGCCCAGCAAAGACTGGTGGCACAAAAGAACGATTTCATCGGCAACGTGACCCACGAGCTGAAGACCCCGGTGGCCACGGTGGGGGTAGCCCTGGAGGCCTTGCAGCACTTTGATGTCCTGAAGGATCCGCAAAAAACCCGGGAGTATCTTCAGATGGCCACCCAGGAGCTCCACCGCCTGAGCATGATGACCGATAAAATCCTGAAGACATCCGTTCTGGACTTATCGACAGAGATCGGCTCCTACGGGCGGCCGGTCGATATGGCAGACCTGGCAGAGAAGGTCCTCTCCTCCTTTTCCATCCTGGCGGCGCATAAAAGCTGCCACCTTGCACTCGAGAAGGAAGGGAACACCCTGGTGACCGGAAATGAAGACCACCTGGAACAGGTGGTATATAACCTGGTGGACAACGCGATCAAACACGGGGGAAGCCCGAACCGGGTACTGGTCCGTGTCTGCGGAACCCCGGAGCGGGTCAAACTGGAGGTGTCCGATGAAGGCCCGGGAATACCGGAGGTATACAGAAATAGGGTATTTGAACGTTTCTTCCGTGTGCCCTCGGGGATGGTCCACAATGTGAAGGGTCATGGCCTGGGGCTGCACTATGTGGCCGGGGTGGTCAAGGGACACGGGGGCTCGATTCACCTTGAAGGCAGACAGGGGGGGGGTGCCCGTTTCGTGGTGAAACTGCCCGCACGCAATTCATAGAACCATGGAAAGCACCAGGATACTGTATGTCGAAGACGAACCTTTTCTGGCAAAGATTGTCCAGGAAAGCCTCGAAAGCAGGGGTTTCGAGGTCACCCTCGAAGCGGATGGGGAGGGGGCCCTGGAGGCCTTCCGGCGGGTGAAGCCCCACCTCTGTGTACTGGATGTGATGTTGCCCCGTAAGGATGGTTTTGAGCTGGCAAAGGAGATCCGGCAGCTGACACCGGAGATTCCCATCATTTTCCTGACAGCCAGGGTGCAGGTGGAGGATGTACTCAAAGGCTTCGATGCCGGGGGAAACGATTACCTGCGCAAGCCCTTCAGCATGGAGGAACTGATCGTCCGCATCCGCAACCTGCTCCGGTTTGCCTCCAACCATCCGAAAACCGGCCCTGAAGACGGCACCCGCAGGCTGGGGAACTCTGTATACAGCCCCCTGAACTACACTTTGCAGTCGGATGGGAACGAAAGAAAACTATCCCACCGGGAAAACATGATCCTGCAGATGCTTACCGACGATCCAAGCCACCCGGTCAAACGGCGTGACATCCTGCTGAATATCTGGGGAGACGACTCGTTTTACAATTCCAGGAACCTGGATGTGTACATTGCCAGGATACGGGACTTCTTTTCAGGGGATCCCTCCGTGGAGATCGTGACCATCAAAGGGGTTGGTTACCATTTTATCATCAAATAAGCCGGATGAATATGACATTTCAACGCATGGCAGCAGGCCTTTCGGCCCTGGTTCTGGCCGGGCTGACCCTGTTCTCCTGTTCGCCCAAATTGCAGCTGCAGGCCCTGTGGCAGAATCAGGAGCAGGCTTTCTCCCTTTCCCCGGGGGATTCCCAGGGGTATGACCGGGACACCCGCCTGCATTACCTTCTTTCGAATGACCGGGACAACTTGTATGTGGTGCTCTGGACGGATGATCCGGACGCCCAGCGCAAGATGCTCTGGGCGGGCATGGAACTGGCCATCGATACCAACGGAAGGAAGGAGGGGCATGGCCGCATCGTGTTCCCCGAATCCGATGCCCCCATCCTGGGAATGGCCGGTATGGGCCGGCCGGCCGGGACCGATAGGGGCCGTGCCGGACAAGGGCAGGATCCCGCAGCCCGTCAGGAGATGCTGCGGCGGCTTGTGGACGGCAAGACCCACATGAACCTGTCGGGTTTCAAGAATCACAGAAACGGCCGCATGGCGGCCAGCGGGGAGAATGGCATCACCGTGTCCCTGGAGCTCGATTCGGCCGGGGTGCTCACCTACCGGGCCCTCATTCCTTTGCGTACCTATTACAGGGAACTTCCCGAATCCGGTCCGCCGGACAGGCCGTTCAGTCTGCTGGTGACCGCCAACGGGCTGGAAGGCCTGCGCCCCGCCGGACGGTCCCCGGGCAGCCCTTCGGGATCCGGCATGCCGGGCCGTATTCCGGGCCGGGTGCCGGGAGGTGTCATGCCCGGAACGAGGGGACCTTCCTCCATGCCGTCCCGGCCGGCCATGAGTGCCGACAGGGAGTTCCTGTCCAAAAGCCAGGACTTTCAGGCCCTCTTTTACCTGTCCGGTCCTTTCCGGGATTAAACTTTGCCTTCAAACCCGCTTTTCAGGTGCAGATCGCGCTGGGGGAAGGGAATCTGCACCCCGTGCTTATTGAACTTTTTGATGATCCCGAAGTTCAGATCGCTCATGAATTTGCCGCGCCGGTGGGTCAGGGTGCTCGTCCACACCAGCAACTCAAAGTGGATGCCGTCATCCCCGAACCCGGTCAGCCGGATGGTCGGGGGCGGTTCCTTCAGCACATTGGGATTCTCCCTGCCCACTTCCAGCAGCAGCCGGGAAACCAGGTCCACATCGCTCGAATAGGCCACTGAAACAGGGATCCGGAACCGGATGTTTTCATCGTGGTGGCTCCAGTTGATCACCTGGCTGGAGGTGAACTCCGAGTTCGGCACGATGATGGACACATTGTCGTTCGTGATGATGGTGATGGCCCGGGCCGAGATGTCGGTGACCCGGCCATGGGTGCCGCCCACTTCGATGCGGTCGCCCACCTTGACGGGGCGCTCCAACAGGATGATCAGGCCCGACACGAAATTGTTGGTGATGCTCTGGAGGCCGAAGCCGATCCCGATCCCCAGGGCGCCCGCCAGCACGGTCAGGGTGCTCAGGTCGATGCCCGCCGTCTGAAAAATGATGAGCAATCCGACGAAAACAATGATGTAGCGGGTGATGGTGGCAATGGCCTGTCGTACGCCGAGTTCGGTGGTATAGCGGACCAGAATCCTGTTCACCAGGAGCCGCTTGAGCCAGCCGGAGAGGTAAAACAGCAGGAAAATGCCCACCGAGAAATAGATCAGCAGCCAGGTGGTGATGGACAGGCTTCCGACCTCCAGGATGGGATAGTCCAGGTAATGCTTCAGTGTTTTGCTGACGGTTTCAACGGTTTCCACTGGAAGAAGTGTTAATGGGTTTTTGGTTGCGCGACCATTCGCTGTAAGAGCCCGGGTAAAGGGCGGGGATCCCCAGGCCGGCCACCTCCATGGCCAGCAGGGTGTGGCAGGCGGTGACACCCGATCCGCAATGCACGGCAATCTGATGGATGCTGTGCCCGGAAAACAAATCCCCGTAAAGGGACCTGAGCTGCATGGCCGGCAAAAAATGTCCGTCCTCCCCCAGGTTTTGCATATAGGGGATGTTGATGGCTCCCGGTATATGCCCTGCCACCAGGTCGTAGGGTTCCGTTTCGCCCCGGTAACGTTCCGCTTCCCGTACGTCCACCACGCAGCCCGATCCGGCCGCCAGGCGCCCCACCTCGTCCATGTCCGCGATGGGCAGCTGCCAGCGGTCCAAGGGATAGGGCGTCATGTCCGGGGCGGCTTCCGTTCCCGAGGCAGCGGGAAAACCCAGCCTGAGCGCGGCTTTCAGGCCGCCATCCAGTACCTGCACCTTCACATGCCCGGCGCCGCGAAGCATCCACCAGAACCGTGCGGCTGCGGCAGCTCCGCTCCGGTCGTCATAAACCACCACATGGGTGTCCGGATCGATGCCGAGCCGGCCCAGTACGCGGGCGAACTCTGCGGGTGAGGGCAGGGGGTGGCGCCCCCCCTGGCTCAGGTCTTCCCGGATATGCGACAGCTCGCTTTCCAGGTCGGCATACAGGGCTCCCTCCAGGTGCCTTTCCCGGTAATGATCTTGTGGGTTCTCCCCCCAGCGGGCATCGATGAGGCGAACCTTCCCTTTGAGGGAAAACAGTTCACGGGCATGGATCAGGGCATTCACAGGATAAAATTAACCTATTTTGCGCTGATTCCGCAAGAAGCTGTTCTGTTTTTAGGATTTGTCGGGTGTGTGCCGGGGGGCGCTCCGTTGTCGCGGGGCGCCCAGGCGGCAGTTTATTCCGAGCGCAGGCTGTTGACCGGGTTGGAGCGGATGGCCGACAGGGACTGGTACAGCATGGCGATGCTCCCGATCAGGGCGGCTGCCAGCCCGGCCGCCGCGAACAGCCACCAGTAGCGGAGCAAATCGATCCGGAAGGCGAAGTTCTCAAGCCATTTGCCGAGAATGAGGTAGGCGGCAGGCCAGGCCAGCAGGTTGCCGGCCAGGATCCATCGCCAGAGCTGTCCGGAGAGCTGCATGACGATGCTTCCGGTGGAAGCTCCCAGGGTTTTCCGTATGCCGATCTCCTTGATGCGCCGGGACACGGTGAAGGAGGTCAGCCCGAACAGGCCCATGAAGGAAATGATGACGGCCAGCACGGCCGTGGCCGTGATCAGTTTGCTGATGCGCTCCTCCTGCTGGTACATGGCCTCGAATTCCTGGTCCACAAAGTCGTAGGTGAATGTATAGTTCGGATCGGCTTCCGCAAAGCGGTCGCGGATGAATCCCAGTTTCTCCTGGATGTCCCCGGGACTGATCCGGATGCTGATGCGGGAAAAACCCTGATTGTACATACTGAAGACCAGGGGGTCGATTTCATTGTGCATCGACATGAAGTTGAAATCGGCCACCACCCCGATGATGCGCCCGAAGGCTTCCCATACGTGAATTTCCTGGCCGACAGGGTCCACCAGGCCCAGCTTGCGCGCTGCGGTTTCATTGATGATGAAGGCCGCCGAGTCGGTCCGCATGGCCGGGTCGAAATCCCGGCCCGCCACCAGCCGCATGCCGTACGTCTTGATGTAGTCGTGCCGGATGCGGTTTTCAAACATCATGATGGCGGTGGCGGGGTCGTCCCCCTTTTTGTAGCTGTTCTGCAGGCTGCGGTCCCTTCCCGGCACGCTTTGGGAGGCCGTCACGGAGAGGATGCCCGGATGTTGCAGCAATTCCGCCTTGAGGCTTTCGTAGCTGTTTCCGATCGTTTGGGTGAGGGAACCCACGGTGATCACATTTTCCCGCTGGAAGCCAAGGTCTTTGTGCTTCATGTATCCGACCTGGCGATGGACCAGCAGGAGGGAGGCGATCAGGAAAATGGAAATGGCGAACTGCAGGCTCACCAGCACCTTGCGGAAGGCATGGCGTCCGGAGGCTCCGTGCTGGGTGCCCTTGAGCACCACCACCGGCTGGAAGCGCGACAGGTAGAAGGCCGGATAGACCCCTGCGATCACCCCGGTGAGCACGACAAACAGCACGATGCCCGCCAGCATGGCCGGCTTTTGCCAGTAGATAAGCGGCAGGTCCGCATCCATCAGCTGAGTAAAGGGCCCGATCAGGGCCTGGTTCAGCAGCAGGGCCAGCAGGAATGCCAGGCCGGACAGGATGATGGACTCCCCGATGAATTGCCGGATAAGCTCCGGCTTGCCGGCACCGATCACCTTGCGCATGCCGATCTCCCGGGCGCGCTTCTCGGATTGGGCGGTGACCAGGTTCACGTAATTGAATACCGCGGTGACCAGTACGAACAGGGCCAGGGCCCCGAATATATAGACATGGCGGATGTCGCCGGTCCGCCCCATGCTGAAGCTGAAATTCGACCGCAGGTGGATGTCCTTCATGGGCTGAATCCTGTGCTCCAGGTAGATCCCATAGGGCCCGAAGGCTTCCTGAATGCGCTCGTCGGCAATCGACAGAATCTTTTCCCTGGCCCGGGCCGGGTCTGCGTCTTCCCGCAGCAGGATGTAGGTGGGGAAGGAGATGCCGTTCGACCGGGTCACATTGTAGTCCGGCCTGACCAGGGAATGAAAGGATGCCGCCAGGTCGAGACGCATGTGGGAATTGCGGGGCACGTCTTTCATCACGCCCGTGATCCGGTAATCCCGGCCGGAAAGCTGAACGGTCTTGCCCATGGCATCGGTGCTTCCGAAAAGCTTGTGGGCTGTGGCCTCGGTCAACACGACTGTGAAGGGATCCCGCAGCGCGCTGACCGGGTCCCCCTCCAGCAAGGGGAAGCTGAACATCTGGAAAAAGGCGCTGTCGACCCAGGCCCCTTCGATGCCGGTGAATCGTTCGTCCTCCACCACAACTTCTCCGCTCCCGTAAGGATACAATCTGGAGATGTGCATAATCTCCGGCACCTGCCCGGCCAGCAGGTCGGCCATCTCGCCCATGGTGATGGGTCCGGAGATCACCTTGCCGTCGTTCATGGCGCCTTCTACGGTAAGGCGTCCCAGCCGGTTGTAATGTTCGTGGAACCGGTCATGGCTCAGCTGGTCGTACACGAATGTCAACAGCAGGATGGAGACGGAAAATCCCAGCCCGAGCCCGACGATGTTGATCAGGGTGTAGGCCTTGTTTTTCTTCAGGATGCGCAGGGCGGTGGAAAAGAAATTCTTGTTCATGGTCGCCGTTGTTATTTGGAGGGTGAATCAATACGGATGAGACGTATATGTGATGGGAATAGTTACATGATATAAAAAAAAACGGACGCCCCGCAAGGCGTCCGCAATCATCGGATGGATCCCGGCGGGTCCTCTCCCTAGGAGTCCCTCCCGGCCGGACTGTCTGAAACCGTTTAGTGCATCATCCGCATGCCGCCGCCCCTTCCTGCGCCATCGAATACGTTCAGGCCCTGGTTGAGTGAGTAGGTGAAGCTCAGCAGGAAGTAGCGCCCCAGGGAATTGGTGACCTGCTGTTCCAGGTAGTTGACATCCACCCTCTGGGTCACGCCCAGGTCCTGGTTCAGCAAATTGTACCCGGAAAGCTTCAGTTCCCCGCTGTTATTCTTCAGGAACCGGCGGGAGAAACCGAAGTCGAGCATGGGGATTTTGCGATCGAAGTCGCTTGTCCGGCCTTCGTAGATCTGGTAACGGAATCCCGCATTGAACCGGTAATGCTCCAGAAAATTCCAGTTGACATCCGCCCCGTAGGTCTGGTTCAGGTAGGCCTGCTCCAGGGTGCTGAACTGGTAGGCGGTCAGCTGCTGGTTGGCGGTGGCCAACAAAAAGGCCTCGAATGAGTCGCCCGGACGGATAGTAAGGCGGGCACTGGCTCCCAGGGTGTTGTTGGTGATGCGCTGGGATACCTGGTTGAGGATGTCGGTGCTTTCTGTCCGCATCAGGGTGGTGCCCACCATCACCCGGGTTTTCAGCTTTGAAAGCGAGAAGTTCATGTTGAAGTTCCCCCTCAGATTCAGGTTGTTGTCAGTATTGACGGGGCTGATGGTGCGCACATATTGTTCGTCCACCAGGACCGAATTGGTGATGGGGTTGGTCACGTAGTCGGCGGTGATGAAGGCAAAGTAGCCGAACAGGCTGACCGGGTTGAAAGAGTTGAAGCGCATGGAGGCCCTGTTGCGGTAGGACGGGCGCAGCTCCGGATTCCCGACATAGATGTTAAGCGGGTCGCGGTTGTCCACCAGGGGTTGCAGCTGCAGTATCCCCGGTTCCTGCACGCTGGTCTCGTAATCGAAGGTCAGCCGCCTCACATTGCTGAAGTTGTAGTTGAAACGCAGTACGGGCAAAACATTCAGGTAGTCCCGGTCAATGGCCTGTCCCTGGCTGAACAGCTCTCCTTTCAGGACGGTTGCCTGGACATTGCCTCCGACGGTCAGGTTGTAGGCATCCCGGTTCAGCCTGAAGTTCACGCCCCCCCTCTGGTACAGATAGGTGGAGTTATAGATGTTGGTCAGCCGGTCGTTGCGCTGTTCCGTGCCATCGACCACATCGAACACCTGCTGATCCACCTCATTGCGGTTGCTGGTGATGCGGTAGCTGGCCTCCAGGTACCGCCGGTTGCCCAGGGGTTCCGTGTAAGACAGGTTGAACCCCAGGCTTTGGTTCAGGCTTTCCTGGTAGGTGTTCTGCACCAGCAACTCTTCCCGGTTTCCCTGGGAGAAGAAACGGTTCAGGGCATCCAGGCTGGCGGTCTGCTCGCTGCCGGTGGCCACCAGGTCCAGCCCGGCACTCAGGGTGCGCCCCGGGGTGCCGAAGCGCTTGCGCCAAAGCAGGCTGCTGTTCAGGCTCAGGTTGTCCCTGTCCGACTCGCTGGACTGCTGACTGGAGCTTTGCAATTGTCCCTCCGGGGAGATGTTGCGGCTTTCGGTCTGGTAAAGGCCCCCGGTATTGTTCAGCGAGCTGTTCAGGGTGAGAAGCAGGCTGTTGTTTTCGTTGAGGGTATGATCGGCCCTGAAAGTAAGGCGGTGGTTGTCGTTTTGGTTGTCCTGCGTGCCCGTTTGCAGATACTGGTAATTCCCCGCCGGCAGGTAGTTCTCCCGGTCGGTGGTTTGCACCAGGTCATGGTTCAGCTGGTTGTAAAAGTAAGAGGCGTTCACCTCCGTCCTGTCCCACAGCTTGCGGTTCATATTGAGTCCCCCGGCCCAGGAGGTCATGATCCCGTTGGTGGATGGCCGGCCCTCCGGATTGATGGGAATGCCGCCGGCCTGGCCCAGGGTGATCTGCATGGGGCCCCCGCCACCTCCCATGATGCCCTGGGCCGCTCCGCTGAAATTCATGTATTCCCCGATGGAGAAGCCCTGTTGGTTGAGGTTGTTTCCCATGCCCAGCAGGGACAATTGTCCCTTGTCGTCGAAGCGGTTGATGTTGGTCCGGCCCTGGAAGCGGTTGTCGGGTCCGTAGCCCAGGGTGGTGTTGCCGAACAGGCCATCCCGCCTGTCCTCCTTCAGTTCTAGGTTCATGGTGCGCTCTCGCTGTCCGTCATCGATGCCTGAAAAGCGTGCCTGTTCCGACTTCTCATCAAAGACGTGCACCTTGGACACGGCGTCTGCCGGGAGGTTCTGGGTCGCCATTTTCGGATCGCGTCCGAAAAACTCCCGTCCGTCCACCAGCACCCGGCGCACTTCTTCCCCCTGGGCCACCACGGTGCCATCCGACTGGATCTCGATGCCCGGCATGCGCTTGATCAGATCCTCCACCACCTCGTTGGGCTGTACTTTAAAGGCCAGGGCATCGTATTCGATGGTGTCCCCCCGGACCCGCATGGGGATGCGCTCTTCCTGGATGATCACCTCCCGGAGGACGGTCCGCTCGTCCTGCATCCTGATGTTGCCCAGGTCGAGCAAGGCACCTGCCGGAGGGTCCACGTCCCGGTAAAGGGTGGCATAGCCCACATAGGTGATGCGAAGCAGGTAGCGGTTGCGGGGCAGGTCCCGGATCTCGAATTCTCCCTGGAGGTTGCTCAGGGCGTAATTGACCATGGTGGAATCGCCGGCATTCAGCAGCAGCAGGGTCGCGTTGGGCAGGCCGGCATTTTCCGTGTCGGTAAGCCGTCCGCTGATCGAAAATGTTTGTCCTGCGGCGGCAAGGCCCGTCATTAAGAGCAGGACCAGGATCATGGAGTTTTTCATGGCATTCTGGAATTGGGGTTTGTTTTTCATGGTTGTCCCGGTTTGGATCAGAACCTGATATTGGTTCTCCCCCCGGTATTCATACGTTGCATTTGTTCCTCGACAAGTTTCCGGTAATCCTCCCGCGTGATTTGCTCCCCGCGGGATGGCTTGCGTGTTTCGGTGTTTTTAAGCTCCCGTATTTCGACTTCTCGGGCCACCCAAACCTGCTCTCCGTTGTTGATGTCCACGGCCAGGACGGTCCCGGGCAGGGTCACAAAGCGGTCCGGTCCCAGGAAAGGCTGGATCTGGGGTGTGAACCAGGCCGTGATCTCCTGCCCCTGCAGGGTGTCGGTGTACCAGGCCATCATGCAGAGGTAGCCTTCGATCTCCATCTGCTGGTGGCCGATCCGCCAGGGTTTGATGTCGAGCGGCTCAGTGATCAGGTAGTTCTTTCCCATGAAGTCCTGCAAAAGGGTGACCTCCCTTTTGTCCTTGTCTATATGGGTCTCGGTGCGCGGCTGCCGCATCACCATGCGCATACCGCCCCGGGTCGCAGCCAGGTCGGCCTCCGGATCTTCCTTCACCCTGTAGAGGCTTTCCTGTTCGTTGAAGAATAGCTGGTAGGTTTCCGTGCGGTGTTTCGGGATCATGGCCTTGAGCTCCTCCCGCTCCGGGGGGATCCGCCGGTGCATGTCGGTGGTGACTTCATAGCGGATGACTCCCTGGCTGATCTGTGCGGGAACCGGAAGGGCCATCATGGAGAGGACGCAGGCGGCGAGCAAATTCCTGTTTATCATCGGTGGGAAGTTTAGGGTTCGCTGCAAAGCTAATACATCCCCCCGTGGGTGGCGGTTAACGGAAGTGTAATAAAGGTTAAAGGAAGGTTAACGGCACGTCCTTTACAGAAGCTGGTTCCCGTAATGGAAGTTGGCGGGCAGCCCGCCGGTATGCCAGAACAGCACGTTTGAACCGGGTTCTATGCGCCCGCTCCGGAGCATGTCGGTCATGGCGTGAAACGCCCTGCCCGTATACACGGGATCGAGGAATATCCCTTCCAGGGCCGCCAGCTCCCGGATGGCCTCCTTTTCCGCGCGGGTGAGCACCCCGTATCCTGCCTCATCGTATCCCCGCACCAGGGCAAGGTCCTCCGGGTCGAACGCCTTGCCGATGCCAAGCCGCCCGCGCCCTTCCTCGGCGATGGCCATCACGGTCTCTTCCAGGGCCTGGGAGCCGAGGCCGGTCTTTTCGATGCTGACGGGCAGCAGGGACGGTTCCAGTCCATACAGGGCCTTGCCCAGCAGCAGCCCTGCCTGGGTGCCGCCTGAACAGGAGGCAAAGACAATATAATCCATCTGCAGCTGCATGGATTCCAGCTGCTCCTTCAACTCCCTTGCCGCCTCCGCGAATCCGAGGGCCCCGGTCAGGGTGGAGCCCCCCACCGGGGTATGGTAAGGTTTGCGGCCCGAAGCACGGAGCTCCTGAAGGAGGGCGGTGCTATGCTCCGCGCGGATCTCTTCTCCGCAAAAATGGATGGTTGCCCCCAGCAATTTGGAAAGCAAGAGGTTTCCGGTATATTCCTTGGGTTCCGCTCCACGCACCAGAAGGTGGCATGCCATGCCGGCCACGTTGGCCGCTGCGGCTGTTTGCCGGCAATGGTTCGACTGCTGGGCGCCGGCCGTGACGATGGTGTCGCAACCTTGCGCCAGGGCTTCGCCGACCAAAAACTCCAGCTTGCGGGTCTTGTTGCCCCCGGAAGCCAGGCCGGTCTGGTCGTCGCGCTTGATAAACAGCTGGTAATCCGGATACCTGCCCGAGAGGCGGTGCAGCCGGTGCAGCGGGGTGGGAAAAAACCCGAGGGGAAAGCGGGGCGGGGTGTTGTGGTCGGTCATGTCAGGTACACATTATGATGGAGCGGCCTTGTCACGCTGTGTGCCGGAGCATCCGGCCCGTTCCAGGCATTGGCTGATCGCCTCCGCAGCCAGGTGTCCGTGCGAACGGGACAGGTCGCCGAAGATCACCTTCGTCCAACGCCGGCGCGCCTCCTGTTTCAACCGTGGCTCCCGCACGTATTGCGCCAGGGCATCATCCAGCCCGTCCAGGCTGCCGATCTGAACCGAGATGTCTGCGATCATGGAGCGGATAGCCGGGGTCAGGCGGTCCCCGCTATCCACCATCAGGGTGATGATGGGCCTGTCCAGCACACAGAATTCGGCCATGATCGAACTGGTGTCACTCACCAGATAGTCTGTCACCGTCATCCAGGCGTACAGGTCTTGCTGCCCGGCAATGACCAGGCCCGGGATGGCACGAATTTTTTCCTTCACCTCCCGGGACATCATGGGATGAATGCTGGCCAGCAGGTTGAATTTCTCCTGCAGGAGGCCCGTGCGGCCGATCCATTTGTGCACCGCGCTCTGGTGGGAGCGGTCCCAGGTGCCCGTCAGCATCAGGGTCTTTTTCCGTGGATCGAAGCCTGCCCGTTCAAACAATTCCCTGCCCCTGTCCTCCAGGCCCGGTTCACGAAAACTGTCGATCCGTGGATAGCCTCCCACCACCCCGCTCAGGATACCCCGGCTGCGGGCCACTTCCAGCGCTGCAGGCGAGCTGAACAGGTAACGGTCGAAGGCATTGTAGCGCTCCGCCCGTATCAACTCCTTAAAGAAATAGGGTCCGTGCATCAGGCCGATTTTTTTTACCCGTCGGATGGGAAAGCGGTGCAGGGCGTGGCGTGCCATGACCACCACCTTTGGAAAGACAGGCCACCGCAGGGGCTTCAGCCCGAGGTTCCTGAGTTCTGCGGCCACATGGCCGTTCCTGGCCACGATCCGGGAGGGCCGGCCCAGGTGGGGCAGGATGTTCTGCATCACCTGGTAGTCAAGGAGGGAATCCACATAAAACACCAGGTCCGGCTGACGCCGCAGAAGCCTGCAGGCCTGCCAGGCGATCCAGTAAGGGGCTTTCAGAATAATGCCGGAGAGGATCATGATGTAAAGTCCGGTTAATCGGCGGGTACCAGTCCATGCGGGTCTGCACCCGGGCGCTTCCCTTCGATAAAGGTAACAATTTCCCGCAGTACCCTCCCCGGGGTGATGTCCCTCATGCAGCGGAAATGCTTCTCAGGGCATTTCCTGCCATCCTGTCTGGAGCAGGGCCGGCAGGGGAGTTCCGTTTCGATGAGCAGGTCCCCATCCCGGAAGGGGTAGGAGCCGGAATCCCTCACGGTGGGGCCGAATATGGCGAATACGTTGGTCCTCATAGCATTGCCTACATGCAAGGGGGGGCTGTCGTGGCACAACAACAGGTCAAGTTCATCGATCAGGGCGGCCGATTGCAATAGGCTCAGCTTGCCGGTGGTGTTGATGAGTCCGGCCCCGGTGCTTTGCTTCAGGATGTCGTCGCTGAGGGCGGCATCGCAAGGGTCGCTGCCGATGAGATACACATCCACCCTGTCGGGCAGGGCGCTGAGGAGCTTGATGAAATAGTCTGCCGGCCACCTCCTGGTCAGCTTGTCCGAGCCGGGGGCCACCCCCAGCCGGAACCGGCCGTTGCTCAGCAGGTACTGCTGTGCATGTGCCCTGTCCCCATCCGACGGGTACAGCTTTGTTTGCAAATAGAACGGGCCTTTGCCGAGGGATTCCAGGAGCATGCCGGCCTTTTCCCGTATATGGATGCCGGGAGGAAAGGCCACGCGGTGGGTCAGCAGCCGCTGCCGGGAAGATCCGACGCGGGTCCTGATGCCCCCCAGGTACATCATTAAAGAGGAGGACATGTGGATCTGCATGGACAGGGCCAGGTCGTAGGGAGTCCTTCGTATCCTGCGGACCAGTCCGAAGAGATTGCTTATCTTCTTGCCGCGTTTTCTGAGTCCCAGAACCTTGCGTATGTGCGGGTTGTTGGCCAGAATCCCGGCATGCCGGTGATTGACCACCACGTCGATGCCCGCCTCCGGGTACAATTGCCTCAAGCCCTCAAAAAGGGGGGTCGACATGATGATGTCGCCGGCATGGGCTGTCTGTATGACCAGGATGTTTTGGATCTGTGCTTTCATGAGACTGCGCCGCATGGATTCCTTGATCAATGCCCTGTATCTGGTCTATGCTTGGCCTGGCGGTTCCTGATCAGGATGTAGTTGTTGAATTCACCCAGCCGCGGCATGCGAAGGATGCGTTGCTTCAGAAAATTAAAAACCCGGTATTTCCACTTTTCGTGCCGGGCCAGATTCCGGCCCCTGATTTTGACCTTGCCCTTGTAGGTGAGCTGGTCCCCCCAGGAAAAATTCCCGATCCATTCCTGCATCACGGCCGGGTGGGTGCCGGTGTATTTCTGCAGCCTTTCGAGCGAACCGTATTCGAAGGGCCTGTTCCCATCGGCAAACAACCGGTTGGCCTTTTCTTTTCCCCTGTGGTTGGTCATCATGGCTTTTGACTTGCGGGTCATCAGGGAGGGTGGCCGGACCCAGCCGTAATGGAAGACCTCCGCGCCGATCTCCAGCACTTTCAGCTTGTAGGTGTTTTCCTGCCGGCGGTAGCTGAGGCCGTCGAAGTCCGGAATGCGCCGGAACGACTGGGCCGACTCCCAGGAATGAATGTCCGGGTCGTTGCGGATGATGCGGACCTCATAGGGATACCAGCCGTGAAAGCGGTGGTAGTGCCAGTAATCGCCCCAGAAATGTTTGTACCCCAGGATAAAACCTTCCACTTCCCGGTCCTCCAGGTATTTCTCACAGGCCATGCGGATCGTGTTCAGGTATTTTTCGTGGATGACTTCATCGGCTTGCAGGTAGATGAGCCAGTCGCCTGTGCAATGCGATTTGGCGATGTCCGTCTGGTGGGCATGTTCCATGCCGCGGGGGTACTTCTCCAGGTCCCATACCGTGTCAATGATCCTGACCTTGTCGCTCCGGATCCCGGCCACCAATTCCCGGGTGCGGTCCCCGGGATCCCCCTTGCCGATGGCCACCACGAATTCGTCCACCAGCGGGAGGACTGACTCTATGGCCTGTTTCACCGGATAGTGCAGGCTGTCCGCGTTCCTGGCCATCGAAAACCCGCTAATTTTCATAGTCTGAACCTGGATAAATAAATGACAACTCCGTCCCGTCTGCAAATGTACTGCATCGGGCGGACATACATACCGGCCCTTCCCTGTTCCGGGGGACAGGGCTCCCGGGGGCTCAGCCTCCGAGGACCTTCAGGGCCTGGTATACCAGGAAAGCCGGCCAGACCATGGCTTTGAGCAGGCCCAGAACGCCCATCCAAAAGCCGGAGGCCGTGGAAATATAAAAAATGGCCGCGCCAATAAAGCCCAGTCCATAGACGGCACTTGCCGATCCGCTTCCGTGTTCGGTTTTCATCGGGTGTTTTTTTGGTTCAGGGTTCATAGATCATTTTGCGGGTCATGCCCCCGTCGACCACCAGATTGGTTCCGGTGATGAAGTCATTTCCTTCCTCCGCCAGGAAAAGGCAGGTCCGGGCGATGTCTTCCGGGGTCCCCACCCGGCGGGCCGGATGCTGCTGGTGGTCGATGGGCCGGAGCCGGGCATAATCCCGGGTCTCGATCCATCCCGGGCTGATGCAATTCACCCGGATGCGGTCGGGAGCCAGGGATGCGGCCAGGGCATGGGTGATGGCCAGAATGCCTCCTTTGGAGGCGGCGTAGGCCTCGGAGTTGGGCTCCGACATCAGGGCGCGGGTGGAGGCTATGTTGATGATGCAGCCGCCGCCGCTTTGCCTCATGTACCGCGCCGCCTCCCGGGAACAGAGGAATACGCTTCTCAGGTTGGTGTTCAGGATGCTGTCCCAGGCTTCCACGCTGAGCTCATAGGGGGATGCCCACCAGGAGACCCCTGCATTGTTGACAAGCACATCGATCCGCCCGAAGGTGTCGACCACCTGCTTCATCAGGCTGGTGATCTGCACGGGCTGGCTGACATCGGTGGGGAGGCTTCTGGCCTGGCCCCCTCTCCGGGTGATTTCGCTGCAGGTCTGCGACCCGGCCCCTGCATCCTTGTCGGCCACCACGATCCTTGCCCCGGCCGCAGCAAAGGCTTCTGCGATCCCTTTGCCGATACCCCGGGCACCACCGGTAACCACAATAACCTTTTGGGAGAATGCCATGACGAAGGGTTTTGGTTCCCTAAGTTATGGATTTTTTGAATGCAGGGAGTCCGGGAGGCTGGTTTTCCACCCCGTTTAACGCAGGGAGCGGTTTCCGGCCTTCAGTCCGATGTAGATCGTCCTTGGCAGGCTGGGACCGTAAATGTATCCGGGGTCGCGTTCGATGCCATGGTCAAAGTCGGTCTGGTAGGCGTTCAGCAGGTTTTTCACCCCGGCAAACACCTGGAATTGCCCTGCCTGGATGGTGAAAACCCGGTTCAGCCTCAGCCCAAGGTCCAGGAATGAAGCGGTTTCCCGCAGCTCCCCCGTTTCGGGATCCGGCAGGGCCGGTCCGAAATAAGGCACCAGCATGCTGCCGGTGTGGCTGGCGGTCAGGCTGGCCTTCCATGTGTCTTTGAACTCCTTCTCCAGAACGACGAATCCGAAACTTCCCGGGCTTCGGAAAAACCGCGTTTCATCAAACTCCTGGGCTTCATCATAGTGATTCGACTGCAGGGTGAAGGCGGCGCTGATGGAGAGTTGCCCGGCAGTGACCAGGTTGGCCTCCAGGTTGATGCCCTGCACCAGGGCGCCTTCCCCGGCATTGACCCGGGTGTATACCACCGTACCCCATTCATCAGGCTGGCCAAACTCGTTGGCAAACGGGTCGGTCAGGGAGGTGCGGAAGGCTTCGGCCAGAATGCGCACGGTGTTGCTGCCTGCCTGCCGGGACCATTCCAGGGATGCCATGTAGGTGCGGCTTTTTTCTTCTTTCAGATCGGGAGCATTCTGGTATATGACCCGCCTGGAGCCGGACGATTCAATGTGCAGGTCCTCGTCGTAAATCTGGGGCGCCCGGTAGCCGTTGGAAAAACTGAGCCGTCCCTGAAGGGAGGAGCTGATGTTGTAGAGCAGGTTGATCCGTGGACTGAATATCAGGCCTGTCCTTGTGTCGGAATGGCCTTCACGGTCTTCGACCCTGTAGTGGTCCAACCGTGCCCCGACCGAAACCAGCAAACGATCCCGGCTGTAGTCATGCTGCGCAAATGCCCCTGCGCTGGTGGCCAGCTGGTCGGCAATCACGGTGTTGCCGATATGCTCCACTTCCTGTCCGTTCATCCAGTCGGGATACCCCAGCTTGTTGTCCCTGAGCCGCCCTCCGGTGTATTCCACCCCTCCCGTGAGGACCGAGCTGCCCAGGATGGCTTTGTATTGCATGCCGCTGTTGAAGGAAAAGTCGGTCGTGTGGCCGTACCCATCCAGTGCGCGGTTGGCTCCGTAATAGGAGTCCCGGTCTATGCGTTGCCCCGAGGCATAGACCGACAGCAGGTCGTAGTCCCGGGTGAAGTGTTCATAGGTAACTGCCGCGGTAGTGATCTTGTGGGTGACCGCTTCGGCGATGTCTGCCTCGTGCAGGGGGTAGTCAAAGCGGTTGCCCCCACGGCGTTCCTCGCGGATGTTGAAAAAGTCGGCCGACAGCTTGCCCCGGTTGCCCATGCGCTGGTAAAACCTCCCGCCCAGGGTGTTGTTGTCCAGGGTGGTCAGCTCCGAAAACCCGTCTCCGTTTGCATCGAAGGGGTCCCTGCTTCTGAAGAACCCGTAAACGGCGAATCCCGTACGGAAGTCGGACGCCACCATGGAGGCATTGAAGTGCCCCGTGTGGTCGGAGGAGTGTCCCCCCGACTGCCTCAGGCCCAGGCCGGACATGCCAGAGCTGAAACCGGCCTCGACCTCGTTGGCCATGGGATCCTTGAGGATCAGGTTGATGGTTCCTGCGATGGCATTGCTGCCGTACAGGGCGGATCCCCCCCCGCGCACCACCTCGATGCGTTCGATCATGTTGGAGGGAATCAGCTCCAGGCCATACACTCCGGCCAGCCCGCTGAAAATGGGCCGGCTGTTGATCAGGATCTGCGAGTAGGGCCCTTCGAGCCCGTTCATGCGCACCTGGGTGAAGCCGCAGTTCTGACAGTTGTTCTCCATCCGGAGTCCGGGGGAGAAATTGAGGGCCTCACTCAGGGAAACCGAGTGGGTGGAGGTAAAGAGCCCGGAAAGGATGGCGTTGACAATGACCGGGGATTCGTTACGCTGGCGGGCATTGCGGTCGCCGGTAACCACCACCCCTTCCAGTCCGAGGACATCGGCCTCCAGCTGGAAATTCACTTCCCGGGTCGTGCCGGCCTCCATGTGGATGCGGACCTCCTGTGGTTTATAGCCGATGTGGTAGGCGGTGATGACCAGTTCTCCCAGGGGAAGGTGGGGCATGACGAAATGACCGGATTCATCCGTCAGGGTCCCGATGGTGGTGCCTCTGATGCTGATGTTGACAAAGGGAAGGTGTTCCCCGTTGGCCAGCACATGACCGACGATGTTGGCCTCCGTCTTTTCCCGGCTGAGGGCCTGGGAAAGAACGGGAAGGAGGATGGCAAAGAGGGAAAGCAGGATGAACCTTTTCATGAGAAAGAATGGCAACAATAAAACAATGGATCCGGAACCGGAAGCATGGAACGGTTACGCGATCGATAACGGCCACAAAAATATGAAATGCATTTCAATGTCTTGCTCCCCATTTTTGGGGATTTTTATACCTTGACCTCATTCGGTGCGCTGCCGCTGAGACAGTTTGCCGGCAACACCCTCAAAACATGTCGACCACCGGTCCGAATGATTTTTTCCGTAACTTTAATCGGACGTTTTAAATCGTGTGGTCATGAATAAACTGGGTATTGTTTGGGGATGTGTGGTGTTGCTGCTGCTGGCCTCCTGCGGCAAAGACGGAGAAGAAGAGTCGGAACGGTTCCGGTTGCTCACGGGTGTTACCTGGGCATCGGACAGCCTGTTGGTGAACGGTGAGGGTGCCGGTTCCCCGGGACAAATGCTGGCCGACTTCAGGGGGGAGGCGCGCTTCAGGGAGGATGGAACCGGGACGTTCGGGGTGTACGAAGGCCGCTGGGAGTTTGCCGCTGCTGAAACGGAGATCATCATCCAGAGCGAGGCCCTGTCGATCCCCCTGACGACCCGGATCGCGGAGCTGACGGCTGCCTCCCTGAAGGTCACCACGGCATTCCCGAACCCCGAGGTGCCGGATGAGCCTTTCATGATACGGATGACCTTCAAAGCGAAATGATGTGCCGGCATGGTTTGCTGATCCTGGTCCTGCTGTCCCTGCCCTTGTTTTCTCCGGCCGGGGAGGCGGGGCAGCCTGCCACAAGGATCGCCGGGCGTGTCACGGACAGCCTGAGCGGAGAGCCCCTGCCGGGAGCCACTGTCTTGTTTGCGCGGGACCGGGGCGTGGTGACCGGTCCGGACGGGGACTATGAGTTGTACCTGCCCCCCGGCACCTACCATATCGTCTTTCGTTATGTGGGCTACCAGGCGGAGGTTCTCTCCGTCACGCTTGCCGAAGGACGGCCGCAAGAGCTGGCTGTTGCCCTGAAACCGGCCGTCACAGAAATCGACCAGGTTGTGGTCAGCGCCTCCCGGGTGGACCAGCGGCTGGCGGAGCTCACCGTCTCGGTCAGCCTCATCAAGCCGGAATCCATCGCAGCCGCCCATACCGCCGATCCCAGGGAGCTGATGAACCGGACTTCCGGGGTGGAGGTCCTGGACGGGCAGGCATCCATACGGGGCGGAAGCGGTTACAGCTACGGGGCCGGCAGCCGGGTGATGGCGCTGGTCGACGGGCTTCCCCTGATATCGCCTGATGCGGGGGGCATCCGCTGGCGGAGCCTGCCGCTGGAGAACATCTCCCAGGTGGAAGTCATCAAGGGGGCCTCTTCGGTCATGTACGGCTCATCGGCCCTGAACGGCATCATCCATTTCCGTACCGCCGAAGCCACTGCCCAGGGCAGCACCCGCTTCTATACGGAGGCCGGCCTGTTCGGCCGTCCCCGCCGCAGTGAATGGGTCTGGTGGGAGAGCCCGCGCGCCTTTGCCAGCGCTTCGGTATCCCATCTGAAGCGTTACGGGAACACCGATGTCGGCTTCGGCAGTTACCTGCTGACCGACAACGGCTACAGGCGGCTGAATGATGAAAGGCTTGCCCGGGCCAACCTCAGGCTGAAGCACAGGAGCCGGAAGGTCGACGGCCTTTCTTACGGATTGAATCTGAATGCCGGGGTCAACCACAAACGCGACTTCATCCTCTGGGAGGACGCCTGGCAGGGCGCCCTCAAACAGGACCCGTCGACCGAAGCCGAGCTGAATGCACGCTTTTTCTATGTGGATCCTTTCGTCAGCCTGGAGCGCAAGGGCCGCTCAACACACGCCCTGCGTGCCCGGCTGCAATCATCCGACAACCACTTCCCTGTGACCGTGCAAAACAACAGCGGTGCCCTGGGATTCTATGCCGAGTACCAGGGATGGCAGGCTGTTTCGGAGCGTCTGGGCATTCACGCCGGGCTGATGCAGCATGCCACCCGGATCCGCTCCAACTTCTATGGAGACCACCATGGGCTGAACCTGGCGGCCTATGCGCAGGCAGAACTGGATGCGACCGAAAAGCTCCGGTTAGTGGCCGGGATGCGGGTCGAGCACAGCCGCCTGGACGGGGAGGGGGATCCACCGGTGCCCTTGTTTCGCGCCGGCGTCAACAGGCAGGTGGGAGTGCGTACCTTCATGAGGGCCTCCTTCGGACAGGGCTACCGTTATCCCTCGGTGGCGGAACGACATGCCAGCACCACCCTGGGGGCGGTCCGCATCTTCCCCAATCCCGGTCTGAAGGCCGAGTCGGGATGGAATGCGGAGCTGGGTGTCAAGCAGGGCGTGCTCACCAGGTACTGGAACGGGCTGGTTGACCTGGCCTTGTTTTACGGACAGAACCGGGACCTGATAGAATACGTCTTCGGGGTGTATGCAGACGATCAGCAGGAGGGTTTTGACCTGGGTTTCAAGGCCCGCAACATCGAGCACTCCCGGGTTTACGGGGCCGAGCTGGAACTCAGCCTCACAGGCACCTTCGGGGGATTTGAGAATGCCCTGGGGGGCGGGTACGTGTTCATGGTGCCCGTGGAATTCAACCCCTATACCCACCGGAATACGGGTACCTACCTGAAATTCCGCCGCCACCATTCGGCCAGGCTCAGCCTGTCGACCAGCCGGGGGAGGGTGGATGCCGGCATGGACCTGTTTGTGCGGTCCCGCATCCTGAACATAGACGATGTGTTTGTCAATCCCATGACAAGGGAAGGCATCCTGCCCGGATTCTTTGACTACTGGACGGACCACAACCGCGGGCATTTTCTGGCGGACCTGCATATCGGGTACCGCCTGGATGGCCGCTACCGCTTGTCCCTGGTGGTGAAGAACCTCACCAATGCCGAATACATGGGCCGTCCGGGCGACATACAGCCCCACCGCAACATCAGCCTGCGGCTTTCGGGAAGTTTCTGAAGAGGATCTCACTGCCGGTCGCTGCAAAACATCCGACGGCCAGTAACTTTTTAACGGCCCGGGGCGTCCCATGCAAACGGACCCCTAAACCCTATTTTGCAACGGCCATGACAGGAAATTTGTTGAAATACAGCGTGCGTGCCCTCAAAAGGCAGAAAGCCCACGTGCTCATCAATGTATTGGGGCTTGCCATCGGACTGGCATGCAGCATGACCATCGCCCTGTTTGTGATGCATGAGTTCAGCTACGACCAGCACCATGAACACAAAGACCGCATATACCGCCTGGTGCTGCACGGAAAAATCGGGGGTCAGGAAATCAAGGCCTCCTGGACCGCCTCCGTGATCGGTCCCACGATGCGCAACGAATTCCCCGAGGTGGCAGGCGTTTTGAGGATGAGTTCCTGGAACGAAACCGTGATCCGCTGGGAAGACAAGGCCTTTACCGAGGACCATTTTGTGGAGGCCGACTCCACTTTCTTCGACTTTTTCTCGGTGCGGCTGCTGCAGGGCAATCCCGCCACCGCCCTGAATGAGCCCCAGACCCTGGTGCTCAGCGAGAGCACCGCCCGCAAGATTTTCGGGGAGGCGGATCCCATGGGCGAGATGCTGCGTGTGGGCACCGGCACCAACCTGTACCGGGTTACCGGTGTCATGGAGGACCTGCCTGAAACCTCCCACTTTGAGGCCAACATGCTGGGATCTTTTCTGTCCAATCCCCGGTCGAACGATTCGAACTGGCTGTCCAACAGCTTTCAGACCTACCTGATGCTGCACCCCCAGGCCGATCCGGAAGCGGTAAGCGGGCGTTTTGGAGGATTGATCGAGAAGCATGTCGGACCGCAGGTGATGCAGTTTCTGGGCATCTCCCTGGAGGAATTTCTTGCCCAGGGGAACACCTATAACTTCATCCTGCAGCCGCTGACGGATATCCACCTTGACCCCAGTGTGGAGAACGAATTCAAGCCGGCCAACGACCCCCGCTACCTTTGGATTTTCGGAAGCGTCGGATTGCTGATCCTGGTGGTGGCGGGGATCAATTTCATGAACCTGGCCACGGCCCAGGCCACCAAACGCGCCCGGGAGGTGGGAATAAAAAAGGTGAGCGGTTCCACCAGGGGCAGCCTGGTGGTGCAGTTTTTGACCGAAACGGTGATCCTGGCCTTTCTGGCCCTGGCGCTGGCCATCCTGATCATGGAGCTGGCCCTTCCCCCGCTCAACCAAATGCTCGGACTGGCTTTGAAAACCGACTATTTTGGCGCTTGGTATACCCTGCCTGTCCTTGTTGGGTTCACCCTGCTGGTGGGCATTCTGGCCGGGTCTTACCCCGCATTTTACCTGTCCTCGTTCCAACCCGCGCCCGTTCTAAAGGGGGCGGTCAGGAGCAGCCGCGGGACGCTGAACATCAGAAGCGGGCTGACCGTGCTGCAGTTCGCCATCTCCATCGTGCTGATCGTGGGCACCCTGGTCATGCAGCGGCAGATCCGGTACATGCTCGGCAAGGACCTTGGTTTCGACCGGGAGCATGTGCTGGTCATCCGCAGGGCGGCTGCCCTGGGGACACAGATGGAGGCCTTCAAGCAAGAGGTGCTGGGGCTGTCAGGGGTGCTGGCGTTTTCCTATTCCACGGCCGTGCCGGGCCATACGAACAACAACAACGGATATACCATACAGGGCCGCCCGGAAGAGTCTTACATCCTGAACACCACCTGGGCCGACCACGATTTTATCAGAACGTACGGGCTGGAGGTGTCTTCGGGACGTTATTTCGACCCGGAACGGCCGACCGACCGGGAAGGCTGTCTGGTCAATGAACGGGCCGTGCAGCTCTTCGGGCTGGAAGACCCCATGGCCATCCGGTTCATGGGCATGAACATGCTCGGGGAAAGGGCCGTGCCCCTGCCGGTGATCGGCACCGTCAGGGACTTTCACTTCGAGTCCCTCCGCCAGGATATCGGCCCTGTGATGATCCAGTTCAAGCATGACCAGATCCGGTGGGGCTTTGCCAGCATCCGCTTGTCCGCGCCGGCCCCTGCCGGGATACTGCAGGACATCGAACGCATCTGGGGTTCTTATACGGGAGAAGATCCGCTGTTGTATTTCTTCATGGACGAGGACTTCAACCGCCTGTACCAGGAAGAGCAGCGCAGCGCCACCCTGGCCATGGTGTTTACCTTGCTGGCCATCCTGATCGCCTCCATGGGCCTGTATGGGCTGACCGCCTTTGCCGTGGCACAGAGGACCAAGGAGATCGGGGTGCGCAAGACTTTCGGGGCCTCGGTCTTCGACATCTGGCGTCTGGTTTCCAAGGAGATCCTCATCCTGGTGGGGATTGCCACCCTGATCGCCTGGCCCCTGGTCTACTGGGTGGCGGGGAACTGGTTGCAAAACTACCACTACCGCATCAGCCTTCGTCCTGCCGATTTTCTGGCCGGTTTCGCGGTGGCCGCCTTCATTGCCCTGATTACCATCAGCTACCGCACCATCCGGGCGGCCTCGGTGAACCCTTCCCTTTCGCTGCGTTACGAGTAGTACAGGCCGGGCCATGCCCGTCGGTGTCCTGAATCCGGATGTCCCCCGGGGCGGCGGCCTCCCGTTCGTGCTTTTTCCTGTGGCGATAGTTTGCTATCTTTGCAACGGAGTTTATTCACCCACAGACCCTTAATAAAACATGGCCAGGTCTTCCAAACCCCGTGTCGTTGTTGGATTGTCGGGAGGTGTCGACAGTTCTGTGGCCGCCCACCTGCTCCTGGAGCAGGGATACGAGGTGGTGGGGGTGTTCATGCGCAACTGGCACGACGAGTCGGTGACTTTGTCCGGGACATGCCCCTGGGTGGAGGACAGCACCGATGCCATGATGGTGGCCCAGCGTCTGGGCATTCCTTTCTCTGTGCTGGACTTCAGCAGGGAGTACCGTCAGCGCATCGTGGACTATATGTTTTCCGAGTACGAGGCGGGGCGCACCCCCAATCCTGACGTGCTGTGCAACCGGGAGATCAAGTTCGACCTCTTCCTGAAGGCCGCCCGCAAGCTGGGTGCAGCATTTGTTGCCACGGGGCATTATTGCAGAAAAGCATCCGACGAAAAAGACGGGGAAACGGTGTTCCGCCTCCTGGCCGGGGCCGATCCCAATAAGGACCAGAGCTATTTTCTCTGCCAGCTCAGTCAGGAACAGCTCGGGCAGGCCTTGTTCCCCATAGGAGACCTGCTTAAACCCCAGGTGCGTGAGATCGCGGCCGGGCTCGGACTGGTGACGGCCGAAAAAAAGGACAGCCAGGGGCTGTGTTTCATCGGCAAGGTCCGCCTGCCTGACTTCCTGCAGCAGCAGCTCAGGCCCAAGGAGGGGGATATCGTGTTGCTGCCGGAAGGCTTCGATGCAGGAGGCCCCGCCACCAGTCCAGGGGACCTGTGTGCCAGCCCGGCCTACCGTCCGGACATGGGCCGTGTGATCGGTCGCCATGACGGGGCCCATTATTTCACCATCGGCCAGCGCAAGGGACTGCGTACGGGCGGGATGGAAAAGCCCCTGTACGTGGTGGCCACCGACACCCGGACGAACATCGTGTATGTGGGCATGGGGGAGGACCACCCGGCCCTGTACCGCAGGGGACTCAGCGTGGAGGCCGGGGAGGTGCACTGGATCCGCCCGGACCGGATGCTGCCGCCCGGCGGCACGGCCCGCTACCTGGTCCGGATCCGCTACCGGGAGCCCCTGGGATGGGCCACCCTCCGCATGGAGCGGGAGCGGCTCCTGGTGGTGTTTGACGAGCCCCGGCGCGGGGTCGCCCCCGGGCAGTTCGCGGCCTGGTATGATGGGGAGGAATGCCTGGGCTCGGGCGTTATTTCCTGAGGGGGCGGGAGCGGCGCCCTATCTGCCGCCAGGCGGTGTCCACCGCTTTGATCAGCAGGAACTGGAACGTAAGGAAGAACACCATGGCCGCCCCGGAGGGGATGTTCAGGGCATAGGCCGCAAACAGCCCGGCCAGGGAGCCCGTGATGCCCCAGAAGGCTGCCAGGGGCATGATGCGGGCAAAGTCTCGTGTGAACACCATGGCCGTCAGCTGGGGAATCGTAAAGAGGCTGAGAACCAAAATGATGCCAATGGTGCGGATGCTGATTACGATGGCCAGGGCCATGATGACGGCCATGGCATAGCGGAAAAAGCCCACCCTCAGCCCCATGACCGCAGAGAACTCCGGATCGAAGGCGGTGTGCACCACGGGCCGGAAGAACACGGCGAAAAACAGGGCGGTGAGCAGGCAGAACAATAGCAGCAGGTACAGTTCACCCGTTACCACAGTAAGGATGCTGCCGAAAAGAAAACCCATGAGGTTGGGCGAGTAGCCCGGGGTCATGAATACGAAGATGATGCCCAGGGCCATGCCAAACGACCAGATGATGGCAATGGCGCTGTCTTCGCGGACCTTGCCCCGGCCGGAGATCCATTCAATGCCCAGGCCCGACAGCACGGCAAAGAGGGCCGCGCCCAGGAAGGGATTCCATCCCAGGAAATAGGCCAGTCCGATCCCCCCGAAGGAGGCATGGGTGATGCCTCCCCCGATGAAAACGATCTTTCTGGACACGATATAGGTGCCCACCATGGCAGCCAGGATGGCCGTCAGCACCGCCGCCCCGATGGCGTTGCGAAAGAACTGGTAGCCGAGGATTTCCCAGAGCTCACTCATGGGCGTGTTGTTTTAGCACCCTGTGGGGGATGGGTCCGTGGGCGATGATGTCGACCGGGCAGTTGTATACCTTGAGGACCTCCTCGGAGATCTGGTTGGAGGGGTGGTAATGCAGCAGGCCGTTGACGCAGGCGATGGTTTTGACCAGGGGCGAGATGGTGCCGATGTCGTGGGAAATGAGAAGGATCGCCATGTCTTTGTTGAGCTCCCGGAGCCAGCGGTACAGGTCCTCCTCGAATGTCTTGTCCACAAAGGTGTTTGGCTCGTCCAGGATCAGCAGTTGTGGCTGGTTGATCAGGGCCCGGGACAAGAGGGCTTTCTGGAGCTGTCCGCCGGAGAGTTCCCCGATGGGCCGGTGGGCCACTGCGGCCAGGCCGGCATCCTCCAGCATGTCCCGCACCCGTTTTTTCTGGGAGCGTGCCAGGTGGGGAAACCAGGACGGGGAAGCGACCAGTCCGGAGCCCACCACTTCCCGCACGGTGATGGGAAAGCTTTTATCGATCTGGGAGGCCTGTGGCAGGTACCCGGTTTTGGGCCGTCCCCCGGGGAAGCGGATGCGCCCTGAAAACAAAGGGATCAGTCCGAGGATGGCTTTGACCAGGGTGGTTTTGCCTCCCCCGTTGGGTCCGATCACGCCGATAAAGTCGTTGGGAAACACCTTCAGATCGACCTCCCGCAGCACGGCTTCGGACCCGTAGCCCGTGGTGAGCTTTTCGAGTATGACCAGGGGGCTGCTCATGGCTGAAGCCCTGAAAAGATGTCCAGCAGATGGTGCATGGAGGCGGACCAGTCGTACCCCATGGGGTTGATCTGCACGAGCCGGGCGCCGGTTTCCTCCCGGATCAGGGCGGCGGAGCGCATGTCGTATTCCTCCTGAATGAAGATCACGGAAACGGCCTCTTCCCTTGCCAGCCGGATCAGCCTGCCCAGCATGGCCGGGGAAGGCTCTTTGCCATCGTACTCAATGGCATGCTGTACCAGCCCATAGTCCCTGGCCAGGTAAGTCAGGGCGGGGTGAAAGATCATGAAGCTCCTCTGGGACAAGCCTCCGGACAGGTCCCGGAATGCCCGGTCGATCGCTTCCACTTCCGCTGCCAGGGCGGGATGGTTGGAGGCAATGACCTCCCCGTGTTCGGGAAAGGCTTCCGTCAGGGCGTCCCGGATGACCGGCAGCAGGGCCTTCACCACGGCCGGAGACATCCAGATATGGGGATCGATGCCTCCTTCGTGAACGTGGTCGCCATGCTGTACCTCGGGCCCGCGGATCAGTTCGGTATGATCGGACAGGTTCACCACCTGCATGTCCGGATTCAGTTCCCTGAGGCGGCCGATCCAGCTTTTTTCATAGCCCAGGTAGCCGATGCGCAGGTACAGCCCGGAGTCGGACAGCCGTCGGATTTGTTCCGTGGTGGGGGCGTAGGTGGCGTGGCCGGCGCCCGTGGGGACCATGACGTTGACGTCGATGGCCCCATCGGTGAGGCGGTCGACAAAATACTGCAGGGGCGGGATGCTGACCGACAGGGTGTTGTCGCCGGTCTCCGGCCGGGAGGGGCCGCAGGATACCATAAACAGGGGCAGGGCCCAGGCAAACAGGATCAGGGGGAAGCGTTTGTGAATAGCCATCATGTGGGAGGTTGGTTGTTTGCGGGCCTTGTCGCTGGTGCCGGCCGGCTGGCCGGCGGCCCGTGAGCTGCCACAGGCCCCGGCCCATGCAAATTTACGCATAGTTTCCTTGCCGTGCAATGCCCGGACATGGTTCCTACCAGCGGCTGGGGGTGTTGTGGAAGAGGCGGCACTGCTGGTGAAAGTACCTGAAGTAGTAATATAGCTTGTAGTTCAGCTCCTTGCCGTAATCAACATCCGGCTGGTAGTCGATGTAGGTCTCGGGGGTGCAACCCGCCCTTCCGCTTCGGCCCAGGCTGGCATTCCACTGAATGACCAGCTGCCTGTTCCAGTTCTCCAGGTATTCCTGGGTGTACATGCCTTCCGGTTCGCGCACCCTTTCGAACCACAGGTCGAAGGCCGGATCCATGATCACCAGCTCGTATTCGGTGGTGTCGCTTTTTTCCCCGGCGGCCGGGGCGAGCCGCAGGGTGTCGGTTGCTGCCGCCCTTTGCGGTTCGGCGGCCATTGCCGGCAGCGGGGGGGTGGCCAGCATCAACGCAATAAGGGCAAGCCCCGTGGTCAGCAGCCCGGCAAGGCCCCGGCGGCGGCCCGCCGCCGGGCCGCTTTCCATTGTCAGGTTAAGGCACATCAGTCTGTTCGTATCCATGGGTGACTCCTTTCGCTCTGTCCCTTAAAGATACGAAAATTCCACTGAACCGCTCATTGCCTCCGGTGGCGTTTTTCCCGCAGGACCCAGTACAATCCCCTGGTATTGGCCCTGATGTCGTCCAGGTGCATCAGTACGAACCCTTTCTCTATGTATGCCAGGACGCCCCAACCGAGTGCCAGGTAGTACAACCAGGGGAAAAAGCCCCAAACAAAGAGCACGAACAGGAAGATGCCCTGCAGGTAACCGGCGATCACGCCTCCGTATAGGTGGAGCCCGGGCATTTTACGGAAGCGGATGAAGGCAATCACATAGGTCAGCGCGAATATGCCCAGGAACAAAAACAGGATCCAGCTGTGCGGCTGAACGGGTTCCCAGCGGAAGCGGAACAAACCGGCCACGGCCAGTATATAGGTCCCCACGTCCGCCAGGTTGTCCAGGGCGGCCCCGAAGCGGGTCACCAGTCCGAATGTCCGGGCAATAAACCCGTCCAGGATGTCCGACACCAGGCTGATGCAGATAAAGACCACGAACAGCGGCTCATTTCCGCTGAGGACAAACCACAAAATGAGCGGAAATACGGCCAGGCGGTAAAAGCTGATCAGGTTGGGCAGGTTGTAGATGTTCTCCTTCTGTTGCATGAGAAAGGCATTGGTTTGAGTGGGGGCTTACCCGATGAGGAGCAAAACCAGCAACACGCTCAGGGGAATGCTCAGGTTGTCGGTTCCCCTGGGACTGAACAGCTCGGCCAGGGTGGCGGTCAGTGCCAGCAGCAGGGAATAGCCCAGCGACTGCAGGTCGAACTGTTGCCGGATGTAATAATGGGCGATGAGGCCGATCAGAAAAGCCGAAATGAAAAAGGCCGATGAGCCCAGCCAGGTCTTGCCCATGGGCCGTCCAAACAACACAATCTGGTGGTTGAAGCGGGTGATATTCAGTCCGAGCAGCCCGGCCACCGGGTCGCTGATGGCCAGCACGAGCATGGGGACCACAAACAGAAAACGGTCGCCCGTCAGGGTATAGACCAGGAAGCTGATGTAGATGGCCACCGGGAGCAGGTAGCTTCCCGCCGAAATGCGGGCGATGTCGTGGATGGACCGCAGGTGGGCGGTCCCGCGGCTTGCAAAGAGCAGGAAGAAAAAGACCACCGCCAGGAACAGCACATACCAGTGGTCGGTGAACAGGTAGGGAAAGGTGATGGTCGAGAGGGTGGCCGTCAGGTGTGCCAGTTTGCGGGTGACCTCGCCCGGCAGTTTCAGCCGCCGGTAGACAAGTTCCACGAAAACCAGCAGCAGCAGGAAGACGACCAGGAACAGGAAGGTCAGCCCGATCTGTGTGCCCATGACGTGTTTTTTTTCTGTGAAACAGGTTCTTGCCGGTCAAATATACAAGAAATTTTCGTCGGATGGAAAACCAGCCTCCGAAGGTCTGCCTCCGTTTCCGGGCCAGGGGTTCCGGGCGTCCGGCCCCCCGGATTAGCCCATCAGCAATGACGCCAGGGCCAGGAAGGCGCCCCCGGCGATCAGGCTGTCGAAGCGGTCGAGAAAACCGCCGTGGCCGGGCAGCCAGCGGGCGAAATCCTTCACCCCGTAATGCCGCTTGTAGAGGGAGCTCAGCACATCCCCCGCAAAGGCAAAGGCTACCGTGCCCAGGGCGAGGCCCAGGCCGCGGGGCCAGCCGCCCCCGTGCAGCCCGTTCAGCAGGAACGAGCTGGCCGCTGCAAGAACCACCCCTCCGGCCAGTCCCTCGACGGTCTTGTTAGGGCTGACCCGGGGGAGGAGCGGCCTGCGGCCGAACAGCTGTCCGCTGACCTGGCTGAAGGCATCGAACATGGACAGGATGAGGAAGCCGAACAGGATGAGCCCACCGGGCAGCCTTCCGAATTGCCAGAAGCCCGCGGAAAGGAGGCCGTACAGGAGAAGGGAGAGGACAAAGAAAGGGGATGCCCTCCGGCGGGACCGCCGGAACACCCGGATCAGCTCGGCCCATCCGACGAGGATGATGATGATGCCCAGCAGCCGGAACCAGCGCGGATCCAATGCGATGCTGAAAAACAGCACGTGGATGATCACAAAGTAGGTGCCGTATTTGAGCCAGAGTTGCCGCCGGCCAGACGGGTCCTTTCTTCGCCCGATCAGGTAAAAGCCTGTGCCACCCAAAGCAAAATAGGCGAGGATGATGAGGTAGATTTTTATCAGCAGGGGCGTCATGCTTGCCTGGTTTTATCTGGTGATGGTTTGCGGCAGGAGAATGCCGCCCGACAAGCAGTCTGTCGGGCGGCATTCCTGTGCCTTGCCGGCCGCCTTTTCCAAGGGATGTCTGTCCGGCACATAGAGGGCTCAGGAGCCTGTGTACCAGGAATTTTGCTCCATCAGGTCGTTGACCTCCATCTCACGGAAGGGGATCGGTAAAATGAGGTTCCCCGCATTGTATGGGTAGTCCCCGATGTTCAGCTTCCAGCGTTTGAGGTCATGGAGCCGGTGCCCTTCCCAGCACAGCTCAAGATAGCGCTCTTCGCGTATCTGCTGACGGGTGACCGGTTCTGCATGGACCGGGGCCTGGGCCCTTTGCCGGATGGTGTTGATGTCCTGGGTGGGCGTGTTGGGTCCGACCTGGCCGGTGCCGCTCTCGAAGTTGGCCTCCGCCCGGATCAGGTACATCTCTGCCAGCCGGATCAGGGGGATGTTGGCATAGTAGTCCCCCCATTTGGAGGTGTTGATGCCACCAAAGTTCAGGATCGTTCCCACCCCGATATAATACATATGGTGTACCTCTGCAATGGTGGTGCCGGGATCCGTATCGGTCTGGACCATCCCCCTCAGGTCGTCCGGGTGAAAACGGTCGATGAATACCTGCTGGATGTCGTAATCGCCCCGCCCCATCCCGTTCAGGGAGGCATACATCACGGTGAGCCAGGGCGTGTTGGATGCCACGTTGTTCTGCAGGGCAAAGATGTCTTCCGGACTCATGCCGCTGTTGTTGAATGCTTCCAGGGGAGTGGCTGTAAGAGAAAACCCGCCCTGTTCAATCACCCTGTTGGCTTCAGTGGCGGCTGCCGTGTAATTGCCCATCTGCAGGTACAGCCTGGCCAGTACGGCACTGGCGGCGAAAGAGGAGGCATACACCCCGTTGGATGCCGGCAGCAGGTCTTTGGCACTGCTCAGGTCCGCAATGGCTTGCTGGTAGCATTCCGCGACACTGTTTCTCGGCAGTTTGGTCGCATCCTGCACGTCGTTGGTCGGGATCAGGATTATCGGGATCCCGGGCTGGTTGTTCGCCTGTCCCGGCTCGTAGGGAAGACCGAACAGCCTGGTCATTTCAAATACCACCCATCCGCGCAGGAACCTGGCCTCTCCTTCAACCCGTTGCTTTTCGCTGTCGGACAGCAGGCCAAGGACATCCTGCTGCAACAGGAGGTTGGTTTTGTTAATCAGGCGGTAGGCCCTGATCCAGGTGGTGGACACATAGGTGTTTGTCACCGTGGCCTGTTTCCTGTAAAACTCCCGCGGTTGCTGGTAGGTGCCGATGAACTGCATATCGTTGGTGGCCGCATACAATTCGCTGTACTCATTGAAGGAAGAACCAAAGATCCCCGTATGGCGCGCTTCAAGATAGGCGCCCACAAGGGTTGCCTGGATGTTCTGGGGAGAGGTGAGGGCCGTTTCCGCATCGATCGACTGCTTGGGCTGGATGTCCAGCTTCTCTGTACAGGCCAGCATGCTCAGGATCACGGCAACCAGGATCAGTCCCCTTGTATGGTTGGTTTTTATGTTTTTCATCTTGCTGGTTTTTTAGAATGTGAAATTGATGCCGACGGAATACGTCCTTGCCTGGGGTGCCGTGTAGAAATCGATTCCCTGGATGATGTTCTGGTTCTGGGTGGACCTGTTCGTGCCAAGGAAGTTGACTTCCGGATCCCAGCCTTCGTATTTGGTGAAGGTGTAGAGGTTCTGTACGGATAGATAGATTCTCATTCCCGACAGGCGGATGGAGCGAAGGACATTCTGTGGCAGGGTATATCCCAGTTCGATGTTGCGAAGGCGCAGGTAAGACCCATCGGTCAGGTAGCGGTCAGACTCCTGGGTTCCGTTGCCTTCACCAAGCCGGGCCTGGGGTACCTCGGTGATGTCTCCCGGATTTTGCCACCGGTTCATCTGGTCCACCGTCTGGTTGTCGAACCAGTCTCCGTTGGCCGACTGGTAAATCCCGCCGCCCCGGTAAATCATGTTGCCGTAAACAAAACTCATCAGGACATTCAGGTCGAAGCCCCCGTAGGCCATGTAGTTGCTCAGGCCGCCGACAAAATCAGGATTGGGCGAACCGACCACCTGGGATTCGGCCAGGTTGTAGTCGTTGGTTGTTTCCTGGCTGTCGGCATTCAGGTAAAACAGGGCATCCCCGTTGTCCGGATCCACCCCGGCATATTTTCTCATCTTGAAAACGCCCAGTGGCTGTCCTTCCATCACGTAACTCAGGGAGTTGGGGGTGATCTCTTCCCCACCCACATCCAGGATCTTGTTCCGGTTGAAGGAGATGTTGAAGTCGGTTGTCCACGAAAACCTGCCGGTCAGGTTGTTTGAACGAAGGGCAAACTCCAGCCCTTTGTTCTCCAGGGTGCCGAAATTGCTCCATACCCCGGTGTATCCGGAGGTGGAGGGCAGGGTCCTGTAAAGCAGGAGGTCCGTGGTGTATTTGTAGTAATAGTCCACCTCGAAGGTCAGGCGGTCGTTGAAAAGGCCAAAGTCAGCGCCCACATTGAACTGTGAGGTCCTTTCCCAGCCGAGCGCCCGGCTTTGCAGCTGGATGGGCTCTATGCCATTACGCCCGGCGTAGTTGACGCCCCCGAAAAGAGCCAGGTGGGCGTAATCGGGAATGCCGGAGTTGCCGGTGATGCCATAGCTGGCGCGGACCTTCAGGAAACTGAGGGGGTCTGACAAGCCCCTCAGGAAGTTCTCTTCGCTGAGGATCCATCCTGCGGACACGGAGGGGAAGAAGCCGAAACGGTTGTCTATGCCGAAGCGTGAGGAACCGTCCACCCTGCCGCTCAAACTCAGCAGGTATTTGTCCATGAACTTGTAATTCACCCTGGAGAAGAAGGACAGGAAGCTGTGTCCGTATTCCCAGCTGGAAAATGAACTGGCTTCTGCCGCGCTGGCGATGTTCTGGAAGTCGTCCGTCGGGAAACCCCTTCCTTCGATATTGTTGCCCACGGTATTGGACTCCTGGTAGGACATACCGGCCACCACATTGACTACGTGCAGGTCTAAAGCCTTGTCGAAATTGAAATAGTTCTCCCAGTTATAGTTAAGCACCCTGACCGACCTGTTTTGTGCCTCCCCGGCCGGTCCTGCGCCGATGGTGTTGCGTCCCCAGAAGTTCTTCTCCCGCTGGTCCAGCAGGTCGGTGCCAAATTCCGAGCGGAAAGTGAGGCCGTCCAGGATGTTGTAGGCCCCGTAAGCGTTGGCCAGGGTCCTGAATACGGTGGTGTTGTTGTAGGTATCCCTTATGGAGATCAGCCCGTTGTAATACACGGTGTTGGTGTTGTATTCGCCCGTTGCCGGGTCGATGATCGGGGTCAGGGGCGACTGCGCCACGAGCTGCAGGGGCGTGGCAAAGGCATTGTCATTTTCCACACGCTCCAGTTCGTTGCGGTTCAGGCTCATCTGCATCCCGAACGAAAACCGGTCGGATGCCTTCTGGTCCAGGTTCAGTCGGGCGTTGAACTTGTTCATGTTGTTGCCCCTCAGGATGCCCGTATGGTCGTCATAGCTGATCCCGGCATAGAATGTGGTATTCCCCATGCCGCCGCTGCCGTTGAATGAGATCCTGTTGAATGAGCCCTTCTGGAAGGCTTCGGCCTGCCAGTCCTCATCGTATTCCATGACGCCGTTCCAGCGGCCGTAACGCCTCCATATCTCTTCTTTCGGCAGCCAGCCCCAGACAAGCCCGTCATACAGCACATTGTCCATGGCCTCGTCCAGCAACTCGAAATACTGCTGTGCATTGAGCCACTCCATGAGCCGGCTGGGTTCACTCAGGCCGGAAGAATAGTTGACATTGAAACGGGTTACCCCCGTCTGGCCGCGTTTGGTGTTGATGATGACCACCCCGTTCGAGGCCCTGGACCCGTATATGGCTGCTGCTGAGGCATCCTTGAGGATCTGAATGGACTCAATGTCGGTCATGGACAGGTCGGCCAGCGGGCTGGTCGGCTGGTTGAACTCCTGCCCCTGGTTCTGGGTGGTGATGGGCACCCCATCAATTACATAGAGGGGCTGGTTGTCGGCCGAAATGGATGAGGAGCCGCGGATCCTCATCTTGATGCTTTCTCCCAGCTTGCCGCTGGCCTGTTCCACGAACACGCCCGACGCCCTGCCTTGAATGGCCGTCTCAAATGTGTGGGAGGGCATTTGGGCAATGCCCTCGGTCTCGACCTTTGAAATGGAGCCTGTCAGCTCCCTCTTCAGCGCCGTTCCATACCCCACGATGACCACGGCATCCAGGGAGAACACATCCGGGGCCAGGGCCACATTGATGGTGGTCCGTCCTTCCACGGCCACCTCCTGTGCCTGCATGCCGATAAAAGAAAACACCAGGACGGCCTCGGGCCGGACCCTGATCTCATACCTCCCGTTCGGATCGGTGGCCACCCCATTGGATGTGCCTTTCTCCAGCACGGTGACGCCTGGCAGGGTTTGTCCGCTGTTCTGGTCTGTCACCGTTCCTCTCACGAGAATGGTTTGCCCGAAGAGGGTTGCCCCTCCAAGGACAAATACGGTAAAAAACAGTAGAAACCTCTTCATGTTTGATGGTTTAAGTGAATAATTTGGTTAATTTTCGGATGATAATGACCCGGCAAGCGGCATCCCGGATGTCGTTATCCGGCTGAGGCCCGCCTGCCAGGTCCTTCCTTCCGAAACAGGGCTTGTGGGTAAAATTGTGGAGCCTGCCCTGTAAATATATGGAATTATCGATGTGGTTGGGGGTTGTTTGTCGTGTTTTTCATTGCGAAACAATAATTTGAAATCATTATAAACTACTGGATGCACCTGAGGGGACAGTCAACAATGCCGCCAGTGAAAAATAAACAGTCATGAAAAAGAACCTGCTCATCCTGCTTTTTATTTGCCATTCCGGCGGGTTGCTGTGGGCCCAGTCGGCAGACCATCCCTGGGCCATCGGCCTGCACGGTGGGAAAACGGAATACTCGGGGGACCGCGGCAACGGCCTGTTTGACCCTGACCAGGCTTTTTACGGACTGGGGGGCTTGTCCGTGGGCCGCTACCTGAACCCGTCGCTGGACCTCGGAATGCAGGCATCCTGGGGTCATTATGGCTACTTTAACAACCTGGAGAACAATTTCTGGGGGAAGAAAACCGGTTTGAAACTGCAGTTGTCCTACAAACTGGCCAATGGGTACCTTTTGGGGGAAGACTCCTGGTTTGCCCCGGCCGTTTTCGCAGGCACCGGCCTGGCCCTTTACGGGGACTTCGACGGGCATGAGCAGCGCATCGATGCAGACGGGTCCGACTGGATACTGCAATATGGGGCCAGGATAGGCTTCCGGCTGTCTGAGCGGGTGGCCCTTCAGTACCAGCTGAGTTCCAATTTTACCAACGAAGATAAAAGGGACCGCTGGATCAACAACAAGAACGACCATTACCTCGCGCACAGTGTGGGACTGGTCTTCTCCCTTGGCGGACGGAGGGAGGTCGTGGTACAATCCATTCCCGTCCCCGAACCGGAACCTGAACCGGAGCCTGAACCCGAACCGGTCGTTGTGCCCGAACCGGAACCACAACCTGAACCTGAGCCGGATCCGGAGCCGGATCCCGTGTTTACCGGCACCTTCGATGCGATCCTGTTCGAAACGGCCGAATACGGCATCCTGCCGCACCACCACCAGGCACTGGACGAGGTGTTCCGGGCCATGAGGGATTATCCCTCCCTGCGGCTGGAGATCCACGGGCATACCGACAATGTGGGCCTTCCGGCCGACAACCGGGTGCTGGCAGAGAACAGGGCCCGGGCCGCCTATGGATTCCTGGTGGCCCGCGGGGTGGATGCCGGACGGATGGCTGTCGCAGCATTCGGGGAGGAGCGTCCCGTGGCATCGAATGACTCGGAAGCCGGCCGCCGGCTGAACCGGCGGGTGGAGTTCATCCCGCTAAGGTAGGTATTCCGAATCCATGCGGGACCTCAGTACCTGCAGGCTTATTCCTTCAGTATCTTCCCTTCCTGAATGGCGTGGCCGCTGTCCAGGCGGTAAATGTACAAGCCTTTTGGCAGTCCGTCAAGGGCGATGGTGGACAGCCCGCTGACCGGCCGTGAAACAAGCAGGCGGCCCTGCAGGTCATACATGTCAAAACGCAGGCTGTAATCCGCAACTCCCGTCCTGACCATCAGGACATCCCTGGCAGGATTGGGGTAGACAGAGGCTTCCGTCAGATGTGGCTCGCCGGCCCGTGTCACGGACAGGCCGGAGTAATGGAAGCGGTAGGGGCCATGGTGGGTCATTACCCCATTGATGCGTTGCCAGGAGTCGAGGGATATGGGCATATTGATCATGGGTTCTCCCCGCCAGTCCATGTAATTGACAGGCATTGACAGGTCTTCAATTGGGTAGGCCGGGTCGTAAGTCAGCTCATGCTTTTCCATGACCGTCCAGCCGTCCTCCTCATCGTTCCAGTCGGACAGGGTGAACCGTATGGGGTTGCCCGCCATGTCACGGTCGATCGCCGACCGGTGTTGCGGAGTCCATGAGCCAGGGTGGTTACCCGGCCTGTAACCGACAGACTCAAGGAGTCCCCCTAATTTATTGCGCAGGTAAACTTCCCGGTACAGGGGGATCCATGCCTGGTTTTGCCACCTGTACTGTGTTTGCTCCATCAGCATGTCTCCGTATTCATGCGTATACTCATGCCGTCCGCTGTTTCGGTAAATCGCTTCCTCCCGGATCCATTCCAGGGCGGTTTTTTGTACCATGTGCCCGTGATGGTTGTGCTCATATTCTTCCTTGCCGAAATGGATCCATTCCCCGGTTTCCCATTGTATGCCGTGGTTGAGTCTGCGCAGGGGCAGGCCCAGCTCATCGTATTCATAATCGGTTTGCCTGACAGGCCGCCAATTCTCCGTGCCGGCCTCCCGCTGATACCCGGTAGTGCGCGTCAGGCTCCCTGCTTCATTGTATTCGTATTCGTTACGGCTGTAAGGGAACAACTCATTTCGGCCGAAGTCCCAGGCATATTGCGAGCGTGACGTCATGCGGCGGTGTTCGTCCCACGTATACTCGGTTACCCCCCAATAGGGCAGCCATTTTCCAAACGACGGGTCCCATTCCATGATGTGTTCCTTATGGACCCAACCCTTTTCGTCGTAGGTAAAAAACTCCTTCCAGGAGGTACCGTGCACCAGGCTGTCGAGCCGGATGGCGCCATCCTTGGTTGACTGGGCTCCTGACGGCATTCCGGGAAACAGCAGCAGGGCCAGGGACAATAATGCTTTCATGTGGTCATTGGTTGTGGTTGGACTTATGGGTTTTTTTTGCAAGATATCCGGAGCAGAAGATGTTTTTTGCAAGTCGCTAATCCTGGCTAACAAGAAGTAACATATATTAATATAAATAAATAAATTAAAAAATACAAATGATTGTTGCCGTTTTTTCAGACGGGCCGGCCGGGATCAGGAGTAGGCGGCAGGGGCTTGAAAAGTGTATGCAGTGCATGCCGGGGGTTTGGATAATTTATTTAATTTCGGAGGATGTTTTCACAGGCATTCCAACCAATCATTTACCAAAAAAAACACACACAACATGAAATTAAAATGGATCCTTATGGCAGGCATTGCCGTTTTTGCATCCGGCTGCGCCGGATCGCAGCAGGAGGAAGACCCTTATCTTTGGCTGGAGGAGGTCGAGGGACAGGAAGCCCTGGCCTGGGTCGAAGAAGTGAATGAGCAAACCCTGGCCGTGCTGAAGGGGCACGAAGTCTATCAGGAGCTGTTTGACAAGAACCTGGCCGTGCTGAACTCCAGCGAGCGCATTCCCGCTCCTTCGCTTCAGGGCGATTACATCTACAACTTCTGGCAGGATGCCGAGCACGTAAGGGGCATCTGGCGCAGAACCCCCAAGGCGGATTACCTGGCCGGGAATCCCCGGTGGGAAACGGTGCTTGATATCGACAAGCTCTCTGCCGAAGACGGTGAAAACTGGGTCTTCAAGGGGGGTGCCGGGTTGCCGCCCGATTATTCCCGTTACATGCTGTACCTTTCCCGGGGCGGGGCCGATGCGGTGGTGATCCGCGAGTTCGACATGAACTCCCGCACCTTTGTGGAGGGCGGCTTCGAACTGCCCGAGGCCAAAGGCAACGTGAGCTGGGTGGATGAGAACACCCTCCTTGTGGCTTCGGACTTCGGCGAAGGGACCCTGACCACTTCGGGCTATGCCCGGCAGGTGAAACTCTGGGATCGTGGTTCACGGATCGAGGACGCTCCCGTGGTCTTTGAAGGGGAAGTGGAGGATGTCCGCTCCTACGGCAGCACCATCCACAAGGCCGACCGGGTCTATACCCTGATCGGACGGGCCCTGGACTTCTTCACGCGGCAGGGCTATGCCCTGGTGGACGGGCAGCTGATCGAGCTGGACATTCCCCTGGATGCGGATGTGCTGGACGTGTTGCACGGGCAGTTCATCATCAGCCTGAAATCCGACTGGGAGGTCGGGGGTCAGGTTTACGGGCAGGGTGCCCTGGTCAGCCTGGATTACGATGCCCTGCTGGAGGGCCGGCACGACATCCGGCTGATTGCCGAACCCGATGAGCGTTCGAGCATCGGCTCTGTGACGTCCACCAGGAACTACCTTCTGGTGACCAAACTGAACAATGTGATCAGTGAACTCTACCGCTTCTCTTTCGGGGAGAACGGCTGGACGGGCATGATGGTGGATGCCCCCGGCATGGGCACCATCAACCTGGGCTCCACCGATAACTTTTCCGACGATTTCTTTTTCTACTACCAGAACTTCCTGACGCCTTCCTCCCTATACCAGGCCAATGCGGCCACCGGGCAGATGCGGGTCTTGCAGTCCATGCCCGCCTTCTTCGATGCTTCCGGCATGGAGGTATGGCAATACGAAGTGGCTTCCAAAGACGGGACCATGATCCCCTATTTCGTGGTCGGTCCGAAGGACATGGAATACAACGGCAAGAACCCCACCCTGCTGGCGGCCTATGGCGGGTTTGAAGTGCCGAGGCTGCCGGGCTATTCGGCCACCATCGGAAACTCCTGGCTGGAAACGGGCGGCGTCTACGTCCTGGCCAACATCCGGGGCGGGGGCGAATTCGGCCCCCGCTGGCACCAGGCCGGCCTCAAGGAGAACCGCCAACGGGTGTTCGATGACTTCCACGCGGTGGCGGAAGACCTGATTGAGCGTGGGATCACCTCGGGCCGCCATCTGGGCATCCAGGGCGGCAGCAACGGCGGGCTGCTCGTCGGGGTGGCCTTCACCCAGCGGCCCGAATTGTACAACGCGGTGGTCTGCCAGGTACCCCTGCTGGACATGCAGCGCTACAACAAGCTGCTTGCGGGCGCCAGCTGGATGGGAGAGTACGGCAACCCCGACATCCCGGAAGAGTGGGAGTACATTCGACAGTACTCACCCTACCACAACCTGGAGGAAGGACAGGACTATCCCGAGGTGTTTTTTACCACCTCCACGCGCGACGACCGGGTGCATCCCGGCCATGCCCGCAAGATGGTGGCCAAGATGACCGACATGGGATACAATGTCTATTATTTTGAGAACATGGAAGGCGGTCACGGGGGCGCATCCACCAATGAGCAGCGTGCCATGATGACGACCCTGGGCTATGCCTACCTGCACATGAAGCTGGCCGAATAGCTTCGCGGTCCCGGCATACACCAGGCCGCTCCTGCAATCCACAAGAGGCCGTCCCCCACCGGGGGCGGCTTCCTGTTTAATGTAAACGTGAAGGGTGGTTTCTTCCGGCATGCATCATGCACCTGTCCCTGCCGGAGCTTCATTAATCTGGTAGGGGGGCCCCAACGGGGATCTCGCAGATATGCCCCGGTTGTCCGTGGGGCGGGTTCAGGCGCTGTGCCGTCTGGGGGGCAGTGGCTGCCGGTTGTACCGTGCGGGCCCCTCCGGCCGTGCTGCCTCCCGGATTGTCGGGCAGGGGGGCGCCGACGGGGATCTCGCAGATATGCCCCGGCTGTCCGTGGGGAGGGTTCAGGCGTTGCCCGGTAGCTGCCTGGGTGTTCTCTCCAGTGGCCTGGGGGGATGGCGGTGCCGGCCTGGTGTAATCTCCGGCCTGGGTTCGGCTCTGGATGCGTTCAGCCGAACGCTCCGCCTGCCTGCTTCCCGGGTTGCTGCTCAGGGTGACGGCCAAAAGGACGGTAAAGGCCGCCAAAAGAAAGATCAAACCAAATTTTTTCATGGGATTTCCAGATAATGTTCGTGTTTTAAAGGCTGTCCGCACAGTTCCTGCCTGTCGGGATATTCGAACGGATTACCAAGATACCAATAAATATAGTTGCCTGCAAATATATTTATTGTCGATCCTCTTTTTGAGGGCCTGTTCCCAGGTAAAAAAAGCCTCCGGATGCATCCGCATCCGGAGGCTACTGCGCATAAAAAGCTGCAATTAGGGAATTTAATTAAAACATCCTTCTGAAAAGAAGCAGCAGGAATCCCAGTGCCAATGCCATTCCCAGGTAAACGGCCCAGTTGGCAAGAGGGACCTTCACCTCCCCGGATTCCAGGCAGATGCTTTTATCATAAGACAATGGAGCAAGAGCCCCGCCGGCTAACTGAAAAGACTTTCCATCCCCGGTTCCGGAAGACATCCATGAAAAGGCACAATCCGGGCTGCCCAGGCTGGTTCCCCGGATGGAAATCCACCCGCCGGCAAGGTTCACGGCGCCCGATAGTTCCGCACGGAAGTAATACAGGGGAAATCCAATAAAAGACAAGCCGGTGGATTGCCTTGGAACCGTAACGGTTTCGCAGGAAACGGGGCTTCCGGGCTCTCCCGCATTGTCCTGGTAAAAGCAGATCTCAAACTCCATGGGGTCCTCTGTATCGCACACAGACCACCCCCCGTCAAAAAAAAGAGTGAGTCCCCAGAAATGAACGGCAGTAACCGGCGCTGCCAGCCCGGAGAAATTCTCGTAAACGGTGTACGGACCCAGATGCAAGTCGCTGGTATGAGCGCTCCATGCATCGGCGGGTTCATGGGGAACCTGTGAGAACTGGGAGCCTTCGGGGCACGCCATCCACTCCCCCTGCATGGGGGCCGGCTGTTCGCCCGGGGTCGGAAGAAGCCGTGTCGGATCAGGGTCCTGGGCACTGGCATGCGCGCCGGCAAACAGCATGCATGCGGCAACAATGATTGCTGTTGTTTTCATCCTTTTTTGTTTTAGGATTGGGTGAAACTGAAGGCAGAAGGGAACGGAATGAACAGACTTTTTGTCAGATAAATATAAACAGAAATCAAATACGTAACATGGTTTAATAGAAAGATTTCAAAGCCTGTCTTCCGGGTAGCCAGAATCTCTTCATTAAATGCAGAAGCCACTTGGGAAGTCTTTCCGCAAGTGGCTGTCTTTCAGTGGGCCCAGCTGGGCTCGAACCAGCGACCAAGTGATTATGAGTCACCTACTCTAACCAACTGAGCTATGGGCCCGGATTATGTATACCTTTGGGTCTGCAAATTTACGCATTAATCAGGTAAGCATACAAGGTTTTTTTCAGTTTTGAAGGAACCGGAATATTGGCGACATCATGGTGATCCGCAACATTATTTTTGACCTGGGAGGGGTGCTGCTGAACATCGACTACCAGGCGACCTTCCAGTGTTTCAAAGGGTTGGGAGTAACAGACTTCAATGAATTCTTTACCCAGTCCAACCAGACGCAGTTGTTCGACCGCTTCGACCGGGGAGAGGTGGGACCGCAGGAGTTCCGCGACAAGGTGCGGGCCATAACCGGACTGCCGCTCACCGACAGGGCCATCGACCACTGCTGGAACGCCATGCTGCTGGACCTGCCTTGGCACCGGGTGGAGCTGCTCGACGGGGTCCGGACCCACTACCGCACTTTTTTGCTGAGCAATACCAACGCCATCCATTACCCTGCCCTCGCGGAATACCTCCGCCGGGAATTTGGGGTGGATAGCCTTGAGGGGCACTTTGAAAAACAATACCTGTCGCATGAGATCGGCCTGCGAAAGCCGGACCGGAAGGTGTATAGGCTGATCCTGGAAGAGAACGGCCTCAAACCGGGACAGACCCTTTTCATCGACGACAGCCTGCAGCATGTGGAAGGGGCCCGGGACGCCGGGTTGAAGGCCTTGTGGCTCAATGTGGACCAGCTTCAGGTATCCGACCTGTTCGATGGTGATTTCCGCTTGCGAAACGAAGTGAAAGGCTTGCTTCTGGGCCCTTAGCCGTTGCCGTCAAAGCCGGAAAAAGCGCTGCGGATCTCGTCGAGGACCGCCCTGACCTCCCCTTCCGATCCGGCCGTGACCAGGCGCATGCGGTAGGGTTTGATGCCGGGGATCCCCCTGAAGTAGTTGCCGTAATGCCGGCGCATCTCGAACACCCCGGTGCGCGCGCCCTTCCATTCGACCGACAGGGCCAGATGCTGGCCGCATGTTGCCAGCCGCTCCTCCAGGGTGGGTTCGGGCAAAACCCTGCCCGTAGCCAGAAAGTGCCTGATTTCCCGGAATACCCAGGGGTTGCCGATGGCGGCCCGTCCGACCATGATGCCGTCGACCCCGTACCGGTCCAACGCCTCCCTGGCGGTGGGCCCGTCCGTGATGTCCCCGTTGCCGATGACCGGGATGTGCATGCGCGGGTTGTTTTTCACTTCCCCGATCAGGGTCCAGTCGGCCCGGCCCCGGTACATCTGACAGCGGGTGCGCCCGTGGATGGCAATGGCGGCGATACCGCAGTCCTGCAATCGTTCCGCGATGTCCACAATGTTCTTGCTGCGCTGGTCATACCCCAGCCGGGTCTTGACGGTGACGGGAAGCTTGACCGCCTGCACGATGCGGCGGGTCATCTCCACCATTTTGGGCACGTCGTTCATGATGCCGGAACCGGCTCCTTTGGAGGCCACCTTGCGCACCGGGCAGCCGAAGTTGATATCGATGAAATCGGGGCCGGCCCCGGCCGCCGCCTGCGCCGCCCCGGTCATTGCCCCGGTATCCGCCCCGAACAACTGGATGCTGACGGGCCGCTCCCGGGGACGGATGTCCAGCTTGCGGAGGCTTTTTTGGGCATCCCTGATCAGGCCGTCGGCCGAGATGAACTCGGTATACACCCAGTCCGCCCCCAGCTCCCGGCACAGCCTCCTGAAGGGAGGATCGGTCACGTCCTCCATGGGCGCCAGGATGACCGGCTGCCGGGGAAAAACGGTGTGGCCGAAGCGGATGGCTCCGCGGCCTTCTGTCTTTCTTCCTGTATGCCCTGCTGCAGTCAAACTTTTTTTACTTTTGTGGGCCGGCCGGCCTTTAACGGGTCCGTCCGCCTGTCCTGCAAAAGTAAAAGAAAACCTTTTATGGAGGTCCGTTCGTATTTCGCCGCCACCCATCCACTCGCCCGGCTGATCCTGCTGGGGGCGCTCATGCTGGGAGGCATGCTGGTCGTTTTGGTGCTGGGAATGCTGGCCGCCCTGCCCTTCATGGGCGGCGAGATCCTCGCCCTGGCCGGGGGGGAGGGGCTGGCGCCCGGCCCGGAGAACCTGAACCTGATGCGCTATGTGCAGGTGCTGAGCCACCTTGGCTTGTTCGTCGTTCCTTCCCTGCTGTTTGCCTGGATGCTCAGCCCCAGGCCCATGCGCTACCTGGCGCTTCACCGCATGCCGCGCGGTAAAGGCCTGCTCCTGGCCCTGGGGATCATGCTGGCCGCCCTGCCCGTGGTGGGCCTGCTGATGCACTGGAACCAGCAACTCAGCCTGCCCGGCTTTTTGCAGGGCCTGGAGGACTGGATGCGGCGCAGCGAGGCGGCCGCCGAGGAGATGACGATGTTCTTTCTCCGGGTGGACTCCTGGCAGGGGCTGTTGTTCAACCTGTTCATGATCGCCATCCTGCCCGCCATCGGCGAGGAGCTGTTGTTCCGTGGCCTCATCCAGAAGCTGGTCCGTGAATGGACGCGCTCCGACCACCTTGCCGTGGTCATCACCGCGGTGCTGTTCAGCGCCATGCACATGCAGTTCCTGAGCTTTCTGCCCCGGCTTGGCCTGGGCGTGGTCCTGGGCTACCTGCTGGTGTGGAGCGGCAAGCTCTGGCTGCCCGTACTCGCCCACTTTTTCAACAACGCGGCTGCCTTGCTGGTGTATTATCTGCATCACAGGGGGGTCATCGACTACGACATGGAGGAGATCGGCCTCGGCCTGGGGGGAGTCCTCCTGGCCGCAACCGGCCTGGTCGTCCTTTTCTGGCTGTTTTATTGGTATCGTCGGACAGAGTACAGGCCGGAAGCAGGGTAGCCCCGTTCCCTTTGCCGGCGCATGCACGGGGGGGGGTGCCGGAGGCGGTTATTTTCTGGCCACCGCCAGGTCCTTCAACAGGATGTTGTGCCGTGAGGCATGCATGGCTTCCTCGAAGGCCTTCAGCGAGCCCTTCAGGATGTCCAGCTCCCTGGATGGTTTGGCGATCAGAACGTCCAGTCCTTTCCTGTCCAGTTTCTCAAGGACCAGCCCGACATGGATCCTGGAGGGGTCCATGGCGGGAAGGTAGCCGGATTCTTTGGGCTGGTCGGTATTGGTCTCGGTGACCAGGGATACGTCCAGCAGGTCGCTCAGGATGGACCGGACCAGGTTGTTCGGGATGGCCAGTTCGGCGGCGATCCGGCCCGAGCTAAGGGGCTTCTCCCCCCTGGCGAAATGATCCACCAGCAGGTGCAGCACATACAACGACAACAGCTTCTTGTTGAAGGTGCTGATGCGGTGCGATTCCCCTTCGAATTCGTAGTTCTGCACGTTCTGGTTCGCATAGGAGAGTTCCGCCCCGAAGAGCACGATGAGCCAGGCGGTGTGGATGAAGAACATCAGCAGGGGCAGGGCGGCAAAGGACCCGTAGATCGCATTGTACCGGGACACACCGAGCTGGAAGTAGATGTAGACCCATTGGGCCAGCTGGAAGGCGGTGCCGGCAATGACCGCTGCGATCAGGGCCGAGCTGAACCTCACATTGGTGTTGGGCATGACCATGTACATGAGCAGGAACATGATCCATATCAGCAGGTAGGGAATCAGGGCCACCAGAAACTTCAGCACGGGGCTGAGGTATTCGAACAACAGGAACTGTTCGCTGATGGCGGCCACCTGGGTGTTGATGTATACGGTGGAGGCGCTGGCCATGATGAAGAACAGGGGGGCGATGAACATCATGGCGAAATAATCGCTGAATTTCCGGGTCCAGGACCGCCCTTTCTTGATCTGCCAGATGTCGTTGAAGCTTTCCTCTATATAGCTGAGGACCCGGATGATGGTGTACAGCAGGATGATCATGCCGACCCCGGCCACCATGCCCCCGCTGGCCGTTTCCAGCAGCGAACGGGAAAACTCCAGCACCCAGTCCAGTATCTCATCCCGTCCACTGAAAGTCTGGCGTAAGGTCCTCTCCAGGTAGGCTTCCAGCCCGAATCCCTTGGCGATCCCAAAGGCGAGTCCCACGACCGGCACGATCCCCAGCAGGCTGTAATAGGTGAGGGCCGAGGCGCGCAGATGGACCTTGTCTTCGGCAAAACCGCGCACGGCCAGCAGCAGGATGCGCAGCTGCCGGATCAGGAAGGTCTTGCGGGGGGAAAGCTCTGAAAGGGGGATCCGCCAGACATCGTGTTCGATGAAGCGCATCGCTTGCTTCAGCTTGACCCAGTATTTGTTATCCTTTTTTTTGCCCATGTCAGCAGGTTCGTTGGTTGCCATGCCTGAAATTCAAAGATAGGGAATTCATGGTAACCGACACCCTTTATGGGGACAAACAAAAAGGACCTCCGGTGAAAGAGGTCCTTCCCTTGCATCGGGGCCGGACAGCAGCCCGGCTGCCGGCCAGCATTCATACAGTTTAGTCGACCGTGAAAAAGGAGCGTTCCAGTCCGGAATTGATCCTGACCTCGACCACGGTGGTTTCAATGACCTGGCCTCCGGCCTCCTGGGTCATCTTAAAGGGCATTTTGATCCCCTGCACCTCGGTGTAGTTGCCAAAGCTGGCGGAGGCCTGATCGCCCATGCTCCTGATCTTGAGTCCTGTTTCCATGCTGTAGTAATCGTAGCTCTTGTTGCCGTCGGGATTGGTCAGCTCAAGGCGGTAGACGGATTCCCCGTCCAGGGTCTCTGCCCCCATCAGCCGGGCGGTCACTCCCATTTCCCCATATTTCAGTTCGGGAAACATCACCGCCTGCATCCGGGCCTGCTCCACCACGGGTCCTTCGGTGAATTCCTGCCGGCCCACGGGGGAGGTGACCACCAACTTGGTGCCGTCAAAAAGCTGTTTGGACAGGCTCATGCCGCCCATGAGGGTCTCGGCCAGCAACAGTCCGGGTGTCATCTGGTAGGTTTTGATGGTGGCCTGTTGCCCCATGACCGCCATGCTCATTTCCTGACTCATGTCCCGGACGCCCTCGAGCCTCTCGCGGCCCCCGATGGCCCGGATATACCGGTCGATCACTCCCTGGGCCGTCATGCCGGCCTCCATGGCCACGGCCTCCTGAACCACCGGCCGGCCGAAAGCGTCGAAGAGCTCCACTTCTCCGGTGGCGCTGAATCTTACCAGCTGGTCGACCACTTCGTCCCTGTTCCCGGCCACCACGATGACGGCATTGTCCGGTTTGAGATAGGTTGCCGCGACCTCCCGGATGTCTTCGGGGCTTACGTCATTCAGTTTCTCAAGATAGGTCGCATAATAATCTTCCGGCAGGTTGTACCGGGCGATATTCAGGGCGAAGCCGGCCATGGTGCGGGGGCTCTCAAGCGATCGCGCAAAGGTGCCGGTCATGTAATTCTTGATCATCTGCAGGTCCTCCGCGGCAATGGGCTCCTCGATCAGGCGCTGCATTTCAGAAAATATTTCAACCAAGGTGCTGTCTGTGACGCTGTTGCGCACTTCTGTGCCGGCCGTAAACCGCCCCACCAGGCGGTCGGTTGACAAACCCGAGCGGGCACCATAGGTATACCCCTTGTCCTCCCGCAGGTTTTGCATCAGGCGGCTGGTAAAACTACCCCCCAGGATGGTGTTCATGACACTGGCCTTGATGGCGTCCGGGTGCCCGGGCGACAGCTTCACGGGGTAGGTGACGGTTACGACCGACTGGATGGCCCCGGCACGTTCAGCAAAAGCCACCCGGCGCCCCGGAGGGGGTTGGGGGGTGGGATAGGTGTGGCGCGGCACCTCGGCCGGTTCCCATGCAGAGAAGTAACGCTCCAGCAATTGGCGGGCCCTTTCGGCGGTGATGTCGCCCACCACCACCATATAGGCGACATTCGGACGGAAATAGGTCTTGTAATAATCCTGGATCCGGCCGATGTCCACCTGGCGAAGGCTTTCTTCGGTGGTGATCTCTCCATAGGGGTGTTCCGGACCATAGGTCACTGCCGTGGCCACGTTCCGGGCCATGGCATTGGCATCGCTGCGCACGGTTGCCAGGGCGGATATGTTCTGGGTAACCAGGCGTTGAAGCTCCTCCTCCGGGAAAGAGGGATGGAGGAGGATGTCGGACATGAGTTCCAGAAGGGTCTCGGTATGGCGGGAAAGGGAACTGCCAAACAGGCCGGTGGAAAAAGTGGACAGGCTGGCCCCGATAAAGTCGATCTGTTCGTCGATCTCTGCTTTGCTGCGGCTTGCCGTCCCCTCACGAAGCAAGGCGCCGCCAAGGTCCACAAACCCCTTGGCATCACCTTCCATCACCGGGTCGATGTCCAGTGTCATCTGAAACGATACGACCGGCACCTTGTCGTTTTCCACGACAATGACCCTGAGGCCGTTGTCCATGGTAAAGCTTTCAAATTCTCCGAGCCGTATGACCGGGGCGGGACCGGGCTGGGGTTGCTGGCTCCGGTCCAGCTGGGCACTGGCTGAAAACGCCAGAAGGGCCAGTAAAAGGGTTGAAACGAATGCATTTTTCATTGGGGAAAATATTTTTATTGTTGGAGGGAAATATGGCTTACTGTTCTTTCGGCATATAGTATAACACCACGCGGTTGTCCTCCCGGAAGTATTCCCGTGCCACGCGGAGGATGTCCTCCCTGGTCACCGACAGGTAACGCTCCAGCTCGGTGTTGATCAGGCTGGCATCCCCGAAAAGGGTGTGGTAGTTGGCCAGGTTGGTGGCCCGGCTGGCGATGGTGGTATTGGAGTTGACAAACTGGCTTTCCACCTGGTTTTTGACCTTCTCCAGTTCCTGCCCGGTGATCAGTTCCCGGCGCACCCTTTCCATTTCTTCGTTGATGCCTGATTCAAGCACGGCAGGATCAACGCCCATATTGGGCATGCCGATGATGATGGTCAGGCCGGGATCTTCCAGTCCGAGGGGCAGGGCGCTGATCTGCATGGCCGTCTGTTCCTCCACGACCAGTTTGCGGTACAGGCGGCTGCTCTGTCCGCGGGACAAAAGCATGCCCAGCATGTCCACCGCATAATAGTCCTCCGTTCCCCGGGCCGGGATGTGGTAAGCCTGGATCACCATCGGCAGCTGGATGTTGTCAAACACCGTGTCACGGACCTCGTGCATTCTCAGGGGCTCTGTCATCCGGGGGCGGTAAACGTCGTGGTTTCCGCGGGGAATGTCGTTGAAGTATTTGTGCACCAGCCTGCGCGCTTCTTCGGGCACAAAGTCTCCGGTAACGACCAACACGGCATTGTTGGGGACGTAAAACATGTCATGGAAGGCATAGATCTCCTCGTCGGTGGCCGCCCGGATGTGCTCGTCACGTCCCAGAACATCCCAGCGGTAGGGATGTTGCGTAAACGCCCGGCTGATGGTTTCAATCAGCAGCCTGCCATACGGCTGGTTATCGCGCGTCTGCTTCATCTCTTCGGTGACGACGCTTTTCTGGGTGGCGATGCTGATGGAATCAATCTTTGGGTGAAGCAGGCGCTCCGCCTCCATCCAAAGCCCCAGCTCCAGCTGGTTCGATGGGAAATAGATGTAGTAGTTGGTCACGTCGAAGCTGGTAAAGGCATTGTTGGATCCGCCGTTGCGTTCGGTGAGAAGGTCGAACTCGCCCCGCGCAATATGCTTGGAGCCTTCAAACATCAGGTGCTCAAAAAAATGGGCAAAGCCGGTGCGCTCCGGATTCTCATTCTTGGCGCCCACGTGGTACATGATGTTCACCACGATATTGGGGGTGGTGTTGTCCTGGTGCAGGATCACGTGCAGCCCGTTGTCCAGTGTAAATTCCTCGAAATCAATCTGCGGGCTCTGGGCCGCGGCCGTAACGGACAGCAGGACGGCCAGCAGCCCCAGGATGGGGGTCATGGTCTTTTTTAACATGTTTTATGAAGTTTAGATAAGCGGAAACAGTTTTGGGATGAATGGGCAAAGATAGGATAAGCCCCGGAAAATTAAAACAGAAAAAATCAAAAAAACCGGGAACGGTTAATAATCAAAATCCAGGTCCAGCTCCTTCTTCAGCCGCTCCACTTCGGGATTTTTTTCGATCAGGCGCTCGTACTTCTCCTTCGGCAGATAGGCTTTTTGCTGGGCGGCGCCTTCCATGATCCTGGTTTCGATCTGTATGGAGTAATTGGAGAGGTTTTTTCTCAGGTGGCTCAGAAGCTCGCCCCGTCGCTCCCGGATCAGCCCGTCCTGGATCACATTGTCGATGGTTACGATAACCCGGCCCTCGGGGCTCACCTCCGGTTCGTGTTTGGTCATGGCCAGGTACAGCCCCTGGCTTTCTTCTTTCACGCTCCGGGCCAGCTCGTTCCAGGTCTCCAGAAAGCGGGATAGGGAAACCCGTTCGTCGGGTTCATTCCCCCCGTCCTCTGGCAGGTCATCCCCTTCCTCTTCCTCCTCCTCCCCCGACAGCTTGATTTTCAGGCTGACCCCCTGGGGAAGCCTGGGTGGAGCCGGTGCGGATGTTTCCTTCCCGGGCTGTTTTTCGTCGGATGCGTCGGGTGCCTCCTGCGGGGTCCCTGTATCCTTCGTTTCCTGCGACGCAGGGAAGGAGGCGGCAGGGATCCCGGCCGGCGGTGCCTGGTTGCGCTCCGCAGGGGATGGCCCGGGAGTTGCGGGATCCGGGTTGACCTTCAGGCCGGGAGGGGGCGCCGGCGGACTTTTTGCAGCAGGAGGGACGGGGACGGCAACGGGTTTGGCCTGGACCGCCTCCCCGCCGGGAGCCGGCAGCGGATAATCAGCCGCTAGGGGGTCCCTATGGGCTTTTTTTTTTACCAGCCCGGTCATCTGCAGCAGGGCCAGTTCCAGCATGAGCCTTTTGTTGCTGCTGCCGCGGTATTGCACATCGGCCCGGTTGTTGATCTCCAGGGCCGGCAGCAGGAACTCCTCCGGGGCCCGCTTTGCCTGGGCCATGTAATTGGCCCGGAGGTCGTCGCTCACCTCCAGCAGTTTGATGGTGGCAGCGTCTTTGCTCACCAGCAGGTTGCGCAGGTGTTGGCCGAAGCCCGTGATGAAGTCAGATCCCTCGAAGCCCTTCAGAATGATCTCGTTGACCAGCAGCAGCACCTGGGAGGCCTTGCCTTCCAGGATCAGGTCCACCATGCGGAAGTAATAGTCGTAGTCCAGCACGTTGAGGTTCTCGATGACCTGCTTGTAGGTGAGGCTGTTGCCGCTGAAACTGACCAGCTGGTCGAAGATGGACAGGGCATCGCGCATGGCCCCGTCGGCTTTCTGGGCGATGATGTGCAAGGCGTTGGTCTCGGCATCTATCCCCTCTTTTTCGGCCACCATCTGCAGCTGCCGGGTGATGTCCTCCATCCGGATGCGGGCGAAGTCGAAGATCTGGCAGCGGGACAGGATCGTGGGAATGATCTTGTGGCGTTCGGTGGTGGCCAGGATGAACTTGGCATAGGCCGGGGGCTCCTCCAGGGTCTTGAGGAAGGCGTTGAAGGCCGCCTGGGACAGCATGTGCACCTCGTCGATGATGTACACCTTGTACTTGCCGACCTGGGGGGGGATACGCACCTGGTCGACCAGGATGCGGATGCCGTCTACGGAATTATTGGATGCGGCATCCAGCTCGTGGACATTGAAGGAATGGGAGCGGTTGAAGGAGAGGCAGGACTCACAGGTGTTGCAGGCCTCGATGTTTTCCGAGATGTTTTCGCAATTGATGGTCTTGGCCAGGATGCGGGCGCAGGTTGTCTTGCCCACCCCCCGCGGCCCGGTGAACAGAAAGGCCTGGGCCAGCTGCCCGTTTTTGATGGCATTCTTCAGGGTGCTGGTGATGGACTTCTGCCCGACGACGGTATCGAAGGTGTTGGGGCGGTATTTGCGGGCCGATACAATGAAGGGTTCCGACATGCCTGGTCTGTGGTTTGGTGATGGCCCTACAAAACTAAAAAAAATCCCGGCAGGGAACGGGCCGCTGCCGGGATTTGTTTGACTGTTTTCTAGATCAGCCCCTGCCGGTGTTTTTCCCCGATGGCCTGGAGCATATCGGCCGTCATGGCGTCCAGGTCGTATTCCGGTTTCCATCCCCAGTCGCGGCGGGCGGCGCTGTCGTCGACCGAGTTGGGCCAGGAGTCCGCAATGGCCTGCCGGAAGTCGGGCTCATAATCAATCGAAAAGCCGGGAATGTGCTTGCGGATGCTGTCGGCCATCTCGGCCACGGTGAAGCTCATGGCGCCCACATTGTAATCGCAATGGTAGTTCAGCTTGCCGAAGTCAGCCTCCATCAGGTCGACCGTAGCCTTGAGGCAGTCGGGCATGTACATCATGGGAAGCCGGGTTCCTTCGTTCACGAAACAGGTGTATTTTCCCTGTTTGATGGCTTCGTAATAAATGGCCACGGCATAATCGGTGGTGCCGCCCCCGGGCAGGGTTTCGTGGCTGATGATGCCGGGATAGCGCAGGCCCCTGACATCAAGGCCGTAGCGCTTTACGTAATAATCGCCAAGCAACTCCCCGGCCACCTTGGTCACCCCGTATATGGTGGTGGGCTTCAGGATGGTTTCCTGGGGGGTGTCGTCGACCGGGGTCGTGGGTCCGAATACGGCGATGGAGCTGGGGACCAGCACCTGCTTCATGTTTTGCTCCCGGGCGATCTCCAGGATGTTGATCAAACCGTTCATGTTCACGTCCCACGCCAGCATGGGGTTCTTCTCCCCGGTGCCGGACAGGATGGCCGCCATGTTGATGATCACGTCGATCTTGTATTTTTTAACCACCTCGACCAGCCTTTCGGGCTCCAGGGCGTCCACCACCTCGCAGGGGCCCGTGTCCAGCAGTTTTTCAGAAGGTTTGGTTTTTCTGATCCCGGCCACCACCCGGTCGCCGCCGTACATGTCTCTTAAAAGCAGGGTCAGTTCCGAACCAATCTGTCCGGCCGATCCGACCACCAAAATGTTTTTCATTCTCTTATCGGGTTTGGTTTTGATTGTGTTGGATTGCATGAGCTGAAACAACGGCAGCAAAAGTAGTTAAATTTATGTGAACGAAAGGCATGCCTGCGGGAAACCGGACCGCATTTCGTGCCGGAACAGGGAAAAAAACTATCTTTGCCCCGGAAAAACATTCATTCATTGACCCATTAAAATCCAAACACTTTCACCCATGTACGGAAAAATAAAGGAACATCTTCAGCAGGAACTCAGCTCCATACGGGAGGCCGGCCTGTACAAGGAAGAACGCATCATCGTGACCCCCCAGAGCGCAGTGATCCGGGTGGAGTCCGGGCAGGAAGTCCTGAACTTTTGTGCCAACAACTACCTGGGCCTCTCCAACCACCCGGCCCTGATCCAGGCCGCCAGGGAAGCCCTGGACACGCACGGGTACGGCATGTCATCGGTTCGCTTTATCTGCGGCACCCAGGACCTTCACAAAACCCTGGAAAAGAAGGTGGCTGAATTTTTCGGCACGGAAGACACCATTCTGTACGCCGCCTGCTTTGATGCCAACGGCGGGGTGTTTGAACCCTTGCTGACCGAGGAGGATGCCATCATTTCCGATTCCCTGAACCATGCTTCCATCATCGATGGGGTCAGGCTCTGCAAGGCGGTCCGCTACCGCTATGCCAATGCCGACATGGCCGACCTGGAAGAGAAGCTGAAGGAAGCCCAGGCCCAGAGGTTCCGCATCATCGTGACCGACGGGGTGTTTTCCATGGACGGCAACACGGCGCCCATGGACAGGATCGTGGCGCTGGCCGAGAAGTACGATGCCCTGGTGATGGTGGACGAATGCCATTCCGCCGGGGTGGTCGGAGAGACCGGACGCGGGGTGACCGAGTTATTCGACATCCGGGGCAAGGTGGACATCATCACCGGCACCCTGGGCAAAGCCATGGGCGGCGCCATCGGAGGGTTCACCACCGGCCGCAAGGAAATCATCGAGCTGCTCCGTCAGCGCTCCCGCCCCTATCTGTTCTCCAACTCCCTGCCTCCGGCCGTGGTCAATGCGGGCATCAAGATGTTTGATATGATGTCGGAGACGCATGAGCTGCAGGACAAACTGCACCGCAATACCGACTACTTCATGGGCCGCATGAAGGAGGCCGGCTTCGACCTCAAGCCCACCCAGAGCGCCATCGTGGCCGTGATGTTGTATGACGCGAAGCTGTCGCAGGACTTCGCGGCCAGGTTGCTTGAGCAGGGCATCTATGTGATCGGTTTTTACTATCCGGTGGTGCCCAAGGGCCAGGCCAGGATCCGTGTGCAGGTATCCGCCGCCCATGAGCGGGAGCACCTCGACAAGTGCGTGGACGCCTTTGTGAAGGTGGGCCGGGAACTGGGCGTGTTGAAGCAGTAGGCTTGGAGCTGATTGACACCCATACACACCTTTATCTGGAGCCATTCGACGGCGACAGGCAGCAGGCCGTGGACCGGGCCCGGGAGGCTTCGGTCCGCCGCCTGCTCATGCCCAATGTCGATGCCTCCACCATCCCCGCCCTGATGGATGCCGCCGGGGCATTCCCGTCGGCCTGTCTTCCCATGATGGGCCTGCATCCGACGTCGGTGAAAGCCCGCTTTGAGGAAGAACTGGAGGTGGTGGGCGACTGGCTGGCAAAGGGCGGCTTCGTGGCCGTGGGGGAAACGGGGTTGGACCTATACTGGGACAAGACTTTCCTGGCGGAACAGATCGAGGCCCTGAAGCGGCAGGCTGAGTGGGCCCTGCAATATGACCTGCCCCTGGTGCTGCATTCGCGCAAATCGCTCAATGAGCTGTTCGAAGTGTTAAGAGCATACCGGGGCAGTGGTCTGAGGGGGGTGTTTCATTGTTTTCCGGGCAATGTGCCGGATGCGGAAAAGGCCATTGAGCTGGGCTTTTTTCTGGGCATCGGGGGGGTGGTGACCTATAAAAACAGCACGATGGCAAAGGTAGTGGCGGCTCTTGGCACAGACCACCTGGTGCTGGAAACGGACGCTCCTTATCTGCCGCCTGTGCCCTACCGGGGCCGGCGGAACGAAAGCGCCTTTATCCCGGTGATCGCCCGCAAGGTGGCGGAACTGACCGGGCAAAACCCGGAGGAGGTGGCCCGGGCCACCACGGCCAACGCCCGGACCCTGTTCGGGGATGTCTGACCAGGGATCCACGCCATGGCAAGCCTGCGGAGCCTGACTGCCCATCCGACGATGTATTAAAAACCATTTGCTATGTCCACCCGTCCGTCCATCCTGGTCATCTATACCGGCGGCACCATCGGCATGGTCGAAGACAGCGCGACCGGCGCACTCAATCCCTTCGACTTTGAACACCTGACCGACCAGGTGCCGGAGATCCGCAAGTTCAACTACACCATCGACAGCCTGTCGTTCGATCCCATCATCGACTCCTCCAACATGGAGCCGGCCGTGTGGGTCAGGCTGGCCCGGATCATTGAACAGCATTACGAGAAGTACGATGGCTACGTGATCCTGCACGGTTCCGACACCATGGCCTATACGGCCTCGGCCCTGAGTTTCATGCTGGAGAACCTTTCCAGGCCGGTGATCCTGACCGGTTCACAGCTTCCCCTGGGGATGATACGGACCGACGGCAAGGAGAATTTCATCACAGCCATCGAGATCGCCGCAGCCCGCCGCAACGGGCGGGCCATCGTGCCGGAGGTCTGCATCTATTTCGAATACCAGCTGTACCGGGGCAACCGCACCCACAAATACAACGCGGAGCATTTTGAGGCGTTCCGTTCGGTGAATTACCCTGTGCTGGCACAGGCCGGGGTCGACATCAAATACAATGAGGCGGCCATCCACCAGCCAACGGCCCAGGAATTCCGCATTTTTACCAACCTGGACAACAACATCGCCATTTTGAAGCTGTTCCCCGGCATGAACCCGGAGGTGGTGCGCTGCACGCTGGGCATCCCGGGACTGAAGGCGGTGGTCATGGAAACCTTCGGTTCAGGCAATGCCCCGACCGGGGAATGGTTCCTGGGTGCCCTGGAAGAAGCCATCGGCAGGGGCCTTCTTGTCTGCAACGTGACCCAGTGCCAGGGGGGGGCGGTCGATATGAAAAAGTATGAGACAGGACTCGGCATGGAGCGCATCGGGGTGGTCAGCGGCCACGATATGACCACGGAAGCGGCCGTCACCAAGCTGATGTACCTGCTGGGCAACGGCTACCCCCTGGACCGGCTCAAAAAATACCTGCTAACCCCGCTCCGGGGTGAGATGACGGTGTAAGGCGCCGGACTGTGCCGGGTCCTTCCCGGGAAGAAACCATCAGCAGCCGCACTTCTTTTCGTGCATGAAAGGATACCGGAAGTCGGTCGGGGGCATGAAGGTTTCCTTGATGGTGCGCGGGGTGATCCAGCGCAGCAGATTCAGGTAGCTGCCGGCCTTGTCGTTGGTGCCGGACTGCCGGGAACCGCCGAATGGCTGCTGGCCGACGACCGCCCCGGTGGGTTTGTCGTTGATGTAAAAGTTGCCGGCCGCATACCGCAGCGTGGCACAGGCCTGCACCGTGGCATAGCGGTCCTTGCTGAAAATGGAGCCGGTCAGCCCGTAAGGGGAGGTGGCATCACACAGGGCAAGCGTCTTTTCAAAGTCCTCATCCTGGTAAACATGGATGGTCAGTACGGGCCCGAATATCTCCTCCTCCATGGTGATGAAATGGGGATCGTGCGCGAGAATCACGGTCGGGTCGATGAAGTAACCGGCCGACTTGTCTCCCGTTCCGCCGAAAATGATCTCGGCACCAGGCGATTGGCGGGCTTTGTCGATATAGCCCATGATGCGGTTCCAGGCCTTTTCATCGATCACCGCATTGACAAAATTGCAGAAGTCCTTCGGATCCCCTTTCTGGATCAGCTTCATGTTGCGGTCGATGCGCCGCTTGACGGAGTCCCAGAGGGAGGCGGGAAGGTAAGCCCTGGAAGCGGCCGAGCATTTCTGGCCCTGGTATTCGAAAGCCCCGCGAACCAGGGCGGTGGCCACCTCATCGACATCGGCCGAGGGGTGTACAAAGACAAAGTCCTTGCCGCCCGTCTCTCCCACGATGCGGGGATAGGCACGGAAATTCTCCAGGTTGCCGGCCACGGTCTTCCAGATGTGGTTGAAGGTGCCGTTGCCGCCGGTGAAATGTACCCCGGCCAGGTCTTTGTGGTTCAGGACGATATCGCCCACCTCGCTGCCGGGCCCGGGCAGGAAGTTGATCACCCCGCCGGGCACCCCGGCTTCCTGGAAGATCTTCATCATGTAATAATTCGATAAGAGGGCCGTGGAGGATGGCTTCCAGACCACGGTATTTCCCAGCACCGCCGGGGCCAGCACCAGGTTGGCCGCGATGGAGGTGAAGTTGAACGGGCTGACGGCAAATACGAAGCCTTCCAGCGGGCGGTACTCGATGCGGTTGAGGTTGCCGGTTTCGGAATGGGGCTGGTCGTTGTAAATCTCCGACACGTAATGGGCATTGAAGCGGATGAAGTCGATCGTTTCGCACACGGCGTCGATCTCCGCCTGGAAGGTATTCTTGCCTTGCCCGAGCATGGTGGCGGCATTCATCAGGTAACGGTATTTCCCGGAAAGCAATTCGGCTGCCTTCAGGGTGATGGAGACCCGCTCCACCCAGGACATGACGGCCCATTGCCTGTGGGCTTGCCGGGCGGCTTCGATGGCCAGGTTCACTTCTTTTTCGGTGGCCATGTGGTAAGTGGCCAGAACGTGGCCGTGCTGGTGCGGCATAACCACCTTTCCCGTCCTTCCGGTGCGGATTTCCCTGCCGCCGATCACCAGCGGGATCTCCACTTCAATGGCGCTCTGGCGTTCGATCTCCCTTTCGAGGGCCTGCCGTTCAGGGCTGCCTTCGGTGTAGGGATACACCGGCTCGTTGGCCGGGCGGTCAAAATAGAATTGTGCGTTGTTCATGACAGGAAGATTAAAAAGTTTTCCTGTAACAACAAGCAGATGGCATAAATGTTTTTAGACCGGATCAGGCCATGTCGGCTTCCAGCTTCAGGGCTACTTTCTTGGAAATGCCGATGCTGATCTCATACAGGACGTACAGGGGCAGGCCCACCATGATCTGGCTGAACACATCGGGCGGGGTGATGATGGCCGACAGGGTCAGGATGAGCACGAAGGCCAGCTTGCGGTGTTTTTTCATGACCGCCGGGGTAAGCACCCCGATCTTGCTCAGAAAGAACACAAAGATGGGCAGTTCGAAGACCACCCCGGTGGCCAGGGTGATGGTGGTGATGGTGCTGATGTAGGACCGCAGGGCCACCTGGTTCTCCACCAGCGTGCTGACCTGGTAGGAGCCCAGGAAGTTGACCGAGAGGGGCACGATCAGGAAATAGGCGAACAAGACACCCATCAGGAACAGGCCGGAGGTGACAAGCACCGCCCCGCGGGAATGTTCCCGTTCTTCCGGCTTGAGTCCCGGCCGGATAAAACGCCATATCTCAAAAACCACATAGGGAAAGGCCACGATCAGGCCGGCAATGACCGAGGTGAGGATGTGGGTGGTAAACTGTCCGGCCATGTCGATGTTGATGAGCCTCAGGGGCCGGGCATTGATGCATAGGGCGGGCAGGTTCAAATGCTCCGAAACCCAGCAGAATGCGCGATTGGTCAGGAAGTAGGGCTCCTTGGGAGCCAGGATCACGTAATTGAACAGAAAGTCCTTGTTGAGAAAGGCCAGTGCGGCAAAGGCCACGATGGCGAGGGCCGAACGGATCAGGTGGCCGCGAAGTTCTTCGAGGTGGCCCCAGAAGGTCATGGTTCCTTCCATGCCCCCGCCTTTTAATCGCTTTTGCTGTGTCAAGAGATGTTTCTATTAGGGATTCCGGAAAAAAAAAGCCCGCACATCGGGATGGCGGGCTTTGGTTTCTTTGCCGGGAATAACCCGCAAAAAAGGGGGATTATTCAGGGTGAATTGCTTCCACCGGGCATACATCTGCACATGCACCGCAATCGGTACAAACATCGGGGTCAATCACATAGATATCACCTTCGCTGATTGCATCAACCGGGCATTCGTCAATGCAGCTGCCGCAAGCAGTGCAATCTTCATTGATTACGTAAGCCATTGCTGTCGATTTTAGGTTAAAAATGAAATGAATTCCGATGCAAAGATACGGGCTTAATATTCCCCCGCAATAAAAAAACAGCCTGCGGTCATAATTTGAAATTGATTTAAATAAAAGCGGGGCGCTCAGGGATTTGTAAAAGGCTCCCGGGAAAAAAGAGGATGATTTTTAGGACCTGTTACAATTTAAACATATAACTTCGCAGGGTGAAATCCATGGAGTGTTCTGCAACCATATGATAATACTATTTTTATAAAAACCGACTTCCGCTATGACAAAAAAGGCAAAAACTGTTGAACTGGAGGATGTGGTGGTCAAGTTTGTGGGGGACTCGGGCGACGGGATGCAATTAACCGGCAGCCTGTTCTCCGAGACGGCCGCACAATCAGGCAACGACCTGGCCACCTTTCCGGATTTTCCCGCCGAGATCAGGGCCCCCCACAACACCATCGCAGGGGTGAGTGGCTTTCAGGTCCATCTGGGACAACGCAAGATCTTCACCTCGGGCGACTTCTGTGATGTGCTGGTGGCCATGAACCCGGCTTCCCTCCGTGCAAACCTCAAATGGGTGAAGCCAGGCGGCACCATCGTGACAGATACCAGCGCTTTCGAAGGCAAGGCCATCGAAAAGGCAGGCTATCAGGGAAACCCCCTGGAAGACGGCAGCCTGGACGCCTATCAGGTGATCAAGGCCCCCATTACCCAACTGACACAGGAAAGCCTCAAGGAACTGGGGGTGGACAAGCGGGTGGCCGAAAGGACCAAGAACATGTTCGTGCTCGGCATCACTTATTACCTGTTTGAGCGGGACCTGGACACGACCCTGGAGTTCATCAAGAAAAAGTTCAAAGACAAGCCCAAGGTGGCCCAGGCCAACCAGGTGGCCCTGAAGGCCGGCCATGCCTATGCGGAAACCATTGAGGCCATTCACTCCACCTTCCGCGTGGGACCGGCCACCAAGGAGAAGGGCATCTACCGCAACATCACCGGGAACATCGCCACAGCCTGGGGCTTGCTGGCAGCCGCCGAACGGAGCGGCAGGGAATTGTTCCTGGGGTCCTATCCGATCACCCCGGCCACGGAGATCCTCATGGAGCTTTCTAAATACAAGTCTCTCGGTACAAAGGTATTCCAGGCCGAGGACGAGATTGCCGGGGTTTGCTCCGCCATCGGGGCCAGCTTCGGCGGGTCCATGGCTGTGACGACCACCTCAGGTCCCGGCCTGTCACTCAAAAGCGAGGCCCTCGGCCTGGCCGTGATCACCGAGCTGCCCCTGATCGTGGTGAATGTCCAGCGCGCGGGTCCCTCGACCGGCATGCCCACCAAGAGCGAACAGTCTGACCTGATGCAGGCCCTCTACGGGCGCAACGGCGAATGTCCCATGATGGTCATGGCCGCCTCCAGCCCGGCCAACTGCTTTTATTATGCCTATATGGCGGCCAAATATTCCATGGAGCACATGACCCCGGTCATTCTGCTGACCGACGGTTACCTGGGCTTTGGTTCCGAACTGTTCCGGATTCCGAATGTGGAGGATCTTCCGGAGATCAAACCCCCGATGGCCACGCCCAATGACAAGGGCTTCAAGCCATACCGCCGGGATGAGAAGACCCTGGTCAGGCAGTGGGCGGTGCCGGGAACGGAAGGGCTGCGCCACCGCATCGGCGGACTGGAGAAGACCAATATCGACGGGAATGTTTCGACCGACCCGCTCAACCACCAGCTCATGGTCAATATCCGTGAGGAAAAGGTGAACCGCATTGCGGACCACCTGCCCCAGCAGGAGCTTGTCGGAGCCGGTTCGGGCGATCTGCTTGTGGTCGGATGGGGCGGCACCGAAGGCGCCCTGCTTTCCGCGGTCAAAAAGATGCAGGAGGAAGGCAAAAGCATCAGCATGGCGCACTTTAACTACATCAAGCCGCTGCCATCAAATACTGCCGATGTGTTTTCAAGGTTTAAAAAGATCCTGGTATGTGAACTGAACATGGGACAGTTTGTCAATTACCTGCGCATCACCCTGCCTGAATACAGGTACTACCAGTTTAACAAGGTACAGGGACTGCCCTTCCATGTCCAGGAATTAACCGAGGTGTTCACAAAACTATTGGAGGAATAAGCACCATGTTAGAAAAAGAAAGAATAGAGGCTTCGCCGGTGGAACTGACCAGGGATGATTTCGTCAGCGACCAGATGGTCAAGTGGTGTCCCGGCTGCGGGGCGCATGCGATCCTTGCCGCTGTGGGCAATGTGTTTCCCAAGATCGGTTACCGCAAGGAAAATTTTGCCATGGTCTCGGGCATCGGCTGTTCGTCCCGTTTCCCCTATTATGTCAACACCTATGGATTTCATGGCATCCATGGCCGGGCCGCCGCCATCGCCAGCGGGCTGAAACTGTCCAACCCCGGACTCAGCGTCTGGATTGCCACGGGTGACGGGGATTCCATGGCCATCGGCGGGAACCACTTCATCCACATCCTGCGCCGCAACATCGATGTCAACATCATGTTGTTCAACAACCAGATCTACGGGTTGACCAAAGGGCAGTACTCCCCGACCACCCCCATGGGATCCGTCACCAAGACATCCCCATACGGCACCATCGAACACCCCTTCATTGTCGCCGGCCTGGTAATGGGGGCCCAGGGGACCTTTTTTGCCCGGGTGCCAGACAACAACGTGAAGCTCATGACGGAGGTGATGTATGAGGCGGCCAAGCATGACGGGACTTCCGTGGTGGAGATCCTGCAGAACTGCATCATCTTCGCAGATAAAACCCACGGCGAAGTAGTGGACCGGGAACACCGGGACGAGAAGCAGTTGATCCTGCGTCACGGCGAGCCCATGATCTTTGGCAAGAACCGCGATAAAGGCATCATGCTGGTGGGCAACCACCTCAAAGTGGTCACCATTGGAGATAACGGGGTGGTGAAAAGCGATATCCTGGTACACGACCAGTACAACAGGGATCCCGGCATACACCGCATGATCGGCCGCATGGCCGGACCGGAATTTCCGGTGGCCATGGGGGTGATCCGCTCGGCACCCTTTGAGACCTACGACGACCTGCTGGAGGAGCAGATCGAGCAGGCCAAAAAATCCTCCAGGATCAGGTCGGTCAACGATTTGCTCAGGAGCGGGGACACCTTCGAGGTGTAAGGCTTGTGGGACGCCGGTTTGTGACTTTTCCGGGGGTGCCGGTTCCTGGCCATCAGGAGGTGTTGCGCTGGGGGCAACGTCATTTTCCCACCCAATGCTTTCTGAACGGGAATGGTTTTTCCGGCGATCCCTACTCCGGTTTTCATCAGGCTTATGCCCTGGGGGCGGCCAGGATTTTTTCCGGAAACGGAACAGATTCCCTGTCCGGCCTCAGGGCTTTTTGTGACCAGACCCGGGACTGGCTGTTCGGTTTCCTGTCTTACGAACTCAAGAATGAGCTGGAAAACCTGACCTCCGGCCATGACGACGGCATCGGCATGCCCGTTATTCACTTTTTCCAGCCTGTCGTCCTGGTCATTGCCGACAAGCGTGGTCTTCATATTGGCTGTTTGCCGGGATACGGGGAATTCTCCGAGCCGGAGGCCGTGTACAGGGAGCTATGCGGTCCGCCACAGGCGGTAAAGGAGGACGGGCCGGCCCCGGGCGGGTCCGCGGGATTTACGGAAGCCGGGAACCAGGATGGGGAAAGGGCAGGCCCTTATCGGGCGTCGATCCGCCTGCAGGCAAGGGTCTCGAAAGAACGCTACCTGGAATGCGTCCGCGCCATCAGGCAGCACATCCAGCAGGGAGATATCTACGAGATGAATTACTGCGTGGAATTCCACGCGGGGGATGCGGCCATCGACCCCCTGACCACTTATTGCCGTCTCAATGCGCAGTCTCCCACGCCTTTCTCCTGCTACCTTGCCCTGGGCGACAGGTTCCTTATGTGTGCGAGCCCGGAACGCTTTCTCAGGAAACAGGGACGTACCCTCGTTTCCCAGCCCATCAAGGGGACCATTGCCCGGGGATCCGACCCGCAAAGTGATGCAAGGCTGGCGGAACAGCTCCATCGGGATCCGAAGGAGCGCAGCGAAAATGTCATGATCGTCGACCTGGTTCGCAACGATTTGTCCCGGACGGCCCGCAGGGGAAGTGTCGGGGTTCCCGAGTTGTATGGCATATATCCCTTCAGGCAGGTTTACCAGATGATCTCCACGGTCACTGCAGAACTGGGCCATGGCTTCCATGCGGTGGATGCCATCCGGCACGCCTTTCCGATGGGGTCGATGACGGGGGCCCCGAAGATCCGGGCCATGCAGCTGATAGAAACTTATGAGAACAGGAAAAGGGGGTTGTTTTCCGGGGCGGTCGGCTATTTCAACCCTTCCATGGACTTTGATTTCAATGTGGTGATCCGTTCCATCCAATACAACAGGAAATCCTCCTACCTGAGCATGATGGCCGGCAGCGCCATCACCATCGGATCAGACCCCGAAAGGGAGTATGAAGAATGCCTGCTCAAGGCCAGCGCCATGATGAAGGCCCTCGGTGGCGTTCTGGCGTGAAATTTGTGAGCAACCACAGTATCCGGCATGGCCTTTTGTCACATCTGAAAATGATCCACCCCATGAAAAAATTGCTGTTTGTCCCAGTCTTCCTTATGCTGCTTCCCCTGACCCTTTACGGGCAGATACTGGACGGTCCGCAACGAGATGAGGAGGCCGATGTCAGGGACCTGTCCACGCGTGAACGACTGTTTGTGGGTGGCTTCGTGGGATTGCAGTTCGGGACCTTCACGGCGGTCAGCCTGAACATGCACGCGGGCTACCGCCTCACCAACCGGATTTCTGCCGGACTGGGAGGAATGTACCAGTATTCGCATGAGCGGTGGTTTGGTGACCCCATCCATTCGCATGTTTATGGGGGCAGCCTGTTCGCGCGCCTGAGGGTGGTGTCGCAGGCCTTCATCCACGCCGAGCACGAATGGCTGAGTGTGCAATCCCGGTCGTTCGTTGAGGGGGCCGGCCCGGAGGCCCGGGACAGGGCCCGTACCACCGAGCGGAATATGTTGCTGGGAGCGGGCTATGGTTTTAGGATGGGGCCCAGGGTGCGGCTCAATGTGATGGTGCTGTATAATTTCAATGAGGCCAGTGCCGTCTATTACGACAACCCCTTCTTTAAAGCGGGCATCGATGTCAGCCTCTGAAACGGCCGGCCGTCAATCATGGCGCCCATCCGCCAGGGCGGCGGAGCGGAACAGCAGGTCGGCCGCCTGAAGCACTTTCAGCCGGAGGTTGTCATTCAGCCCGGGATGCTTGTCCAGGAACTCCTCCACCAGGGAGGCTGTGGCCGGATCGCTGTACGCCCCAAGGCTTGACTCCAGCCAGTTAAGGGGGAAGAAAATGTCCCCCGTGCTTTGGATCTCTTCCAGCATCTCCAGGGCGGGCAGGATGTACCTGCGCCCCGCCTCCCTGCGCAGCGGGTGGTGCAGGTAGGACAATCCTTCCAGCACCCAGGGTTCCGGCCTCCTGTTGACGGGGTCCCGCAGGTTTTCGAAAAAACGGTCTCTGTCGCCTGGTTCATCCGACAGGGCCGGCAGCAGGAATTCCAGGCGACGCCTGCGGTCCGGGTTGTCCGTCATTTCCAGGTGTGCTTCCAGGAGCCGGGAGGCCTCGGGATGCTCCCGGAGCTTCAGTGCGGCGACCAGTGAAAAGCGTTGCGACTCAGACAGGTCCAGGTCCTCCACCACAATGTTTCCTTCCAGCAGTCCCAGCATGTTGTGAAGGGCCGTTTCCGACTGGGCCGTCGACAGGTAGGCCTCCAGGTACACGGCTTTTTCTGATGGCTTGCTTTCCACAAGCCTGTCCCACAACAGCCTTTCCATGGCCGGCCCGTATTGCCGCCGCCCGGAATCATCCAGAAAGCGCCAGTATACCAAACGGAGGTTGTCGGCGAGGTAGCGGGCCAGCTGGGGGTTGGGCTCCCCAAAGAGGGCGGAAAGCAAGACCTGGAAATAGTCCATGGGCCGGTGTTTGCCCTGCAGGAACTCCTCATGCAGCATCAGGTGGTGCATGCCGCGGAGGCTTTCCTCGTTCATGCCGGCAGTGGTGATGTCCGGCATGCCCGTGCCATAAATCCAGAGGTCGCTCCACTGCTTTACATCCAGGGGGGTGTGCCTGTCAAATACCGCGGCAAGTTCGTCCCAGTCGGCATTGTCCATGGAAAATTCCCGAAGGTAATCCCTCACGGCAGCCCGAAAGGCCTGCCCTCCCATGGCCATTTCCAGCTCGCGGAACACGAGAGGGGCTTTGTTGTAAATGATCGCTCCGTACAATGTCCCTGCCTGTTTCATGTTGCTGAGCGGTTGCCGGATGGGATGGGTTCCCCGGCTGCGGTCGATGGCAGCCGCCCGGGGATAATGGCTCAGCAGGAATTGCAAGTCGTGGTTGACCTCCGGGAACTGCGGGTTGACGATCTTATCGGCCATGAACCCCGCAAAGACCTCCTTCAGCCAGACATCATCGAACCACCGCATGGTCACCAGGTTGCCGAACCACATATGGGCCGTTTCATGGGCGATCAGGCTGGCCCTGGACAGTTGCTGGCTGATGGGCGGATGCTCGTCAAGCAACAGGCGGGCATCCCGGTACCAGATGCAACCCGGATGTTCCATGCCGCTGTACTGGAAACCGGGCAACAGCACCATGTCCATTTTGCCAAAGGGGTAAGGGATGCCGGTGTATTCCTCCAGCCATTCCAGGGCCAGGGCATGCTGACGGAAGATGTGCGGCAGGTTGCGTGCCAGTTTCAGGGTATCCGTTTCCCGGTGGTACAGGGTCATTTCCCGGCCGCCGTGTTCTTCGGTGAAGGTGTCAAATTGCCCTGCGGCAAAGGCAAACAGGTAGGTCGGTATGGGCTGGTCCGCCGCAAAGGAAACGGTCTTGCGGTTTCCGGTCGCCAGAACGGAGGCGGCAGGGCCGTTGGAGACGGCTGTCCATCCTTCGGGGATGCTCAGGCTTAGCGTGAACCTGGCTTTCAGGTCCGGCTGGTCAAAACAAGGGAAGGCCGTGGAAGCCCGGTCGGGAACAAACAGGGTATACATGAAGTCGTCGGACCGGTTCAGGGCCTGGTCGGCCGATAGGAACAGGATGTCCACCTCGTTGCCGTATGGCACCACATAAGAGGAGGGGATGATGATGTGCCCGTTCAGGAACTGCCAGTCGGCCTCCCGGCCGTTGACCATGACTTGCCTTATGTTCTTCCCCGGCCCCTGGAAGTCAAGCACCACCCCATACTGGGCCCGGGCCTGGCTGAACCGGATCCGGGCCTGCCCTTCCACGGGGAGGTCCCGCTCCCGGGGAATGTGAAAGAACAGCTCGTAGGAAACGTCACTGACCTGCCTTGCCCGGTACCGGGCCAGTTCCGTGCTGACGCCCGGTTCAAGCATGGCTTTGATGCTTTTTTTACAGGATGCGGCCGGGAGGCTCATGAGCACGGCGAAGACAATCAGCGCGGTTTTGTTCATCCATTCCGATTTTGTTGTTATTTTCGTACAAATCAGCCCGGTTCGCTAAACAAATCCCTTGATTTATTGGTTTACGAAGGTAATAAATAGAATCCAACCCATCCGATTAAGAACCAAAAAACCCTGATTCCATGAACAGCGACCTCGAGATTGCCAAGGCCTCCAAAATGAGGCCCATCACGGAGATAGCCGCCAAGCTGGGGGTGGCGGAAGAAGACCTCCACCAGTACGGTAAATTCATTGCCAAGCTGCCGGTCCGGCTGATCGACGAAAAAGTGGTGCGCAAGAAAAAGCTCATCCTGGTCACGGCCATCACCCCGACCCCTGCCGGGGAAGGAAAGACGACCACTTCGATCGGGCTTACAGAAGGCCTCAACCGCATTGGCGTGAAAACCACGGTCGTCATCCGGGAGCCTTCACTGGGTCCCGTATTTGGCATCAAGGGCGGCGCTGCCGGAGGTGGTCGTGCCCAGGTGCTGCCCATGGAGGACATCAACCTGCACTTCACGGGAGATCTTGCCGCGGTCGAGAAGGCGCACAACCTGCTTTCCGCATTGATCGACAACCACCTGCAAAGCAAGAACAACAGCCTGAACCTGGACCCCCGCAAGATCATCTGGAAGCGGGTGATCGACATGAATGAACGGGCATTGCGCGACATCATCGTGGGCCTCGGGGGGCCCAAGCAGGGCATCCCCCGTCAGACGGGTTTCGACATCACGGCGGCCTCCGAGATCATGGCGGCCCTGTGCCTGGCGAAGGACCTGGAAGACCTCAAAGAGAAGTTCGGAAACATCCTGGTGGGTTTCACCTATGACGACCAGCCGGTATATGCCCGCGACTTCAAAGCCCAGGGCGCCATGGCCGCACTCATGAAATACGCCATCATGCCCAACCTGGTGCAGACCATCGAGGGCAACCCGGCCATCATCCATGGGGGGCCCTTTGCCAACATCGCCCAGGGGACCAATACCCTGATTGCGACCAAAATGGGATTGACCTTGTCGGATTATGTAGTGACCGAAGCTGGTTTTGCTTCCGAGCTCGGGGCGGAAAAATTCCTGAATATCAAGTGCCAGTATGGCGGACTGACCCCGAATGCCTCGGTCGTCGTGGCGACCATCCGGGCGCTCAAGTACCACGGGGGCGTAAAACTCGCCGGATTGAAGGATGCCAACCCGGAGGCCGTGGAGGCCGGCTTGCCAAACCTGGAGAAGCACATCGAGAACATCCGGCATTTCAACCTCAAGCCGGTGGTGGCGATCAACAAATTTGCCACCGACAGCGACGAGGAAATCGCTGTGGTCAGGGCCCGTTGCGAGGAACTCGGTGTGAAGGTGGCCGTCTGTGAGGCCTGGGAGAAAGGTGGGGAAGGCGCCACCGAACTCGCCGAACTGGTTCGCCAGGAAGCGGAAAAATGCACCACCTGTTTCGAGCCCCTGTACGACTTCGACTGGGACGTGGAAAAGAAACTTCACACCATCGCCACCAAACTATACGGAGCCGATCACGTGGAGTATACCATCAAGGCCAAGGCACAGATCAAGCAATTCGAGAAGATTGGCATCGATAAGTTGCCGGTATGCGTGGCCAAGACGCAGAAGTCTTTGTCGGACGACCAGTACAAGCTGGGCCGCCCCAGGGATTTCACCGTGAAGATCCGGGAGTTTGAAGTGGCAGCCGGTGCCGGCTTCCTCATTCCCATTGCCGGCACCATCATGCGGATGCCCGGCCTGCCGTCCCACCCCTCGGCCGAGAACATCGACATCGACAAGGACGGAAACATCTCCGGATTGTTCTGATCTGCCCTTCGGAGCCGCTGCCGTGAGGAGCGCCCTCCCCCGGGCAACCCGCACGGCAGCCTGGCACCGGGCCCGCGCCATGCTGGCGGGCCTTTTCCCGAAAAGTTCGATTGCCTCAGTGCACGTCCAGGCCGTGGCGCATATAAATCAGGTGCTCCAGGGTTTTGAGGATTTCTTCCATGTATTCATTGACTGCCCGGACGCTGCCCGGCAAGGTGTAGATGAGCGTGCCTCCCATCAGGCCGGCAACGCCCCTGCTGAGAAGGGCGTTGGGCTTCTTCTGGCCGTACTTGACCCGGATCATTTCCATGATGCCCGGGATTTCCTTGTCGAGCATGGGGCCAATGGTTTCCACCGTGATGTCGCGGGGTCCGATCCCGGTACCGCCGGTGGTGATGATCACATCCACCTCGTCGTACACAGTGCGTTCAATAAGGACTTGCAGGCTGGAGGTGTCGTCGGGGATGACACTGTGGCTGACTTTGATCTGCCGGGGCTTGCCTTCAAAATGCCGTTGGAGGATTTCCACGATGCGCGGGCCGCTGCGGTCCTCATACTGTCCCTTGCTGGCGCGGTCGCTCAGGGTGACCACCTGAAAACGAAGCACCCTGGGAACGTACTCCAGCACATCTCCCGGACGCAGGGACCCCTGGCGGATCACCCGGGCGAAGATGCCCTCTTTGGGCATGACGCAATGGCCCACCTCCCGGAAAATGGCACAGGATGTGCCGTGGCACTCCTTGCCGATCTGGGTGACCTCCAATTCCACATGCTGGCCCACGAACCGGTCCAGCGGGGAGGTTTTTACCAGTTCGATGCCCTCGGTCGTGAGGTTTTCTGCAAATTCGCCAAAGGCAATGGAACGGCCGGCTTCCCGGGAGAAGCGGTCGATGCTTTCCTTACCCAGCAGGCTGACCTGTCGGTGCCAGGCCCCGGCATGGGCATCGTTCATGACCCCCAGGTGGTTCAGGGTGATCTCCCCGGCGGGCTCCTTGATGGTGCCCTTATCTGCCGAGGTGTTGACGGACAATATCTTTAATGCCATGGGTCTATTGTTTGGTTTTATCCACAAGGGTAATGCCTTCGATGACCATCTGTTTGTCTGCGGCCTTGCACATGTCGTAGACCGTGAGCAGGGCGACCGATACGGCTGTCAGGGCCTCCATCTCCACCCCCGTCTGGCCGTTGCAGCGCACCGTGGCGACCACTTCGACGCCGGCACCTGGTTCCCCGGTCTCATGCAGGGTGGTCCTGACCTGGACGGAGGTGATGGCCAGTGGATGGCAGAGGGGGATCAGGCTTGCCGTTTGCTTGGCCGCCTGAATGCCGGCGATCTCGGCCACGGTCAGCACATCCCCCTTCTTGACTTCGTTGTCCCCGATAAGCCGGGCGGTATGGGCCTGCAGCCTGATAAAGCCTTTGGCTGTGGCCGAGCGCTGCTGGGTGGGCTTGCCCCCCACGTCGACCATGCGGGCCTTGCCTGCTGCATCGGTATGGGAAAGTTTATTTGTCATGGACCGTTGGTGTGTCAATGGTTTATGTTTCATACGGGACGGGGTGGCCCTTGTCCGGCCGGGAGCTGTCCTGGCCCTGCAAGTCCTTCCCCTGGCTCAGCCCCCGATCTGGTGGAAGCAGCCGCCCTGGTTGAGGGTGCCCTTTTCAGGCTTGGCCCCCAGGGCCAATTCGATGGCCCGACGGATTCCCAGCTCCCGGATATCGTATTCCAGTCCGCTGAACAGGCAGGGTTTCATCCTGCCGTTGCTTGTCAGGCGCAGGCGGTTGCAATGGACACAGTCTCCCCCGCTGCCACCCTCCACGATGCCAAAATCACCGGAACCCAGATCCATCTGCGGAATAAACCGCCCTTCCAGTCCGTGGTCGAGGCAGTATTGCCGCACCGCCATGGCTTCTTCCTCCCTGTGTTCACCCCCGACCACACAGTTGATCTTGATTGGGCTGAGGCCGGCCCTGCGTGCGGCTTCGATGCCGCTAAACACCCTGCGGATGTCTCCGCCCCGGGTCACCTGCCTGAATTTTTCCTCGTCCACCGTGTCGAGGCTGACGTTGACCCTGTGAAGGCCTGCCTTCGCCAGGGATTCTGCATACCGTTCCAGCAGGATCCCGTTGGTGGTCATTGCCATATCCCTGACCCCCTGAACGGAAGCGATCATGGCCACCAGCTCCACGATGTCCTTTCGCACCAGGGGCTCTCCCCCGGTAAGCCGGATCTTGTCAATGCCCAGGGGGACGGCCACCGACACGACCTCCCGGATCTCTTCATAGGACAGGATGTCCTCATGTCTGAGCAGGCAAACCCCTTCTTCCGGCATGCAGTAACGGCAGCGCAGGTTGCACCGGTCGGTTACCGAGATGCGCAGGTAATTGATCTTTCTGTTAAAGCGGTCTAACATCAACGGGGGTTCCTTTCTGGATGTCACTGACACCGATGGGTATGGCCATGATCCCTGTGGCAAGGCAGATGGCCTGGAGGTGGGCCGAGCCATGGTAGGTGACCGGCACCACCTGGCCGCCATCCTCCATGCGAACCGGCACAAACTCGAGGCGGTCGGCCTTTCTGCGCGAAAAGCCGGTTCCCAGCGGAAGGCGATGAACGGGAGGTTGGAAGTCATGCCCCATCATGGCGTACAACAAGGGTTTGACAAATACTTCAAAATTGATAAAGGAAGAAACCGGGTTTCCCGGCAGGCCGAACACCACAGAACGGTCCGTGCGGCCAAAAACGGTTGGCCGTCCGGGTTTGACCGCGACCTTGCGGAAGAGGATCTCCACCCCGGTTTTTTTCATGATCTCCGGCACGAAATCGTAGTCTCCCATCGACACCCCGCCGCTGAGGACCACCACATCATTTTCCGCCAGGGCTTTGGAAAGGGCCCGTTCGGTTGCCTTTTCATCGTCGGGGATGATGCCCATGTAGTGGGGGATGCAATGCATGGCCCGAACCTGGGCGGTCAGCTGGAACCCGTTGGTGTTGCGGATCTTGCCCGGCGGGGGCAGTGTTTCGGGCTCCACCAGTTCGTCTCCCGTGGAGAGGATGCCCACCCGGACCCGCCTGGCCACCAGGGGGCGGACACAGCCTGTGGCGGCCAGCATGCCAATGTGCCGGGGCATCACGGGCATGCCCCGTTCCCAGACCAGGTCCCCCGTGCGCACGTCTTCCCCTTTCCGGGCGATGTTGGGGGCCGTTTTTTCTCCTGTGAAGCGGATGCGGTCCCGTCCGGTGGCCTCTGTATGCTCCACCATGATGACCGTGTCGGCGCCTTCCGGCACCATGGCGCCGGTCATGATCCTGGTGCACTCTCCGGGGCCGGTCTTTTTCGTTGGCAGTTGCCCTGCTGCAACGACCTCAACGACCCGCAACTCTTCCCCCAGGTCGCTGCGCCGGCAGGCATATCCGTCCATGGCGGCCTTGTCGAAGGGGGGCATATCCACATCCGAGTAGACATCCTCTGCCAGTATGCGGTGCAGGGATTCCTGGAAGGGGATGCGTTCCGTGCCGGTGGGCCTGGCCTGGCGCAGGACGGTCTCCAGGGCCTTTTCGAACGGGATCATGGCTTGGTGGTGTTGGGTTGCCGGGCCGCATCCTGATGGTCCGGCAACAGGTCAATGATTTCATAAACCTGATCCAGGGTATTGATCGCAAGGATCCGGTTTCTGAGCGGGCTGCCCTTTCCCAGCAGCACCTTCAGGGCCTCAGCCACCTGTATGGAGGCCGCCAGGGCCGGGGTGAAGGACGGGTTGCCCAGGCTGGTCTCCATGCCCTTGTCCGCCCCTTCGGGATAGATCAGGTCCAGGGTGCGGTCGCCCGGGAAGACCGTGGTGATCTGGGCATACCAGCCGGCAATGGCTGCCGAGACAAGGGGTATGCCGAGCCTGCCGGCCGCCTCCTGCAACACCTTGCGCGAAGAAATGCTGTCCAGTGCATCGCATACCAGGTCGTGGCCCTGCAGCAATTCCCCTGCATTCTCCCTGGTGAGCCGGGTCTGCAGGGCCCGGACCTTGATGTCGGGGTTGACCCTCCCCAGGTGCCTTCTGGCTTCGCCGGCCTTGGGCCTGCCCAGGTTCCCCGGATGGGACAACAGCTGCCGGTTCAGGTTGGAAGGTTCGAACACATCGGAATCGATGGCCGTCAGGTACCCGATGCCAAGCCGGGCAAGCATCTCCAGGATGTGCCCCCCCAATCCGCCACAGCCCACAACGGCCACGTGAAAGCGGCGCAGCCGGGTGTTTTCTTCCGGGCTCAGCATGGATTCGTTGCGAAGGTACCTTTCCATCGGATGGTTTTGCTGCACGAAATTACAAAATTCCCCCGAAAGGAGGTTGTTCCCTTAATTGTGGTTATTTTTGCCTGTCTTGTACGGACAGGCAATCAAAGACGGCGGCATGCTGCAGAACTGGAAAATCAGGCTGGTGTTTCTTTTCCTTGGCGGAGCCGTGCTGCTGTTTGTCGTGGCCCCGGTGGCGGGGCTCTTCCTCAAGACATCGGGCGGGCAATACGCGGAAACGGTGACCGATCCGGAGGTGTTGCGCAGCATCCGGCTCACCCTGCTCTGTTCCCTGGCAGGAACCCTGGTCTTCGGACTGGGCGCCGTCCCCCTGGCGTATGTCCTGGCCCGCCGGGAATTCCTGTTCAAAGGGCTGGTAAACGGGCTCGTCGACCTGCCCGTGGTCATTCCCCATTCGGCAGCCGGCATCGCCCTGCTGGGGCTTGTCAGCAGGGGCAGCTGGCTGGGAAAGGCGGGCGAGGCTGCCGGGATCCAGTTTGTCGGGGGCGTGGCCGGGATCGTTCTGGCCATGGCTTTTGTCAGTCTTCCCTTCCTGGTGAACGCAGCCCGGGACGGGTTTGCCGCCGTGCCGGAAAAACTGGAAAAGGCCGCCCTGAACCTGGGCGCTTCCCCCTGGCGGGTGTTCTTCTCCATCTCCCTGCCCCTTGCCAGGCGGTCGGTCCTGACCGGGCTGACGATGATGTGGGCGAGGGGGCTGAGCGAATTCGGGGCCGTGGTAATCATTGCCTACCATCCCATGGTGGCCCCGGTCCTGATCTGGGAACGCTTTGCGTCCTTCGGACTGGCCTATGCCCGGCCCGTGGCGGCGGTGTTCGTGCTGGTATGCCTGGCCGTATTTGTTGTGCTGCGTCTTCTGGCCCAAAAAACCGAGCATGTTAGATATTGACCATATTCGTGTGTCCTTTCCCGGCTTTTCCCTGGAGGAAGTGTCCCTGCATGTGGCATCGGGCGACTACCTGGCCCTGCTGGGGGTGAGCGGGGCCGGCAAAACGGTCCTGCTGGAGGTGCTGGCCGGACTGATCCGGCCGTCTTCCGGACGCATCCTGCTCAACGGCAGGGACATTACCCGTGACAAGGTGCAAGGCAGGGGCATCGGGCTGGTGTACCAGGACCTGAGCCTGTTTCCCCACATGACTGTCAGGCAGAACATCGGTTACCCTTTGAAGGAAATCCTTCCCAACAGGCAGGACAGGGACTTGCGTGTCCGGGAGCTGGCAGCGGAAACCGGGATCCCCCACCTTCTGGACCGCCATCCCGGGACCCTCTCGGGAGGGGAGGCCCAGCGGGTGGCCCTGGCCCGCACCCTGGCGTCCGACCCCAAGGTGTTGCTTCTGGATGAGCCCCTGGCCAACCTGGATGTGAAACTGAAAGCCGGTCTCAGAAGCCTGCTGAGGAGGATACACCGTGGCGGAAAGACCGTCATCCATGTCACACACGATTTCATGGAGGCCGCCACCCTGGCCAACAGGGTGGCCGTGATCGAAAAAGGCCGGCTGGTGCAATGCGGGACGCCGGAGGAGGTGTTCCGGCACCCGGCCACCGAGTTTGTGGCCCGCTTCGGCGGGGTGAAAAACCTCTTTGCCTGCCGGGTGGAGGGGGTCCCTTCCCAGGTCGGGATGTGCAAGGCCCGCGTAGGGGACGGCATGGTCCTTTTTTTCGTCGGACAGGCAGGTGCCGGGCGGGGCTTCGTCATGGTTCCCCAGGAAGATATTTTCCTGTCGGAGGGCCGCCTCGACAGTTCGGCCGTCAACCAGTTGCACGGCACCATCACCGAGGTGCTGCATTCGGGGCAGGGGGTCGAGGTCGTGGCAGAAAGCGGAGAGGGCGTCTCCTTCGTGGCCTCCGTGAGCAGGAAGTCCCTGGATCGCATGGACCTGCATCCCGGCAAACCAGTCTGGCTGAGTTTCAAGGCTTCGGCCGTCCGGTTCATTCCTGACTGATCCGACGCTGGAAAGAACAATGTGGCTTCTTGCTTGTTTTAGAGGTATGTTTGTTGGATAACCAAAAATTCTCAATGTATGAAGATGACCAGAAGGTTTACGTTGCCCCTTTTCCTTTTTTTGTCGCTGGTGGGGTTTGCTTCCTGCCAGGGCGTTACGGAGGGGGCCCCGGCAGATGCGAACCGGCTCCCGGAGCCCAGGAACATTATCCTGCTGATTGGTGATGGCATGGGGTTCAACCATGTGCTGGCGGCCAATTATTACGAACACGGCCAGGAAGGTGCCCAGGTGTATGAGCAGGCCGACTGGATCAGGCTGGCCTCGGCCACCTACAACAGCGTGACCCGTATAAGCGATGGGGATACGATTTATACCGGAGGGTACAGCGCACAGGATGCCTGGACCAATGCGGAATACCTGAACCGGGCAGCCACCGGGAGTGCGGAAAGCGCCACGGCCATCTCCACCGGCATCAAAACCTACAGCACGGCCATCGGCATCGGCACCCGGGGAGACACCCTGACCCACATCAGCCAGGCAGCCAAGACCCTGGGGAAATCCACGGGGGTGGTCACCAGTGTTCCTTTGAGCCATGCTACCCCGGCGGGCTTTGCGGCCCATAACGAAAGCCGGCACAACTTCGGGGAAATTGCCGCTTACCTGCTCTTTCACACGCGCCTGGACGTGATCATGGGCGCAGGGAATCCCGACTACAACAATGATGGGCAGCCCGAGCAGGTATCAGAACGGTACATAGGCAACCGGGGGTTTTGGGAACAGCTGAAGGCCAATGACGGGAGGACCGAATTTGTGGTGGACGGAGAGACCTTGCTGGTCCTGGATGCCAATGGCGATGGGCAGCGGGATCCGTGGACCTTCATTGAGTCCCGGGAGGACTTCCTGTCGCTGGCCGATGGGCCTGCGCCCCCGCGTGTACTGGGCGTGCCCCGCGCTTATTCCACCCTGCATTACGGCAGGAGCGGGGAAGAGGCGCTTTTGCCCTTCGAACGGCCCCTGAACCCGGAGGTTCCCACCCTGGTCGAAATGACCCGGGCGGCCCTGAATGTCTTGTCGAACAATCCAACCGGGTTTTTCGTCATGATCGAAGGCGGTGCCATCGACTGGGCAGGGCATGACAACCACCTGGGCCGGATGATCGAGGAGCAGATCGATTTCAACCGGACCGTGGAGGCCGTGGTGGACTGGGTCGAACGGTACAGCAGCTGGGAGGAGACCCTGGTGATCGTCACCAGCGACCATGAGACGGGCTACCTGACCGGACCGGACCATCCCGATCCGGTGATGGCGCCCGTGGTCAGCCGGGGCAAAGGGCAATTGCCCGATGGGGTCTGGCACAGCGACAATCACACGAATTCCCTGGTGCCTTTTTATGCGAAAGGGCCTGGAGCCGAATTGTTTCCCCTTCTGGCCGGGGAATTTGACCCGGTCAGGGGCCACTATATTCAGAACAGCGAGATCGCCCAGGCGGTGTTCCTGATGTGGGGCAAGCCCGGTATCAGTTCGCACAGGCTGCGGTAAGGAATGCAGTGGCCGGGGGAATGCCATTCCCCCGGCCACCGTTTTTAACAGGCATTGCGGTGCTTACTCCAGGGTCAGCTCGTAAGGCAGCCGCATCAGCATGCCCGTCATCCGGTTCATCTCCTCCACCTGCCTGTAATAGTGGTAGGCGGGCCCCAGGCGGTGTTGAAGCCGGCGCTCGCTGATCCCGCCGAAGTCTTCCATCAGCCGGGTCAGGAAATCCTTCCGCTCGGGATACTCGACCACACGCCAGGTCTCCAGTTCAGCCATCTCTGCGGCCTGTTCGATGGCATCCCGGAGTCCGCCGAATTCATCCACCAGCCCGTGCTGCCTGGCCTCGGCCCCGCTCCATACCCGTCCCTGGCCCAGCTCGTCCACTGTGCCGGCCGGCATGTCACGCCCCTCCGCGACATGGCCTACGAAGGTGTCGTAAATCCGTTCGATCTCCTCCTGGATGATCATTTCCTCTGCCCGGGTCAGCGGCCTGCTTACACTGGCCAGGTCTGCATACTCATTGGTCTTTACGTTGTCAAAAGTGATGCCCAGCTTCTGGTTGAAGAAGTCCTTCATGTTGGGGATCATCCCGAACACCCCGATCGAGCCTGTGATGGTCGTGGGACTGGCCAGGATCCTGTCCGCCCTGCTGGCGATGTAATATCCCCCGGAGGCCGCCACATCCCCCATGGAGGCAATGACCGGCTTTTCCCTGGCTGCCAGGGTGACCTCGCGCAGGATCACATCCGATGCCATGGCGCTTCCGCCCGGGGAGTTGATGCGGAGCACGATGGCCTTGACGCCTTCATCAAGCCGGGCCTCGCGGATGGCTTTGGCCATGCCTGCCGATCCGATCGTCCGTTCGCTGCCCGCACCCGGGAGGATGTTGCCCGAGGCATAGATGACGGCCACCTTGTCCCGGGGCCGGGGAGCCACCATGCTTTTGGGAAGGGGTGCCCGGTTGTATTGGGCCAGGCTGACCAGGTTGACCTTATCGTCCTTGTCGCGTGCCATCTTTCCGTTGAGCAGTTCCATGACTTCGTCCTGGTAAAGCACCCCGTCGATCATGCCGGAAGCAAGTGACAGCTCGGCATTGCGCGTCAGAAAATCATCGGCCACCCCGCCCAGGTGGTTGATGGTGGCGCCGCGCGACCGGGCAATATCACCCAGCACATTGTTCCAGATGGAAGAGATGTATGCCAGGGTCTGTTCCCTGTTTTCCTGGCTCATGCTTTCGAGAAAGAAGGGTTCGCCGGCGCTTTTGTATTTGCCGTGCCGGATGACCTGGGGCTCGATGCCCAGGCGGTCCAGCATGTTTTTCAGGAAAATCAGCTCGGCGTTCAGGCCGCGAAAGTCGATGGCGCCTTCCGGATGAAGGTACACTTCATCGGCCACGCTGGCCAGGTATATGGCTTTCTGGGAGTAGGCCTCCCCGTAGCTGATGATGAATTTGCCGGACTCTTTGAAGTCCTCCAGGGCCTCCCGAATCTCCCCTATGGTGGCCCATCCGGCCTGAACAATGCCCATGTCCAGGTACACCCCTTCGATGTTTTCGTCCTCTTTTGCCTTCCTTAGGTTGCGGATCAGGTCGTTGAGCCCGGTGGTCTGGCTGAAGGACAGGGACAGGTAGTCCATGTTGTCGATGGGGTTCTGCCCGCCCCGGTCGACCACTTCCGATTCGAAGGAGAAGTGCAGCACAGAGTGGGGTGCGACCTCCACCACGTCTTTCCTGGTCAGACTGGCCACAGAGGCGATCAGACCGAGGAACAGGAAAAATACCAGGACCATCCCGATAAGGAATCCCAGCAGGGAGGCAAACATGAATTTAAAAAACTGCTTCATAGGTCATTGGATTTAAGGTTCAATCAGGCCTGGTGCCCGCAAGGGCAGGCTTTTGAAGAAAGGACGGCCTGGAGTACTTCATGGAAACAGGCATTTTGTTTAGCCCACAGGAAACAAATTTAGGGAAAAGTTTGCTGGGTTTTGACCCTTCGGGATTTTGTCTTCCCGTTTTTTTTGTCCAATTTTGCTGTGGCCGGCAGGGGGATGTGCCCCGGGCCGGAGAACCATTCAGACATGCATACAGCCTATATTTTGCTGGGCGGCAACCAGGGCCGGGTGGCCACTGCCTTCTCCCGGGCCCTGGACATGCTCGAAAAACGCGCAGGGAAGCTGATCCGGGTGAGCCCGCTGTATGAGTCCGAACCCTGGGGCATGGGGCCCGCGCCCGCGTTTTTCAACCAGGCGGCGTGTTTGCAGACCACCCTGTCGCCGCCGGCCTTGATGGAGGTGATTCTGGAAGTGGAAGCCGGCCTGGGCAGGCGCAGGAGCCATTCCGGCACCCCGGAATCCCGGGTCATCGACATCGACCTGCTTTTTTATGACGGAGACATCATGGACGGACCGGGCCTTTATCTGCCCCATCCCCGTCTTCACCTAAGGCGTTTTGCCCTGCAGCCCCTGGCGGATATCGCCCCGGGTCTGATGCACCCTGTCCTGAATAAGAACGTTTCCCAGCTGTTAAGGGATTGCGGCGACCCCCTCTGGGTGCGCCGTGTGGAGGGAGATCAGCAAGCCGTAAGCTAACACAATGGTATGCGCTACAACTACATTGCCATAGAAGGGAATATCGGGGCGGGGAAGACCACCCTGGCCGGCAAGGTTGCCGAACAATTCAACGGGAAGCTTATCCTGGAGCAGTTCGAAGACAATCCGTTTCTTGCCCGGTTTTATAAGGATCCCGAGAAATATGCCTTTCCCCTGGAACTTTCCTTCCTGGCGGAGCGCTACCAGCAGCTGCGCAGGGAGCTGGCCAGCCAGGAGCTGTTCACCGATTTTACCATTTCGGATTATTTCCTGAACAAATCCCTGATCTTTGCCCGCAAGACGCTGAATGATGACGAATACCAGCTGTTCATCACCCTGTTCAACATCATGAACGCCAACATCCCCCGCCCCGACCTCCTGGTTCACCTCTATGTCTCCGTGGGCAAACTGCAGCACAACATCAGGCACCGGGGCAGGGAATACGAACAGCGCATACCGGACGAATACCTGGAAAAGATCCAGGACAGCTATTTCAACTACCTGAAGCAGCAACCCCAGCTGCGCATCCTGCTGCTGGACATCAACGCGCTCGACTTTGTGGCCTACCCGGACCACTTTCGCAAGATCGTGGATGCGATGAACCAGGATTACCCCCGGGGCATGACGCGCCTGCGTCTGGCTCCGTGAAAGGAGGTTGTGCGACAGGCCAGTAAAAAAAAGGCCGCCCGGAAAGGCGGCCTCTTTTTATTATTGTTGCCGGCAGGCTATTGAATAATGGCCTGGAACTCGCTCTGACCAAAGTAGCGGATGAACTCGCGGTCTTTGGCTGCCAGTTCTTTCAGTGAGGGATCCAGCTGGACCGCCTCCCTGAGGCTTTCGTACATCCTGTTGGGCTGGTTCTGGCGGCTGTGGATGATGGCTTTGAGGTAGGCCACGTTGGCGGACTCCGGTGCGCAGTCCAGGGTGGAGAGGGCGGCGCCGGCGTTGCCTGCCATCAACTGTGCCAGGGCGATGTTGTGGGTGCAGGTCCGTCCGGAGAAGGCATTCAATGCCTGCTGGTATTCCCCTTTCCTGATCATCAGGGTGCCCAGGTTGTAGCTGGTGTTGATGCCCTGGTTCCGGGCGGCTTCGAACAGGGTCTTCGCATTCTCGTCGTCCTGTTTCCAGGCGGCAACCACCCCGAGGTTGTTCTGGACATGTCCGTTGCCGGGAGCCAGCTGGTTGGCCTTTTCAAGATCGGCGGCGGCCTCGTTGATGTTGCCCAGCTTCAGGTTGACACAGGCGGCATTGTTGAACCCCTTGTAGCTTTGGGGGAACAGGCGCTGTGCAGACCGGTAGATGGCCAGTTTGGTCTGGGCATTGTCGTGGAGGGTGGCACCGTAAAGAAGTTCTTTTTCGTCCAGCTGGGCAGGGTCGTTTACGGCCAGGCCGGCAATCTCTTCGGCTGTTTTCTTGGGTTCGAAGGAGTGGACCACGAATTCTGCACGGCGGAGGGGTTCAAGGATTTTTTCGATCTCCCCGTAGATCAGGGTCATGTCCTTGATCCTTCTTTCCCTTTCGGCCGGGGCGATCTGGGTGTTGATGACGTTGGCAATGGCCTGCTTGTCGGGCAGGTTGGAAGCGTTCAGCTTGGTCATGAAGCCATCAAAATCTTCCCCTTTGGCGGAAACAGTCAGGTCCGGCCGTTCAATGGGTTCGCCGAGTTCCTTTTCAAGCCTGCTGAACAAGTCGTTCAGGTACTTTTCGCCGGTGACGGAACGTTTTTCTGACAATTCCTCGTTATAGGCAACCTCACCCTCGGGAGATGCCCAGGCGTTGACTTCAATGGCCTTGATCTCCCAGCCTCTTTTCAGGAACTCGGAAAGCGCTGCAATGCGCGCCTGGCTTTCTTCCGCACGGTTCAGCGGCAGGCGGGTGTTCAGGTTGTGGCGCATGTAGTCAAAATAAAGATCCGCCTTTTCGGTGATGATGGTTTCCAACTCATAGTCATGAGGGGCCGTGGAGGTATCGTGGTCGGGATGGATGCGCTGGGAGGTGTTGATGACGCCGTCTGCAACTTTTCTTTCCGGAAGGATCGAGGCATTGTCTGCATTGCCTTCCTTATAGATTCTTGCCCGGACGTAAAGCTCCGATTCGAGCATTTCCGGCTGGAAATCCACCACATTGGCCAAGTCGAAGCCGTAGGCCCTGTCCGGGTTCACCATGCTTCCGGGGCTGGTGGTTTTGGTTCCCCTGAGGGTGAATGTGGACAATTCCTTCTCGCCCCCTTCGTATTTCAGAACTGGGGTGACCTCCAGCATGGCCTTGCGGTGGAAATAGCCCTCCGCAATGTTTCCCTTCACATTGGCCGCAACCTGTCCGCCGTGGTTTTCCAGGGGGTTGACCTCGGGTGTGTAATTCACGCCGGATTCATAGTTTTTTACCATCCTGTTGATGCCACAGCCGGAAAACATGGCAGCCGCAAGCAGCATCACGGCAATCATTCGAAAGTTGAAATTTTTCATAGGTTTTCTCTTTGTATTGGTTAATCTGACTATTGGGTTTATTGCATCGGGCGTTGTCCGGGTGGGTTTCCAGGCTACAAATATACAAAAATTGCTTTGATAAGCCTTTGCAGGCAGACCATTTATGAAAAAACAACAACACAAACCCATGGCCGGCGCGTATGCAGGGTCATGGGCCGGCTTCATCCCGTTTCATCCCGAAGCCTGGCATTGGCTTGCGCCCCCGTCAGGCATGCAAAATAATGCGTTTTTTTCGTTTATTCCACATTTTAATGAAAATTTCCCATGCCGGGCCGGTGTTGCGGGGTTTTTTTTAAAAACAGTTTTGGAGATTGAGAAAAAAGATTTAAATTTGCACTCCTTTTTAAGGGAAAAACCGGCCCGTTCGTCTAGGGGTTAGGACGCAAGGTTTTCATCCTTGTAACAGGGGTTCGAATCCCCTACGGGCTACAGTTTCAGAACATTATTTTAGCTTTTATGGCCAATCACAATTCAGCAAAAAAAAGGATCCGGTCAAACAATGCCAAGCGGCTGAGGAACAGGTATTACGCCAAATCAACCCGCACCGCTGTCCGGAAATTCCGCAACACAAAGGACAAGGAAGAGGCCCTTCAGAACCTGCCCAGGGTCATTTCCCTGGTCGACCGGCTTGCCCGGCGTTCAGTCATTCACAAGAACAAGGCAGCCAACCTGAAGTCCAGCCTGATGAGGCATGTCAACCAACTGACCTGAGTCGCCGGAGACCACCAGGACGTCCGGAGAATGGGCGTCCGCTTTGTGGCCCGTTCGTCTAGGGGTTAGGACGCAAGGTTTTCATCCTTGTAACAGGGGTTCGAATCCCCTACGGGCTACCACCCACGGGACCTTTCGCAGAGAAAGGTCTTTTTTTTTATCCGCCCGGCCTGTATTTTTACCGCCAAGGCTATAAAAATGGTCATGGAAACAGGCATTCAATCCCCATCCGACAGTCAACAAAAGGGCATCAGGAGCTGGGCTCCGGATGACAGGCCCCGGGAAAAGCTTATCGAAAAGGGGAAGAAGGCCCTGTCAGATGCCGAGCTGCTTGCCATAGCCATTGGCTCAGGAACCAGCAAGGGTTCGGCGGTGGACCTGGCAAAGCAGATCATGGGCAGTGTGTCCCATAACCTGGCAGAGCTGGGCCGCCTGGAGGTGTCCGACTTGTTGCGTTTTCACGGGATCGGCGCGGCAAGGGCGGCCCACATAGTGGCTGTGATGGAGCTCGGCAGAAGGCAAAGGCGCTGCGAGGGCCTGCAGCGAAAAATCATCGCTTCCAGCCGGGATGCATTTGAGTTGTTCCATCCGGTGGTGGGTGACCTTCCCTATGAAGAGTTCTGGATTCTGACTCTGAACAGGGGAAACAGGATCCGGCGTTCCATCAGGATCAGCCAGGGCGGGGTGGCGGGAACGGTGGCGGATCCCAAGAAGATATTCAAGCTGGCCCTGGAGGACAATGCTTCGGCGCTGATCCTGTGTCACAACCATCCCTCCGGCCTGATCAGGCCGAGCTCCAACGACAACCTGGTCACGAACAAATGCCGGGAGTCCGGCCGGTTCCTCGACCTGCCCGTACTGGACCACCTGATCATTGCCGGAGAAAGTTACTTCAGCTATGCGGACGAGGGCCTGCTTTGAGGTTTTTTTGCCCTTCAGCCTGTGCAGGCTTGATTTTTCCGGTTAACTTTACCCCGGTCGGAACAATCCTTTCTCATCCTGTCATGCTCCTGGTTTATTGCAGCCACATCACAAACAGGACCCGGTATGCGCTGGGCCTGGTGCTGGAGACCCTCCTTGGCCTTGAATGGCGGGCGACCAGTCTGGAGGAAGAGTTCCGTCAATACGGCGGACCCCGGATACAGTATGCAGGCAAACCCCTGGATGCCGGGGGGGTGTTTGTGCTTGCCTCAGGAATTTTGAGCGAGCGTGCGGTGCGGTCTTTTCAGCCGGGGGTGACATGGAAGGACGGACTCCCGCTGCTTTTCCCCTCACCTGAAAGTGCATGCGGGATCGGGTTCGATGTGTTTTCTGCGGCTTTCTACCTGGTGAGCCGCTACGAGGAATACCTCCCCTTCCGAAAAGACCGCTTCGGCCGCTTCGAAGCACTGGAAAGTTTCTCCTTCAGGCACGGATTCCTGCATATCCCTGTGGTTGACCGGTATGCCCTGCTGCTTGCCAGGGCCCTGAAAAGGGAGTTTCCGCGCCTTGATTTCCCCGACAGATCCTTCCGGCAAATCCCCACCATCGATGTGGACGTGGCCTATGCCTACCGGGGCCGTGGCCTGGTAAGGACTGCTTACGGAACCATGGGCTCCCTGCTGCGGGGAGACCTTTCCGCAGTGCGCAGGCGCTTTCAGGTGCTGGCAGGGAAGGCCCGGGACCCCTATGATACGTACGACCTGCAACTGAGGCTGCACCGGAGATACGGACTGAAACCACATTATTTTTTCCTCTGCGGAGACTACGGTCCTTACGACAGGAACATTTCCTTTTTTTCCGCCACGTTCCAGAACCTGGTCAAAAAGATCAGTGACTATGCCGTCACCGGGCTGCACCCTTCCTTTGAGGCGTCCGACCACCCGGAAGGGCTTGAAACCGAGGTCAGGCGGCTGTCCAGGCTGCTGAACCGGGAGGTGCGCTTCAGCAGGCATCACTTTTTGAGAATATCCCTGCCCGGCAGCTACCGCGAGCTGATCCGCCTGAACATCGGACATGATTTTTCCATGGGGTATGCCTCCCGCCCCGGGTTCCGGGCGGGCACCTGCACACCGTTTCATTTCTATGACCTGGGTGAGGAATCCATCACTTCCCTGAAGGTTTACCCCGTAAGCATCATGGACGGCACGCTCAGGGACTATATGGGCCTGTCTCCCGACCAGGCCATTCAACAGATCGGCTCCCTGATGAAGGGAGTCCGCGATGTCGGGGGCACCTGGATCAGCCTCTGGCACAACGACTCCCTCAGCGATGAGGGTCGCTGGGCCGGCTGGCTCAGGGTCTATGAATCCATGCTGGAGCTGGGCGAAACCATCAAAAGGGAATCGCCATGATCAGGTACCTGGATCATCACCAGATTGATTTTGACCGTTGGGATGAATGCATTGACAAATCCCCCAATGGGATTTTCTATGCCCATTCGGCCTTTCTCGACGCGACTGCACCCGGCTGGGGGGCATTGGTCGAGGAGGATTACCGGACGGTCATGCCCCTGCCGCAGAGGAAGAAGTGGGGCGTGGACTATATCTTCCAGCCGGTGTTTACCCAGCAGCTGGGCCTGTTCGGCAACCAATCCCTGGGGGAGGAGGTGACCCGCCGCTTTATCCTCTCCATCCCCCCGCGTTTTCGATATGTCGACCTCTGCCTGAACACCTATAACCAGCTGCCGGTCATGGAGGGGATCAGGGTGCGGCAGCGCCTGACCCATGAGCTGGACCTGATAAGTGGCTATGAACAGATCAGGAAAGGATATGCGGGCAACACGGTCCGCAACCTCAAAAAGGCCGCCAAAGAAGGGGTGTTTGTCACCCCTCATGGCAGGCCCGAAGCCCTGATCGATGCCTTCCGGCGCCACCGGGGCCGCAGCCTGTCTTATTCGGAAGGCGACTACCAGTTGCTGAAACACCTGATATACTCCGGGCTGCATACCGGGCGGGCGCAGCTCTATTCGGCCTATTCAAGGGAAAACAATTTTTGTGCCGGCCTGGTGTTTTACCGCAGCCACAAAAAGGTGGTGTTTCTCTTTTCCGGATCCCTCCCCCCAGCCAGGGAAAACGGGGCCATGTTCCTGCTTTTTGACCGGTTCATCCGGGACCATGCGGGGCAGGAGCTGGTGCTGGACTTCGAAGGGTCTTCAGATAAGAACCTGGCCCGGTTTTATCGAGGCTTCGGTTCAAAAGAATGCGTATTTTTGCAAATATCCATCAACCGCTCACCCCGGCTATTAAAGCCATTCGTGCATTGGTATACCTGGTTGAGGCAAAGGGGTTTCCCGGGGGGATGATTTAAAAGCAGGCACATGATCCAGAACCTTGGAAAACAACAATCCATTCTCAGTCAGTATCTTGCAGAAATGCGGGATGTGGAGGTTCAGAACGACAGCCTTCGTTTCCGGCAGAACATGGAAAGGGCCGGAGAGGTCTTTGCCTATGAGATCAGCAAAACCCTTTCCTGGACGGAAAAGGAGGTTGTGACCAGCCTGGGGACGGCCAGTTGTCACGTGCTCGAACAACAACCGGTGATCGCGACCATCCTCCGGGCGGGCCTTCCCCTGCACCAGGGCATCCTCCGCTTCTTCGACAAGGCCGAGAACGCATTTGTTTCCGCCTTTCGAAAACACCATAAGAACGGGCGTTTCGACATCCAGGTGGAATACACATCCAGTCCGTCGGTGGATGATAAGGTGTTGATATTGAGCGACCCCATGCTGGCAACAGGTTCTTCCATGTTCCTGGCCTACAAGGAACTTGTGCGAAAGGGCACCCCCCGACACATCCATTTCGTATCGGTGGTGGCCAGTGTGCAAGGCATCGAGTACCTGAAGAAACACATGCTGGCGGACAATTATACCATCTGGGTCGGGGCCATTGACGACGAACTCACGGCCCAGGCTTACATTGTGCCCGGACTCGGAGATGCCGGCGACCTGGCATTCGGCAGCAAACTTTAAATCCTTTCCACCATGTTTTTCAGGGCAGCCGTTTTCATAGAAAATGTCAAAATATCCATCGGATCCATCCGGACCCATTTGTTGCGCGCTTCCCTGACCATGCTCATCATTGCCATCGGGATCATGGCTCTTGTGGGCATCCTGACCGCCATCGACTCCATCAAGGGCTCCATCAATGAGAATTTTGCCCGGCTGGGAGCCAACAGCTTCACCATCAGAAACCGGGAAATGCGTGTCTTTACCGGTGCGGCAGGCCAATCCCAGGTTTTCAGGAGGATCACCTTCGAGGAGGCCCAGGCATTTAAGGAGCGCTTCGAATTCCCGGCCATGGTATCGGTGACCTATTTTGGCACGGGCAATGCGGTGGCCAGGTACCGTTCCCGGGAAACGAATCCGACCACCCGGGTGGTCGGAAGTGACGAGAACTACCTGGTTAACAGCGGGAATGAGCTGTCTGCGGGAAGGATTTTTTCTCCGGCAGAACTGCAATACGGAGCGAATGTGGTCATCCTCGGCAGTGAGGTGGCCCAGGTCCTGTTTCCCGGTGACGAGGATCCCCTTGGCAATACGGTGACCATCAGCAACAAACCCTATCAGGTGATCGGGGTGATGAAGGAAAAGGGAAGCGGGTTTGGCATGTCGGACGACCAACAGTGTATCGTGCCCCTGCTGACCGCCCGCAAGGACTTCTCCCGTTCTTCCATGAATTATACCATTTCGGTCAGCACCTATTCGCTGGAAGACCTGGAGGACGGCATCGGCGAGGCGACCGGCCTGTTCCGCATCATCCGCGGTTTGAGGGTGGGGGAACCAGATAATTTCGATATGGCCAAAAGCGACAACATCGCCGAAGCCCTGATTGAGAACCTACGGTTCGTGACCCTGGCTGCCACCATCATCGGATTGATTACTCTGGGGGGCGCCGCCATCGGGCTGATGAACATCATGCTCGTTTCGGTTACGGAACGCACCCAGGAGATCGGCATACGCAAAGCCCTGGGAGCCACCAGGCAAGTCATCAAACAGCAGTTCCTTTCAGAAGCCATCATCATCTGCCAGCTGGGAGGTGTGCTGGGGATCATTCTGGGCATCCTGATCGGCAACATCCTGTCCCTGATCATCGGGAGCCAGTTCATCGTTCCCTGGGTCTGGGTGATCTCCGGAGTTTTGCTGTGTATGGGTGTCGGACTCATTGCCGGTTACTACCCGGCAGCCAAGGCCGCCCGTCTTGATCCGATAGAATCACTTCGCTACGAATAACCGGCCGGATCCGCCTTTTCTTTTATCCGGTCAAATCTGTATTTTTGCCAGATAAGCCGGACCTATGGAAAAACTGACCAAGATCGTCGCCACCATCAGCGACCGCCGCTGTGAACCCGAATTCATCCGCTCCATGACCCATGCCGGGGTGGATGTGGTGCGCATCAACACGGCCCACCAGAGTCCGGAACAAACCCTCAGGGTCCTGGAGAACGTCCGTCAGGTCACCGGAAAAATCCCCTTCATGCTCGACACCAAGGGGCCGGAGATACGGACCTGCGACGGCGAGCTGGAGATACCGGTCGAAAAGGGTCAGCGGATCAGGGTGTCGGGCAGGCCGGGCATCCCCTCTTCCATCGACCACCTGCATGTGAACCATGCCGGGTTTGCCACCCTCCTTGAGCCCGGGAAAAGGATCCTGATCGATGATGGGGACATCGAACTGCTTGTCCTGGAAAAGAAACAGGATGAGCTGCTTTGTGCGGTCTCCAACAGCGGACGGATCAAACCGCGAAAGAGCGTCAACCTTCCCGGTACCAGGGTCAACCTGCCCTCCTTGAATGAAAAGGACCTGGAGTTCATTGATTTCGGCATACGGCAGGAGGTCGACTTCATAGCGCATTCCTTTGTAAGGGACAAGGAGGATGTGCTGGCCATTCAGGAGATCCTCGATGCCCATAACAGCCCCATTAAGATCATCGCCAAGATTGAGAATCAACAAGGGGTTGACAATATTGATGAGATCCTGGATCATGTGTATGGGATCATGGTGGCACGGGGAGACCTCGCCATCGAGGTGCCGGCAGAAAAGATTCCTGTCATCCAGGCCAGGCTGGTGAAAAAATGCATCCGGCGGAAAAAGGCGGTCATCATCGCCACACAGATGCTGCACAGCATGATCAAGAGCCCGAGGCCCACCCGGGCCGAGGTCAGCGATATCGCCAACGCCGTGTTTTCCGGGGCAGATGCCATCATGCTGAGCGGAGAAACAGCCTTCGGAGACTATCCTGTTGAGGCCGTGGAGATCATGACCAGGACGGCGAGGGAAGCCGAAAAGGGGAAGACCTTCCAGCTGGAGACCAAGGTGATGCCCCACGACAACCCGGTATCTGTATTCCTTTCCAAGACTGCCGTAAGGTCCATCCTGAGACTCAACACCAAAGCCATCATCACGGATACGGATACGGGCAAGACCGCCAAGTACCTTTCTGCATTCCGGGGCAGGGTCCCCATCTATGCCCAATGTTACGACAAACGGGTCATGCGCGAACTTGCCCTGGTCTACGGGGTGTTCCCCGACTTCATGCATGTGGAAACCTCCAAGAAGGAATTTACCCGGAACACCCTGACCAGGCTCATCAACCAGGGTGAAATCGACCCGGCCGACCTGGTCGTTGTGCTGGCCGGGAATTTTGGCAAGAAAGCAGGACCGTCCTTTGTGGAGGTTAGCACGGCAAGCAATATGCTGGGTTACGAAAAGGCTTGATTAAGGGATTGCATTCTATAATACCTGCGGGACCATGATCACGGAAACCAAAAAAGAATGGGTGGAGCGCATCCGGGAAGCCGTTGAACAACAGCAGCGGGACTACCTGGAGACGCAGATGGAAGAATTGTATCCGGCCGATATTGCGGAGATCATCGACGAGTTGAGTCTGGACGAGGCCAAGTACTTGTTTACCCTGATCGACAAGGAAGAGGCCGCTGCGGTCCTCATGGAGCTGGAGGAGGACGTGCGCGAGCGGCTCCTCTCCTCATTCTCCACCCAGGAAATTGCCCATGAATTCATCGACAACCTCGACTCGGACGATGCGGCCGACCTGATCAATGAGCTCCCTGACAACATGCGCAGCGAGATCCTGGCCCATGTGGAGGACCGGCAGCAGGCGCAGGACATTGCCGACCTGCTGATCTATCCGGCCAATACGGCCGGGGGTCTCATGGGCAAGGAGCTGGTCAAGGTGAACATCAGCTGGCATGTGGTGACCTGCATCCGGGAGATGCGTCGGCAGGCCGAAGAAGTGGAAAACGTCTACACGGTCTATGTGGTGGATGACAGCAATGTGCTCATGGGACTGCTGTCCCTGGAGAAACTCCTGATCGCCTCCCCCCGCGGAAAGATCGCCGACCTCTACACCCCGGACATCATTTCAGTCAAGGCCACCCAGAAGGGGGAGGAAGTGGCCCAGATCATGAACAAATACGACCTGGTCGTCCTTCCGGTGATCGACGAACTGGGCAGGCTGATCGGAAGGATCACCATTGATGACGTGGTGGACTTTATCCGGGAAGAAGCGGAAAGGGACTACCAGCTGATGTCGGGGATCAGCCAGGACATTGAATCATCCGACAAAATATGGGAAATCACCCAGGGTCGCTTGTTCTGGCTGGTGGTTGCCCTGTTCGGGGGGATTATCGGGTCGAGGGTGATTGCCAATTATGAAGACCAGATCAGCATCAACCCCGAGATGGCCTTCTTCATGCCCCTGATCGCTGCCATGGGAGGGAATGTGGGGGTGCAATCCTCCGCCCTGATCGTGAAAGGCCTGGCCAATCATTCCCTGACGGGCGGGATATTTTCCAAATTGTTGAAGGAGTTGTCCGTGGGACTGATCAATGGCTTGGTGTGTTCGGCCATCCTGCTGACTTACAGCTTTTTCTTCTCGCCTTCCCTTGCCCTCAGCCTGACGGTGAGTACCGCCCTGATGACCGTGATCCTGTTCGCCTCCGTTTTCGGCACGTTCGTGCCGCTGGCCCTGAACAAGCTGAAAATAGACCCTGCCCTGGCCACCGGGCCGTTCATCACCACGTCCAACGACATCATCGGCTTGTTTATCTACTTCCTGATTGGCCGGCTGATGTATGGCATGTTCTGATCAGCGGGAACCGGCCGCCGCGTGTTCTTCCCAGGTCAGTGTATGGAGCATGTGCCTGATGTCCTTCTCCAGCCGCCGGATTACGGGGGCCAGGGAGTCATTGTTGGGGGTGACATCGAAATAGAGGGCCCCGCGCAGAAAGTGACGCACACTGTCCGTGACAAAGAACTGCAGGGGGGAGGCGGCCTCTTTGCCATGGATTTCGTAGAGGATCCCGTACACCTCCCTGTCGGGCCAGATCATGACCTCCTCCCGGATGCCGGTGGCCTTGGGAATGTGCCGCTGCACGAAACCACGGGAATCCTCCATGTAGGTCAGCAGGTCTTCATGACTTGCAATCTGTTTGTAACTCAGGTGCACGGTGCCGCGAAACGAGGGAAACGACAGGTCGCCCCAGAATGGTTCGGCCAGGGGACGGGTGTCGGGAACCCATTGGGCATACAGGGGGTATTCAAAGGCAAAGGGTGTCTCTTCCGCCAAAGGCTGGTAGGCTTGTTCCGGCAGGGCGATGCGGAAATAGGCCCTGGGTTTGGGGCTGTAGTTCTCCCTGCAGGCACCCAGCAGCACGGATGCCAGTCCCAGAATGCATGCGGCACGAAAGGATACGAAGCGTTTGTGATTCATGGCCTGACCCTTACCTTAATCCGTTTGATGCGGCGGTTGTCCACTCCTTCGATCTCAAATTCGAAGTTTTTGAAGCCGATCTTCTCTCCCCTGAAGGGCAACTCCCTCTTGATCTCGAGGATCAGCCCGGCCAGGGTGTCGGCTTCTCCCTTCACCTCGGCAAACGAGGCGTAGTCCGTGCCCGTGATCCTGCAGAAATCCTTCAGCAGGGTTTTCCCTTCGAACACAAAGGTGGATGCATCCAGCCTGGAATAGATGGCTTCCTCGATGTCAAACTCGTCGTTGATCTCTCCCACGATCTCTTCCAGGATGTCCTCCAGGGTCACGATGCCCGATGTTCCCCCGTACTCATCCACCACGATGGCGAGGTGGATCTTTTTTTCCTGAAACTCCTTGAGCAGGTCGTTGATCTTCTTGCTCTCCGGCACGAAGAACGCATTGCGCAGCATCGTTTGCCATTTGAACCCGGCCCCCTTTTCAAGATAGGGAAGGAGGTCCTTGATGTACAGAATGCCCTCGATGTCGTCGAAACTCTCCCGGTATACGGGAATCCGGCTGTAACCGGCCTCCAGGATGACTTCAAGCAGGCGGGGGAAGGGGGTGGTGATGTCGACGGCCACCACATCGACCCTCGATTTCATGATCTCCCTGGCATACACGTTGCTGAAACTCACGATACCGCGCAGGATGTTCTTTTCTTCATCCGTGGTGCCCTGGTCGGTGGTGATCTCCAGGGCATGCGACAACTCATTCATGGAAATGTTGGGGCGTTTTTTTGCCATGCGCCTGTCGATGGCTGTAGTGGAACGGACCAGCAGGGTACTCAGGGGAGAAAACCCCCGGCGAAGGACAAGCAGGGGAGAAGCCATAAGGGCCGAGAAACGAAGGGGGTGCTGGGATGCATAAATTTTTGGGAGGATTTCGGCAAACAGCAGGATGAGGAAGGTGATGAGCGCCACCTGGATCAGGAACCCGATAACAGGACGGTCTGAGAAATCAAACAGGATGCTGAAGACAAAAGCCGACAGGACGATGACAGCAATATTGATCACGTTGTTGGCGATCAGGATCGTGGCCAGAAGCCGTTTGGGCCGCTCAAGCAGGTTCAGTACGTGCTTGTCGGAAGGGTTTCGAAGCTTGCGGACCTGTTCTATCTGGCTGTGGGACAATGAAAAGAATGCCACCTCAGAACCTGAGACCAGGGCGGAAAAAAACAACAGGACCAAAATAACTGCCAGCCCGATCAGGGCCTCTGAAGGGATGGACTGGATGGCTGTGAGAAGGGGAGGAACGAAGCACGAAAAGGGTTCCGGTGAATCTTCCAATGGTTGCTCTGATCTTGGTTTTCTGCAAAATTAATAGAAATTTCGTCACAGAAGCAGTTTTTTGAAGGAGCTCCGGGCCAATGGATTAATTTTGTCCCGGCGATCGTTTCGCCGCAATCCGGAAGGATGCCCCCTCCGGATGCCCTCTCCGGAAAACCATGGCGGATACATGATAACACCGGTAAAAATTTTCTGTTTCTTGCTCGTGATGGTTCTGCCGCCCGTTGCCTTTGCCGGCCCACCGGAACCGGCCCCGGGTGCCCGTGCGGAACAGGCTGTCATTGTCCCTCCCCCCCACAGGCTGGAGGGCAGGGTGGTGGACAGGGACAGTGGGGAGCCACTGGCTTTTGTAAACATCCTCATCGGGGACTCCCGCAGTGGGGGTATGAGCGATATCGACGGACTTTTTACCCTGTCCCACGCCCGTCCCTTCACCACCCTGACATTTTCCTACGTCGGTTATTACCCGGCGGTGGTCCATGCGGGGAAAGGACGCCTGCTGGTGGAGATGGTCCGCCGTCCCATTGAGCTGGCCCCGGTGGAGGTCATGGCAGGGGAGAATCCGGCCCACCGGATCATCTCCCAGGTGATGGAGCACCGCGATGCCAACCATCCCGAAAGGCAAGGTCCTTTTTCCTACAACGCCTACAATAAATTTGTATTCACGGGAGCACTCAGTGAGGGCGGCCCGGGACCGGCCGAAGAGGCAGATACCCTGCCGGGCCGCCTTGCCCGTTACCTGGAGGACCATCACTTTTTCCTGATGGAGACCGTGACGGAACGCCGGTTCATGCCTCCGTCCCGAAACAACGAGACCATCCTTGCCTCCAGGGTGTCGGGGTTTCAGAACCCCCTGTTTGCCCTGATCATCACCCAGATGCAATCTTTTTCTTTTTATGACGACCAGATAGAGATTTACGGCAGCCGTTACCTGAGTCCCCTGGCTCCGGGGAGCCTGAACCGCTATACATTCCTGCTGGAGGACACCCTCCTGACGGAAGGGGACAGCGTGTTTGTCATCTCCTACCGGCCACAACCCAACCGGAACTTTGAAGGCCTCCGTGGCCTGCTCTATGTCAGCGCAAACGGCTGGGCCCTGCAGAATGTCATTGCCGCTCCTGCGGGGGAGGGCGGCAATGCCCGTATCCGGATTCAGCAGCGCTATGAACGGGTCGATGGCCGGCAGTGGTTTCCCGTGCAGCTGCATACCGATTTCGAAATCCTGAACCTGGAGGGCATGGGCCAGTTCAAGGTGGTGGGCATGGGGCGTTCCTACCTGAGGGACATTCAACTGGATGCTTCCCTCGGGCGGAACGACTTCTCGCCCTTTGACCTGGCGTTTTCCCCGCGGTCCATCTTGCAGGACGAGGCCTTCTGGAACGACCGCCGGGTGGATTCGTTAGACAGCAAAGAACGCAACACCTACCACCGGCTCGACAGCATCGGAAGGGACGGCAGGCTGGACAAGCAGATGAATCGCTACATGGCGCTTTTTTCAGGCTCCCTGCGCTGGGGTGTTTTCGATATCAGCCTCCCCGGCCTGCTTGGGTTCAATGAGGTGGAAGGCCTCCGGGCCGGGTTGTCCCTGCGTACCAATGCCGCGTTATTTGAGAGGCTGGTCCTTTCAGGCCGGGTGGCCTATGGGTTCCGGGACGGCCGGGTGAAGTATGGTGGCGGGGGAGAATGGCGCCTGGACCGGCTGACGGATCTCTGGCTTGGCTATGACTACCAGCGTGATGTGGAGGAGCGTGGCGGGTCCGTCTTTCTGGAGCCGCAGTCCCCCTTCCCGGCCGGTACCTTGCGCAACTATTTCCTTCAGACCCTGGACATGACCGGGCGCCATGCTGCCTGGCTGCAGGGCAGGGCCTGGAGGAACTTTCTGACCTGGAGGGCTCATGCTTCCCTGGAGGATGTGCTGCCCATGGATGATTACCGGTTCGTCCCTGACAGCCTGTCTCAGCCGGCAGGCCCTTCCGGTTTCCGTTTCTTTGAAACGGGCTTGCAGCTTCGTCTGGCCTATGGTGAGCGCTTTGTGCTGACATCCGGCCCCATTCTTTCTTTTGGGGGGCGCGTTCCGGTACTGCACCTCAGCCTGTCCAAAGGCTGGAAAGGTCCGATGGGAGGGGGGTACGATTACTGGAGGGCAGAGGCCTCCCTCCGCCACAGATTTCCGGTCCGGATGCTGGGCAGCCAGCAATTCACCCTGCTGGCGGGCATGACTGGGGGAGACGCTCCCTGGCAAAAGTTGTTTACCGCCCCCGGAACCTACCGGCCCTTCTCGGTTGCGGTTCCCGGCGCTTTTGCCACCATGCGGGCGGATGAGTTTGTGTCGGACCGTTATGTGGCCCTTTTCTGGCAACATGATTTCGAGAACCTGATCTACCGTTCGGTTAAATTCAATCCGAGGCTGTTGCTGTTGACCCGCCTCGGTGCCGGGGCCCTTTCGCAGCCGTCCCGGCACCTGAATGCAGGCTTTGCAACGATGGAAAAAGGGTTTTTTGAATCCGGGTTCGCCCTGCTGGACCTCCTGGGTTCGGGCTTCACCAGTCTGGGCTTCGAAGTGATGGTTCGTTACGGTCCCTACACCCTGCCCGAATTCAGGGACAACCTCAGCTTCCGGCTGAGTTACTCCCTGCTGTTCTGATTGTCGGATGCAAACCATTCCGCATAGGCGGTGGTGGTCTCATGCAGGCGCAGCGAATGCAGTTCAACCCCGTCGGGCAGGGCCGGCAAAAGCCTTGCGGCAAAGTCATGGATCAGGTTCTCGCAGGTAGGCTGGTAGGGCAAAGCGACCACTTTGCCGAACAACCCCTTCTCCCCGGTCAATGCCAGGTGGGGGGTGCCTGCATTGACCATCAGGGCGTGGTCGAAGGGACCGATGATCAGGCCCTCCACGATTTTCTTCAGGGTCGAGAAATCCATCACCATGCCCCGCTTCGGGTCGCCGGGCTCCGTGATGGGACGGCCACGCACGGTGACATACAGCACATAGCTGTGCCCATGGATGTTGCGGCAGGGACCGTCGTAATTCCAGAGGGCATGGGCTGCCTCAAAACGGAACTGTTTTGTCAGGCGGATGGTCGGGGGCTGGCTCATCGGTTGTCTCGGATTGTTTAATCCCGGCTGCCGCCGGTTTTGATGGTGTAGGTATAGGTTTGCTGTGTCCGCGGGGAACCCCCTCCGGGTTTTTCTTCCCCGGCAGAAGGTTTGGTTGCGGGCACGTAGTTCATGCGCACCCGGGGCGCTTGTTTCTTTTTCTTCAGCCGGAAGGGAATCCGGATCCGGTTGTTGGTGGTCACCCTCACGCCCCTGTTGCGCACCGCCTCATAAGGCAGCATGCCGACAAGCCGCAATGCCTCTTCATCGCAACCGTGGCCGGGACCGTTCACGACCTGGGGGTCCACCACCTGCCCCTGGCTGGTCACCTTGTAGCGGACGATCACGTCCCCTTCAATGCCTTTTTCCAGGGCTTCCCCGGGGTACCGGAGGTGCTCTTTCAGGAAGGCCTGCAACGCTTCCTTCCCGCCGCCCAGCCGGGGCTTCCTGAGGAACTTTTTTTTCTTCGGTTGGTGGGGCTTGTCGCTCACTTTTTTCCTTAAAGGTACGGAATTTGGGAAATTCTGGTCAAAACCCTCAGAAGGAATGCCTGGCGGGGCACGAAAGGAAAATCAGCTTCGGGCCCTGAGAAACTGCAGGCTGTAATGGTTGAACAGATCCGGCTGGTCCACATTGCACACATGTCCGGAGTCCGGAATGGAAATGAGCCGCGCCTTGGGGTTGCCCGCCACCAGGTTCCGGACCGGTTGCAGGAAGAGGTGGTCCTCGCTCCCCATCAGGTACAGGGTGTCAATGGCGGGGTTCCTTTCATTGTAGTAGCGAAGCAGGGGGTTTACATCGTGCAGCAGCCTGAACCAGCGGTTCACCTCCCGCCGGTAAATCTTTCGCGCCTCCTTGATGAACAGGTAACGGCTTTCCCTGTGCCTGCGGCTGGGCATCAGGATCCGGGCAAACAGCCGGTATAGCCACATAAAGGGAATGACCGGCTTGAACACCTTGGCCACCTGCACCAGGAAACGGGAGCGGATGTTCAGGCGGGTGATCGCCCCGGCAAGCACCATGGACTCGACACGGTCCGGTTCCATTTCGGCGATGACGCGGATGAGGATGGTCCCCAGGGAGATCCCGACGAAATGGCTTTTCTCAATGCTTAGGTGGTCCAGCACATCCAGCACATCACGGCTCACATCCTCAAAGGTGTAGCGGGTGCCCATGTATGCCTCGAAAAGGTCCCTCGACCGCCCGTGACCCCTCAGGTCCACCACCAGCACGTTGAAATGCCGTCTGAAGTCCCGGATCTGCTTATGCCAGATAATGGAACTGCCTCCCACCCCATGGATGAGGGTCACCCAGGGTGCGCCCGGTTGGCTCCCATAGGTCTTGAAATACAGGGTCGGTGCCTGGTCCCGGTCCTCCGGCGGAGTCGCAGGCAGGGCACTTCCCGGGTCGTTATGGGATTCGGTATGTATGGACCGGTTTTTATTCATCGTCGGATGGGGCCTCAGCCAGGGGGCGTGTCAGGTCGAAATCGATGCGGAACCGCTTCTCCCCGTCCCGCTCCAGGCGGTAGGTGAATACAGACAAATCCTCGCTGATCATGACGGTCCACAGGTTCCCCTCCCCCCCCTCGATCAGTTGCCCGGTGTATTCATCGGCCGGGAAATGCTGCACAAAAGCCGTGCCGCCGTCATCGGCATATCCCCCGTACAGGGTTTCATCCTCCGGGCTGCCGTCGGGATGGCGGTGGTCGTGGCGGAAACGCAGGCGGCCCTCTTCTGCCAGGAACATCCAGGTGCGGGAGGTGTCATCGCCCACCCGGAACGGAATCAGGATGCGACCGGGTTCGCAGACCCGGACCTCCATGACCAGTTCCAGGTGACCCCAGCCGGCCCCATGGTGGCTCCGGAAGACCTGCTGTCCCTTAAAAGACTGTCCGCAGAGGCTGGCCAGGTGATCAAAAAAGGCCTAATGCACTTCGGAATGCAGAAGGGGTTCGTCCGCAGGCTCCGCCTGGGGCTGCTGTCGGGGACCGCAGGAGACCGCCAGCAGCAATGCGCCGGCAATGAAAAGAATGCGTGTGATCATGGGATTGCTTTTATTCCGTATGGCCGGGTCTTCCGGCCAATGCAAAGATAACAAAAACTGCGGGATCCATGCAGTACGCACCGGGGCAATCGGCCGTTTCATGGACGGGATTCAGGAATTCTATTATTTTTGTGGGCAGGCATTTTTTTTCAATCCATACCAAATCCATTTTCCAGATGAACAGACCATTTGCTGTGATCTTTTTGTTTCTGGCCGTTCTGTGGGGCGGCTTATCCATGCAGGCATCCGCCTGCACCAATGTGTTGGTTTCACGCGGTGCCAGTGCCGACGGCAGCGTGATGATCAGTTACCTGGCCGATGCCGGGGGGTTCATGGATCCCCTGAAGTTCCTGCCGGCCATGACCCATGCCCCCGGTGATTCCGTCGATATCTTTGAATGGGATACCGGTGAATTCCTTGGCCGGATCGCCCAGGTGGGGCGGACCTACAAGGTGATCGGCAACATGAATGAATACCAGGTGGCCATCGGGGAGACCACTTTCACGGGCCGTTCCGAGCTGGGTACGCCCAACGGCGTCATGGACTACGGCAGCCTGAAATACATTGCCCTGCAGCGGGCGACGACCGCCCGTGAGGCCATCCGGGTGATCACCTCCCTGGTGGAGGAATACGGCTACGCAAGCACCGGGGAGTCCTTCTCCATTGCCGACAAGGAGGAAGCATGGATCCTGGAACTGATCGGCAAGGGAGAATACGGTAAAGGGGCCGTATGGGTTGCCGCCCGCGTTCCCGAAGGGTATATTGCCGCCCATGCCAACCAGGCGCGCATCAGGCAAATCGACTGGAACGACACGGACAACTGGCTGTGGTCGGACGACGTGGTGTCCTTCGCCCGGGAAAGGGGATGGTTCAGCGGCCGGGAGCGCGACTTCAGCTTCGTGGAGGCTTATGCCCCCCCGACCCCCCGTTCCCTGCTGCTCTGCGAAGGCCGTGTGTGGAGTGTTTTTCGCAGGGCGGCTCCGTCCCTTGATTTCCCGGACGATTACTGGCGCTGCGTGGAAGGGGCCGAGCCTTACCCCCTCTTTATCAAGCCCGATGAAAAGATCACCGTGCAGTCCATGATGAACCTGACCCGCGATCATTTCCAGGGCACCCCCTACGACCTGACCCAGGGAGTGGCTGCCGGGCCTTACGGCCTGCCCTATCGTTTCCGCCCCCTTTTCTTTACCCTGGAGGGAGACACGATGTCCTACGCCTATGAGCGCCCCATTTCCCAGCAGCAGACCGGTTTCTCCTTTGTGTCCCAGTCGCGCAACTGGCTGCCCGACGAGATCGGAGGGATTTTCTGGTACGGGGTAGACGACACCTACTCGACCTGTTACATGCCCTTGTATATGGGGATGCAGAGCCCCCCCCTGAGCCTTGTCACGGGCGACATCAACGCCTTCGACTGGAATTCGGCCTTCTGGGTGTTCAACCTGGTGGCCAACTACGCCTACGGCATGTACGAACACATGATTCAGGATATACAGAAGGTGCAGACGGAGCTGGAAGACCGTTCCCTTCAGATGACCAGGGCGGTGGACCAGGGGGCCCTGGTGTTTTATGACAGCAGCCCGGACATGATGCTGGAGTACCTGACGGATTTTTCGGTGAACAATGCCGAGTATGTGGTGGAACGCTGGCGTGAGCTTGGGTATTACCTGTTTACCAAATACAACGACCGCTATATCAATGACACGGGAGGGGTGCGTCCCTACCCGCGCGGGGTGGGCTATCCGGAAGAATGGAACCGCCGGGCCGTGGAGGAACGTCCCGGTTTCTATGACGTGCGCTGGCGCCAGGCGGGCGAACCCACCCACTAAACAAAGAACCGTGAATTCCAATACCCTGCTGGCGGTGGAAGACCTTTCGGTGGCGTTCGACACCGATGAAGGGATGGTCAGGGCCGTTGACAGGGTCAGCCTGGAAATTGGCGCGTCCAGGACCCTGGGACTGGTCGGGGAGTCCGGATCGGGCAAGTCGGTGACCGCCCTGGCCATCATGCGGCTGCTTCATCACAAGGCGGCAGGCCATACCTCAGGGAAGATCTGGTTCAACCATCCTGTGAATGGGCCGGTCGATCTTTTGCGCATGCCTGAGAGAGCCATGCAGTCGGTTCGGGGCAAACATATTTCCATGGTGTTTCAGGAGCCGATGACCTCCCTGAATCCCGTCCGGCGCTGCGGATGGCAGGTGCAGGAAGGCTTGATGTGGCACGATGGCCTGCCGCCGGCCGAAGCCCGCCGCCGGGTGCTTTCCCTGTTCGAGGAGGTGCGGCTTCCCGATCCGGCCAGGGCCTATCGTGCCTGGCCGCACGAATTGTCGGGCGGACAACGGCAGCGGGTGATGATTGCCATGGCCATGGCCTGCCGGCCATCCCTGCTGATTGCCGACGAGCCGACCACGGCCCTGGACGTGACCGTGCAAAAGGCCATTCTGGAGCTTATGCGCGGCCTGCAGGCCGATCACGGGATGTCCATTCTGTTCATTTCGCACGACCTGGGCGTCGTGGCCGGCCTCGCACCCGATGTGTCGGTCATGCGCCACGGACAGGTGGTGGAAAGTGGCCCGGCCGGGCAGGTGTTCAACAACCCGCGACATCCTTATACCAGGGCCCTGGTGGACTGCCGGCCGGTCCCCGGCCGGCGCCCGGGACGGCTCCCGGTGGTGGGGGACTTCCTGGAGGAGGGGTCGCGCGATACCACCGCCCGCCCGCCTGAACAGGCGGAGGAGCGGCAGCTGCGGCATGCCGCCCTGTATGCCGCCCGTCCCGTCCTGGAGGTCCGGGAGCTGTCGACCGATTTCATTACCCGCCGGAGTATCCTGGGCAAAGCCCTGGAAAGCTTCCGGGCCGTGAACAGGGTCAGCTTCTCGGTGTACCCGGGAGAGACCCTGGGACTGGTCGGGGAGTCGGGAAGCGGGAAGACCAGCCTGGGCAGAAGCATCATGCAGCTGATCAGACCCAGCGGGGGACAGGTGCTTTACCGGGGCACGGACCTCGCCACCTTGCCGGCATCCGCCCTGAGGAAGCTGCGGCCCCGCTTCCAGATCATCTTCCAGGACCCCTATTCATCGCTTACCCCGGGCATGCCCGTTGGAAAGGCCATCATGGAGCCCATGCGGGTTCACGGGATCGGCAGGGACGGGAAGGAACGAAAAAGCCGGGCCCTGGAGCTGCTTGGGCGGGTGTCCCTGGAGGAAAGGCACTTCAACCGCTATCCCCATGAGTTCAGCGGGGGGCAGCGCCAGCGGATCTGCATCGCCAGGGCGCTGGCACTGGAACCTGAATTCCTGATCTGCGATGAGTCGGTCTCCGCGCTGGACGTATCGGTACAGGCCCAGGTGCTCAACCTCCTGAATGAACTGAAGGAAGATTTTGGGCTGACTTACATCTTTATCTCCCACGATTTGTCGGTGGTGAGCTATATGTCGGACAGGATCCTGGTGATGAAGGACGGGGAGATGGTGGAGCTGAAGGAAGCCGACCAGCTGCTGGCCTCTCCCTCGAACGACTACACCCGGCAGTTGCTGGCGGCGGTTCCGGGCTGGCCTACAGGTCGGCCATGAGTTCGTCGGTCATCTCCAGGTTGTGGAAGACGTTCTGGACGTCCTCATCCTCTTCGAACATCTCGATCAGCCTGAGCACTTTCTGCGCTGATTCCTTATCCAGCTTCGCCGTGGTACGCGGAATACGCTGCAGCTCTGCATTCTCGGCCTCGATGCCCATTTCCTCCAGTTTTTTCATCATGGAGCCGAAGTCTTCCATGGCCGTATAGATGGTGAAAAAGCCTTCTTCGTTTTCCACTTCTTCGGCCCCGGCATCGATCACCTCCATCATGAACTCCTCCTCGTCCAGCCCGCCTTCCGGGATGGTAAACACCCCCTTGCGGTCGAACAGGAAGCTCAGGGCCCCGTTGGTCTCGAGTTTGCCGCTGTGTTTGTTGAAGTAGGACCGTATATTGGCCACCGTCCGTTGGACATTGTCTGTCAGACATTCCACGTAAACAGCCACCCCGAAATTGGCATAGCCTTCGTAGGTGACTTCCTGAAAGCTGGCGGCGTTTTTCTCACCGGCCTTGGATATGGCCCGCTGCACATTGTCCTTCGGCATGTTCACGCCTTTGGCATTGGCAATGGCCAGGCGCAGGCGGGGGTTGCCGGTGGGGTCCGTGCCCCCTTCCTTAACGGCCACGGAGATCTCCTTCACGATGCGGGAGAATATTTTGGAGCGCTTGGCGTCGAGGGCGCCTTTCTTTCTTTTGATGGTTGACCACTTGCTGTGTCCGGACATGGGTGCTTGTTTTTGGGACCACAAAAATAATCATTTCCCGGATTGAAATGCAGCGGGGCCGTTTCAATGGATTTTGAAACGGCCCCGGAAGGTTAAGGTTTGAAAGACCCCGGGACATCGCCCCGGTCATGGCCGGCTAGAAACTGGTCAGCCGGATGCCGACGGTAAAGGGGTAGAGCTCCGGACCCTTGCCTTCCCGGAACAGGGAGTTCATGGCATAGGAGGCGAAGAGGTTCACCTGTCCCCAACCGAGCCTGGCAGTGAGGTCGTAGCGGAAGGGGTTCAGGTGGTAGTGGTCAAAGTCCTTGTCCTTGATCTTTTTGTCCCCCTGGTCGTACACCTGCTTGGTGTGGCTGCGCAGGCGCAGGCCCACGTTGACCCCCGCAGAGAGGTGGAAGGCACTGCTCCCGTACGATTTGGCCGATTGCAGCTCGATCAGCAGGGGCACGTTCAGGTGGGATATGGTGAGCTTGTTGCGCCGGAAGCTGTTCTCGGTGTCGATATAGTACTCAATCCCTTCGGGTTCACGGACCAGGCGGATGTCATCCTGGAAATAGTAATTGTTCCAGCTGAGTCCCAGCCCGGTGACCAGGGCCAGGCGGTTTTTCGCCAGTACCAGGTTTTGCTGGAACAGGTTGAGGTTGACGCCGACGGACCGGTTGTAGCGAACGTCCATGAAAGAGGCCCCTTCGTCCAGGTCGACCGAACCGGATGGGGAGAGGTAGCCGTTGATGCCCAGCTCCACCCCGCTCCAGTTGTTGCGGAAACGTCCCGCATGACTCCGGCGGACGCTGACCGTGCCTTTGTCTGCCACCCGCACTTCACGCTGTCCGATGGAGACAATCAGGGTGTCGGGGGAGTCTCCGGCTGCGGTGCCGGAACCTTCATCCACGGCCTTTACGGTCGACATGCCGGCGGCCTGGATCTCCCGGTTCAGTGGGTTGCCGCGGTATGACAGGCTGGAGCTGCCTTCCAGGGAGGCTGTCAGGCTGGTCTCCACGTGGATCCTGGCCAGGGAGGCCCCGGAGAGCTTGATCTGGCTGACCTGGGTCTGCAGGTCGTATGCCCGCACCAGGCTGGCTCCCGAGGCTTTCAGCTCATGCCGGGTGGCCCGTCCGGATAGACTCAGGGAGGAAGCCCCCGAGAGTTCGGTGCGCAGCAATTCGGTGTCCGTTTCCAGGTTGAACACCGTGGCCCCGCTGCCTTTCAGCTCAAGGGATGGGGTCGCCAGGCTGTTTTCGCTTCGGAAGAGGGTGGCCCCGCTGCCATGCAAGGCATTGAATTCCCGGGCGTTTACATAAATGGTCGTTTTGCCCAGGTTCCGGCTGCTGCCCTTGTACTCCAGGCTCAGGGTGCTGTTGCTGACCCGGGCGGAGACATCCCCGAGGATGTCATCCGGTGCCTCCACCACGACGGAGTGTTCTCCGCCCTGGGACAGGACGATGGTGAAGGCCCCGTCCACATCAACTTTGTTGAAAGGAGTAAGGTCGTGTCTGACGGTAGAAAGTTGTGCATGGCCCGGCATCATGCCCAGTGAGAGCAGGCAGGCGAAAAGAAAGCTTGTCTTGGTGAAGGTTTTCATGGCGTAATGGAATTTAACGGTTTTCATGGTTGCAGGGGGGTGGTATTGATTTAGTTTGCGCTTCTGACGGATCCCAGGCCTGACTTGTCAATGACGGTCTCGGCAGGGTTTCCGTGGTAGGTGATCTTCCCGATGCCGCTGAGGCTGGCCTGCAGCCTGGTGGCGGCATGGACCGTGGCCGACCCGGCCCCTGACAGGCTGATGCTGGTTTCATCGGTGATCAGGTCTTTGGCATCCAGGTTGCTGGCCCCGGACAGGCGGATGGAATGCGTGCCGGCTTGTCCGTGAAGGTTCAGGTTGCCCGCGCCAGAAACCTGGGTGCGCATGGACCGGGCATCCACCTCGAGTTCCAGGTCGGCTGCGCCGCTGATGTCCAGGGTGAAAGATTCGGCGACCACTTTCCCGTCCGACGATAATTTGCATGCGCCCCCTATCCGCAGGCTGTGCAGCCTAGGGTACACGATGGTCAGGTCCATGCGGGTGGGATTCAGGATGGTTTCCCGCTCGGAAGAGATGGACAGCACCCCGTTCGTGACCTCGATGGTGTAAAGGTCCTGCAGGTTCTCATCGGTTTCCATGGTGATGACCAGGTCATTTCCCCTGACAAGTACGACGTTGTTAAAGGCACCCTGCAGCTCGATGGCCTCGAAGTCATCGACCGGATGGGTTGTGGTAACGACATGCCCGTCGCCTTTGATGACCTTGCCATCGGCAAAGCTGCACTGGGAGAAAAGCAGTCCCAGGGTAATGATAAAGGCGGTGATGATGGGCCGTTGGAGCATGTTCTGTGGTTTCATATTATACGTTTTTTTGGGTACTTACAGCCATAAGACGGCCGTCCCGTTCAAATGTTACAGGAAAAATTATTTTTATCGCCATCCGGGAGCAATCCGGGGAGGTTCGGGGCGGCGGGGCCGCAACGGGTGGGGTCTACCAGGCGGACCGGAACTGCTTCAGAAACCGCAGATCGTTTTCAAAAAACATGCGCAGGTCTTTGATCTGGAAGATGTTCATGGCGATGCGCTCGATGCCCATGCCGAAAGCGAATCCGGAATACCTTTCCGGGTCGATGCCACAGTTCTTCAGGACGTTGGGGTCGACCATGCCGCAGCCCATGACCTCGATCCAGCCGCTGTGCTTGCAGATGGGACAGCCGGGTCCGCCACAGATGTTGCAGGATACGTCCATCTCTGCCGAGGGCTCGGTAAAGGGAAAGAAGGAGGGCCGCAGCCGGATCCTGGTATCTTCGCCGAACATTTCCCTTGCGAAATACAGCAGGGTCTGTTTCATATCGGCAAAGGACACACCCTCATCGATGTACAGTCCCTCCACCTGGTGGAAGATGCAGTGGGCACGGGCCGAGATCGCTTCATTGCGGAACACCCGGCCGGGGGAGATGGTCCTGATGGGAGGTTTTTGGCTTTGCATGACCCGTACCTGCACCGAGGAGGTGTGGGTGCGCAGGGCAATGTCGGGATTTTTCCCGATGAAGAAAGTATCCTGCATGTCCCTGGCAGGATGCTCCTGCGGAAAATTCAGGGCAGAAAAATTGTGCCAGTCGTCCTCGATCTCGGGTCCTTCGGATACCACGAACCCGATTTTCTCAAAGATGCCATTGATGCGGTTGCGGACAACAGACAGGGGATGCCTGCCGCCCAGGGGCTCTGCCTGGGCCGGGCGGGTCAAATCGGGCATTCCCGGCCCGGAGGGTTCGACTGCCTGCCCGAGGGCCTCCTTCCATTTGTCCAGGGCCCGGGTGGCTTCCTCTTTCAGTTGGTTGATGCGGGCGCCCATCTCCTTGCGCCGGGCCGGATCCACGTTTTTGAACTCCTGGAAAAGGGCGGGGATGGCCCCTTTCTTTGAAAGCATTTTGAGCCGGAATGCCTCCAGCCCGTCCATTGAATCGGGCCTGAATGTGCGTACCTCTTCCAGCAGGGCTTCAATCTTATCGAGCATGGCAGTCGGATTTTATTCGATCACCGTCACGGTCATGGCCACATTTTCCAGGGGGCGGTCGCCCGGGCCCGTTTCCACGGCCGCGATGCGGTCCACCACGTCGAGTCCGTCAACCACTTCTCCGAATACCGTATAGGCCTGATCCAGGTGGGGGGTGCCCCCCAAAGTGGTGTAAACCTCACGCTGGCTTTGCGGGATGGTCCGGCCGGTTTGCTGTTCCAGCCCGTCGAGTTCCTCGTTGCGGAAGGCCCGGCCTTGTACGATATAGAACTGGGAGCCCGAGGACCGCCGTTCGGGGTTCACCTGATCGCCCATGCGGGCTGCCGCCAAAGCCCCTTTTTTATGGAACAGTCCGTCCACGATCTCGGCAGGCAGGGTGTAGCCGGGGCCACCCGATCCGACCGGTTGCCCGGCTTCGGCCTGGCGGCTTTCGGGGTCTCCGCCCTGGATCATGAATCCCTCGATCACACGGTGAAACAGGGTGCCGTCGAAAAAGCCCTCCCGGGCCAGCTTCAGGAAGTTGTCCCGGTGTTCGGGGGTCTCATTATAAAGTGCCAGGGTGATGTCCCCGTAAGGGGTGGTGATGACGACCTGCGGACGGGGGGCAGCGGCCTCTTCGGCCTGTTGTTCTTCCGTACGGTTGCTGCCGGCCTGGGAGCAGGCGGGCAGGGTGAAGCTGAGTGCCATCAACAGGGTGAGAAATCTTGTCTTGAAAGGGGTTGCCATGGGGTTTGCTTTTATTATCAAGCCCCAAAGGTAAAAAGATTGATGGGTGAATGCAAACAAAAAAACGGGCCGGCATGGCCCGTTGACAGTGCTTAAGGCAGGCGGTGGATGGTTCCCGTACCGGTAATGCTGGCACTCACGGCCGGGTCTCCCAGGTAAAACACCTGCCCGCTTCCCGTGATCCGCGCATCCAGGTGGCGGCTGGCTTTGAGCCAGGTGCTGCCCGACCCGCTGATGCGGATTTCGGCATCCCGGCACGCCAGATCCAGGGCATCGAGCGACCCCGAGCCCGTGATGACCCCCTTTTGTGAGTCTGTCTCCCCGGTCAGCAGGATATTGCCCGACCCGGAGATCCGGCTGCTCACGTAACGGCTGTTGACCATGGCGCTCAGCTGGCCGGAGCCTGATACGTCGAAAGAAAGTTCCTGGGCAAGCATGGGGTCCTGCACGGTGATTGTGCCGGATCCCGAGAGGCTGACATGATGGAGTGACGGCACCGTGACATATAGGGTGATGTCGTCCAGCCGGCAACGGATGCAGCGGTCCTGGTCGATGATGAGCTTACCCCCTGAGACCCTGGTGCGGATGAAGGGCAGCAGGTTGGCGGATGCTTCAATGAGGATGCCCGGCTCCGGTCCGGTGGTGACAAACGCCTGGGCGTGCAGGCGGAGGTCGAGCCCGTCAAAATCCGGTCCCGTCCTGGCCTCTTCCACAATGGGGCCTTCCGGGCGCACGCAAGGGAAGTAATCCGGGGCGATGCAGGAGTTCATCCACAGGGCCGCGATCAGGAAAGTGCCCAGGATGATGGGTGTTTTGTTTGCGTCGTTTCTTGTTTTCATGGGTTGCATTACTTTTAATAATCTTGTTGGTTGCAAGGCGGACCCGCAGAGAAAGCTTCCGGCACGGTGGGGGGAGACGCCTCCCCGGCACACGGCCTGCCCTCGGCGAACAATACGCTAAGGATCAATGCCACCAGAATAACCAACCGAAGCAGGCCGGCAAGCACGAGCCGTCCCCTTCCTCCCCTGTCAAAGGAGACCGCCTTGGGCAGCTCGGGGAGGGCGTGCTCCAGGGCGGGGGTGATGCGGATGTGCTGGTCTGTCTGATTCATGTCTTTCTGCCGGTTACGGTACGTTCCGGGAATGGCCAGGATGAAAATCCTTCCTGCCGGGTCCGTGGTCAATGGTTGCGTGTGGCCCAACCCGCCGGACGGGGGTGGTTAATAAGTACCTATCATATACTGTACCAAACCGCGATCGTTTGGACGTTTTTTTTAGTGTCCGGGAAATTTTCTGTGGGACAGGCTCCCGGCCAACCGCACAGACCATCGGGGGTGCCGGGAGCTGTCCGGTCCTGCGCGCCCTATTCGTGGCGCACCGCCTCGGCCGGTCGCAGCCGGAGGGCTTTCATGGCGGGGAATACGGAGGTCAGCAGGGCCGTGGCCACCACCAGGAAAAACAGCGTCATGAAGAAGGAAGGCTCCAGCTGCAGGTAGACCACGGAGGCAAACCCAAGGTCATTCATGGAGTCGCCCCCGACCACCGAGAGGTCCAGCCCCCGTTCCCCCAGCAGCCGGATGCTCGCCAGGCTGAGCAACACGCCCAGGCCTGCCCCCAGCAGGGTAAGGAAGCTGGTTTCCAGGATGATCATGCTGAAGATCCTTTTTTTGTTCATGCCCACGGCCATCAGCATGCCCAGTTCACGTATCCTTTCATAGACGGACATCAGCATGGTGTTGACCAGCCCGAATGCCAATGCCAGCAGGATAATCACCAGGATGATGACCATCATGGTGCCGCCCATTTCCTGCAGGTAACTCAGTTCGGGAGACACTTCCGCCCAGGTCCTGACGCTCAGACCGGGGAATGAAGCCCTGTAGCGCCCGGTGACTTCCTCTACGGCGTCCGGTGTGACGCACAGTATGGCCACTTCATTGATGCCGGTGCCGTCGCCCAGGTGTCCGAGAAGGTCTGACTGAAGCACATAGACATTGGTCTCGTCCAGGACCGAATTGGCCGTCTGGAAGATTCCGGCCACCCGGAAGGTGGCCGAGACCAGTTCGCTGTCGATGGACTGAAAAGTAAGGACCACGCGGGACCGCTCCTGCAGCCGGGTCTTTTCGGCCAGGGACTGGCCGATCAGGATCTGGTTTCCTGCCTCCATCCCGAAATAACTGCCACCCTTTACGTTTTGGTCCAGCCGGGTGGTCTGTTGCTCCATGTCAGGGTCCACCCCGATGATGTTCACCCCCTGGCTCAGGTTGGCCGAAGCCAGCATGCCGTTTACAAGGATCCTGCCCGAATGGGCCTGAATGTCCGGGTCAGATAGGAGCTGCCGGTTCAGGTCCTCCCAGGCCTCGATCCCGTAACGGATGTTGCTTTCCTTTAAAAACTCCGGGTGGTGTATCTGCACATGGGAAATGTGCTGCTCGATGGCTGTCTGAAACCTTTGTTCGATCAGTCCAAAAGCAAGGGCCGCGGCGAAAATCCCGCCCCACAATCCGACCATGATGGCAATGACCATCACCAGGCTTCTCTTGCGGTTGCGCCATACATTTCTCCAGGAGATCTTCAGTATCGTGTTCATGGTTTATTGTTTTGCGTCGATGACCCGCATGCGGAATATCTTGTATACCGGGTAGAGCCCGACCAGCAATGAGATCACCAGGACGATGCGGGCCTGGGTCAGGAATACCACGGGGTCCAGGGAAAAGGGCATGACCGGTTCAAACCCGTATTCGATCATGGTCTCAGCCATATCGCCGGTCAGCCGGATGGGGTTGTGGTAGAAATACAACAGGATGGGCAGGGAAACCCCCATGCCGGCCACCACCCCGGTCAGGGTGAAGAGGACCGACTCGGTAAAGCAAACCAGCGCCAGCCGGCTTCGTTTCATTCCCAGGGACAGCAGCACACCGAATTCCCGCCTGCGCTCCAGCATCATGGTGAGGATGGTGCCGAACAGGCCAAAGGTGATGACGACATACAGAATCATGATCATGACCATGGTTCCGGCAATGTCGAACTGCATCAGGGCCAACAGGTCCCGGAGCATTTGCTTCCAGGTGAGCACCTGGTACCATTCCGGATCCAGGTCCGCCCCGATGGCCGCCGCCAGCTGTTCGGTATGCCGGGGATTGTGTGGCATGATGATCAGGGAGGTGAGCCGCTCCCCGGTTCCGAAGAACCATTGCGCTTGCCCGAGCGAAAGGTAAATGGCGTTGTTGTTCATCTCGGGAACCTTCAGGTCCACGATGCCCCTGATGCGGTAGTGCCCCGCCGCGGTGGTTCCCTGGAAACCCTGCCCGAGCAGGATGAGGGAGTCCCCCGTCCCCAGCTTCAGGATGCCGGCAAGTCCTTCGGCGATCAGGATGTCCTTGTCCCCCTTTTCGAGAAAGGATCCATCCACAAGGTCGTCATGCAGGTCGTTCATCAGGGATTCCCGCTCGGGGTCTATCCCCGTGACCAGGGCTCCCCGGGTCTGTGCGTCGGTGGCTGCCAGGGCGAAGGACTGGATGCGCGGCACATAGTAGGCGATGTGGTCTGCGTGCGACTGCAGGACATCTTCCACCTGTTCATCAAAAAGCAGGCTGTTGTCGATCGAGGGCTCCTCTTCATAATAGATGTCCTGTATCTGGAGGTAGCCCGTGGAATAGCGCACCATGGAGTCGATCATCCGGTTGTAGGAACCCTGTTCCAGGGAATAGAAGATGATGGCCAGCAACACCGCGAACAACACGCTGCTGATGGTGATCAGGGAGCGTCTTTTGTTGCGCCAGAGGTTTCGCCAGGCCAGGGAGAGGATCATTTTCATGGGTTTTGGTTTTTCGTTCAGCCGGCCGCCCGGCCTTTGCCCGCCGCGGCTTCGGGTCTTTTGCTGTTTAAAATGAATACTGCAGGGACACAAAACAGGAGGATCCGGCTTCCTCAAAGAGGGATCCCTTTCCCCCGGCAAAGACCTGTCCGACAATCTCCATATCGAGGTTCGTCATGACGGACCAGCTGAGGCTGGGCATGATGAACCCAGCCCCGATATCCGGCAGGCCCATCAGGGCGAGTCCACCGCCCAGCAGGCTGGAAAACGGATGCTGCACGCTGAGGGTGGCCGCGAATTTGGAGAACATGATGTTGTCTGCCCTCAGAGGCTGGGTGATCAGGAACACCCCCTCGTCCCGCCTCCCGTATCCCCCGTTGTAAAGGAATTCGGCAACAACAAACGTCCCTGCGGGGAACATGTAGTCAAGGCCCGTGGCGGCGACCACATTGCCCCGTGCAACCCCTGTCTCTCCCTCCAGGTCATAAAACCAGGTGGCCTCCCCCTTGAATCCGGCCATGCCGATGCTGCCTGCCCAGCCCAGGCCCAGGGCGGAGCGGTGGCGGTAATAGCCTGCCAGTACCTGCAGGTCGTACCCTTTATGGTTGGTGGCCCAAAGCATGGCTGCGGTGCTTTCCCGGGCCTGTTTCGAGGGACTGTAAGCCAGTTCCACCCTGGAGGCGAAGCCGCTATGGTATTGCACCCTGAGGGCGTCGGTTCCCGGGCGCTCCTCGTAGTCGAAGTCGAAAAAGGAATAATTGTTGAACAAATCGTTGGGGTTGGAGACCAGGTTCACGCCCCAGTTGATCCGTTGACGCCCCGCACGCACCTGCCAGCTGCCGCCCCGCCAGTCCAGGTATAGCCTGTCGATGTCGCTGTGTCCGATCCATCCGCCCTGGTCCATCCATACCCAGGAAAGCCTGGCAAAGCCCGGGTCCTGTTCGAGGATTTCTTTGATTCCGGGAATATCCCTGAACTGCTCGTTGTAAAACAGCCTGTTTCGTCCTTCTGCCGCGATGTGCAAGCCCCATGGCAGGTCGATTCCGGCATTCAGCCGGTTGGTCATAAAGGCCAGGAAGGATGCATCCCGGAAATCCCGGTCAAACCGGATGGCCGGCATGCCTTTCACATAACCCCTCAGCACCAGGGGGCTGTCCTGCCTGCCCCCCAGGGCCTCAGACTGCAAAACCAGTAAGGCAAATGCCGTTCCCAGGATCAGTTTAAGGTGCATACCGGCAATCATTTTAAAACGTTGTCCTCCCGCTCAAACGCCTCATCTTTTGCCACCGCACCATCCACCAGGGTGATGACCCTGCTTGCGCGGTCTATGACCCTCTGATCGTGGGTGGAAAAAATCAGGGTGATCTTCTCTTCCCTGTTCAGCTTCAGCATGATGTCCAGCAGGTTGAATGCCGATTCCGTATCCAGGTTCGCGGTGGGTTCGTCTGCCAGTACAAATTTTGGCCTGGAGGCAAGGGCCCGTGCCACGGCCACCCGCTGCTGCTGTCCGCCTGAAAGCTGGCTGGGCCTTGAATTGATTTTGTCGGACAGGCCTACCTGTTCGAGCATCTCCAGGGAACGTTTCTCCATTTTTTCCCTGGGTTGGTTCTGAAGCAACATGATGAAGGAGACGTTTTCCTTGGCGGTCAGGACAGGGATCAGGTTGTACGACTGGAAGATGAAGCCGATGTTCTTCAGGCGGAAGTCGAACAGTTTGCCCTCCTTCATGCCGGAGATATCCGTGCCGTCGATGAAGACCTTCCCGCCGGTGGGCTTGTCCAGTCCGCCGATCAGGTTCAGGAAGGTTGTCTTGCCGCTGCCGGAGGGACCGACAATGGCCGTGAACTCGCCCTGGTGAAATGCCAGGCTGACATGATTCACGGCCCGCACCGGGGCCACGCCGCTGTTATACACTTTGGAAAGATTGCTGGTTTGAATGACAGGCTCCATGGCTTTAAATATTTGGGTTATCTTGCCTCACGAAGGTTTTGCTGGGAAAAGAAGCTTTGTTCCAGGGAAATACCGAAGTCTGCCTTTTGGGTGGTAAGTATGGTTTTTTGTCCCCTTTTTCCTTCGGGCACAATCTCCCAGACCGTGGGGATCATCTTTCCCCCCATTTGTTGCAGTTTCCGGAAATGGATGGTGCTGACCAGGTCTCCGAATTCATCGTAATTCTCCACCTTGACCGGCAGGTCATGCTCCCTGGCGATCCATTGCAGGACTTTGTCATAGACCACGGGGGCTTCCGGCTTGGGAACCAGCTGAATGACCCAGCAGTCGTGGCCATCGACCGTCTCGGATCCCAGCAGGGTGTGGGTGTAGTCGTCCACCGTGGACACCCCGCGGACCAGGTCGTCGTTTGTCAGGTCGGAGCCCATCCAGGACTGCGACATCATGGATGGGGGCATTTTTACCGTGCGGTCGATGTTGGGGACATAGTTCCAGATTTCGTTGCCCCTTTTCAGGAAGGCCGTGCCCTGGTCCCTTGCCGGGGCGGTGACCACGATCAGGGAGTAATCATCTCCAAGGCTCCACGACCGGAGTGAAATCTCCCGGGTGTACCGGGGGCGAACCGTTTCCATGGTCATTTCGGCAAACATGGATTCTCCCCGCATGTTGTCTTCCACCCTGCGGAGAATGCTCCGGGGGTCCTGGGCCTTCAGGCTGCAGGTAACTGAAAACAGCAGGGCGGTGATCAGGATGTGTTTCATATTCTTGGATTTAAACAGGTTATTGTTTCCAGGGGGTGTTTATAAAGTTCGGGAATAAAAGAACCTGAGAAACAAAAAAACAGCAAACAGCGTGCCAGGTTATTCCCCTTTTTCCCCTTTTCGTTGTTCCCATTTTTCAATGATCCTTGGAAATTCGGCCGTCAGCCAATCATAAAATTCAATGGCTTCCCCCAGCCAGCCCGAGGAAGCGTCCCTCTTATTGCTCCGCAGGGCCAGCCCTTTTGCAAACAATGCCTTCAGCGCCTCCAGTTCATGGGTCCTTTTGTGGATATAATCCCCCCAGTTCATGTCCGAGGAAAGGGAATAGTAGGTTTTACGGTCTCCGGGCTGGGCGGAAGCCCGGATCAGGCGGGTCTGCAGCAGGGCCCTCACATTGGTGCTGATGGAGCTTTTGGAGGCCTGCAATACCTGGGTCAGTTCATCGAAACTGACCGCTTCCTTGTCGGTAACCATCAGATAACCAACAATCCGGCCGGCCATGCGGGTCATGCCGACGCGCTCAAAGAAAATCCCGGACTCTTCGACAAAGCTGCTTCGTTCATTGATCGTTGCCATCACAATGTGATTATTAGGGTGTAAAGTTCTGTAAATTTTATTAGTTCAGCAAGAAAAGAACAAAAAAAGTACATTTTTTTTCTTTCCCCCCGCTTTCTGACTATTTGGTCACGACCCTGTTCAGGGCCTTGGCGAAGGCAATGCGAACGGATTTCAACTGGCGGTCGTTTTCCATAAGCCGCACCAGCTCCTGCTGGTCGGTTTCCTTCCGGGCCGAGGCCTCCTGCAGCGCCTTCTGGTTCGCGGAAATCATTTTTTCCAGCTTCTTCAGTTTGAAGGAATACACCGCTTCCAGCACCAGGGTTTTGATCATGTCCTCTTCCCGGCTTACGTAGATGCGGTGCTTTGTTTCCCAGTTGCTGCTGTAGGTATAAGGGGTTGTCAGCAGGTCAATGACCAGGTTTCTGACCCTGGGATCCGGATGCTGGATGAAGGTTTTCTCGCGGGGAGGCTCCTGGTCACCCAGGGCTGCAGTATACGTGGCAAACACCTCCTGGCATACCGGGTTGTCGAACGACAACTGGTCATCCAGGATGTCCTGCACCACGTAATGGAACACCTTGCAGCTTACCTCATCCTTTCGCTTGTCCTGGTTTTCCACTTCGAACCGGATGTCCTTGTCCCCGTGGTTCAGCAGGATGCGAATGATTTCCTTTTCCTGGTAATCGTTTGATTCGGAGACCTCCTTTCGGGCCTCCGGCGGGCTGCCCGCCACCGGCTGGTCCTCTTCCGGGGGCGGTGGTCCCTGACCGGCAGTGGCCTTCTTCCGTCTCAGCTTGTTCACCTCCGCCACCAGCAGGTTCTCTCCTATATGCATCAGGTCGGCACATTTCTGCACGTACAGGCTGCGGGCAATGGGCTCCGGGATCAGGGCGATGGTCTGGGCAATCTCCCGGATGAGGGACGCCTTGCGGATGGGGTCGTTCTCCGTTTCACCCAGCAGCAGGGACGTCTTGAAAGAAATGAAGTCCCTGGCGTTCTTTTCAATAAACTCCCTCACCTCCACGGGTCTTTTCGTGCGGGCGAAGGAATCCGGGTCCTCCCCGTCGGGGAAAAGCACGATGCGGACATTCAGCCCTTCCTCCAGGATCATGTCCAGTCCGCGGAAGGCCGCCTTGATCCCGGCCGGATCCCCGTCGAACAGCAAGGTCACATTGGCCGTGTACCGCCGGATCAGCTTCACCTGGTCCGTGGTCAGGGAGGTTCCCGAAGAGGCAATCACGTTTTCAATGCCTGCCTGGTGCAGGGAGATCACATCGGTGTAGCCCTCCACCAGATAACAATTGTCCCTGGACGCCATGGCACTCTTGGCGAAGAAAATGCCGTAGAGTACCTTGCTCTTGTGGTAAATGTCGCTCTCGGCCGAGTTGATGTATTTGGGCTTGTTTTTGTCGGATGTCAGGATGCGGCCCCCGAAGCCCAGCACGCGTCCCGACAGGTTGTGGATGGGAAACATGATCCGGTCCCGGAAAGCATCATACAGCTGCTGGTCCCTGGACTTGGCCAGGCTGGTTTTTTGCAGGTACTCCTTTTTGTATCCGTTGCGAAGGGCGGTCCGGGTGAAGGCATCCCATTGGTTGGGGGCATAGCCCAGCTGAAACTTCCGGACCACCTCCATGGAATAACCGCGTTCCTTCAGGTAGGTAAGCCCGACCGATTTTCCTTCGGGGCTTTCGTGCAGCTGCTCCACATAGAATTTCTGTGCAAAGGCCGTCAGGTTGAACAGGCTCTCCTTTTCATCGATCGCTTCCTGCTGCTGCGGGTCCGGACGCTCTTCCTCAATGTCAATGCTGTATTTTCGTGCCAGGTAACGAAGGGCCTCCGGATAGGTGTAATGTTCGTGCTCCATCAGGAAGCCGACCGCATCCCCCCCCTTGCCGCAGCCAAAGCATTTGTAAATGCCCTTGGGTGCCGATACGGCAAAAGAAGGGGTTTTCTCATCGTGAAACGGGCAAAGGCCCAGCAGGTTCGTGCCCTTTTTCTTCAGGGTCACGAACTCCCCGACCACCTCTTCAATGCGGGTGGCCTCCATGATCTTGTCTATGGTTTCGCGGGTGATCATCGGCTGCTTCTGCTGCGAATTTACGAAAATCCTTTCGCCCGGGAGCCGGCCCGGCCCCTCAAAGGTTTTTTTCTTTTTGCTGTTCGTCGGATGGGCCGGTGCTCTCCGGTCTTCAGCTGCCGGCGCCATCCCCCGGGAGGGTGTTCCGCTGAAACACCATCACCCGGTAGGGCCGGTCAAACACCAGGATTTCCTGTTCCGGCTCAAACTCCTGCAGGAGTCTGAAGTACGGGCTGTGGATCAGGGTCCCGGCCTCCAGTCCGTTGTTGACGGCAAAATGGGCGTCCCAGACCACGATGCTTCCGGTTTCGATCCCGCTTTCCGGCTCCTGGTTGCTGAAGATGCGCTCCCGGGCACTGCCGGGGTCGTACGGGTTCAGGTCCAGGTGAATGACCAGGGCAGGATCGTAGTAATAGACCTTGTTATGATCGAGGGACTGCTCCAGAATAAAGCGCGCCGCCTGTTTCATGATCAGGTCCGGGCCCTGCAGCCGGCCCGGGATCGGGTAGGTGGAGAAGGGGGAAGCCGCCACGACACCAAGCACCAGCAGCAGCAGGACAGTGGCCCATGCTTTGGGGAACGGGCGTTTCATGGCACGCCCGGCAAGCCTTGTCAGGGCATTGAAACCGGCCAGGGCCAGGACTGCCGCCAGGGGACCCAGGGCGGCCATGTAGCGGTGCAGGCCCAGGGAACTGCCTGTTCCGCTCCACCACATGAACGAATGGGCCAAAAAATACACCAGAAACATCCCCATCCCCAGCATCACGATCCCCCGGCTGCCATCCGCCAGGGCTCCGGCGTCCGGCCGGATCCTGATGGCCTGCCAACCCCAGGCGATGATGCCCGTCAGGATCAGCAGGCAGGGGAGGGCCCCGAAAAAAACAGGGGCATGCCTGGCGAAATGCAGCAGAGGTCCCGTGCCATAAAGGTCCACGGCGCCTCGATAGGGCATGTGGGTGATCAGCCAGAAAGGTTCCCCCAGCGCGGCCCATCCGACGAGGCTGTATGTGATGAAGCCGGTGAACAGTCCGGCCATGGCCCGTTGTTGGCGCAAGGCCAGCAGGTACCATCCGACAATGGGCATTACCAGGATGCCTTCGGTCCTTACCAGAAAAGAGAACCCGGCCACCAGGGCCGCCGCATGATACCGGCTGCGCTGCAGCAGCCAAAGGCTCAGGATCATCATGAAGCCGAACAGGATCTCCGTAAGTCCGGAAAGCATGGTCTCGGCATATACGGGCAAAAAGCAGGTCAGCAAGGGCACCGCCCAGGCATGGGCCATCCCCAGGGAGCGTGCCACTTGCCAGGCCAGCCAGGCCGAGGCCACTCCCAGCAGGACGTTCATCAGGACCACCCCCCGGAGCCCGGCCTGGGCGAAGGGGGAGCTGACCAGGGTGAACACCGGCTTGGCCCAGTGGTCGAGCAGGAATTGCGGATGTTCCCAGGCGTAACGGGAGAATAAATAATGGGTGATGGTATCCCCTCCACCGGCAAAATGCTCCGAAAGGAAGGCAAGCCAGGTGAAGACCACCAGGCACAGGCCGAGGACAAGGTATCCCAGTGCCTGTCCGGAACGGTGGGCACGATACTGTCCGACAAAACCCCTGCTGGACCGCTTGTTCATGGGATGGTCGGCTTACCTGCGGAACAGGTTGTACTTGATGATGCAGTAGATGGCCCGGAAGCCATCTTTCCAGGAAATTTTCTTGCCCTCCGAGAAGTTACGGCCGTAATAGGAGATGCCCACCTCGCACATCCTGGCTTCGGGATGGCGGGAGATCTTGGCCGTGACCTCCGGTTCGAAGCCAAAGCGCTTTTCTTTCAGGTGGAGGGACTTGATCAGGTCGGCCCGGAACAGCTTGTAGCAGGTTTCCATGTCGGTGAATCCCGTATTGGAAAAGACGTTCGACAGGAAGGTGAGGAAGCGGTTGCCGGTGCGGTGCCAGAAGAACAGCACCCGCCTGGGGTTGGAACCGATGAACCGGGAGCCGTACACCACAGTGGCATTGCCTTCCAGCACCGGCTTCAGCAGGTCCTTGTATTCCCTGGGGTCGTATTCAAGGTCTGCATCCTGGATGATGATGTATTGCCCGCTGGCCTCCCTGATGCCCCGGTGCAGGGCCGCCCCCTTGCCCATGTTCACAGGCTGGTGAAAAAACCGGATGTCCCTTTTCGCATGGGCCTTCATATAGTCTTCAATGGCCGATGCGGTATTGTCGCTCGAACAATCATTCACGATCACCACCTCCATGGCGATGCCCCCCGGGAGGTCGACCGCTGCGAGTCGGTCCAGGATCAGATGGATGGTGGCCTCTTCGTTGAAAACGGGGATGATCACCGATAGCTTATGGATGTCCATGAGGGGAAAGGGTGTTTGCAACGGTCAAAAGTACGAAAAAGCTCAAAGCCCCGGGCGTTTCATTCGGGTCGACTGCAGGCGAAGCCCTCCCGGCAGGTACCGTTCACCGGATTCGGCCCGAAAAAACAGGATATATGCATGCGGATTTATTATTTTGGTCACGGCATTTGTCCCCGGCAGACCTTGCTGCCCCCGGACAATCCCGGGGCATCACCGGAAGCCCTGATGGCCTGGGAGCTTCCGGGCGGGAACGGGGAATAAGAAACGAATTGCAAACCAAAACCCACAGAACCGAGAACAGAGTGCTTGCATGTCGTGGCCGGAGCCTGCCAGGCGGGCCGGCCGGCCGGGGAGTTTTCAGGGATTGTGTCCTGCAGCTTCTCTCCTCACGCAAAAAGCAAAAAACCCCATCCCATGGATGACCGCGAAATCTTCACAGGGATGAGGTTATTAAACAGAATGTTTAACCCGACAAATTTAAGAAAATGAGAAGAATTGAAAAAGGACTTGTCATTGCGATGATCATGATTGTCGGATCTTCCTGTTCCGATAATGAACCCGACATTAAACCAGCGGTTGGCCCGCAATCAGGTTGTCCTGAAGAACTGGCCGGGAGAATGGCGGCTGATCCTTTGTTTCTGGATGTGCGTAACAAAACGGAGGCATTCCTGCTGGATATTCAGAAAATCGTCCGGGAGGAAGGAATTTCCGGAGAACAGCTGCGGGATATACCGGAGGAAAGAACGCCCGGACTGTTTGGTTTGGATGGCCTGGATCCTGCTCTGGAGGATGCCTTGCATGGTTTGGTGAGGCGTTTCTCACTGGATGGGTACGATGAAGAGGCGATCCAGGCAATCGTTGGCCGGGCCATGGCTTCAAAATCATCCCTGCCTCCCTTGTCACCTGCCAAATCGGACGAATGTCAGGAAAATTTTGAGGATGACTTTAACGAGGCCCACAGCAGCTACCTTTCTTCTTTGGTCAATTGCGGTATTGTGACCCTTTTTAACCCGGGAGCCGGGGCATTGTGCACGCTTGGGGCGACAGGCAGGGTGATCTATGACATGGCCGTGGCAATGGATGAATATTTTGATTGTGTGGAAAAGTCCTGACCAATTTCAACATGGAATACCTTACACAAACACATTATGGAAATTCCCGAATTTGATCTGTGGTTCATTGTTGTCATCGTGGCCTTGGCTTTCCTTCGCCATGCCAAACTGGTTAATCCATTCAGGCAGGGATGGCGGTTTCTCGCCGGCGCATTGATCCTCGCGGCCATGGCCTTGTTCTCCTTCTGGGTGGCTGCGGATCCTGATTTCAGGCAGCCATGTCTTGGTGACTTTCTGCCTTTGTTCTGGCCCGTCTTTTCTTTTCCGGTCGTCCTGCAGGGAGCCAGGCTTTCTCAGGTGAGGAACGACAAGATTTCCCTTCGGATGGCCCTGGCATCTGTCGTGTCAATGACCCTGTCTGTGCTGTTGTTTTGCAAGCTGGGTGTGCACTGGGTACTGTCGTCAGTGCCTGCCGTGCTGGCGGGAGGCCTGGCGCTGGTTGTCTTCATCAAGGCTTTCAGGCATCTGGACCGGATCGGAAAGATCCTGTCGGTTCTCATATTGGGGTTCATGGCAGTTCTACTGCTTCGTTTGCTGGTTTGGGGATAGCAATCCTTCAGGGATTGCCATCCCCATTTCTGTAAAAAATGACTTCAGATGAATAGATCTCGAATCAGACCTATGGCAGGAATGGCAGCCTATTTTGTTATCCTGGCTGCCTTCATCCATAATGTGGCGGGAGAGGAATGCCTGGGCAGGACGCTGGTCATTGCATTGGTTGCGTCATTGCTTTCATGGTTGTTCATCCGGGTCCTGTCCAGGCTGTCCTGAAATTCCCCCCGCCGGTTTGCGGGGCAAGGCAGATTGTTGTAATTTTAGCCACATGGATGCGGACGGACCCCAGCCGCCCATGAGCGCTGTATGATCCGATTTATACTGAATGACCGGCTGGTGGAGACCGGTGCACCGGCCGGCTCCGCCCTGCTGGACTTTATCCGGTACGGACAACATCTTACCGGGACGAAGATCGGTTGCCGTGAAGGGGACTGCGGGGCCTGCACCGTGCTGGAGGGCAAGCTGGAAAGCGGTTCGCTCGCCTACAGGAGCCTCACCTCCTGCCTGAGCCCCCTGGGCAACGCCCATGGGAAGCACATTGTCACCATTGAAGGCCTGAACATGGACGGGCTCAGCCCGGTGCAACAGGCTTTCACGACCCATAATGCCACCCAGTGCGGGTTCTGTACCCCCGGCTTTGTGGTGGCCCTCTCGGGCTATGCCATCTCGGCGCCGAAACCCAGCCCGGAAGGAGCCGTGGATTCCATGAATGGCAATATCTGCCGCTGTACGGGGTATAAATCCATCGAACGGGCTGCCGTCACGGTGGCCCGGCTGCTTGCAGAAAGAGACCCGGGGGACCCCCTGGGCTGGCTGGTCGGGCATGGGTTCCTGCCCGGCTATTTCAGGGACATCCCCGGCAGGCTGGCCGGCCTGGCGTCCGGGACCGGGGACGGCGCCAACGAAATGGGCTTTGCAGGGGGCGGGCTCCTGCTCGGCGGAGGCACCGACCTGTTGGTGCAACGGCCCGATGAAGTGGCTGACAGCCAGCCTCTCCTTTTGTCGGACCGGGGAGCGTTGAGGTTTCTCAGGCAGGAGGGGCCCGTGATTGCCATTGGCGCTGCCTCCACCGCCAGCGACATCATGCAGTCGCCGCTCATGCAGGCGTCCTTTCCCCGCCTGCGTGACCATTTCAGGCTGGTGTCTTCGGAGCCCATCCGCAATATGGGGACCCTGGGGGGCAATCTGGTGAATGCCTCACCCATCGGGGACCTGAGTGTGTTCTTCCTGGCGCTGGATGCCCGCCTTGAATTGCTGGACCCGGGAACCGACCAGCTCCGGGAACTGGACCTGAAGGATTTTTTCATGGACTATAAGAAACTGGCCCTCCGGGAAGGAGAGCTGGTTGCCGTTCTGAGGTTCACCCCGCCCGGCCGGCATGGACGATTCAATTTCGAGAAGGTCAGCAAGCGCACCCACCTGGATATTGCCAGTGTAAACTCCGCCATTTTGCTGCAGGAAGAAAACGGCCTCATCGGATCGTGCCACCTGTCGTTTGGTGGCGTTAGCCCCGTGCCGCTTTATGCCAGGGAAACGAGCGCCTTCCTGGCCGGGAAGAGGCCCGTGAAAGAGGTGGTCCAACAGGCGGCCGCCTGCCTGCAGGAAGAAATCCGCCCCATCAGCGATGTGCGCGGATCGGAAGAATACAAGAGGCTGCTGGCCCGGCAGCTTTTGTTTGCCCATTTCGACTGCCTGTACCCGGGCCTGATTGATTTCCACGAACCCAGAACCTCCTCCGGAACCCATGATAAACCCTGATGCACATGGTCACGTAACGGGGCAATCGGTCTACCTGGACGACATCCCCGAACAGAGGGGGACGCTCCATGCCCTGGTGTATTCCTCTCCCATTGCCCATGGCCGCATCCGCGGCCTGGATGTGTCACAAGCCCTCGCCGTGCCGGGGGTGGAGGCGGTTTTGTCCGCTGCCGACATCCCCGGGGAGAACCAGATCGGGGGCATTGTCCCTGATGAACCTTTGTTTGCTGAAGGAGAGGTGCATTTTGCCGGGCAACCGGTGGCCCTGGTCGTGGCCCGGGATGAACGCACTGCCCGGCAGGCCCTTGCGAAAATCCGTTTCGATGTGGAGGAGCTGGAGGCGGTGACCGACCCCAGGACGGCCAAAGAGAAGGGGCTTTTCCTGGTCCCGCCGATGACTTTCAGGCTGGGTGATCCCGGGGCCGTCTGGGATGAATGCGCCCATGTTTATGAAGGACGGACAGAGTCGGGCGGACAGGAGCATTTGTATATCGAAACCCAGGGGGCCTATGCCTGCCCGGCTGAGAACGGCTGCCTCCGGATCCACTCCTCCACCCAGGGCCCCACCGCCGTGCAGAAAACCACGGCCCGGGTGCTGGGCCTGCCCATGAACCGGGTGGAGGTGGATGTGACCCGCCTGGGCGGCGGCTTCGGAGGCAAGGAAGACCAGGCCACCGGATTTGCCTGCATGGCCGCCCTGGCGGCATACAAACTGGAAAGACCCGTCAAGTTGGTATTGCACCGCATGGACGACATGAAGATGACGGGCAAGCGGCACCCATACAGTGCAGATTTCAAAATCGGGCTTTCCCGCGATCTGAAGATCCTGGCCTACCAGGCCACCTTTTACCAGAACGGGGGTGCCGCCGCCGACCTGTCCCCGGCCATCCTGGACCGCAGCCTGTTTCACCTGGGCAACGCCTACTACATCCCGCATGCAGAAGTCACAGCCTACAGCTGCAAGACCCACCTGCCTCCCAATACCGCCTTCCGCGGGTTCGGCGGACCGCAGGGCATGTTCGTGATCGAGGCGGCCATCGCGCGCGCGGCCCACGCCCTGGGCGTTCCTGCCAGTAAGATACAGCAGGCCAATTTCCTGCAGGAGGGGGATGTGTTCCCCTATGGTCAGGTTGCCCGGCAGGTCCGTATCCGCCAATGTGCCGAAGCCGCGGAAAGGCATTTCAGCCTCCACAGACTCCGGGAGGAGGTGACGGCCTACAACGAGCGCCACGCCACCACCAAGAAGGGGCTGGCCCTCATGCCCATCTGCTTCGGGATCTCCTTTACCAATACCTCCATGAACCAGGCCCGGGCGCTGGTGCACATTTTCCAGGACGGCAGCGTGGAGGTCAGCACCGGGGCCATCGAAATGGGGCAGGGGGTCAATGCGAAGATCCGGCAGGTGGTCGCAGGCACCCTGTCGGTCGGCCAGGACCGCATCCGCCTGGCCACCACAAACACCAGCCGCGTGGCCAATACCAGTCCCACGGCCGCAAGCAGCGGGGCGGACCTGAATGGCAAGGCCGCGGAAATTGCCTGCCGCAACCTCCTGGGCCGACTCCTGGCAGTGGCCGCAGAGGAGCTGCAGGCCGATCCGACGAAACTCCTGATAAAGGATGAATGGGTCTGGCACGGAGACCGGAAAACATCCCTGGGATGGGAAGAACTCATCGCAAAGGCCATGCTGAAAAGGATGTGCCTGACAGAGAACGGGCATTATGCCACCCCGGTCATTCACTTCGACCGCCGCTCGGCCAAGGGGCACCCCTTTGCCTACCATGTTTACGGTCTGGCGGCCATCGAGGCCAGGGTGGACTGTATCCGGGGAACCTATACATTCGACAGGGCGCTGATCGTCCATGATTTTGGCAACAGCCTGAACCCCTTGATTGATCAGGGACAGGTCGAAGGTGCCCTGGTGCAGGGCATGGGCTGGATGACCATGGAAGAGGTGGTCTATGACAGCCAGGGGCGGTTGCGATCCAACAGCCTGTCGACCTACAAGGTGCCGGATATCTATTCGGTGCCCCGGGAGGTGGTCTGCCACCCCCTGGAGGTGGAGGGGCCGGACCTGGCGGTAATGAAGTCCAAGGCGGTGGGAGAGCCCCCCCTGATGTATGGGATCGGGGCCTATTTCGCCCTGCAGGAGGCCATTCTGGCCTTCAACCCCTCGTATGTGCCGGATTTCGAGGCCCCGATGACCCCCGAAAAGGTGTTGCTTCGCCTGTACGGGCGCAGGCCCACGCCGGCATCATAGGGGCAGGCCATGCGAAAGGTAATCATTGGGGGTGTTGATGTTGGCCATGACCCCGGAATCTTCGGTCTGCACGCCCAGGCGGGGAAAAGCCCCGAGTACTTCGCGAAGGGTGCTGCTGCGGCTCCCGGTTTCGGTCAGGCGGCAGGCCAGGGCAGGAGAAACCAATACCGGGTGGCCTCCTCGGCCCCGGCAAAGGGGGTGGATGGAATACTCCCGGGAGTCCGGGCTGTCGCCTTCCCGTGTACCGGAGGATGCCTCCCTGAATGCCTCCAGCATCGAATGCAGTGTTTCCCCCCGCACCAGGGGATGGTCGATGTTATGCAGGAGGGCGGGCGGCCCCGCCTGCAGGACGGACAGGCCAAGCTGCACGGACAGCAAACGTCCGAAATGAGGGAAGGGGTTGATGACCGTCATCACCTTCCCGGGAAACCTTTCCCCGTATAACAGATCCCAATGCCGGCGGTCGAGCAGGCCGTGGTCCCTTTCGTTGAGGACCACGGCGGCCTCCCCGCATCCGGCTGAAAACAACAGCCGAAGTCCCTGCTCCAGAAAGGACACCCCTTCCCTGCGAAAGCGCAGGAAGGGCTTTGGCATGCCCATCCGCCCCGACAGTCCGGCGGCCAGGAGGACGGCGCCAAATGGTATCCGGTGCAACATGTTCAAAACATTTCCTATTTTTGGGGTGATGCAGCCTGGCAAGCGGTCACAATAAAATCCATCCCCATGTCCGACAAACTGTTCCCGATCCCTTTACGACAATTCCTGCAGATGGTCTGGGAGGAACTGGATACCAAAGATAGCTATTTCGGTATTCCCCGCGGGCTGTTTCACAAGCCCTTGCCGCCCGCTGATAACCCCTTGGGAATGCGTGTCTTTGGCCGGTACCTTGCCAACCCGCTGGGGGTGGCGGCAGGGCCGCATTCCCAGATGTGCCAGAACATCGTGGGAGCCTGGCTGGCCGGGGCCAGGTACATCGAGCTCAAGACGGTGCAGACCCTGGATGAGCTGGAAGTGGCCAGGCCCTGCATCGACATGCAGGACGAAGGCTACAATTGTGAGTGGTCGCAGGAACTTAAGATCCGGCAGAGCTTTCAGGAATACCTGCATGCCTGGGTGGCCATCCACCTGCTGAACCATAAACTGGGATGGCCCGCCGAAACAGGGACCCTGTTCAATATGAGCGCGGGGTACAACCTGGAAGGGATCCGGAATGAGAATGTCCAGTGGTTCCTGGACAAGATGGCCGATTGCAGTGCAGAGCTGTCTGACCTGAAAGAGGAGCTGCGTGACGATTTTCCTGAAATTGATCAGGTGGACATCCCCGTGCGGCTATCCGACAACATCACCCTGTCCACCATGCATGGATGCCCTCCTGAAGAGATCGGGGCCATCGCCTCCTACCTCCTGAAGGAGAAAAGACTGCACACCTATGTGAAACTGAATCCGACCCTGCTTGGCCCCGGGGAGCTGCGCCGGATACTTCATGATGAACTGGGCTTCCGGACCCAGGTGCCGGACCAGGCCTTCGAACATGACCTGAAGTACGGGGAGGCCTTGCGTCTGATCGAAGCCCTGCAGAAAACGGCGGATGAGCAGGGCCTGGAATTCGGACTCAAACTGACGAACACCCTGGAATCGGTCAACAATAAAGTGGTGTTCGGAAGAGACGTTGAACAGATGTACATGAGCGGCCGGGCACTGCATCCCCTGTCCGTCAACCTGGCTGCGAAGCTGCAGCAGGCATTCGGCGGCAGGCTGGACCTTTCGTTTTCCGGCGGGGCGGATGCGTTCAATATCGCCGACTTGCTGCGAAGCGGTTTCCTGACGGTCACGGTGTGCTCCGACCTGTTGAAACCAGGTGGCTACATGCGGTTGCACCAATACTTCGAACACCTTATGCAGGAGGGGTTCCCTGCGACAGCAACCCCCGGCGGTACAGAATATCCGGACCCGGGTGCCCCACCTGGCGGCACCCTTCCGGGAGGGCGGGACAGGATGCAATGCCTCGATTTCCTGATGGGATATGCCCAACGCGTACGCCAGGACAAGGCCTACCGCAAGGCCAGCCTGGCCGATCCCGACATCAAGACCCCGAGGAAGCTTGGGGCATTCGACTGCATCTCGGCCCCTTGCCGCGACACCTGCGCTACCGGGCAGGACATCCCGGACTACATGCACCATGCCGCCAACCGGCAGTTTGACAAGGGCCTGGAGGTCATCCTGCGGACCAACCCCTTCCCCAGGGTCACGGGCATGGTGTGCGACCACCTTTGTCAGAACAAGTGTACCCGGGTACACTATGACCAGCCCCTGCTGATCCGGGAGGTGAAGCGCTTTCTGGCGGAGAATGGGCAGGTTTCGCTGCAGCCCGCCGCCCCCAACGGACTGAAGGTTTCCGTGATCGGTGCCGGGCCGGCCGGCATGTCCTGCGCCTTCTTCCTTGCACTGGCAGGCTTCAGTGTCGATGTATACGAGGCGAAATCCCGGGCAGGGGGCATGGTGCAATATGCCATTCCGGGCTTCAGGCTGACGGACGGGGCCATCGAGGAGGACCTCCGGCGCATCGCCGGCCTGGGGGTCATCATGCACTTCAATGCCCGGGTGGACAGGGCCTTGTTCCATAAGCTGAAGGAGGAAAGCCATTATGTGTTCGTGGGTGCCGGTGCCCAGATGGCAACCCCGCTTCGTCTGGATGGCATGGAGGCGGAAGGGGTGTTGGATCCCCTGTCGTTTCTCATGCGCGTGAAAGAAGGAAAGCCAGCCGGCCTCGGAAGGCGGGTGCTCGTCATCGGGGGCGGCAACACGGCCATGGATGCCGCCCGGACGGCTTACCGTCTGGTGGGCGAAGACGGCAGGGTGTCCGTGGTGTACCGGCGCACCCTCCGGGAGATGCCGGCGGACCAGGGTGAGATCCGGGCCGTGCTGGAAGAGGGCGTGGACATCATGGAGCTGACGGCTCCTGAGCGGGTGGTGGTGAAAGGCGGCCGCGTGACCGGCCTGGCTTGCTGCCGGATGACCCTGTCCGGTGCCGATGCAAGTGGCAGGCCCAGGCCGCAAAAGATCCCGGATTCAGGCTTTGTCATTTCCTGCGACACCATCATTCCCGCCGTAGGGCAGTCCCTGGACATTGACTTTGTGGACCCGGAGCTGCTGGAGACCGGACAGGAAGGATATGGGACCCGCATGGACAATGTCTTCACAGGCGGGGATGCCATGAGGGGTGCCTCCACCGCGATCAACGCCATTGGCGATGGCAGGAAGGCGGCACGTCAGATCATGAAGCAGGCCATGCGTGATCACCGGGCCGGACCCCAAACGGTCCGTTCCCGCAGAACAACTGCCGACCTGATGGGCCTGCGGGCACGGAGGCAGTTTGCCGTCCCCGTCAGGGAGCTCCCGTTGAAGGACAGGCGCTCTTTCAGCCCGGTTCAGGAGACACTGGAGCCGGAGGAGGTGGTCCGCGAAGCGGGGCGCTGCCTGTTCTGTGATGAGCTGTGCAGCATCTGCACCACGGTCTGTCCCAACTTTGCCAACCTGGCCTACCAGACCTCCCCCTGGCATGCCAGCCTGCAGAAAGTGGTGCGCGGGCCGGACGGCCAGACCCCTTTGTTTCCCTTCGACCAGGATTTTGAACTGACCCAAAGGGTGCAGATCCTGAACATTGCCAACTTCTGCAACGAGTGCGGCAACTGCAGGACTTTCTGTCCCACGGATTCCGCCCCCTACCGGGAAAAACCGAAACTCCACCTGGGGCTCGATTCCTTTAACGGATCGGACAAGGGCTACTACCTGTCCCGCATCGAGGGAAGCAACAATCTGATATACAAAGAAAAAAACAGGGTAACCACCCTGTCTGAAACCCATGATGCCTTCACCTATCATTGCCCGGAGGCCATCGTCCGGCTCGACAGGCAATCATTTCATGTCCTGGAGGCTTCTTTCGTTTCGTCGGATGCGGATGAGGTATCCTTGCTGCCTGCAGCCCGTATGCGGGTCATTCTGGACGGGGCCAAACAATGGATAGCCTGTCAACGCTTTTAATTGAAACCATGAATCCTGCCGCTTTGGCAGAATCCAAATCACATAACGCATGATTCCCATCATTGACAGAATCACCGATGAGAAAGCCCTGGAAAACGCGGTCAGGCGTTTCCGCGAAAAAAAGATCCTGTTGCCGACCTTCGCACAACAGAAAAACCCCGGGCTGGTTCCCGGGAAGGTAAAGGAAAGACTGAAGGGCGTCGGGCTGTGGGACATCGACCCGCTGAACCTGTTTCGCATCACCTGGAAGAATGAGCCCCTGGAGCACGGGGGCCTTTATGGGGGAGTCAACTACCTGGAGCTGCCGCAAGCCTTGACGGGGGTGCGGGCGCGCATCGTGTTGCTGGTGGGCAAATGGTTTCCCACGGGGGCACACAAAGTGGGGGCGGCCTATGGCTGCCTTGCCCCGAAGATCACCACCGGGGGGTTCGATCCAAGTTATCACAAAGCGGTGTGGCCCTCCACCGGCAACTATTGCCGCGGCGGCGCATTCGATTCCAAGCTGATGGGTACCGACTCCGTGGCCATCCTGCCGGAGGAGATGAGCCAGGAGCGGTTCGACTGGCTGCACGATGAGATCGGCTGTGAGGTGATTGCGACCCCGGGATGCGAGAGCAATGTGAAGGAAATTTACGACGCCTGCTGGGAGATCCGGCGCAACCGGCCCGAATGCATTATTTTTAACCAGTTCGACGAATTTGGCAATGCGGTCTGGCATTACCATGTCACGGGAGATGCCCTGGAGGAAGTTTTCCGGCTGGTCAAGTCGGATCGTTCCCGCCTGGCTGCCTATGTCTCGGCCACCGGTTCGGCCGGGACCATTGCGGCAGGGGATTACCTGCGCACCCTTGAGCCACGGTTGAAGGTGGTCGCCTCGGAGGCACTGCAGTGTCCGACCCTGCTGATGAACGGGTTTGGGGGGCACCGCATCGAAGGCATCGGCGATAAGCATGTGCCCTGGGTGCATAACGTGAAGAACACGGATGTGGTGACCGCCATAGATGACGAGGACTGCATGCGGCTTTTCAGGCTGTTCAACGAAAAGGAAGGCATGGACTACCTGGTCTCTGCCGGAATCGATCCCGGCATGGTCGGGCAGCTCCACCTGCTGGGAATTTCTGCTATCGGCAACCTCTTGTCTGCCATCAAGACGGCCCGCTATTTCGAAATGACGGAGGAGGACGTGGTCCTGAGTGTTGCCACCGATTCAGCCGCGCTGTACCAGTCAAGGCTGCACGAATTGCGGGAATACCGTGGCGAATACACCCGGCTCCAGGCCGTGAAAGACCATGAAAAATGTCTTGGCGGGGTGGCCACGGACCACATGAAGGAACTGACCTATCCGGACCGCAAGGCCATCCACAACCTGAAATACTTTACCTGGGTGGAACAACAGCAGAAGGAGGTGGAAGACCTGAACCAGCTGTGGTACGACCACGAACTGTGGCCCCGGCTTTTCAACCAGGTGCATCGCTGGGATGAGTTGATACGGGAATTCAATGAGAGGACCGGGGTGCTCGGCACCTTGTAAGGCCTGATTATTCCTGTCCCAAAACAGCCTGAAGGAATCCGGCCCAAATTGCGAGAAATTCTTCCGGATGCGTCTCCATGGGGTTGTGCCCGGCCCCCGGGATCAGCTGCACATCCACCCCGGGAATTTTTTCAACCACCTGTCTGCGTGATTCGTAGGGAACCCACTGGTCCCCGTCGCCCCACACCGCCAGGGTGGGTACCTGCATGTCGGCGGCATCCAGACCGGCAACTTCCTGGCTGTTGCGCCCCGAAGAAAGAATGGCCGCCGCAGTGCCCCGCAGGCGCAGGGGCTCTGAGTAAGCTGCGACCTGTTCCTGGCTGGGCTGTTCTCCCAGGGCAGAAGCCAGCAGCCGGCGGACCCGGCGCGGGGTAATGAAATACCGCTCTGCCAGCCGTCCCACAATATGCCGCAGGGGCCAGCTGCCCAGTATGCGTCCTGTCCGCCCGGTTTCAATGCTTGTGGGAGGATGGGCGGCCTGACCGTCCTTGTCGTTGGTCGCCGCCCTTGTCCGGCTGAAAGCGGCAGGCGCGACCAGGGTCACCGTATGAAAGGCCTCCGGACGCATCAGTCCCATGGCCTGGGCGATGGCACCGCCCATGGAATGCCCGGCCAGGTGCCAGGCCTGCCCGGGGAACAACTCATCGAGAAAGTCCAGCACCAGGGAGGCGAGGCCGGTGACTGATTTGTTGACCCGGGCGGACTTGTCGCTGTAGCCGAATGGGGGGATGTCCAGGGCCACCACTTCGAACCCCAGTTGCTGCATTCGCTGTGCAACGCCTTCCCAGGAGAACGTGGACCCGCTGAAGCCGTGGATCAGCAAGCAGGACCCTTTTTGGTGCACCGGATCCGGCACCCAGTGACGGAAATGCAGTTCCACCCCCTCGATGGTCACGAAATAACTGTTTTCGAAGGGTCCCGGGGAGGCTGTGGCGCCTGTGGGGAGCAGCAGCACCCAAAGGAGCAGGGCGCGGGTGGGAATACCCTTGAACAGGCCTGGCTGGGACTGTTTGGCGGCGTGGTTGTTTTTTTGCTGCTGGGGCATCTCAGGCTGGCAATTTAGGAAATTTTGCCGCTGGTTGGCCGAAAAATCATTAATTTGGCTTTTTATGCCAGGTCATGAACCCGACGACAACCCGGTTTGTATTTGAATGCACCGATTGCGGACAATCCTACCACCCGGAGGAGGTCCTTTACCTGTGCCCTGTCTGCAGCCGTGACAATACAGCCGGACAGCCTCCCCGTGGCGTGTTGAAGACCCTGTATGATTACCACGCCATCCGGCTTAAAATCAGGAATCCGGACAGGGCCCTGAAGCACCTGAAGGCGAATTCTTTCTCTCCCCTGCTTCCTCTGAGGGATTCGCGCTCCTGGCCCCCCCTGAGGGTGGGGGACACCCCTTTGTACCGGACGTCCCGGCTGGACGGCAACAAGCTGCCCTTTGAGCTGTTCCTGAAAGATGACAGCCAGAACCCTACTTTTTCCTTCAAGGACAGGGCCTCTGCCCTGGTGTCTGCCCATGCCAAAGAGCGGGGCCTGGCGGTGATCGTGGCCGCTTCCACCGGGAATGCGGGATCTTCCATCGCCGGCATCTGTGCCGCCCAGGGCCAGCAGGCCGTGGTCCTGGTGCCCGAGAAGGCGCCCCTGGGCAAGCTGACCCAGATCGGGTTTTACGGAGCCTGCCTGGTGCCGGTCCGGGGAACCTACGACGAGGCCTTCGAGCTCAGCATCGAGGCCAGCAATGCGTTCGGATGGTACAACCGGAATACAGCGTATAACCCCCTGACCATCGAAGGGAAAAAGACGGTCTCCCTGGAGCTGGCCCTTCAGCTTCCAGGGCAGGTGCCCGACAGGATTTTTGTGCCTGCCGGCGACGGTGTCATCCTCTCGGGGGTGTACAAAGGATTCGAAGACTTGTTGCAGCTGGGGATCATTGACAAGATGCCCGTGGTGGTCGCCGTGCAATCCGACGGAAGTGACAACCTCATCAGGAACCTGGACTCAGAGGTCTTCCGAATCAGGGCAAGCAAGACCCTGGCGGATTCCATCTCGGTGGATGTGCCCAGAAATTTCCTGATGGCCAGGCAATTCATGCACCGTTACGGGGGAGAGGGACTGGTGGTGACCGACCAGGACATCCTGGATGCCTCTTCCCGGCTGTCCCGGAATACCGGACTGTTTACCGAACCGGCTTCGGCCGCCGCCTTTGCGGGTTTTTTGTCCTACTACCGCCGGGAACGGCTGGAAGAGGGTTCGGTCAACGTCGTCCTGCTGACCGGAAGCGGGCTGAAAGACCTTCAGGCGGTTCAGCAGGGGTTGCAGGTGCCTGCGGCCATCGAGCCCGGCCTGGACGGACTGAAAAGGATATGGGAAAGGCACCCCCGCCGCGAATAAAACAACCCAAAGCCATGCCTGATCAACAGATCGAATTTACACTCAATGGGGAAAGCCTTCAATGGAAGGGAGCGCAAGACCAAACCCTCCTTGATTTTCTGAGGCTGGAGCGGTGCATCACATCGCCCAAGGACGGTTGCTCCGGGGAGGGAAGCTGCGGTGCCTGTACGGTGGAAATCGATGGGCGCCCCGGGCTGGCCTGCAGGACACCCATGAACAGCCTGCAGGGGAAAGCGGTCATCACCATGGAAGGACTCCCGCCCGGATTCAGGGACCTGATCGGACGCCTGTTTGCGGAAAAAGGGGCCGTTCAGTGTGGTTTTTGCTCCCCCGGCTTCATCATGAGGACCAGGAACCTGTTTATGGGCCCTTCCCGGCCTTCCCGTCAGGAAATCATACGCGCCATCAGGCCCAATCTTTGCCGTTGCACCGGCTATGTCAAGATCGTGGACGCCATTGAAGCCGCCCTGGAGGCCGGTGCTGTGGCACAGACAGGTCCGGACGCATCCGGGTCCGGGAGCCCCGTGGCCGTCGCCGGGGCGGGTATCGGCCAGCCTTATCCCAAATACCAGGCAGTGGAAACCGCCCTGGGCATCCGTCCCTTCGTGGATGACATGCGGGTGGAGGGCATGCTTTACGGGGCCCTGCGTTTCAGCGACCATCCCAGGGCCCGGGTGAAGGGCATCGACCGCCGCCGGGCGGAAGCCCTGCCTGGAGTCATCCGGGTGGTGGTGGCGGAAGACATCCCGGGGAAACAGGTGAACGGACTGATATTCGAGGACTGGCCGCTCATGATCGGTGCCGGGCAGGTTACAAACTGTGTGGGGGATGTGATCGCCGGGGTGGTGGCCGTGGATGAACGTACGGCCAGGAAAGCTGCGGCAATGATCGATATTGCTTACGAAGTGATGGAACCCGTGACCGACCTGCATGCCGCAGCCGGAGCAGAAAGTGCCCGGGTGCACGGGGGAAGGTCCAATGTCCTGGAAAACTGCAGTATCCGCTTCGGGGAGGTGGACCGTGCTTTTCAGGAGGCGGCCCATGTGGCGGCTGGTATATTTGAAACACAGCGCATCGAACATGCCTTCCTGGAAACGGAGGCAGCCCTTGCCTTGCCGCAGGGCCAGGGTGTCAAACTTTACAGCCAGGGACAAGGGGTTTATGTCGACCGGCGTCTGGTGGCGGCCATCCTGGCACTTCCCGAGGAGCAGGTGCAGGTGGTCCAGGTCGCCAACGGGGGAGGCTTCGGCGGCAAGGAGGACCTCAGCGTGCAGGGGCATGCCTGCCTCTTTGCCTGGCTGCTCAAGCGCCCGGTCAAGGTAAAGCTCAACCGTGAAGAGTCCATACGCATGCATCCCAAGAGGCATCCGGTCTGGATGGACATGAGCCTGGCCGTGGATGAAAAGGGCCGGTTCACTGCCCTGCGGCTGAAGGCCCTTGGTGACACGGGCGCCTATGCCAGCGTGGGCACCAAGGTGATGGAGCGCGTGGTGGGCCATGCTACGGGTGGGTATAGCGTTCCGGCTGTCGACATACAGGCCCTCACCGTGTATACCAACAATATTCCCAGCGGGGCCATGCGGGGTTTCGGGGTGCCGCAGGTGGTCTTTGCCCTGGAAAGCTGTATCGACGAGGTTTGCCGTAAAGGGGGGTTCGATCGCTGGCAGATACGCTTCGACAATGCCCTGGAGGATGGATCCACCACCGCCACGGGGCAGGTGTTGCGGGGCGTGGGACTGAAACAGACACTCCTGGCGGTAAAGGATGCTTTTTACGCGGCTCCCTATGCGGGCATCGCCTGCGGGTTGAAAAATACCGGGGTGGGCAACGGGATGACCGACGACAGCGAAGTCATCATCCAGGTGGCAGCGGCCGACCGGGTGGTCATCCATCACGGTTGGACAGAGATGGGCCAGGGGGTCCATACCATGGCCATTCAGACGCTGCACCAGGAAACCGGCATCCCGCCCGCCTGCATGCAGGTGGTGGTCGACACGGCGGCCGGCATCCCCACCGGCATGACCACCTCCTCCCGGGCCACCGCCCTGGTGGGCAATGCCATCATCGATGCGGCCGTCCGCCTGCGTGCAGACCTGGAAGCTGCGGGACGGAATACCCTGCAGGCCGGGGAGGCACCGGCCCTGGCCGCTCTGGTGGGCCGTCGTTACAAGGGAAAGTATGTCTGCGACTGGACCACCAGGCCCGGGGCTGAAACAAGCGATCCCCGGGTTCATTTCGCCTATGGCTACGCCACCCAGGTGGTCGCCCTCGACCAGGAGGGCCGCATTTCCCGGGTCATCGCCGCCCATGATGCCGGCAGGATCATGAACCGCATGTTGTTCGAAGGACAGATCGAAGGGGCTGTGCATATGGGCCTGGGATACGCGCTGTCGGAAGACCTGCCCCTCGAGGGAGGACATCCGGTGCATAAGCGCCTGAAGGACCTGGGCATCCTGCGTTCGACCGATATGCCGCCGGTGGAGGTGATCGGTGTCGAGGAGAAAGACCCGGTCGGGCCTTATGGGGCCAAGGGCATCGGGGAGATCGGCATGGTCCCCACCGCGGCCGCGGTAGCCAACGCCCTCTGCGCATACGACGGCATACGCCGCACCCGCCTCCCCCTCGGAAATACAACCAACAACCAATAACCAACAACCAAAGACCAACAACCAACCCCCATGTCCGTCCTCCTGAAGAATGCGACCTATGTTGACTGGCAGTCCCTGGATTTTTCACAGCTTGATGTGTTTGTCCGGGAAGATGCCGAAGACCCCATCCGGTTGATCCCCCCGGGTACTTCGGGAGAGCTGCCTCCGGCCGATACGGTGATCGACTGCCGCAGCAGGATTGTGACCCGTGCCTTTGCCGTGGGGCACCACCATGTGTATTCCGCCCTGGCCCGGGGCATGCCCGCCCCGGCAAAAAAACCGGCCAATTTTCCCGAGATACTTCAATATGTCTGGTGGTCGCTCGACAAATGCCTGGATGAGGAATCCATCTATTACAGCGCCATGGTCACCGCCATGGCTGCCGCCAGGGCGGGTTCGACCTTCGTGATCGACCATCATGCCTCCCCGAACTGGATCAGGGGCTCCCTGGATATGATTGCCGGGGCCTTCAGACAGGTCGGTCTGGGACATTTGCTGTGCTACGAGGTCACGGACAGGGACGGGAGCGGGAGAGCCCGGGAGGGCCTGGCGGAGACCGAACGCTACCTGACCCATAACCCCGGCCTGGTGGGGCTGCATGCCTCCTTCACCGTGGGCCCGGAAACGCTGGAGCGGGCTGTGGCCCTGATGAAGCAATTTGCTACCGGGCTCCATGTGCATGTGGCGGAAGACGTGCATGATCAGGACCATTGCCTGCGCACCTATGGGATGCGGGTGGTGGAGCGGCTGCAACGGGCCGGCGCCCTCGACTCCCCGGCCACCATCCTGGTGCACGCCCTGCATCTCAACGACCGGGAACGGGAGGTTGTCGGGCAGGCACCCTGTTGGGTGGCCCAGAACATGGAAAGCAACCTGAAGAACAAGGTGGGTTATTTCAACGGGCAAGGCCTGGGCAGGCGCATCATGCTCGGCACGGACGGCATGCACAGCGATATGCTGCAGAGCCTCAGGACGGCATTTTTCGTCGGACAGGGCTTTGAGGCGATCGATCCTTCCGTGGCCTATGGGCGGCTGCGCAATGTCCACCGATACCTCGACCTGAACGGGTTTGAAGGGACCGGCCGGGGCGACCTGGTGGTTCTGGATTATGACCATCCGACGGAAATCCACAAGGACAACTTTCTGGGGCACCTGCTTTTTGGGATCAACAGCAGCCATGTGCGTGACGTGATCGCTTCCGGCCGCTGCATCGTGCGGGACAGGCAGCTGCAGACGGTGGACCAGGAGGAAGTGCTTCGCAAAGCCCGTGAGGCTGCCAGCCGGCTGTGGCAGCGGATGCAAAGGATCTGAGCCCGGGAGTCCAAAGGGAATGCCTGACCGGGTTGCCGCCCACGGTCCATTGTCGATTTTCCCGTAAATTATTCAGGCGGCTTTTGGCTTTTTTCTGTAGCTTAGCAGGATAAAAACGCAGATTCAACGTGGATAAGATACGATCCCATCTCCGGCACGACCAGGAGTATCATGAGAACCGGAAGCTCAACCTGAAGGCCCTGCAGGATCACCGCGACATCATGGAGGGGGTGATGATGGGCGGCCCGTCCCAGGCTGTGGAAAAGCACCGGCTGCGCAACAAACTCCTGGCAAGGGAACGGATCGACCTGCTGCTCGACCCCAACACGCCTTTTCTTGAACTGTCTCCCCTGGCTGCCATCGGACAGTATGGCGATGGTTTTCCTTCGGCCGGCATCATCACCGGGGTGGGCCTGATACACGGTCAAGAAGTGATGGTGATCGCCAACGATGCCACCGTAAAAGGGGGCACATACGTCAGGGAAACCATCCGCAAGCACATCCGTGCCCAGGAGATCGCCATGCAGAACAAGCTTCCCTGCGTTTACATGGTGGATTCCGGCGGGGTGTTCCTGCCGCAGCAGGCAGAAGTGTTTCCCGACAGGGACGACTTTGGCCGGATCTTTTTCAACCAGGCGCGCCTGTCGGCGGATGGCATCCCGCAGATATCCATCGTCATGGGCAGCTGCACGGCCGGGGGGGCCTATATCCCCGCCATGAGCGACGAGACCATCATCGTCAGGAACCAGGGAACCATATTCATCGGGGGGCCACCCCTGGTCAAGGCGGCCACGGGAGAGGAGGTCACCCCGGAAGAATTGGGCGGGGCGGAGGTCCACACAACCCGGTCGGGCGTGGCCGACCATTTTGCCGAAAACGACCAGCATGCCATCGCCATCTGCCGCAACCTGTTTGAAACCTTGCAGCCGGGAGAGAAGCAAGTGCTGAATAGGGCGCTGGCCGAGGAGCCTGCCTATGACCCGGAGGAGCTGCCGGGAATCCTGCAGGCCAACCCCAAAAGGCAGACCGATCCGTACGAATTGATTGCCAGGGTCGTGGACGGCAGCAGGTTTCAGGAGTTCAAGGCCCGCTATGCCACGACCCTGGTCACCGGCTTTGCGCGTGTGATGGGATTTCCGGTCGGGATCATTGCCAACAACGGGGTGCTGTTCGCAGAGTCCTCCCTCAAGGGCACCCACTTCATCGAGTTGTGCAGTTTCCGGAGAATCCCCCTGGTGTTTCTTCAGAACATCACAGGGTTCATGGTCGGGAAAACCTATGAGAATGCAGGCATCGCCCGGGACGGGTCCAAACTCGTCCATGCCGTGGCCAACGCGAACGTGCCCAAGATCACCATCATCACCGGCGGGTCATACGGGGCAGGGAACTACGCCATGGCAGGAAGGGCCTTTGACCCCAATTTCCTGTTCATGTACCCCACTTCGCGAATTTCCGTGATGGGTGGTTTGCAGGCCGCCAACGTCCTGGCCCAGGTTAAGATCGACCAACTAAAGGCGCAGGGCCGTGAAGCCGATCCCGCGGAGATCGAAAAGATGAAAGAAGAGATCATGTCGAAATACGAGGAGGAGGGATCCGCTTACTACAGCACCTCCCGTCTGTGGGACGACGGCATCATCGAGCCGTCCCAGACCCGGCACGTGATTGCCATGGCCGTTTCCATTTCGCTCAACCGCCGGTTTGAAGAGCCGCGCAGCGGGGTGTACCGCATGTAGGGGCCCGGACACGAACATGGGTGAATTAAAATGATTGACTATCAAACCATACGCCTGGACTACCGCGGCCACCTGGCTGTTCTCTGGCTTGCCCGTGAAAAAAGCCGCAACGCCATTGATGGGCAGATGGCCCGGGAGCTGGTGCGCTGCCTGGACGGACTGGCCGCGGACAAGCATATCCGGGTGGTGTTGCTGCGTGGGCAGGGGAAGGTGTTTTGTGCGGGAGGAGACCTGAACTGGATGCGGATGCCGGAGGATCCGCAAACGGGGAAGCAGCCTGCGGCCTGCCTCTCGGAATTGTTCCACAAGGTGTACGCTTTCCCCAAGCCGCTGGTGTGCTATGTGCACGGGCATGCCATGGGAGGGGCCCTGGGACTGTTGGCAGGGTCGGATTTTGTGGTGGCCGAAGCCTCTGCCGTTTTTTCTTTTTCGGAGGTGAAGCTGGGGCTAGCCCCGGCGACGATCTCTCCTTTTGTGGTCCGGCGCATCGGCGAGTTTGCCGCCCGCCGGTTGATGCTCGCGGGGAACCGCATCGGAGCGGAGGAGGCCATGCGCCATGGCCTGGCCGACCGGGTGGCCGGACAGCCGGGAGAAGACCATGAAACCGTGCTGGAGGAGCTTGTCCGGGGCCTGGCCGGCAACGCGCCCCGGGCCATGATGGCCTGCAAGGAGCTGATTAAAAAGGTGGCCGCTGAGCCCTTGTCGGAGGCCTTGTTCCACTATACGGCCGACCTTCTTGACACCCTCAGCAGGGGACCGGAAGCAAAGGAAGGCATGGAGGCCTTTCTGCAGAAACGAAGCCCCCGGTGGTCCGAACTGAGTTAAAGAACCGATTATGCCTGATACAATCAAAAAAGTGCTGGTTGCCAATCGCGGAGAGATTGCCCTGCGCATTTTCCGCACACTCCGGTCCATGGAAATCTCCTGCGTGGCGATCTATGCCGAGGCCGATGCACGGGCGGTTCATGCCCGCGGGGCCGACCAGGGCCTGAAGCTGCAGGGGAAGGGGCTGTCCGAAACCTACCTGAACGGGGAGCAGGTGATTGCCCTGGCCCTTCAGGCGGGTGCGGATGCCATCCATCCTGGCTATGGGTTCTTGTCTGAATCGGAAGGGTTCGCGCGGGCCGTAAAGGATGCCGGGCTGGTCTTTATCGGCCCCGGAGAGGAGGCCATCCGGCTCATGGGCAATAAGGCGGGGGCCCGCCGGCTGGCAGCCGGGATCGGCATCCCCACCATCGAAGGGGCAACCGGTGCCGCCGCCGGGCTTATCAAGGAGGCCGGCAGGATCGGGTTTCCCCTGCTGGTGAAGGCTGCAGGGGGTGGAGGGGGCAAGGGTATGCGCATCGTCCGCTCGGCAGATGAACTGGAAGAGGCCCTGGAAAGCACGCAGAGGGAAGCAAGGAATTATTTCGGGAACGGCGAAGTCTATATCGAAAAATACCTGGATGATCCGCGCCATATCGAGGTGCAGGTGCTCGGAGACCAATCGGGGAACGTGATCTCCTTGTTTGAGAGGGAGTGCTCCGTGCAGAGGCGTTACCAGAAGATCATCGAGGAAGCCCCCAGTCCCGGCATCAGCGCCACCCTGCGCAGGCAAATTACTGAGGCGGCGCGCGCCATTGCCCGGCACATAGGGTACAGCAGTGCGGGGACCGTCGAATTCCTGGTCAAGGGAAAGTCGTTTTATTTCCTGGAAATGAACACCCGCATCCAGGTGGAACATCCCGTAACGGAGATGATCACCGGGGTGGATCTGGTCCGGGAGCAGCTGCTGGTTGCCATGGGCAGGGACTTGTCATACAAACAGGAAGATGTGTCGGCCCGGGGCCATGCCATCGAGGCCCGGGTGTATGCCGAGGATCCGGTCAGGAATTTCCAGCCCTCTCCGGGGAAGGTGCTGTTCTACAGGGAGCCGGGACTTCCGGGCCTGCGCATCGATGCAGCCATGGAGACGGGCTGTGTGGTGGGCACCGATTATGACCCGATGATCAGCAAGGTGATCAGTCATGCGGCCGACCGGAAACAGGCCATCGACTTGCTGTGTCGTGGCCTGGAACGCTATGCCATACACGGCATCAGGACCAACCTCGCCTTCCTGGTTGAGCTGCTTCGTTCAGAGCCCTTCATGAAGGGAGAAACGAATACCGGGCTGGTGGGCCGGCTGATCGGGACCGGCCTGGGGCACGAGCCTCCGACAGAGGAGAACGACGAGTTGCTGGTGGCAGCGTTTCTGTTCGCCTCCAGGGAAAATGGACCCGGAAATGCCGGCTTGTGGAAACAGCTGGGCTATTGGAGGCTGATGATGTCGCCGGAGGTGCTCATCAGCGACAGGCTGGTCAAGCGGAAACTGGTGTTTGACAACCCTTCCTGTTTCCGCATGGAACTGGCCGGCAAGCAGGAGGTTTACAGGCTCATCAAGAAAGAATCCCACGAGATGACCCTTGAAGCCGCCGGCATGACGCACCGCTTGCTTTACACCCAGGCTCCGGACGATTCGGTATGGATTCAAAATGGGGCCAATACCTTCAGGATGCGCTACGCCCAGCGTATCTCAGACAGGGAGCTGATCGGGCTGGGCCACCATCCGGTGTCGAAAGAGGACAGCATGGTGAGGGCCCCGATGCATGGTAAGGTCATCAAGATCACCGTCCGGGAGTCGGACTTGGTCAACAAGGGAGACACCCTGCTGATTCTGGAGTCCATGAAGATGGAAAACCGCATCGTGGCCACCACCAAGGGCAAGGTGGGCAGTATACGGGTGGCCGAAGGAGAAGTCGTGGCCGACAACACCCCCCTGGTGGTGCTGTCCGTTGACTTTTAACAGGCCCTGGCACCTGTTTAGTCATTTTTTTTTAACAATGAACAAAACCTTATGCTCCGTGAATTGTTAGCATACCAGTTAACCATATATCATTTCAACCCCATACAATGAAGACCAGTCCCTATTTGAACGATGAGCATGACAGGCTCCGCGCCCGTGTGCGGGAATTTGCAGAGAAAGAGATCCGTCCGCTGGCAGCGGCCCTGGACGAAAAGGAAGAGTTTTCCATCGAACTGACCCGGAAAATGGGGGAGGCAGGATTTTTCGGAATACAGGCTCCTGCCGAATACGGCGGCAAGGAAATGGATACTTTGTCCTACATCATCATTGTGGAAGAGCTGGCCCGTGTGGATTCCTCCCAGGCAGCCACGGTGGCTGCAGTCAACTCACTGGGCCTGGCACCCATCCTGAAATACGGGACCGAGGAGCAAAAGAAAAAATTCATCCCCCCCTTGTGTACAGGGGAGCGGGTGTGGGCCTTTGGCCTGACCGAAGACAATGCCGGCTCGGATGCCCTGGGCTCGGAAACTTCGGCCGAACTGGTCGATGGCCACTGGGTCATCAACGGGTCCAAGTCGCACATCACCAACGCCACCTCCGACATTTCCGGGGGGGTGACCCTGCAGGCAGTCACCGCCGTGGTGGACGGCAGGAAGCGTTTGTCCACCATCCTGGTGGAAAAGGGTACCCCGGGATTCACCACCGAGAGGATGCTGGGCAAGCTCATGTGGCGCTCGAGTGATACGGGACGGCTGCACTTCAGGGACTGCAGGGTCCCGGCAGAAAACCTGCTGGGGGAACCCGGACAGGGCGGACGCATCATGTTGAACACCCTGGATTCGGGCCGTCTGTCAATCGGTGCCATCGGCCTGGGCCTGGCAAGGGGGGCTTTTGAAGCCGCCCTGGTGCATGCAAAAAAGAGGGAACAATTCGGACAACCGATCTCCAAATTCCAGGCCGTCGCCTTCAAGCTGGCCGATATGGACCTGAAAATTGAACTGGCGCGCAATATGCTGTATGCTGCCTGCTGGAGAAAGGACAACAACCTCCAGTTTGCCAGGGAGGCAGCCATGGCCAAATTGTATACCTCGGAAGTGGCCAGGGAGGTTGCCGATGAGGCGGTTCAGATTCTGGGTGCCCGCGGGCTGTTCAAGCCCAATGAGGTGGAACGCTTTTACCGGGACCAGCGGTTGCTGCAGATCGGGGAAGGCACTTCGGAGATTCTCCGCCTGGTCATTTCCAGGTACCTTGGCGTTTAAGCCGTCACATAATGGAAGACCGCAAGAAAGACCATATCGAACTGGCTTTTGAGTCACAGACCCCGGGCAGCATGGCGGACCCCCGTTTCTATTATGAGCCGCTGCTCAGCCCCCATCCGGGCGATGTCATCCCCCGGACCCTTTTTGCAGGAAAGACCTTACGCCTTCCCATCTGGGTTTCCAGCATGACGGGCGGCACCCGCATGGCGGGTACCATAAACCGCAACCTGGCAAGGGCCTGCCGGGAGTTCGGAATGGGCATGGGCCTGGGATCCTGCCGCATCATCCTGGAGGACGATCGCTACCTGCCTGATTTTGATATGCGGGACCTGATCGGGGAAGACCTGCCCCTGTTTGCCAACCTCGGCATCAACCAGCTTGAGATCCTGATACGGGAGAAGCGCCTGGATGATTTGCCGGTTCTGGTACACAAGCTGCGGGCCGATGGCCTGATCATCCATGTCAACCCTTTTCAGGAGTGGTTCCAGCCGGAAGGAGACCGGCTGGAAAAAACAGCCCTTGAGAGCCTGCAGGTGTTGATGGAATATGCCGCCTTTCCGGTCATTGTTAAGGAGGTCGGTCAGGGCATGGGTTACCATAGCCTCCGGGAATTGCTGGCCCTGCCACTGGCCGCCATTGAATTTGGGGCTTTCGGCGGCACGAATTTTTCCAGGGTGGAAATGCTCCGCAACACCGCTGCCGGGCAGGACCTGCTGGAGCCCCTCGCCCGGATAGGCCATGATGCCGGGCAGATGGTTCACATGGTGAACAGCATCCTGGACACGGAGCCGGATCTTGTCCGTTGCCGCCAGCTGATCATTTCGGGCGGGGTAAAAACCTTTCTGGACGGGTACTATCTGACCCATAAATCCGCCCTGCCTGCCATTTACGGGCAGGCCTCGGGTTTCCTGAAACATGCCAGGGAGGATTACGGCCAACTGAAAGAGTTCGTGGAAATGCAGGTGAAGGGCCTGCAGCTGGCCTATGCCTTTCTGCGTATCCGGGAATAGCTGCCGCAAACGCATCGTTTTATGTCCGAAAACAGACTGATTCAAGGCTTCTCCAAGCTGACTTCCAACGAGAAGCGGGGACTTGCTGCCCGGCTCACCAAAGACCCGCAGGCGTCCCTGCGCATCATGGCATCGTTTTTTCACCCTGAGCAGGAGGTGCATAAGGTCCTTTCGTCCTTCAGTGAGAACACCCTGACAAATTACCCGCTTCCCTATTCGGTCGCCCCCAACTTCCTGATCAATGGCCGTCTGTACATGGTGCCCATGGTGATCGAGGAAAGTTCAGTGGTGGCCGCTGCCAGCGCTGCTGCCCGTTTCTGGGCTTCGCGCGGGGGCTTCCGTGCCCGGGTCAACGGGACCGAAAAGACCGGGCAGCTTCACTTCAGGTTCACCGGGGATGCGGGCTGGCTGGAAAACCAGATGCCCCGGCTGGACAAAGAGTTGCGCCAGCGTACCGTTGAGATGTCGGCCAATATGGTCAAACGGGGCGGGGGCATCACCTCCCTGCAGCTTCGCCCCTTGCCGGAGGCCGGGGCGGACTGCTACCAGCTCCTGGTGGGGTTTGAAACAGCAGATGCCATGGGGGCCAACTTCATCAATTCCGTTCTGGAAGAATTTGCGGCCGGCATGCGTGATTTTTTTGATGCCCATGCAGATGAATCCGGGGGGGCGTATGAAACCCTGATGGCCATTCTTTCCAATTACACCCCCGGTTGTACCGTGAGCGTGGAAGTGTCCTGTCCCCTGGAACAGCTGGGAGTGACCGGTGGCCTTGAGGCCCCGGAGTTTGCCCGGCGTTTTGAAAGGGCCGTCCGGATCGCCACGGAAGATCCCTACCGGGCCACCACCCACAACAAGGGCATCATGAACGGGGTGGATGCCGTGGTGCTCGCCACCGGCAATGATTTCCGGGCCGTGGAGGCGGCTGCGCACGCCCATGCTTGCCGAAGCGGCCAGTACCGCTCCCTGAGCCGGGCCTCGGTGGAGGCAGGGCGTTTTTCTTTTTCCCTGGAGATGCCCCTGGCCCTCGGAACCCTGGGCGGGCTGACCCGCCTGCATCCACTGGCCGACCTCTCACTGGAAATCCTCGGCAGGCCCGGGGCCCGGGACCTGATGATGATTGCCGGGGCCGCCGGACTGGCCAACAATTTTGCCGCGGTGCGGTCGCTCGTGACGACCGGCATCCAGGCGGGGCATATGCGCATGCACCTCCCCAACATCCTGCTTCAGCTTGGGGCGACGCCCGGGGAGCAGGAAGCGGCCCTGGGCTGGTTCAGGGATAAAAAAACCAGCCACCAGGCGGTGTCGGATTATTTAAAGACATTGCGGAATAAAACCTGAGGGGCCCATGCAGACACTGCAGTTCCGGTCGAACGGGAAACTGATGATCAGCGGCGAATACCTGGTACTGGCAGGTGCCAGGGCCCTGGCCATCCCGGTTCGTTACGGGCAGTCCCTGACCGTGCAGTGCCGCCCGGCCCCTTGCCTGCAGATAGGATGGTCCTCCCGGCAGTCGGGCAGGGAGTGGTTCCGGGCCACGTTTCATGGGGAGGCCCTGGAGGCAGCAGATGCATCCGACGGACACACGGCAAAAACCCTGCAGCGGCTGCTGATCGCCTGCAGGAAACTGAACCCTGCATTCCTTTCCGCTCCGGCAAGCTGGCAGGTGGAAACGGAGCTGGAGTTTGACCGGAACTGGGGCCTGGGAAGCAGCTCCACTCTGGTTTCCAATCTGGCCCTTTGGGCCGGCGCCGATCCCTACCGCTTGCTTTTTGCCACCCTGGGAGGCTCCGGCTATGACCTTGCGTGCGCCCGCAGCCATACCGGCATACTGTATAAGTACCGGGGTGCGGACCGGGCTCCGGAAGTGAGCACAGCGGTCTTCCGGCCTTCTTTTTCCGGACAGCTGGGTTTTGTTTACACCGGCAGGAAGCAGGACACCCCAGTCAGCCTCAGCCGCTTTTCTCCGGGGGATGTCCCGAAGGCTGACGTCCGGGAGGTTTCCCGGCTCTCACTGGAGATGGCCGGGGCCGGCGACCTGGCCTCCTTCATGGACCTGATGTCCGCCCATGAAAGGATCGTCGGACGGGTAACCGGGCAGGTACCGGTGCAGCCTGCACGCTTCCCCGGTTTTGAGGGCGCCCTGAAGTCGCTCGGTGCCTGGGGCGGCGACTTTCTGCTGGCTGCCTCCCCCCGCGACCTGGGATGGCAGCGTGACTATTTCAAGGCCAGGGGGCTGCATACCTTCATCCCATTCGATGACATGATCCTAAAAAAATCCCCATGAATCATCTTGAGAAGCAATACCTGGAGCAGGGGCTGGAGCCCGGCCGCAAGGATATCCCCGACAGGGGCGTCACAGCCTGGGAGGGGCCATCGAACATTGCCCTTGTCAAATACTGGGGAAAATACCCCGGGCAGTTGCCCATGAACCCTTCACTGAGCTTCACCCTGAAGAACAGTGTGGTAAGGGTTCGGATGGGGTTTGAGAAAGCCGGCAGGACCGAAGCCGGGCTGCAGGCCTTCCTGCTTAACGGGGCGCCCCATGCCGGGTTCCGAAAGCGGGTGGCGGCCTACCTGGATGAGGTTACGCCCTTTTTTCCCTTCCTTTCAGCCATGGCACTGAGCGTTCACAGCGAGAGCTCCTTCCCGCACTCTGCCGGTATTGCATCCTCGGCAGCAGCCTTCAGTGCCCTGGCCTTGTGCCTGTGTGCGATAGAGCGTGACCTGGTGGCCGGGAGCGGCGGCTGGCAGCAGGATGATGATTTTGTCCGGAAGGCTTCTTTCATGGCCCGCCTGGGAAGCGGCAGCGCGAGCCGCTCCGTGGAAGGGGGGTTGGTGGTGTGGGGGAGGTGCGAAGCCTTTCCGGGCAGCAGCGATCTGTATGCCAAAGGCCTGCCAGAGGAGGCTGTGGATCCCCGGTTCATGACCCTCCGCGATGCCGTGCTCGTGGTGGATGACAGCGCCAAGAAAGTGAGCAGTTCCGCCGGCCATGCCCTGATGGATGGCCACGCCTACCGCCAGGGGCGGTTCGCCCAGGCCACGGCCAACATGGAACGCATGGCCCGGGCCCTGACAAGCGGCGATGAAGGACTTTTTTTCAGGGTGACCGAACAGGAAGCCCTTAGCCTGCACAGCCTGATGATGTCGTCCGATCCGGGCTACCTGCTGATGAAACCGGCCACCCTGGAGGTGCTCGACCGCATCACCACGTTCCGTGAGAGGACGGGCCTTGGTTTGGGGTTCACCATGGATGCCGGTCCGAATGTCCATCTGGTCTATTTCCAGCGGGATGCCGTTGCAGTAAAAGCCTTTGTGGAAGAAAGCCTGGTTCCCTTGTGTGCCGGGGGGCGCTGGATCGACGACGCCCTGGGCCGGGGGGGGCGGCCATTCAATTCCGGCAGCCATGGATAATCCCGCCAGACCCTTCTATGCCAAGGTGCTGCTGTTCGGGGAGTACAGCCTGCTCCTGGGATCGGCCGCCCTGACCATTCCTTACAGGGGCTTTGCCGGGACCTTGCAGCCAGGCAGGCCGCCGGAAGGCTTGCGGGAAGCCCGGGCCTCCAACCGGCAGCTGCGGGCGTTTTACGGGTTTCTGTCGGGGGGCCAGCCCCCTGCCGGCCTGCCGGAAAATGAAACAGCCCCTCCGGGGAATCCGGCGCGAGCAAAGCTCCGGGGCGGCATCCGGCAGGACAGGATGGATTTTCATGGTTTTCTGGACCTGGCACGGTTCTCAGCTGATTTAAAAGAAGGCCTCTGGTTCCGTTCGTCTATCCCATCGGGCTACGGGATGGGCAGCTCGGGTGCCCTTGTGGCCGCGGTGTATGACCGCTACCGGGCCGGGTCCCGGGCGCCGGCCGGGAAGGCGGATTTGGCCTCTGAGGAGGAGGAACAACGCCTCCCGGTCCTGAAGGACAGCTTGGGCCGGATGGAGTCCTATTTCCATGGCTCCAGCAGCGGCATTGATCCCCTGAGCTGCTACCTGGGAGCCCCCCTGCTGATGGAGGCCACGGACCGGTTGAGAACGGCCACCTTGCCCGAGAACATCCCCGGCGAAAACGCCCGTTTCTTTCTGATAGACACCGGCTCTGCCGGAAACACGGGCCCCCTGGTCCGTTCCTTCCTGGATAAGGCACAACAACCTTCTTTCAGCGCCCTGCTGCAAGAGCGGGTCATTCCAGCCACGAATGCCTGTATTCAGGCCCTGATGGACGGAGAAACAGGCCGCCTGGGCCAGTTCATCCGGGAACTGTCTTTCCTTCAGTTGCAGCACTTCCGGGAGATGATCCCCGGACCCATGACCGGTGTCTGGGAAAAGGGGCTGGCCGATGGAACCTTTGCCCTCAAGCTGTGCGGCTCTGGTGGGGGCGGGTTCCTGTTGGGTTATGATACCGGCCAGGGGGAGACGGCCTCCCACCTGCCCCGGGGGAGCATTCCTCTTCCTCTTTGCTGACCTTCCCTGCCCGACCCCCTGGCCTGTTTCCTGCGAAAAAAGGACTACTTTTGCAAGGCATCCTGTGGGAGGTCCACAGGAAAACGGATGGCTATGGAACAAAACATACTGGAGTGGATTGGATACGCGGGCTCGGTCATCATCGCCGTCAGCATGACGATGAGCTCCATCGTGAAATTCAGGCTGATCAACCTGGCGGGTGCGGCGCTTTTTTCTTTGTACGGGCTGTTGATCGGGGCGGTGCCCGTGGCCCTGCTCAATGGGTTCATTGTGGCGGTGGACCTGTATTACCTTCATGGCATTTTTTCCAAAAAGGAGGTCTTTGAAACCCTGGAGGTGCGCAGCGACAACCGCTACCTTCTGAGATTCCTGGAATTCCATGCCGGGGACATCAGGCGGTTCTTCCCCGGTTTCAACTATGTGGCCGGACAGGACACGGTCAGCTTTTTTATTTTGCGCGACATGGCCGTGGCCGGTTTGTTTCTGGCCCGCCGCACGGGTAAAGGGACCCTGGAGGTGGCACTGGATTATGTGATTCCTGAATACAGGGACTTTAAAAACGGTAAATTCGTGTACCACCACCTGGGACGGAAGTTTGCCGATGCCGGCATCCGGGAGGTCGTTGCCGGCGGGCACACGCCCGAACACAGAAAATACCTTGAAAAGCTGGGCTTCCGGCAGCAAGACAGCGGGTTATTCAGGCTTGTCCTGCCGCCCCCGCAAAAGCCGTAATCCGGTCCGTTCGCTGCTGCCTTGTATCTGTCGTGGCTTCGCCGGCTCAGGTTCTGACCGGTCGCTGCCACCCTGGCGCCCGTCCCGTCTACGCAGGCCTTTCATCCTGCCTGCCGGGAGACCCCCGGGAGCGCACCCGGTTCGAATGAAGGCCACAGTTGTTTTGCAACGGGCTTTTCTTTATCTTTCGGTCGGATAACGATTTGTCGTCACACCAACACCCCCGTCATGAACAGACCGACCCTGATTCTTGGGGCCTTGATGCTGATCGCCTTTCCCTCCGCGGCCCAGTTCTCCCTGGAGGGCGACTTCAGGCCGAGGGCCGAATTCCGTGATGGTTACCGCACCCTGCCGCGCGAGGATACCAGGCCGGCAGGTCTGGTATCCCAGCGTTCCCGGCTGATCCTGGGGTTTGCCCGGGACCGCATCACCACCCGGTTGAGCCTGCAGGACGTGCGCCTCTGGGGAGATCAGGATCCCCTGTCGGGAAGGGGTTCGCTCGATGTGCACGAGGCCTGGGTGCAGGTGTCCCTGTCCCCCCGGTGGCTGATCCGTGCCGGGCGCCAGGAGATCCGCTACGACAACCAGCGCTTTTTTGCCCTCAACGACTGGAATAATCATGGGCAGAAACACGATGCCCTGCTGCTGATGCACCGTGGTGAGAAAAGCGAACTGCACCTCGGGGCGGCCTTCAACCAATCGTCCGACAGGCTGTTTTTTACGGACTATGGCAGGAATAACTATAAAACCATGAATTACGCCTGGTTTAAAACACCGCTGTCGAACCAATGGACGCTGTCCCTGCTGGGGGTGGTGGACGGCTACGAACATCCCGGGGATACCGGGGTGCTGAACCTGCGTGCCACCTGGTCGGCTTATCTGGCCTTCGGCTCAGGCCCTGACGGCCTGAGGATCAACCCTGCTGCCCAGCACGGGAAGACGGCATGGGGACAGGACATCAGCGCCTTCTACTTTCTGGTAGAGGGCTCCCGGACCCTGTCCGGCAGGCTGCAGGTGACCCCCGGCCTGGAATGGTTCTCAGGCAATGACGACGAAACACTGTCAGACAAATTCAGGGCGTTTGATCCCCTCTACGGAGCCGGGCATACGGTACAGGGCTATATGGACTACTTCACGAATGTGGTGGCCCATGCCCGGGAGGCCGGGCTCGTCAACCCTTACCTGAAAAGCCGCTTCGGCCTGTCCGACAACACAAGCCTGGATGCCGACCTCCACCTGTTTTTCCTGCAGAACAACAAACGGCATCCCCAGTTGGGACACACGCTGGATAAATACCTGGGCACGGAGATAGACCTCACCCTGAGCCACCGTTTCCATCCGACGGCCAGCTTCTCCTTCGGGTATTCGGTCCTGTTTGCCTCGGAATCCATGGAAGCCATTAAAGGCGGCAGCAAGGACAAATGGGCTCATTGGGCGTATGCCATGCTCCGCGTAAGACCAATCTTTTTCTGATGGGACTTTTGATCCGCAATGCGGGCCGGGTGGACCGGCAAGGAGTGGCGCCGGGCAATGTTTACATGGCCGGGGGCAGGATCGTGAGCCTGGAGGCGGATCCCGACCCGCACCTGGAAGAAGGCAGGATCATCGATGCCTCCGGCATGCTGGTGTTTCCGGGGGGGGTCGACCCGCATGTGCACCTACAACTGCCTACCCAGGCAGGCTTTTCGTCGGATGACTTTGAGTCTGGCAGCCGGGCAGCCCTCTTTGGCGGCACCACCACCCTGTTGGATTTTGTGACGCCCCGGCGCGACCAGACTTTGATCGATGCGCTGACCAAACGGCTGGAAGAGGCAGGGCGGTCCATGACCGATTACGCCCTGCATGTGAGCCCCGTGGCCTGGCGGATCAGCCTGCCCCTGGAGATCGAAAACTGCCTGAGGGCAGGGGCCAACTCCTTCAAGGTGTACATGGCCTACCAGGACACCATAGGGGTGGATGACGAGGTCCTTGAAAAGGTGATGCGCGCCGTGGGAAAGGCCGGTGGCATGGTCCTGGTGCATGCCGAGGATGGTCCGGAGATAGCCCGGCTTCGCGACCGGCTTTTCCGGGACGGCCATACGGGTCCCTCGGCCCACCCGCTCTCCCGGCCTCCCGGGACAGAAAGCCGGGCGGTTGGCAAGGTCATTGGCCTGGCAGCCCGCACGAACTGTCCGCTTTACATCGTTCACGTGTCTGCCGCCGAATCGGTCCGCCTGATCCGGCAGGCCCGCAATGACGGACAGGAGGTGCATGCAGAGGCATGCATTCACCATCTGTTGCTGGATGAATCCCTGTATTCAGGCGCCTTCGAAGCGGCCGCTCCCTTTGTGCTCAGTCCCCCCCTGCGGGGAGAGGCCGACCGGGACGCCCTCTGGGAAGGGCTGGCGGACGGCACCATTGAGGTGGTGTCGACGGACCATTGTCCGTTTTTCATGCACCAGAAGGCCAGGGGGCGGGATGACTTTCGAAGGATTGCCAACGGGGCGGGAGGCGTGGAGTTCCGCCTGTCCCTGTTGTATACCCATGGGGTGCTCGCCGGACGAATCAGCCTGCCACGTTTTGTCGATGCCGTCTCCGAAGCACCGGCCCGCCTGTTCGGCCTGTCCCCCCGCAAAGGTTCCCTGAAGGCCGGGGCGGATGCCGACCTGGTGGTCTGGAACCCGGAAGCGGAACAGCTGGTGTCGGCCGCCACGCAGCACCAGCGGTGCGATCATACCATATACGAGGGACTTGTCCTGAAGGGGGCGCCCGAGTATGTCATCGCCGGGGGGGAGGTGGTGATCGAAAAAGGGGAGATGGTCAGAAGCCGGACAGGGAGCTACCTTGCCCGGGACTACAAGGAATAACGGAGGTCAGAAACCCGCCCGTTTACGGCCTTTCGACAGGACGGATTCCAGCACCCGCCCCGGCTCGGAAAAACGCTGCGTCAGCATCATGGCCGCGATGACATAGGGCTTGAAGCCGGCCTCCAGGTAGGTGCGTACCCGGTATTTCTCGAACACCTCTGCCTGCACCTCTCCGGCCTCGCAGGAAACCCCTGAAATATCGGCCGGCAGACAATGCATGTACAGGGCATCCTGGTTCCTGGTCCGCCGCATCATGTCCTGGTTGTATTCCCAGTCCCTGTGCCTCGCGTTGCTTGCCAGGCACTCCTTTTCAAGCTCCATCAGCCCTTCCCTGTCGCCCTCCAGAAGCAGCCCGGTGCGCCGTTTCATGATGTGGTAGGGGGCCCAGCTCTTGGGATACACGATGTCGGCCCCTTCCATGGCTTCCGCCATGGAGTGGGTGATGCGGAAACTTCCGCCGCTGCCGGTAGCCTGGGCGGCGGCCAGGTCGGCGATCTCCCGGATCAGCCCGTAACCTTCCGGATAGGCCAGCTCGACATGCATCCCAAAACGGGTCATCAGGGCAATGATGCCCTGGGGCACGGAAAGGGGTTTGCCGTAACTGGGCGAATAGGCCCAGCTCATCACGATCTTCTTGCCGCGCAGCTGCTCGAGCGAGCCAAACTGCTTCTCCAGGTGCATCAGGTCGGCCATAGACTGGGTCGGATGGTCCATGTCGCACTGCAGGTTGATCAGGCCGGGACGCTGTGGAAGAACCCCTTCGGCATGGCCTTCATCCAGGGCGGCAGCCACTTCCCGCATGTATTTGTTGCCCTCCCCCAGGTACATGTCGTCCCTTATGCCGATGAAGTCGGTCAGGAAGGCGATCATATTGGCCGTTTCACGCACCGTTTCCCCGTGGGAGATCTGCGACTTTTCCTCGTCCAGGTCCTGCACTGCGAGGCCTAGCAGGTTGGCGGCCGAGGCAAACGAGAAGCGGGTCCGGGTCGATTTGTCGCGGAAGTTCGACACGGCCAGGCCGGAGTCGAACACCCGGGGCGAATGGCCCTGGTCGCGCAAAGCCTTGAGGGCCTCCGCCACGCGCATGATGAGGAACAGGTCTTCCCGGCTTTTCTCCCAGGTGAGCAAAAAATCCTTTCCGTGGAGGCCGTTCTGCATCCGGCCGATGGCTTCGATCTGTTGTTGGAGATGCATGGCTGGTGTATTTTTCGGTTCAGAACATCAGGGCATAGGCGGCATAGAAAGCGGATGCCTTCACCAGGTCGTCTACCGGCACCCTCTCGTTCGGGGCGTGGGCCATCACCTCGTTGCCCGGGCCGAATCCGATGACCGGAATACCGTAGTATCCGTTGATGGTCACCCCATTGGTCGAAAAGGTCCATTTGTCGATCACGGGGGGGCTCCCGAAAAGGCCTTCGAAGGCCTTCCTGCCCCGTTGCACTGCCTCGTGGTCTTCCGGAATCATCCATGTCGGATAGTACTTCTCCATGCCGTAGGTCAGTCCTGTGAATGAGGTTTCCTTGTAGTGGAGGGTTTCCACGCGGGCATCCATGCCCTGGATGAGCATCTCGATTTCACGCAGGGCGGATTCGCGTGTCTCGCCCCAGGTGAGCCGGCGGTCCAGGTGGATCCTGGCGTAATCGGCCACCGCGCAAAGCGAAGGACTCCCGGAGATGATCTCGGAAATGGTGATGCTGCCCTTGCCCAGGAAGGGATCGCCGGGCAGGCGTTCGTTGAGGCGCTCGATTTCCAGCGCGGCGCGGGATGCCATATAGATGGCGTTCCTTCCCCTTTCCGGGGCCGAGCCATGGGAGGAGAGTCCCCGGAAGCTGACCTGCATTTCCATGCGGCCCCTCTGGCCGCGGTATACGCCCAGGTTGGTGGGTTCGGTGCTGATCACCAGGTCCGGGCGGATGCCCTCTTCCTCCACCAGGTATTTCCAGCAAAGGCCGTCGCAGTCTTCTTCGATCACGCTGCCCACAAAATACAGGGTGACGTCCCGGTCGTATCCCATCTCTTTCAGGATGCGTCCGGCCGTGACAAAGGCGGCCACCCCGCCCTTCTGATCGACCGAACCCCGGCCGTGTACGAAACCATCGCGCACTTCCCCGCCCAGGGGGTCGAAATCCCAGTTTTCACGGTGGCCGATGTCTACCGTATCCATATGCCCGTCAAAGGCCAGGATACGGCTTCCCTGCCCGATGCGTCCAATCACATTGCCCAGTCTGTCCATGCGCACCCCGTCGAAGCCGGCTGCATTCATTTGCCGCATCAGCTCCTGCTGTACCTCCTTTTCCTTAAGGCTTACGGAGGGAATGCGCACCAGTTTTGAGAGGTTGCCTGCCGTGTCTTCCCGGTAACGTTCCGCCCTGTCTGTTATTTGTTTGAATTCACTTTTCATCCTCGTGTTCCTCCTTGTTTTTTGCGATAAAGATAGCCTTTTTGCCTTATTTTTCCATGGGGACCGGTTTGGGGGTATAGGGATTTTTTGAATACCTTTACGGTCCTGGTTTTTTATCGTCGGATGGGTTCGGCCGCCAGGCCTTCCGGCCATCTGTTACAAGCGGAATGACACATGCAGCTTTGGGAGTTTATTGAGCAGGGTTTATCGCAGGGGATCCGGGCCTGCCTGATCGTGGTGGTCCACCGCCAGGGCAGCAGCCCCGGCAAGACCGGATTTAAAATGGCTGTGGCCGCCGACGGACGCCTCTCGGGCTCCATCGGAGGCGGCATCATGGAGTATGGCCAGGTAGAGCTGGCCCGGCAGATGCTGGACGGTCCGGCGGGCCGTCCCATGCTGCAAAGACAGGTTCATGAGCCGGATGCGCCGGAGGACCGCTCCGGCTTGCTGTGTTCCGGGCAGCAGGTGCATGCCTTCGTGCCACTGGATGCCGGTGATCTGGATACGGTCAGGATGGTTCTGCAGGCGCTGGAAACCGGCCAGGGGGGGCTGTTGGAGATCACGCCCGGGGGACTGTCTTTCCGTAGGGCGGATACCGCCGGAGACGGTCCGGGCTGGGAGAAATCATCCGACGACAACTGGTGTTACAGGGAACCTTTGGGCACCATGCCCACCCTGTACATTTTCGGTGGTGGACACGTCAGCGTGCCCCTGAGCCAGGTGGGCCGCATGCTGGGATTCCGGGTGGTGGTGTTCGACGACCGGGATGGCCTCAACACCATGGCCGGCAATGCATACGCCCATGAGAAGAGACGCATCGACTACCGCCGTGCCGCCGGGCTGGTTTCCGGGGGACCGGATGCCTACGTGGTGATCATGACCGTGTCGCATGCCACCGACCAGCTCCTGCTGGAGCAGATGCTTCCGCTGCAGTTGCGTTACCTGGGCATGATCGGCAGCAAGAAAAAATCCGGCAGGATCCTGGCAGCACTCAGGGAGCGTGGCGCCACGAAGGAGCAGATTGACCGGGTGGACTCGCCCATGGGCGTCCCCCTTCCCAGCGTCACCCCTGCGGAAATCGCCATCAGCATCGCTGCCCGCCTCATTCAAATAAAAAATTCTTAAGATGAAGCGTTTCGTTTTTCTTCTGCTGTGGGGTCTGCTGCTGACCGATGGCCTGGCACAGCCCCGGTATTTTTCGCTCGACCAGGTGATCGAAATGGCCAGGGAGACTTCCCCTGATGCCATGATCGCCCGGCATCGCTACCGGGGCAGTTACTGGCAGTTTCGCAGCTTCCGGGCAGGCTACCTGCCCAACCTGCGCCTGGACGCCACCATACCCAACCTGAACAGGACCATACAGCCCATTACCCTGCCGGACGGCACGGACATCTTTGTCAGGCGCAGCCTGGCCACCTCCTCCGGCAACCTGGCCCTCAGCCAGCGCGTGGGACTGACCGGCGGGCAGTTGTTTGTGAGCTCCGGCCTGCAGCGGATCGACCTGATCAGGGAGGACCAGAATACCGTGTCTTTTCTGTCCACCCCGGTCAACATCGGTTTTCGCCAGCCGATTTTCGCTTACAACCCCTACAAGTGGGAGCGGCAGATCGAGCCCATGCGGTATGAGGAATCGCGCAAACGCTATGTGGAAGACCTGGAGAACATCAGCATACGCGCCACAAGCCTGTTTTTTGACCTCTTGCTCGCCCAGATCAACATCGGCATCAACCGCCTGAACCTGGCAAGCAATGACACCCTCTACAGCATTGCCCAGGGGCGCTACTCCCTGGGCCGTATCGCCGAGAACGAACTCCTGCAGATGGAGCTTAACGTACTGAACTCCGAAGCCCTTCTCGAACAATCGCGTATCGACTACGAGGCGGCCCTCTTCAGCTTCAGGTCCTTCCTGGGCCTTGACCGGCAAGGGGAGGTGGAACTCATCCCCCCGGCACAGGTACACGACCTGCAGATCGATTTCGGGCTGGCCCTGACCGAGGCACGCCGCAACCGGGCCGACATCATTGCCCAGCAGCGGCGACTTGTGGAGGCCGAGAGCGAGGTGAGCCAGGCCAAGGCGGATGCCCGTTTCAATGCCAATTTGTTTGCCGTGTACGGACTCACCCAGACTTCTGCCGATTTTTCCAGTGTGTACCGGGACCCGATGGACCAGCAGCAGCTGACCATCGGGGTGCAGATCCCCATCCTGGACTGGGGCGTGGCACGCGGCCGGGTCCGCATGGCCGAGTCGAACCGGGAGCTCATCAATACCACGGTGGGACAGGCCCTGGTGGACTTTGAACAGGAGGTGTTTTTCCGGGTGATGGAATTCAATATGCTGAAAAACCAGCTGGAGATCGCTGAGAAGGCAGACATCATCGCAGAGAAGCGTTACGAGGTCACCCTGCAGCGCTTCCTGATCGGTCGCATCGACGTGATTGAGCTTAACCTGGCCCTGGAGGAGAAGGACCGCTCCAAACAGCGTTACCTGGCTGCCATGAGGAACTTCTGGAGGGGGTTTTATGAGATGCGGCGCATCACCTTGTACGATTTTCTGAACGACCGGCCCCTGGTGGTCGATTTTGATACGATCTGAGTTGGCTTCCGGATACTGGCCGACGGCCAGTAGCCAAAAGCCAACAGCCAATCCCCCGGCTGTGTTATGGAAAGGAAGAAGATCCTGGTCATTCGTTTCAGCTCCATCGGCGACATCGTGCTGACCACACCGGTATTGCGTTGCCTGCACAAGGTGCCCGGATTGCAGGCCGAGGTGCATGTGGCCACCAAAAAGGCCTTTGCCGCCCTGCTGCAGGCCAACCCCCATGTCGGGCGGGTGCATGCCCTGGAGGGGAGCCTGACGGACCTGATCCGCCGCCTGCGTGCCGAGCGGTTCGATTATGTGGTGGACCTGCACAACAACTTGCGGTCTAATCTTGTGCGGCTTGCACTGGGCCGGCCCTCCCGGGCCTTTCACAAGCTCAACATCCGCAAATGGCTGCTGACCCGCTTCCGGATCGACCGCCTGCCCCGGGTCCATATTGTGGATCGCTACATGGAGGCCGCTGCGGGGCTGGGGGTGAAAAACGACTCCGGCGGATTGGAGTATCATATCCCGCAGGAGGCAAGGCATTTTCCGGACATTGTTCCGGGGGCGTTCCGTGACCGCTATACCGCTTTCGTCATCGGAGGCAAACATGCCACCAAAAGGCTGCCCGCGGCCAGGATATCGGCCATCTGCCAGGAGCTGGATGGGCCTGTGGTGTTGCTCGGCGGACCCGAAGACGGGCCGGTGGCCGGTCTGGTCGCCGGGGATTGCGGGGACAAGGTTTTCGATGCCTGCGGGAAACTCTCCCTGGATCAGTCGGCCTATCTGGTGCAGCAGGCCACGGTGGTCATTACCCACGACACGGGCCTGATGCATGTGGCGGCGGCCTTCAGAAAGCCCATTGTTTCCATCTGGGGCAATACCATTCCGGCCTTCGGCATGTTTCCTTATATGCCGGGGAACCCGGAGCTCTCGGCCATGGTGGAGGTGGAAGGACTGTCCTGCAGGCCGTGTTCCAAGATCGGATTCGATCATTGCCCCAAGGGACATTTCGATTGCATGGAAAAAATTCCGGCGGCCCGGGTGGCTGCCCTGGTCAGACGGTACTCGGAAACAGACTCCGGGGCATGAACACCCGGTTGGTGCAGGAGCTTGCTTCAGGGGAGGAAGTAGGCCAACCCCCGGCACTCAGATAGTAACCTTCATAGCCAAGGGGAAGCAACAGGGCCTCGATTGCCTCCATGCCCTGGCCCCCTTGTCCGTTTGTCTTCCCATTGTCCTCCAGGATCAGCACCGGCAGGTGCCTGGCCAATGTCTGGCGCATGCCCATCAGGACCTGCCATTCGGCCCCCTCCACATCGATTTTTATCAGGTGAACCTTCTGCAGCCGGAGGCGTTCCGACTGGGTGTCGAAGGCTGTGGCACGGACTTTCTGCCGGCCCCCGCTGCGTTCCTTGTGTGGGAAGAGGCTCCCCATGCCGGCATTGGCGGGGTCCGGGAGGTGGAAATCCAGGCTGGCTTCAGCCTCCCAAAGGGCCTGCTGCACCGGCAGGACACAATGCCCCGGATTCAGATCCAGGTTGGCGGTAAGCTTGCGGAACAAGCTTTCTGCCGGTTCAAAAGCGATGACCTGCCCGGTGGATCCCACAAGCCTGGATGCCAACAGGCTGAAATATCCAATGTTGGCACCGGCGTCCACAAAGGTTTCACCCTCTTTCAGGTGGTGTTTGAGGAAACGGCTGGTGGGCGGGTCCCATTCGCCGAAAAAGAACAAATGCTGCTGTATCCATTCCCCTGCGTCAACCTGCATGCGGATGCCCCGGTCGATCCGTATGTTGAACAGGTGTCCGGAGAAAAGGCGCCGGGGACGAAACACCTTGCGGTACATGCCGTAATAGCGCTTCCGCAGCGGGGGGAGGCGGAACAATAGCCTGAAAAGGTGTGCGAGAAGCTTCATGGGTCATGGTCACGGCGGCCATCCTTTACCGGTCTGGCCGGGAAGGGCTGGGGTCTCAGTAGATGCCGGTGAGAAACGGGTTGGAACGCCTCTCCTCTCCGATGGTGGTGGAGGGTCCATGCCCGGGATACACAATGGTCTCGTCTGGCAGGGACAGAAGCCTTTCAAATATGGACTTGATCAGGATGTCGTGGTCGCCCGTCGGCAGGTCGGTCCGGCCGATCCCGCCGCTGAACAGCACATCGCCCACCACCACATACCCTTCCTTCTTGTTGTGAAAGCAGAGGCTTCCGGCGGCATGCCCCGGGGCGTGCAGCACCATGAGCTCCTGCTGGCCGAACTGGATCATATCCCCCTGGTCCAGGAAGCTGTCCGGCAGGACGGGTTTTTTTACGTCGAAGCCGAATACCTTGCCATACTCCTTGCTGTTCTCCAGAAACCCCATGCTGTCTTTGTGGGTCAGCGGCCGCAGGTGATAGGTCCTGGAGGCGAAACGGGCACCCAGGATGTGGTCGATGTGGCAGTGGGTGAAAAGAATGGCTGTGGGAACAAGCCCGTTCTCCCTGATGAAGCCCGACAGCTGCTCCTCTTCCTGTTTCTCATAACAGGCCGGGTCGATGATCACACATTCGCGCGTGTCGTCAAAAATAATGTGGGTGTTGACCTGGAAGGGGTTGAATGGCAGGATGTGTATCTGGCTCATGGCATGGTGGTTTTTAAAAAGGCAGCGTCCGGCCCGCGGGTTGTTCCGGCCCGGCATGGCTATTCCATGGGCAAAATTACAAAATTCCCGTCAGCCGGTTCTTTTCCGCGGGGATTTGTTGGGGATGGCGGTGTTCAGGAAAAATGGCGTAAATTAGTTCCCTGAACCCATGTTGAATTCCTAAAACCCCTTTGCCGATGGACCTGATCGAACGAATCAAGAAGCTGTCCGCAACCCATTTTGAGGAGGTGGTCTTTCACCGCCGTCACTTCCATGCCGCCCCCGAACTGTCCATGCGGGAGCATAAAACGGCTGCTTACATCGTCCACCAGCTTTCGGCCATGGGCATTCCTTACCGGGAGGGCATCGCCGGCACCGGGGTGATGGCCATGATCCGCGGGGAACGTGAGTCCGGTGCCGTGGTGGCCCTGCGCGCCGATATGGATGCCCTGCCCATAACGGAGGAAAACAAGGTGGACTACAGATCGGCAAACCAGGGAGTCATGCATGCCTGCGGGCATGATGTGCATATGGCCAGCCTTCTGGGCACCGCCCGGATACTTCAGGCATTGCGCGCCGAGTGGGGCGGAACCGTCAAATTGTTTTTTCAGCCCTCGGAAGAGAAGGCGCCAGGGGGCGCGCAGCTCATGATACGCGAAGGGGTGTTGCAGGATCCTGTGCCCGGTTCGGTCTGGGGACAGCATGTGTTTCCCGGGCTGCCGGCGGGGAAGGTGGGCATCAAGGGAGGGCAGTACATGGCATCTGCCGATGAGATTTACATCACTGTCAAGGGCAAGGGCGGACATGCCGCCATGCCCCACCTGCTTACAGACCCGGTGGTGATCGCCTCGCATATCGTGGTGGCCCTTCAGGGAATCGTCAGCCGCAATGCCCGTCCCCCGGTGCCCACGGTACTCTCGTTCGGACGCATCGAAGGGCTGGGTCAGACCAACATCATCCCCGACCATGTGAAGCTGGAGGGAACCTTCAGGACTTTTGACGAAACCTGGCGTGAAAAAGCCCTGCAACGCATCCGGGAAACATCTGTATTCATAGCCCAGGGACTGGGGGGCGACTGTGAGGTCTATGTGGAAAAAGGATATCCCTTTTTAGTCAATGACCAGGGCCTGGCATCGGATTTCCGGGAGATGGCATCGGCTTACCTGGGCCCGGAGAATGTGGAGGATCTGGACCTGGCCATGACGGCCGAGGATTTTGCCTTTTTCTCCCAGCAGCTGCCCTCCTGCTTTTACCGGCTGGGCATCCGGAATGTGGAGCAGGGGATCACCTCCAACCTCCATACCCCGACCTTTGATGTGGACGAAAGGGCACTGGAAACGGGCATGGGATTGATGGCCTGGATCGCCCTTCAGAAGCTGGATTCCCGTTGATCACGCACCCGGGGATCAGGGCCTGAAGTTGGCCTTTCCCCTGTCCAGGAATTCGATGTAGCGGGGAACGCTGGCATCATACCCATAGGCCGGGGTCAGCATGTTCTCCTCATGGTCCAGAATGACATAATAGGGCTGGGTGTTCGCTCCAAAACGTTCGGCCTGGAATACACTCCACTTCTGTCCGATTGTTCGGACTTCCCGCTCCCGGCCCAGGGCGGATGAAACAAAGACCTCAGAATCCGGCAGCCGGGTCCGGTCGTCCACGAACAGGGAGATCTTCACGAAGTCGTTGCGCAGGCGCTCCAGCACTCCCGGGTCGGACCAGACGGTGGCTTCCATCTTGCGGCAATTGGCACATCCCAGGCCGGTGAAATCCAGAAAGACCGGCTTCCCGGCCTGCCTGGCAGCTGCCAGACCCTCCTCATAACCGGTAAAGGCGAGCAGCCCGTGCGGCCCCTCTTTCACGCTCTCCCCGACATAGATTGTGCTGGCGGCCGGTCCTGCCGCCGTTGCGGCCGACCCCGCGCGGCTCAGGTCAAAATCCTGGGTGGCCGGGGAGGGCAGAAACGAGCTTATGGCTTTCAGGGGGGCTCCCCAAAGTCCCGGAAGCAGGTAGAAGACAAAGGCAAAGGCAAAGATCGCCAGGACCAGCCGGGGGACACTGAGGTATTGCAGCTCGCTGTCATGGGCGAACCGGATTTTGCCGATCAGGTATAACCCCAGCAAGAGGGCTATCGCGATCCAAAGGACGATGAACACTTCCCGGTCGAGGATGCCCCATTGTCCGACGGCATCGGCCACGGATAAAAACTTCAGGGAGAAGGCCAGGACAACGAAGCCGAGAACCACCTTCACGGCATTCATCCAGCCTCCCGATTTTGGCAGGGACTTCAGGGCGGTAGGGAACACCGCGAACAAGCTGAAAGGGATGGCCAGGGCAAGGCTGAACCCCAGCATGCCAATGGCCGGGGAGAACAGGTTGCCGCTGGTGGCTGCCTCCACCAGCAGGGTGCCTACGATGGGACCGGTGCAAGAGAAGGAGACCAGAACGAAGGTCAGGCCCATGAGAAACACCCCGATGATCCCCCCGGTTTTGTCCGCTTTGCTGTCGAGGGCATTCGACCATTTGGCGGGCATGGTCAGTTCGAAGGCGCCGAAGAAGGAAGCCGAGAAAAACACCAGCAGGGCGAAAAAGAAGAGATTGAACAGCGGACTGGTGGCCAGGGCATTAAGGGCATCGGCACCGAAGATTACCGAGATGGCCAGCCCGATCACCACATAGCTGAAAATGATGGTGCCCCCGTACAGCATGGCATCACGGAAGGCACGTGCCCGGTTTCCGGCATTGCGAAGGAAAAAGCTGACTGTCAGCGGAATCATGGGAAACACGCAAGGCGTGAGCAGGGCAAGGAGTCCGCCGAGCAAGCCCATGATGAAATCCCGTCCGAGCCCTGACCGTTCTTCCTCTGCTTCTTCAGAGGGGTCCGTTTCAACAAATGCCTCTTCCTGCCCGGCCTGTCCGGAGGTGTCGATGCCTTCCACCTGTTCCCCATCCGACGATACAATCTCTGCAACCGGCCTTAGGGGGTCCACGACCTCTTCCCTGCCAGGCAACTCAAAGTCAAATTCAATAAAATCCGGCGGCAGGCAGCGCTGGTCATCGCAGGACATCCATCCCACTTCCCCGGAGATGCGTACCGTCTCTGAGGACAGCACCTCCACCACCTGGGTAAAGCGCACCCGGCCATCGAACATGCTCAGTTCCATGTCGAAATTCGGATCGTATTTGACCGATGCCACCGGATGCCGCAAGGGGTCGGCAAGCCGGTATCCTTCCCCCGGCCCGAATTCGATCGTGGTGGGGATGGGCCCCCCTGCCGGGATGTCCATGCCGTAAATGGACCAGCCGGGGTCGATGGTGGCGGTCAGGTGGAGGGCGTATCGGTTCTCGCCTGTTTTTTCATGGGAGAAATCCCAGCTTACCGGCTCCAGGATCTGGGCGGTGGCATGGGCCGTAAAAAGCAACATCAGCGATAACAAGGCGCCGGAAACCAAGAATTTTTGTCGTCTCATGCTTTGGTGGGTTGTGTGATTGGACGGAATGTTCCGGTTTTATGGCCGGTATAATGATTCCAACAACCGGTACCCTGCTTGGTTGAAATGACCGGGTGTTAAATCAAGTTAAAAACATGAATTTCCATGGCTGGAGGCAAAATTACGACTTTTCCGGTTTGCCTGAAGCTTTTGTACAGGCAAAGACGGTCCGGGTGTCCGGACGCAGCCTGTGCTCGTGATCGCTCCTCAGGCCCGCCACCCAAACAATTTTATCCCCTGAGACCAGGACCTTGATGTGCTTCTTGCGGTGGCGTGCCACCTTGTGTTCGGTCAGCAGGTCGCTGATCTTCTTGCTCCCGGATGCCCCCAGCGGATGCATGCGGTCGCCCGGCTTCCAGGGCCTCAGGAGCAGGGGGAAGACCAGGCGGTCCTGATCCAGCCAGACGGTGTTCTCGTCCCCGGGCCACGACAGCGATTCCCACCTGGGCATGGCAAAGCGGTCAAAGAGATAGGTGTCCGGTCCGTCGTCCACCCGCCCTGTCCCGGGGCCGATCTGCACGGGCTCGGTCTTCCGGCCGCCGGTTTCTTTTGGAAATACGATCAATCCCAGGCGGTCTTTTACGGCCCGGTGGGTGGGTGACTCGAACAACTTCCCCGGTTGGCCCTGCAGGCTATTGACCATGTCCCGGCAGACCGAAGCGGAGAATCCCTTGTCTTTGAGGAATTCGAAAAGGAAAACCCCGGGCCGGGGCAGCAGCAGCAAGGGGGCTGCGAGCACCTGCAACTCCTTTTCCCCTTGGATGAGGCAATGGGATGCCTGCTGCCGGATGGTCCACTGGTAAATATCGGCCGTCTGTTGCATGACCTGGAAAAAATGACGCATGGTCCCGGTCAGGGAAGGGAATGCCTCCCTGAAGGGCGGCAGTACGTGATGCCGGATCTTATTCCTCAGGTATCTGGTTTGCGCGTTGGTGGCATCCTCGCGGAAAGGAATTTCCTGCTGCTGGACGTAGGTTTCGATCTCTTCCCTGCCGGCAAACAGCAGGGGCCGGATGAGGGTTCCGTTGCGCACCGGGATCCCGCTTAAACCGCCGATGCCGGTGCCGCGCCCCAGCTGGATCAGCAGGGTTTCGATGGCATCATCCAGATGGTGGGCCGTGGCCACCCGGTCAAATCCTTCCCTTGCACGGGCCTCTTCCAGCCAATGGTACCGGAGCTCACGGGCGGCCATTTGAATGGATAGCTTGTGCCGGCGGGCGTGGGCCCTGGTGTCAAAAACCTCCAGGAACAGGGGGACCCCCAGCCTGACTGCCTGCCCTTCAACAAACCGCTGGTCCCTGTCGGACGCTTCTCCACGGAGCGAGAAATTGCAATGGGCCATGGCAAATGAGAGCCCCGCCTGATGGAACAGCCATGTCATGGCCATGGAGTCCATGCCCCCGCTCACGGCCAGCAGCGTGGTCTGTCCGGGGGCAATGAGTTCCTGACTGACTGTCCATTCCCGGAATCTGTCCTGAAGGGATGCTTGCGTGGTCATGCCTGGTAGGGGTTCCCGCCGCCTGTGACGGACGAAGGGCTCCTGAATGCAAGGAGTTGATAAACAGATTATATCATGGTCAACATGCAAAAGTAAGAAATTGTGCCATTGGTTGGGCCGGCTTTTCTTTTTTTGGTCCAGCCGCCGGGAGGGTGCAGCCGGCCAGCAGCAGGCCCTCCAAGCATGTTTTCAACCCGGTGTAACAATGTTGCCCGGCCAGGCGTCTTATGCACAAACAGGGGTTTAATGGGGTGTTCGCAAACGGACATCCACCCGAACAAAAACGAACAAATACAAGGGCGGCCCCCCACGTCATTGAACCGGACAAAGTTTTTTAAAACAGTTCATATACAGCATGATGAGAAATGTGGCACGGTATTGGAAATTAAAATCACAGAACAGACTTGTATCGACACAGTAAACATTGATTGCCATGAAAACAAAACCAGTCATCCTCGCAACCATCCTGGTGTTTGCCGCAATCCTGGCCACCCAGGCGGCCACCCCGCAGAAAACCATGACCATCTTCGGAATCAACGGCCGATCGGTGGAGATGCCGATCAAGGTGGAAGAAGCCGTCGATGACATGCCTGTCGAACTGGCCATGGCTCTTGAAGCCGAAAGGGAGCAGCGTATAGACTCCCTGTTAAACCAGCGGTTTGACCTGAGCCAGATCACCAAACCGGAGCCGGATGCCGATGACATCACCATCAACACCCGTGCGATCTTCATCGAGACCATTGTCCGGGAACGCCTGGATTATATGAGGGCCAACTTCTCAAAAAAATAGCTTCCTTTCCCTTCATGTTTTTGGCCGCGCAGGTTTTTCCTGCGCGGTTTTTTTTTGCCCTTGCATGGTTCGCCAGGGAATGGTCTTTGAACAGGGTGGCTTTCTGTTCGTTGTAATGATCTAGCTGGGTAATTGCGAATGTGTTTTAACAGGTTGTTTTCACTGAAGAATAAAGTTTGGTTTAACTGTTTTTGCAGGAAAGGCGCTTTGAGCGCGAATCCCGGGTGCTTACCCTGTCCTGCACCTGGCGGTTCGGTGCCTGCCGCGACAATGCCGGGGGCCGGCCACCGGTGGTATGAATGGGGGAGAGGATGGATTGTATTGATTTTTTTGACAAAAATTATTGCCCTGAATAAAAAAATGATTAATTTTGCCTCCCCTTTAAGGGAAATCCACAACGATCTTTGAAGGAATTGGGAAGCCAAAAAAGTAGCAAAAATACCCGTTG
>CAYZCW010000002.1:0-28021 GCA_964477035.1 uncultured Bacteroidales bacterium
TGGAGCTCAATATGGTCGAGCAGTCCGTGTAGTTCATCCTGCGTGGTGAGCGGGTTCATCAGGGCGGTGCGCAACCAGGTCCTCCCCTTGAGGCGCGTCTGCACCACATAAAAAGTGCCCTCGCGCAGGATGGCCTGCCGGATGGAGGCATTCAGGGCATCTGCAGCAGACCCTTCCAGGCCTTCTCCCACATAACGGAAGACCACGATGTTGGAATCCGGCGGAAGAAAGAGCTCGAACCCTTTCCGGCCCGAGATGATTTCTCCAAAGGCCTTGCCCAGGTCGTATGCCCGGTTCAGGTGCTCCTCGAACAGGGCGGTTCCGTATACTTTCATGGCAACAAAATACTTGATGGCCATCATGTGCTTGGTGCATTCGAAGGTCTTGCGGCTGATGTCGTGCCAGGGGACCTCCGACTGCTCTTCCCACAGGTACTGCGCCTGTTCGCTGAAGGTGGCACCGGCATGCCTTTTGTCCCGGAAGAGGAGCAGGGTGGTGATCACCGGCATGAGCATCATCTTGTGTCCGTCGATGACCACCGAATCTGCCTGGTTCACGCCGCGGAGCAGGTGCCGGTACTTTTCCGAGAAGATGGCCGCCCCGCCATGGGCCCCGTCCACATGAAACCACAGGCCTTTGCCCCGGCAAAAACCGGCGATGGCTTCCAGGTCGTCGTACATGCCCGTGGCGGTGGACGGCGCACTGCCCACCACGGCAAGGATGCGGATTCCCCTTTCCCGGGCTTCGTTGTGGACGGCCTCCAGTTTGCCGGTGTCCATGCGGTAGTTCCCATCCACGGGCACCCTGATGATGCCCCTGCTGCCCAGTCCCATGATGCGCACCGCCCGTTCGATGCAGTAGTGTGCTTCCGACGAGACCATGACACCCAGGGCTTCCTGTTGTCCCTCCTCCCAGACATCCGCGCCTTCCAGGGCCCTCCTGGCGGCCAGCAGGCCGGTCAGGTTGGCCAGGGTGCCCCCGGAGGTGATGTAACCGTCCCCCGAGGCAAAGCCAAGCTGTTTCAGAAACGATTCCACCACCACTTTCTCGATGGCCGAGGCGGAGGGTCCCACTTCGTAAACGGCCATCCCGTTGCTGACCAGGGCCCCGAGCAGGCCTGACAACGCGGTCAGGGGAAGGGCAGGGGAGACCTGGTGCCCCATATACCTTGGGTGGTGCATGTGGTTGGACAGGCGGATGATGTCTTCAAACAGGCTCGTTACGGGACGCCCCTTGAGGTCGTACGTCTTCCAGAATTCGAGCTGCTGGTCGGGTTCCATCCAGTCCAGCACGCGTATTTTCCGGTCACGGGCCTCTTCCAGGTAACGGGCCAGCAAGTCGACCAGTGCGTGGCCCTGGGTTCGGAAAGCTTCGGGATCATAGGCCCCGGGAATCAGTTCAGGCATTTTTGTTAGGTTAACTAGGTGTGACTTCGGGCGGGTAAAAATAGCCATTTCGTGCGGATTTCCGGGGGAGGCGGGCAAATGTTTGGGTTTTTGTCATGTATTGGGTATATTTGTATGAATTAAATATTAAAAAGATGAAACATCAACTGCCCGAACTGCCTTACGCTCCGGATGCCCTGGAGCCGGTCATCAGCGAGAAGACCATCGGTTACCATCATGGGAAGCACCACCAGGCCTACGTCAGCAACCTCAACAAACTGGTGGAAGGCACCCCCTGGGAAAAAGCCTCCCTGGAGGAGCTCATCATGAAGGCCGACGGCGGCATGTTCAACAATGCCGCCCAGGTCTGGAATCACACCTTCTACTGGAATTGCCTGTCTCCCAAAGGGGGTGGGAGTCCTAAAGGGGCTCTTTTACAGGCTCTTGAGAAGGGTTTCGGTTCATTTGACGGGTTCCGGGATGCTTTCAGCAAGGCCGCCGCCACCCTTTTCGGATCGGGCTGGGCCTGGCTGGTAAAGGACCGGGACGGGGCCCTTTCCATCGTCCAGGAAAGCAATGCGGGCAATCCCATGACCCGTGGCCTGGCTCCCCTGCTGACCATGGATGTGTGGGAGCATGCGTATTACCTTGATTATCAAAACAGGAGACCAGATTACCTCAAGTCTTTGTGGGATATCGTCGACTGGGAAAAGGTGGCCCAAAGGTTGTAGCCGGTTCCTGGCCCTGCTGCCCGGAAGCCGGGCTGCCTAAACATTGTGGGGCGTTGGTTGTTTGTTTTTCAGGATGGGGCACCGGGTCCGTTCCGGCTGCCTTCCTCCCGATTCAATAAGAAACGCCCCTGATGGAAAAGCTCATTACCGGCATCCACCATATTACCGCCCTGGCCAGCGATTCACGTGGCAACCTGGCATTTTACGCCGGGGTATTGGGCCTGCGCCTGCTGAAGAAAACCGTCAATTTCGATGCGCCCGATGTGTACCACCTGTATTACGGGGACACGGAAGGCAGCCCCGGGTCGGTACTCACCTTTTTCCCTTATGAGGGCATGCGCCGCGGCCACCACGGGAAAGGGATGGTGAATACCACCACGTTTTCCGTGCCCCTTGCCTCCCTGAACTACTGGGAAGAACGCTTCCGGCGTTTCGGCGTGCCGTTCAAGGATGCCCAGGAGCGGATGGGCCGCGAGGTGTTTATGTATTTTGAGGATCCCGACGGCCTGGGCCTGGAGCTGGTCTTCAACGACGGGGACGACCGTCCGGCTTATGCCCAGGGTCCCGTTCCCCCGGAACAGGCCATTCGCGGCTTTTTCAGTGCCGAGATCTGGGCACCGGGCTACGAGCGAACTGCCGGCCTGCTTACCGGCCTGCTGGGCCATTATCCGGTGGCGGAACAGGGTCCGCGGTTCCGCTTTGCCGCGGTCGACCGCCCGGGTCATTACATCGACATCCTGGTTCCCCCCGAGGCCGGTTACGGCAGGAGCGGGGCCGGCACGGTACACCACCTGGCATTTGCCACCCCCGATGAAGAAAGCCAGGCCATTCTCAGGGAGAGACTTGCTGCCCGCCTGCTGGGTCCCACCCATGTGATGGACAGGCTTTATTTTAAATCGATTTATTTCAGGGAGCCGGGGGGGTTGCTGTTCGAGGTGGCCACCCATGGTCCCGGGTTTACCGTGGACGAGCCGTCAGGGAAGCTCGGAGAGGCCCTGAAGCTGCCCCCGCGCCATGAGGGTGACAGGGCACAGATTGAGAAGGGGCTTGTGCCGCTGGACCTGGACCTGACACCCTACCGATAGGGGAAGCGATCCCCTTCCAAACCAAGCAGGAATGCAGGAAAACCATATTCTTTACGGTGGAATCCCCCTGGAGAGCGCCCACAGCGCACTGATCCTGCTGCATGGCAGGGGGGCCACGGCGGAAAACATCATGCGGCTCGCCCCCGGGTTTTCCCTGGAGGGATTTGCCCTGCTGGCCCCCCAGGCGGACGGCAATAGCTGGTACCCTCATTCCTTTATGGCGCCGGAAGACCAGAACCAGCCCCGGCTAGATGCGGCAATGGACCGCCTGGCCCGGATGGAGGCGTTCCTGAACGGAAAAGGCCTGCGGAGCACGAACCTATACCTGATGGGATTTTCCCAGGGAGCCTGTCTGGCCCTTGAGTATGCCGCACGGCACGCGAAACGCTTCGGTGGGGTGGTGGGCTTTACCGGCGGACTGATCGGGGAGAAGCTGGATGCCGGACGGTATCCGGGCAGCCTGGACGGCACCCCGGTCTTTCTGGGTACCGGTGATCCGGATCCGCACGTGCCGTTGGAACGTGTGCAGGAGAGTGCGGACGTGCTGACCGGCATGGGCGCGCGGGTGCTCACCCGTGTGTATCCGGGACTGGGTCATGCCATCTGCCGGGATGAAACAGACCAGGCCGGCAAATGGGTCTTCGGCCGGGCCGGTTGATCCTTTCTGTCGGTGGCCGTCCCTTCCAGGCTGGTTTGTGCCCGGATAATGCCATTCTTTTCGTATCTTGATGGCGTTTACATGGTCTGTGATCAAATCGCTATGAGCTTGAAGAACAGAATTATAACCTTTGTGTTCCTGTCGGCCTTTGTCGTGCTGGCATTGCCGGGCTGCGAAAGGGACGACCCCACGCCCCTTTTCGTCCCCGAATTTCTGGCTGGTTCGGAGAAGGTGGGCACCATGACACGGCAGGAGATCCAGGCCCTGATTGCGGGCAATGATTTTTTTCCCTCCGGGGTCCAGTTTCTTGTGCTCTACGACGTGGAAGCCATTCGGATCCATTACCACACGGTCACTGCAGAAGGGGATCCTGTGGTGGCTTCCGGAGCCCTGTTGGTTCCCCGGACCAGCCAGGTCGCTCCGTTGCTCAGCTTCCAGCACGGCACAATCACCGATCCGGCCGAAGCCCCTTCCCTTTTTGACTCCGATTATACCGAACAATCCGCCATTTTCGCCTCGACCGGCTTCATCATCGCCCTGCCCGACTACCTCGGTTACGGGGTCACGGCAGGCACAGCGCATCCCTATGAGCACCGGGCCACACTGGCCACGGCCACCAGGGACATGATCCGGGCGTCCCGGGAGTATTTTGTGGATACCCGCCATCCCGGCCCTTCCTCACAGCTTTTTCTGACAGGTTATTCGGAAGGCGGCTTCGCGACCATGAGTGCCCTGAAGCTGCTGCAGGAGGAGCACCGGGAGGAGTTCCAAGTCACCGCCGCCACGGTGGGTGCGGGTGCCTACAACAAGACGGCATCCACCCGTTGGGCGCTGGAAGCGGAGGAAGAACTGGAACACATCAATTCCTTTCTCTGGGTGCTGGATTCCTACAACCGGATTTATCCCTCGCTCAGGAGGTCCCTGCAGGATTATGTCAACGAACCCTGGGCGTCCGAGCTGGAGGCCGGGGGCGTCTTTGCCCCCGTGGAGCGGAACCCCCGGGTCCTGTTTCGCGAAGGCTTTGTTCAGGGAGTCCTGGAGGGCACCGACACGGCTTTTCTGGAGGCATTGTCCGACAACGACGTGTATGACTGGAAACCGGAAATGCCCCTGAGGCTTTACCATGGCACGGCCGATCGCCTGGTGCCTTTTCTGAATTCGGATTCCGCCCTGGAGGCCATGTCGGCCAGAGGGGCTCCGGATGTGGTACTGATCGAAACCCCGGAGGGAACGCATGATACGTCCTTCATGGATTATATTGCCGGTACCTTTATGTTTTTCCTGCAGGTGCGGGAGTAATTGAATGATTCACGATGCAAACCATTTTCAGGACCCTGACAGATAAAGATATCACCCTGCCCCGTGAGGTCTCACGGCTGCTGAAGGAAGCCCGCAGCGTCCGGTTCTTCCATACGGTGGAAGAACTGGCGGATGCCGCCACCGGAGGCAGGGACAAGCTCAGCATGGAGGTCAGTTACGAGGTGCCCGGGAAAGGACAGGTGGTGGAGGCCGTTGTCCACCGGGTCAAGAACGGCATCTCTGCCAACTACACAGAAAAGTATATGCGGCGAAGGGACCCGGACACCATGGTCATCGGGGACGACCTGCCTTCGGACAAGACCCTGTTTCGCGACAAGTACGGCAGCGATTTCAGCGTCCTGCGGCAGGAGACGCTGGACTGGTTGAAAGAACAGGACCTGGCCGTATTCTTTTATTTTGCGGGCCAGCAGGGCATCGGTGCCGGGGGAATCGCCATCGCCCCGGCCAATGCCGCTTTTTTTGCCATGGGGCTGGCCATGCTGCAGAAGATGCTCCCGGTGGAGGCACTGCCGGTGGGCTTCGGCATCGATTCGGTGATCTATGTGGCCCCCCCTTTTCGTCACACCCATTTTTCCGGCAGGCAGGTGGTGGTACACAACCGCTCCGAGACCCTTCACGAGGTGTATTCCTACAACCTCTACCCCGGCCCGAGTGCCAAGAAGGGCCTTTACGGGGTCTTGCTCTTTAAGGGATCCCGGGAGGGCTGGATCACGGCCCACTGCTCTTCAGTGCAGGTGTTCAGTCCCTACGACAATTTCACCAATTTCATGCATGAAGGGGCCAGCGGAGGCGGCAAGAGCGAGATGTTTCAGCACCTGGTCCGGGAAGACCAGGGAAATGTCCTGGTCGGGGAAAACACCCTCACGGGGGAGAAGCGGTATGTTTCCATCCCCTTGCTTTGCAGCTTCCGGCCGGTGGCAGACGACATGGCCATGTGCCATCCTTCCATACAGCGTGACAACGGCAAGCTGACCATTCTGGATGCGGAAAACGGATGGTTCATCCGGGTCGACAGCGTGACGGAATACGGCAAGGATCCTTTCCTGGAAAAACTGGCCATCCAGACAAAACGGCCGCTGCTGTTTCTGAATATCGAGACCCAGCCGGGCTGTACCGCCCTGCCGTGGGACCACATAGAGGACGAGCCCGGGGTCCGTTGTCCGAACCCCAGGGTGGTGGTGCCCAGGGACATGATCCCGGGGATTGTCAACAAGCCGGTGAATATCGACGTGAGAAGTTTTGGCGTGCGGACGCCCCCGTTTACGGAAAGCCATCCTTCTTACGGGATCATCGGGCTGTTCCACATCCTGCCTCCGGCCCTGGCCTGGCTTTGGCGGCTGGTGGCTCCCCGGGGCCACGGCAACCCCAGCATCCTGGGGTCAGGAAATATGGAAAGCGAGGGGGTCGGTTCCTACTGGCCCTTTGTGACCGGGAAACTGGTCCGTCAGGCCAACCTCTTGCTCGACCAGGTCATTCAAACCCCGCGGACCAGGTACACCCTGACGCCCAACCAGTACATCGGTGTCTGGAAGGTGGGATTCAAGCCCCAGTTGCTGATGCGTGAATACCTTACCAGGCGGGGCAATGCGAAGCTGAGGTCCGACCAGTACCAGCCGGCGCGCTGTCCCCTGCTGGGCTATGAACTCAACCACCTGTCCATTGAGGGCAGCAAGGTGCCCACGCGTTTTCTCAAAGTATACAGGCAGCTGGAGGTCGGGGAAGAAGGTTACGACAAAGGGGCGGAGATCCTGACCGGTTTCTTCAACCAGGAGCTGAAGAAGTACCTGCAGCCGGACCTGAACCCCAAGGGCCGGGAGATCATCCAGGCCTGCCTGGACGGGGCCGGGCACCAGGAGTACATCAACATCCTGCCGATGGACTACAGCTATTCCTTCTTCTCGCTCGAGTCGGAAGGGGAGGAGGCCTGACAGCCGGGCAGCACTATCCCCGACGCAGCAAACCGAGCTGGGTTTCGATCACCCGGATCCGTGCCAGGGCGTCGGCCTGCTTCTTGCGTTCGGTTTCCACCACCGCTGCCGGGGCGTTGTTCACGAACTTTTCGTTGGTCAGCTTCTTCTCGATGGAGGCCAGAAACCCTTTTTGGTAATTGAGGTCCGCTTCCAGGGCACGGACCTCCTCCTCCAGGTTCACCTCCCTGGTCACCGGGATATACAGTTCGGTGGTGTTCACGATGACGGGAATGGCCCCTTCCGGCTTCTCCAGGGTGTATTCCAGCCGGCTGATGTTGCACAGCTTCCTGGCGATGCCGTCGAAGGTGGTGTCGGGGGTGTCGCCGTCGTTCTTCCGGATGATCAGCTCAATGGGCTCCCTGGGCGGGATCTGTTTTTCCTGCCGCAGGTTGCGCACGGCCATGATGGCCTGCCGCGCGAAAGCGAAGCGCCCGGGCAGGTCCTCATCGTACGGTCCGGTTTTTGGCTGGGGGGCGATGGTGATGCTTTCAGGGTCTTCTTCCTGGCGGATGCGCTGGTATATCTCCTCCGTGATAAAGGGCATGAAGGGATGCAGGATCCGCAGGAGCTGGTCCAGGTAGGAGAGGGTCTGCCGGTGGGTTGTGGGATCCATGGCTTTTCCGAATTCGGGCTTGACCATCTCCAGGTACCAGGAGCAGAAATCGTCCCAGATCAGCTTGTACACGGCAAGCAAGGCATCGGCGATGCGGTATTTTTCAAAATGACCCTCGATCACCTCAAGGGCCTGGTTCAGGTTGGCTCTGAACCAGGCGCCGGCCACCCGGGCCTCCTCTGGCTGGGCAAGGCCGTCCTCCACCCGCCAACCATGGGTCAGGCGAAAGGCGTTCCATATCTTGTTGCAGAAATTGCGTCCCTGTTCGCACAAGGCCTCGTCAAACAACAGGTCATTCCCGGCCGGGGAGGAGAACAGCATCCCCACGCGAACCCCGTCAGCCCCGTAATGGTCCATCAGCGTGAGCGGTTCGGGGGAGTTGCCAAGCGATTTGGACATCTTGCGTCCCTGCTTGTCCCGGACAATGCCTGTCAGGTAGACGTTTTTAAAAGGGATCTCCTTCCTGTATTCCAGCCCGGCCATGATCATGCGGGCCACCCAGAAGAAAAGGATCTCGGGGGCGGTCACCAGGTCGTTCGTCGGATAGTAATACCGGATATCCGGGTTGTCCGGCTTGTTGATGCCGTCGAATACGGAGATAGGCCACAGCCAGGAGGAAAACCAGGTGTCGAGCACATCTTCGTCCTGCCGCAGGTCCCGGTCGGTGAGGGAGGGATCGTGCGCCCTGGCCTTCTCCAGGGCCTCTTCCCGGCTGAACGCCACGACGATGTGCCCGTCGGGCAGGTAATAGGCAGGAATACGCTGGCCCCACCAGAGTTGCCGGCTGATGCACCAGTCGCGCACATTCTCCATCCAGTGTCTGTAGATGTTCTTGAACTTTGGGGGATGGAAACGGATCGTGTCGTTCATGACCACCTCCAGGGCCGGCCGGGCCATGGCGTCCATTTTCAGGAACCACTGCAGGGAGAGCTTGGGCTCAATCACCTCGTCGGTGCGCTCGGAATAGCCGATGCTGTTGGTGATCTCCTCCACCCTGACAAGGTGTCCCTGCTGCTGCAATTCCCTGGATATCTTCTCACGGACCACAAAGCGGTCTTCCCCGACATACAACCCTGCCTTTCCGCTCAGGCTGCCGTCGTCATTGAATATGTCGATGGCCGGCAGCTGGTGTTTGATGCCGAGGTTGTAGTCGTTGATGTCGTGGGCAGGGGTGACCTTCAGGGCGCCGGTGCCAAATTCCCGGTCCACATACTCATCGAAGATAAACGGGATGGGACGGTTGATCAGGGGAACCAGGGCCTTTTTACCCCGGAGGGATGCCACCCGTTCGTCCTCCGGGTGCAGGCAGATGGCCGTGTCTCCCAGGATGGTCTCAGGCCGTGTGGTGGCAATGGTGACGTACTCGTCCCTTGTCCCCTCAATGCGGTAACGGATGTAATAGAACTTGGAACGGACTTCCTTGTAGACAACCTCTTCATCACTCACGGCCGTCAACGCCCTGGGGTCCCAGTTGACCATTCGTACACCTCTGTATATTAGTCCTTTGTCGTATAGGTCGACAAATACCCGGATGACCGAATCGGAAAGCTCCTGGTCCATGGTGAAACGGGTCCGGTCCCAGTCGCACGACGCCCCCAGTTTCTTTAGCTGCTCCAGGATGATGCCCCCGTGCTTGTCTTTCCACTCCCATGCGTGGCGCAAAAAGGCCTCCCGGCTGAGGGTCTTTTTGTCGATGCCTTCCTCCCTGAGTTTGGCCACGACCTTGGCTTCGGTGGCAATCGATGCGTGGTCGGTTCCCGGCAGCCAGCAGGCATTGTAGCCCTGCATGCGGGCCCGGCGCACCAGGACATCCTGTATCGTGTTGTTCAGCATGTGACCCATATGAAGAACCCCTGTCACATTGGGGGGCGGGATCACGATGGTGTAGGGCTCCCTCTCGTCAGGCCGGGAACGGAAATAGCCTTTCCGGATCCAGAAGTCGTACCATTTTTCTTCGGTTTTTGCGGGAGCGTATTGTTTGGGAATGTCCATTTGTCGTTGGGTTGTGATAAAACGGGACAAAGGTAAAAAAAAACCACTTTTTATTTATATTTGTTGGGGGTCTCTCCGCTTGTGGTCGGGGAGGGGGCCGCACATCCGGTCCGGCCCCGTACTGAGGGAGGACGGCCTATGCATTTCGTGTCAAACGGCAATATGGAAGGCGGAGAACTGGACAGGGCACTCGCCTCGGCCGACCACCAGGTCAGGGCCCGGGCCGTGCGGCAGCTGAGCGACCAGGCCCGGCTGGAGCAGATCGTGCTGGGCGATCCAGACCGCTATGTAAGGCAGCTGGCGGCGGAGCGGATTGCCTGCCAGGAAGTCCTTGCCCGGGTGGCTCGGGAGGATAAGGATTATTTCGTGCGCCAGGCCGCCGTGATGAAAATCAGGGACTGCCGGGCGCTGGCCGATATCGTGCTGAAAAACCAGGACGACTATTATTTCTGCAAGGAGGCCCTGTCGAACATTTGTGATAATGACATGCTTGCCAGCCTGATCGAGGGCCTGACCGACCGGGATATCAAGTCGGCCGTGGTACGCATGATTAACGACCAGCAGGTGCTGGCCGGCATTGCCACGAGCCATTCCGACCTGTATACGCGTTGCGACGCACTCCGTAAAATCACCGACCAGGAAGTCCTGTCCCGCATCGCCCTGGAGGACCCGGATTACTATATGCGTGCCCTGTCCGTTCACCAGCTGGAGGATCTGGAGCTGGTCGCCCGCATTGCACACGAGGACAGGGACTTTACTGTCCGTGGGCAGGCCGTGTTGCGCCTGCGCGACCAGGAAATCTTAGGCCGGGTGGTGCAGAATGACCCCGATTTCGATGTGTGCAAGAAAGCCCTTGCCAGGATAGAAGACCCGGTCATTCTGAAGGGACTGATGGAAAACCTGGGGGATGAGGGACGCAGGCAGAAGGTGAAGGCCCGGCTGGCAGAGATCGGTGCGGGATGCTAAGGGCGTACGTCGACCTGCATCCCTTCTTCCGCCAGAATGGTGTCCGGGAATATTTCGCGGGCTTCCTTCAGAAACATTCCCGTGTCCCTGTACCGGGCTGAGTAATGTCCGAGCATCAGCCTGCAGGCACCTGCTTTCCGGGCAAGGGTCGCTGCCTCAGCCGTGGTGGCGTGTTTTTTTTCCCTGGCAACCTCCGCCATGTCCTGCAGAAAAGTGGCTTCATGGTAGAGCAGGTCCACGCCTTTGACCTGGTCCAGAAATTGTTCGGTATAGGCCGTATCGGAACAAAATGCGTAGGTTCTTGGGGCCGGTGGCGGGAGGGTGATCTCCTGGTTGGGGATTCTCCTGCCGTCCCGCGTGACAAAGTCCAGCCCCCTTTTGATGTCCTGCATCTGGCCGACCGGTATGCGGTACTTTCCGATGCTTTCCTTGCGGATGTTGCGCAGGAGGGGCTTTTCCCGGAAAAGGAAGCCGTAACAGGGGATCCTGTGGTCCATGGCCAGGGTCTCAACCTCCAGAAAGTCGTCCTGATAGACCCGCTGCCTGCCCTCCCGGATCTCGTGAAAGAAGGTCCGGTACTGGGGAACCATTCCGGAAATACTGAATTGCATGTCGATGATGGCGGAAAGGCCCGGGGGAGCATAAACATGCAGGTCCTGCGTCCTTCCCAGCAAGTGCATGGAAAACAGGAGCCCGGGCAGTCCCAGGTAATGATCCCCATGCAGGTGGCTGATGAAGATGTGTGCGATGCGCATCATGGGAAGCTTCAGGCGCCTGAGCTGCATCTGGGTTCCTTCGGCACAGTCGAGCAGAAACAGCCGGTTGTAATGCATCAGCACCTGGGCGGTGGTGTGGCGCAGGGAGGTGGGCGTGGCTGCAGAGCTTCCCAGGATGGTCAGTCGGAAAGGCTTGTTATGGGCAGCTTCTGGCATGACAGGCAGATTTGGGTGCCGGCATCCGGGCGTTTACCTGAACAGCCTCAAAATGTCGTTGAGGTTGACAAACAGCAGCAGCGAGAGCAGCAACAGCATCCCGACCATCTGGGCATACTCCATGAATTTATCCCCCGGTTTCCTTCCGGCAATGATCTCATACAGCAGGAACATGACATGGCCCCCGTCCAGGGCGGGGATCGGCAGCACGTTCATGATGGCCAGGATGATGGACAAAAAAGCCGTGATGGTCCAGAAGTGCACCCAGTCCCACGTCGGGGCGAAGATGCCCCCGATGGTGATGAATCCACCCAGATTTTCACTGACTTTGACTCCCGGGCGGAAAAGCAGCCTGAGTTCCCGGAAATAGCCCGTGGTGGTGGTGTATGCCTTGTGTATGCCGGCAGGGATGGAGGCCAGCAGGGTATACTGCCTGGTCTCAAACTCCAGAAAATCACGGAAATCCCTGGCATAGGCCCCTATCCTTCCGTCTTCCCCGAGGGTGATCTCAAACTCCAGGGGCCTGCCCTCCCTTTCCACCCTGATGGTGGTGGTCTTGCCGGCGAACTGTCCGACCACCATGGCAAACTCATCGAACAAGCTGGTTTCATGCTGTCCGATGCCCAGGATGCGGTCTCCGGGCAGCAGTCCGGCTTCCCTGGCCGGGGCATTGGGGCGGAAGTCGGCCACCACGAAAGGGTATCCGATGGAGAAAAAACCACCCATGCGGTTGGCGATCAGCCTGGTGTAAAAGTCGTCCGGTACCTGGATATCCAGGGGGGTTCCGTCGCGTTCCACCGTGACCGTTTCGACCGCACCCAGGACAAATTCCCGGGGAACGTCCATGATGTCTTCCACCTCCCGGTCGTTGAGCCTCAGGATGCGGTCTCCCGTCTGCAGGCCGATGTCCCTGGCCAGTGAATCGGCCACGATGCCGTATTTGAGGTTCCTGGAAGGCAGGTATTGTTCCCCGTTGATGTAGAGCATGAAGACATAGATGAGGGCGGCGAGAATGAGGTTGGCCGTGACCCCCCCGAGCATGATGATCAGCCGCTGCCAGGCCGGTTTTGCCCGGAACTCGTGCGGTTGCGGCGGCTTTTTCATCTGCTCTTTGTCCATCGACTCATCGATCATCCCCGCGATCTTGACATAGCCACCCAGGGGCAGCCACCCCATGCCGTACTCGGTTTCTCCCCGCCTGAACTTGAACAGGGAAAACCAGGGGTTGAAAAACAGGTAAAACTTCTCCACCCGGGTGTTGAACAGCCTGGCGGGCAGCATGTGTCCGATCTCATGTATGATGATCAGGATGGAGAGGCTCAGAAAAAACTGCAGTGCTTTGATCAGGATATCCATTCGTTCAGCTTGTTGGTTGATTTGGTTTGCAGGGAATGCCCTCAGGCCTTCCCTTGGTGATGTATTCCAGTGCCAGCTTCCGGGTCAGCCTGTCTGTCTCCAGCAAATCTTCCAGCGAGGGGTCCGTTATAAAAGGAATTTCCTCCATACAGGAAACGATCACATCCGGAATGTCCGTGAAGCGCAGCTGCTTGCCGAGAAAGGCCGCCACCACGGTTTCATTGGCGGCATTGAGGATGCAGGGCATATTGCCTCCCTGTCCAAGGGCCCTGTAGGCCAGGTCGAGGCAGGGGAAGGATTCCCTGTCGGGGGATTCAAAATTCAGCACCGGATGGTCTTCAAAGCGGAACCGGGCCATGCCGGAATCGATTCTTTCCGGATGGGTCAGGGCGAACTGAATGGGCAGCTTCATATCGGGCAGTCCCATCTGGGCCTTGATGGATCCGTCGCTGAATTCCACCAGGGAGTGTACGATCGACTGGGGGTGGACGATCACATCGATCTGTCCGGGCTCCAGGCCGAAAAGCCACCTGGCTTCAATCACTTCCAGTCCCTTGTTCATCATGGTGGCAGAATCAATTGTGATCTTATGGCCCATGTCCCAGTTGGGGTGGTTGAGGGCCTGCTCCATGCTGACCCCCGCCAGCTCTTCCCGCCGCATGCCGCGGAAAGGGCCGCCGCTGGCAGTCAGGATGATCCGCTTCGGGCGGTTCGGGTGCTCCCCGATCAAACACTGGAAAATGGCAGAATGTTCAGAGTCGACCGGGATGATGGCCACCCGGTGCTCCCTGGCCAGGGTCATGATCAGTTGTCCCCCGGCCACCAGGGTCTCCTTGTTGGCCAGGGCAATGTGGCGGCCTTTTCTTATGGCCCGGATGGTCGGTTCAAGTCCTGCAATGCCCACCATGGCTGTCAGCACCAGCTCGGCCTGTCCGTCTTCCAGGGCTTCGGACAGGGCCTCGCGACCAGCCCTTACCTGGACGGGCAGCCCTTGCAGGGCCTGAGCCAAAGCCTCCCGGTGGCGCTGGTTCCCGATGACCACCCTCCGGGGCAGGAACTCCCTGGCCTGGGCTGCAAGCAGGCGGACATTATCCTGTGCCGTAAGCAATTCCACCGAAAACCTCCCGGGCAGCCTCCGGACAACTTCCAGGGCCTGCCGGCCGATGGAGCCGGTGGAACCCAGAATGGCAATCTTTTTGGTGGTTTGGGTTTGCATTAAAAAATGATGTAGTCAACAGGGTTCACCGGATTGCCGTTAAACCAGAGTTCAAAATGCAGGTGGGTGCCTGTCGAATACAGGCCCGTATCCCCGATGATGGCGATGGCTTCCCCGGCCTTAACCAGGTTCCCTTGCTCCTTGAGCAGCACGCTGTTGTGTTTGTAGACCGAAAGAAGGTTGTTGGTGTGTTGTATCCCGATGGTGTAGCCCGTTTCAAGGGTCCATGAAGATAAAATCACGGTGCCGTCCAGGGTGGCCTTGACGGCTTCGTTCGGCTCGGTGACAATGTCGATGCCGAAATGCTGGTTGGCCGGATCGTAGGGATTGGTGATCACACCCTTGACGGGAGGAAAGAAAGAATACTGGTTGATGCTTTGAATGGGGGACAGCTCCTGGGCCACCCATACGGGACCCTGTCCCATGGCTTCAATTTCGGCACGCAGGATGGAATCTTCCCGGGAGCGGGGCAGTGCGTCCATCTCGATGGCATCCTGGCTCAGCAGGCTGACGGGCATGACTTCTTCCGGTTCCCTGCCTTCAATGATGTTGCGAATGTTGTGGATGTACAGGTCTTTCTGCCGCAGGTCCCTTTCCAGGGAATCGGCCCGGATAATCAGTTCACGAAGGACCTCCCGGGTGTTGAAGTCGGCATACCCGGGGATATACTCCCTGAGGGGCGTGAAGGCGATCAGGTAAATGGTTGCCACGACCAGAAAAATGCCCAGGGTGCCGAAAAAAACGAACACATTGAAGCGGGTCAGCCTGAAAGACAGCTTTTCCTCCAGGGTGTCGTCATTCATCAGTACCAGGCGGTATTTTGCGTGCAGCTTATGAAGAAAATGGCGCTTGGTCTTTTTTTTTCTGGTCATGATCCGGGTTCTGTACTGCTTGTTGATCGAGCCTGTAAAATTAATAAAAATACCAGGGCGCCCCATGGGAAATTGCTGCCTGCCATGCATCAAAAAATAAAATAAATTTGCAATTCAGCAGTTATATGTATTGAATAAACAAAGGCCTGGTATTTTGAAACGATTTCTGCGATTTCCCGGGGTCCTCCTTCTGGCAGGGTCTTTTTTCATGCTTGTCGTCGGATGGGGCTGTTCGACCCAGAAAAATGCCCTGCCCAACAGGCTCTACCATTCCATCAATGCCAAATACAACGGGTACTTCAATGCCCGGGAAAGCTACCGACAGGGCGTGCGGACCCTGTCCGAGACACACCAGGACAATTACGACAGGATCCTGAGCATCTTTCGTTACGGAACCCCCCGGCAGGCGGGGGCCATTGCCGGCAATATGGAGGTTGCGTACCAGAAGGCCAGCACCGTCATCCGCAAACACTCCATGAACATTCGGGGGGTGGAATACAACCCTTGGATCGATGCCTCATTCTTTCTGATCGCCCGCTCCCATTATTTCAGGCGTGACTTCACCCTGGCCAGCCTGACATTCGATTACATTGCCAGGCAGTACGAGGGAGACATCCAGCATGAGGCTAGGATCTGGATGGCCAAGTGCCATCACGAAACGGAGCAGTATGCGCTGGCGGCACAGGTTCTGGAGGAGGTTGCCGGCTTACAACGGGACGGGCTGCTGAGCAAAGAGGCCAACAGGCTCTTCTCCCTGGTGCAGGCCGATCATTTTATCCGGCAGGAAGAACATGCCCGGGCCGTTCCCTATCTGGAGCAAGGGATCCTGCACACCCGGAGCAAAAGGGAACGCACCCGTCTGACCTACATCCTGGCCCAGCTGTTCCAGGAAGCCGGACGCTATCCCGAAGCCCAGGAGGCCTATGCCCGGGTTTTGCGCATGAACCCTTCCTTCGACATGGCTTTCCAGGCCAGGATCAGCATGGCCAGCGCCTTTGCCCCGGGTGAGGGCGGCGGGGATTACATCCGCTCGGAACTGACCGGGATGTTGCGGGACGACCAGAACCGCCCGTACCGCGACCAGATCTACTATGCCCTGGGCGAACTGGCAAGAAGGCAGGGGCTTGAGCAGCAGGCCATGGAGAACTACCTGTTGTCCACAGAGGTCAGTGAAGACAACGCCTTGCAGAAAGGCCTGTCGTTTCTGAGGCTGGGGGAGCTGTATTTCGAACGCCCCGAATACCTGCAGGCAAGCATTTATTATGACAGTACCCTGGCCTACCTGCCCGGGACGTACGAACATTATGCCTGGGTCAGCCAGCAGAAGGCCGTCTTGTCTGCCCTCGCGGCTCAGATCCGTGTCGTGGAGCGGGAGGATTCCCTCCAGCGCCTGGCCGCCATGCCGGAGGACCGGCGTGAAGCCATCGTGGAAGGGATCATTGAGGAACTGAGGGAGCAGGAACGCCTTGCCCAGGAGGTGGAACGCGAACAGCAGCGGGCCGCCCAGCTCGTGGCCCAGACCCGGGCCAGAACAGGGGGTACCGGAACCCGTGAAGCGGGATGGTACTTTTACAATCCCAGCGCGATGGGGTTCGGGCGGACGGAATTCTTTGGCTTGTTTGGCAACCGGCCGCTGGAGGACCTCTGGCGCATCAGCAACAAGGGAATGGGGGCGGACTTTGTCATGGAGGACGATTGGGATGCGGCCGGGGAGGAGGTGCTTCAGGGCGACCTGATGGATAAAAACACCTACCTGCGCAACATTCCGGTCACGCCCGAGCAGCTCAAGACCTCCAACGAGCGGATCGCCGGCGCCCTTTTCAGCCAGGGGATGATCTTCAAGGACCGCCTGAACGATTACCGGGCCGCTGCCCGCAGTTTCGAAACCCTGCTTGCCCGCTTTCCCGAAACCGAGAGAAGGCTGCTTGCCTACTATTACCTGTTCAGCCTGCACCGCGAGCTGGGAGACCCGTCCAGGGGGGACGTCTTCAAACAGCGCCTGCTGACGGAGTATCCCGACAGTGATTATGCCCGCATTCTGGGAGACCCCAATTATCTGGAGACCCTCAGGGCCAGGCAGGAGGGGGCGGAGTCCCTTTATGCCTCGGTGTACGATGATTTTATTTCAGGCCGGTTTCAGGAGGTGCTGCGAAGGACGACCGGTCTGGACAGCCTGGAACTCGAAAACCGCCTGGCCGGACAGTTTTCATTTATCAACGCCCTGGCGAAAAACCGCCTGGGGATGGATGACGCCTACCGGGAACAGCTCGAGCTGGTAGTCCGTGAGCACCCGGGCAGTCCCGTCCATGAACCCGCCGCCACCCTGCTTGCCTCGCTGGAAAGCGTGCCGCAGACAGTGCCCCGGACCGATGCCGATCCCGGCCCGGAAGGGCCCGTGGAGTCCGGTTTTGAATCCATCTTCAGTTATGAACCGGAGACGGTGCATTTCTATGTGTTTGTCCTGGAAGGAGGCCGCATCAATGCCAATGAATTTCGCAACACCCTCCAGGCCATGCATGCCGAATTGTTTGAAGGACGCAACCTCACCTCCAGCAGCGTGTTCCTGGATGAACGGAGGCAGCTGGTCACGGTGACCAACTTTCCCGGCAAGGAGGCGGGCCTGGAGTACCACCGGGCAATCAGCCTGGGTGAAGCACTCAGCAAATTTGATACCGGCAGTGTCAGGGGATTCCTGATTTCGGTGGCAAATTATCCCCTCTTTTACCAGGAGAAGGACGTGGAGGCCTACCTGGCTTTTTTCCGCCGGCTGTATTTGGAGGAATAGGCTGCCGGTATCCGCTTTTTTGCCTACTTTTGTCTGATTGATATCAACTTTTTCTATGTTCAACAAGAATAAAAACTTACAGAATATGGCCAAGCCAGCTGAAACAGATACCTCCTCGATCAACCTGATCGGCACAGGAACCGTGATCAAGGGAGAAGTGCATTCTTCAGGCGATATCCGCATTGACGGCACCCTGAACGGACAGGTGAAATGCAAGGGCAAGATTGTGGTGGGTGCCACCGGCGTTCTGGAAGGAGAGGTTTTCTGTCAGAATGCTGATTTTTCAGGCAGCATCAACGGCAAGGTGGAAGTCGCCGAACTCCTGACCCTGAAAGCCAGCTCCAGGTTCTACGGCGACATCATCACCAACAAACTGGCCATTGAGCCGGGGGCCAGTTTCACGGGCACCTGCACCATGGACAAGGCCCAGCGCCAAAAGGAATCCGTGGGGGAGAAAAAGGCCATGGAGGGACAGACCGCCCGTTGAGTTGTTTCCTGGCAGCACCCTGCCGGCGCAGGTCGGCCTGAATGATTCTTGACAGAATGGTCAACCTGAGACGATATTATGTCCGTTTCCTGCTTTTTTCCCTTGCCGTCTTTCTGGCGGCCCTGCTTTTTTATGTCCTCGCGAAGCCATATGCCTCCAGGGTGTTCCTCTGGTACGTGCCGTTTTTCATGGGGAGCGGGTTCGCCTCCATGTACCTGATTCACCTTGGTCTGAGAAAACCGGATCCGGGATTTACACAGGTGTTCCTGGGGGTCACCATGCTTCGTTTTTTTCTTTACCTTTCCTTGTTGGTGGCCTATTCCCTCGTTTTCCGGGAGGACGCCATCCGCTTCATCCTGGGCTTTCTGGCTTTTTACTTCCTTTTTACCTTTTTTGAGGTGGGCATGCTGTTCCGGTCTGTGCGGAAAGGGAATTAATTCTTTCACGATATGGGAATTATTTCATATCATTGCTGATGGATCAAGCACCGTTCAGAATGTGGTACAAGCGGCTGGTTCAGATGGGGTGCCTTTTCCGGAAAGCGTCAGCCCTCCTGTTGGTTCTTCTCCCGCTGGCACTTTCCGGGATGCCCGCCGGCGCAGGACCGCCTGCCGGGAGCGCAACGGAGTCTGAGGAGGGTTTTGATGCAGGCAGGCTGATCATCGGCCACGTCCTGGATTCTTACGATTGGCATTTGTTTGACATAGGCGGCAAGAAGGTGTCCATCCCCCTGCCGGTGATCCTCCTGTACGAGGGACGCCTCCATGTCTTTTTCAGCAGCCGGTTCCATCACGGGCATTCGTCCCATCAGGGTTTCGGCATCGCTTCCGGGGGAAGCAAAAACGGACGCATCGTGAAAATGCTGCCAGACGGAAGGACTCCGGATCCGGAAGCTTCCTTCCTGCTGGACCTCTCCATCACCAAGAATGCCTTGTCGATCTTCCTTGCCTCGGCCCTGATCTGCCTGCTTTTCATGCGCGCCGCAAAGGCTTACCGGAGGGTGCAGGGAGGGGCCATGCCCCGGGGTTTTGGTTCCCTGCTCGAACCCCTGGTGGTTTTCATCCGGGACCAGGTCGCCCTGGCTTCCATCGGACCAAGGCATTACGAGCGCTTTTTACCCTACCTGCTCACCTTGTTTTTCTTTATATTCATCAACAACCTGCTCGGGCTGGTTCCGGTGTTTCCGGGCGGGGCCAATGTGACGGGCAACATCTCCGTCACCCTGGTGCTGGCCTTGTTTACGTTCTTTACCACCCAGCTATTCGCCAACCGGGGCTACTGGCGGCATATTTTCAATACCCCGAACGTGCCCTTCTGGCTGAAACTGCCCATTCCCCTGATGCCCATCATCGAGCTGGTGGGGGTGATCATCAAGCCCTTTGTGCTGATGATCCGACTGTTTGCCAACATCACGGCAGGTCATATGATCATCCTGGGCTTTGTCAGCCTGGTCTTTGTTCTCGGCAATGTGAACCATTATTTCGGCTTCGGGATTGCCCCCCTTTCGGTGGTTTTTCTGATCTTTATGACTTTTCTCGAAATCCTTGTCGCTTTCATACAGGCTTATGTTTTTACCTTTTTCAGTGCCATTTTTTTCGGGATGGCCGTTCCGGAGGAGCATCACTGATTCAAACCGAAACAATGATTGACCCATACAACAAACCCTTTAAAACCATCCACCATGCTGTTCTTATTTGATTCGGTCGATTCGGCTGTAAACGTTGCCCACGAATGGATGAAAATCGGGGCGGGCTTTGCTGCCGTGCTGGCGGCATTCGGGGCGTCTTACGGTATTTCCAGGATTGCCCAGGCCGCCCTGGAGTCGATTGCCAGGCAACCGGAGGCCGGGAACGACCTTCGCTCGTCCATGATCGTTTCGGCGGCCCTGATTGAAGGGGTGACCTTTTTCGCCATCGTGGTCTGCCTGCTGATTCTTTTTGTCTGATGCGTCCCGCCCCGGCGGGTCCTAAAACCAATATCCCATGGAACTTATCACACCGGGACTGGGCCTGATGTTCTGGATGGCCATTTCCTTCGGACTGGTATTGCTGGTGCTGAGAAAGTATGCCTGGAGGCCCATTCTGGGTGCGATCCGGGCCAGGGAGCGCACCATCGCACGCTCCCTGATCAATGCCAAAAGGATGGAAGAGGAGATGCAGCATCTGGAGGAGGTCAAGCGGCAACGCCTGGCAGAAGCGGAAAACCTGCACCACCAGATGGTGGAAAGGGCCCGGCAGGAAGCCGGTGACCTGCTGGTCAGGGCCGGCAAGGAAGCGCGTAATGAGGCTGCCAGGATACTGGGAGAAGCCGAGAAGGCAGTGGAAGCACAAAAGCGGCTGGCCATGATGGAAGTCAGGGATCAGATCGCCAGCCTGTCGCTCGATATGGCACAACAAGTGCTTCAGGAGGAGTTCGCAGACAAGGAGCGGAATGAGCGGTTTGTCGGACACCTTCTGGACCGCATGATTCTCAATTAGCAGGAAACTGTTTTATTCACCGGAGATGGAAGCGCAGCATTTCAGGGTCTCAAAACGCTATGCCAGGGCATTGCTCGAACTGGCGGAGGAACACCACATCCCGGACCGGGCCTATGAGGATATGCAGCGCATCGGAGACGCCTTTGCGGCGAACCAGGACCTGAAGGTCCTGATGAAGAGTCCCATTGTCAGGGAGGCCCGGAAACAGCGGATCCTCCATGCCCTGTTTTCCTCTTCCGTGCACCCCCTGATCCTGCATTACATGCAGATCATCGTGCGCAAGCAGCGGGCGTCCCTGTTGCAGGGTATTTCCAGGGCATTCCTGTTGGTGTATAAGGAGCACAGGGGCATTGAGCCGGTGCGGATCACCACGGCCAAACCGCTGGATGCCCCCTTGCGGGAGAAAGCCCTGGAGGTTGCCCGGAAGCTGAGCCCGGGGAGCATAGAGTTCACGGAGGCGGTTGACCCCGCCATCATCGGGGGGTTCGTGCTGAATCTGGGCGACCGGCAGTATGATGCAAGCATCAGGACCCGGCTGGTTCGCATGAAAAAGCGATTGCATATTCAATAACCAGAAAACCCAAGGCAGCCCATGTCAGACATCAAACCCGCGGAAATTACAGCCATCCTGCGACAGGAAATGGCCGGCCTGCACCTGGAAGCGGAGCTCGAGGAGACCGGGACGGTATTGCAGGTGGGGGACGGCATCGCCAGAATTTACGGTTTGACCCATGCCTGGGCCGGTGAAATGGTCACTTTCGGAGAGGACGGTCTCCGGGGCGTCATCCTGAACCTGGAAGAGGACAATGTCGGGGTGGTCCTCCTGGGAGATGCCCGGCATGTCAAAGAGGGAGACCTTGTAAAACGCAGCCACCGCATTGTGTCCATTCACGCCGGGGAGGGACTTCTGGGCCGGGTGATCAACACCCTGGGCCAGCCCCTGGACGGCAAGGGAGCCATCGAGGGGCCCCTGTATGAGATGCCGTTGGAGCGGAAAGCCCCTGGCGTCATCTTCCGGCAACCGGTCAATGAGCCCCTGCAAACGGGCATCAAGGCGGTGGATGCCATGATTCCCATTGGAAGGGGGCAGCGTGAACTGATCATTGGCGACCGCCAGACCGGCAAGACCGCCATTGCCCTGGATGCCATCATCGCCCAGCGTGCCTGCTTCGAAAGGGGAGAGCCCGTGTACTGCATTTATGTAGCCGTGGGGCAGAAAGGATCCACGGTGGCAGCCCTGGTCAACCGCCTGCAGCAGCATGGGGCCATGGAATATACCATCGTGGTGTCCGCAACGGCCAGCGACCCCGCAGCCATGCAGTTTTTTGCCCCCTTTGCGGGAACCGCCCTGGGGGAGTTTTTCCGGGATACGGGCAGGCCGGCCCTGGTGGTGTTCGACGACCTGTCCAAGCAGGCGGTGTCTTACCGGGAGGTGTCCCTGTTGCTGCGACGCCCCCCCGGACGGGAGGCCTATCCGGGGGACGTGTTTTACCTGCACTCCCGCCTGCTGGAACGGGCCGCCCGCATCATTGACTCCGATGAAATTGCTGCCGGCATGAACGATATTCCGGAGTCCATCCGTCCCCTGGTCAAGGGCGGGGGCTCCCTCACCGCCCTGCCCGTGGTCGAGACCCAGGCAGGGGATGTCTCTGCCTACATTCCAACCAACGTGATTTCAATTACCGACGGACAGATATTCCTTGAGTCAAGCCTGTTCAACGCCGGCATACGGCCTGCCATCAATGTCGGCATCTCGGTGAGCCGGGTCGGCGGCAATGCCCAGCTTCGCGCCATGAAGAAAGTGGCGGGAACCCTGAAGCTGGACCAGGCGCAATACCGTGAACTGGAGGCATTCTCGAAGTTCGGTTCCGACCTGGATGCGTCCACCCGGGAGGTCCTGGAAAAGGGCGCCCGGAACGTGGAGATCCTGAAGCAGAACCAGTACAGCCCCATTCCCGTGGAAGAACAGATCGCCATTTTGTTTTGCGGGACCCGGGGGCTGCTCATGCAGGTTCCGGTGGAACGCATTCGTGGGTTCGAGACCGCTTTCATTCAGACCCTTCGCAGCAGCCACGCAGACCTGCTTCAGGGCCTGAAGAAAGGCAGCCTGGATGAGGCGGTCGTCCGGAAACTGACGGAGGTGGCCGGGTCGGTCGCCGGCAGCTTCAAGGGTTCCTGATCCAAGCTTTACAGCCCCATGCCCAGCCTGAAGGAAATACGTACAAGGATCCATTCAATCCGGTCCACCCGGCAGATTACCAGTGCCATGAAAATGGTGTCGGCTTCCAAGCTGCACCGTGCCCAGGGAGGCTTGCACCACTTGCGTAAATACGCATCCCTGTTGAAAGGGATGGTGGACCAGGTGTTGCCGCAGGTCGGGGGACTCAAGGGGCACCCTTTGCTCGCCCGGAGGGCAGTCAACGAGGTGCTGGTGGTTTCCGTCTCCTCCAACAAGGGCCTTTGCGGGACATACAATGCCCTGCTGATCAAAAAAACCTTGAACCACCTGGAGTATCTGCAATCGGAGGGCCATGGCATCAGGCTGCTCCTGGTCGGGAAAAAGACGGCTGGGTTTTTCCGCAAACGGGCGTTCCCCATCCATGGAGAAGACCATGAGCTGATCGACAGGCTGTCTCCGGAGCTTGCCGGTGCCTTTGCCGCGGGCTTGTTGAAGGATTATGAGGAAGGCTTGTTCGACCGGGTGGATGTGGTATACAACCGCTTCCGCAATGCCGTGGTCCAGGAACTGGTCGCCGAGCAGGTCCTTCCCTTGCAGCCGCCGGGACAGCCGGGCCAGGAGCCCGGGGGGGCAATGGGCCGGCCGGATGCCATGGCAGAGGAACCATTTGGGTACATCCTGGAGCCTGATCCACAGCAAGTATGCCACGCCCTGATCCCCCACCATGTGTCGACCGCTTTCTACCGGATCTTTCTGGATGCGGCGGCCTCTGAGCACGGGGCGCGCATGACCTCCATGCACAAGGCCACCGACAATGCGGACGATTTGCTGCATGGGCTGACCCTGACCTACAACAAGGCCCGTCAGGCCCAGATCACCCGGGAACTGATGGACATCGTGGGCGGTGCCGAGGAGATCGTCCGCCGGTGAGTTTCCCGAATCGGTGGGGCAGGATCATTGTTTTTGCTGGTGCATGTGCACGTCCATCTGCGGGAAGGGGATGTTCAGCCCCTCTTTTGCAAAGGCCTCGTAGACTTTCTCATTCATGTCGAAGGTCACCTCCCAGAAATCGGCCAGGTTTGTCCAGGCCCTGACGGTGATGTCCACCGAGCTGTCGTTCAGTTCGGACAGGGCGACAAAGGGCGGCGGATCCTTCAGGACCCGCCCATCCTCTGCGAGAATCCGCAGAATCACCTCCCTGGCTTTGGCATAGCTGTCCCCGTAAGCGATGCCGAAGACCCACTGGGCCCGCCTGGTCTCATTGGCCGAATAATTCGTCACCGAACCGGTGGAGAGTCCCCCGTTGGGGATGATGATCTTTTGGTTGGACGGGGTCACCAGCACGGTGTTGAAGATCTGGATCTCCTCCACGGTGCCCATGAATCCCTGGGCTTCGATGAAGTCGCCCACCCTGAACGGCTTGAGGACCAACAGCAGGACGCCTCCTGCAAAATTCTGCAGGGTGCCCGACAGGGCCATGCCGATGGCCAGGCCAGCCGCACCCAGGATGGCAATGAAGGAGGTCATCTGGATGCCGGCCATGCCGAGGACGCTGACCACAATGAGGATCTTGAGGGTGATGCTGATCAGGGCCACCAGAAAACCGCGAAGGGAAGGATCCAGCTCGCGTCTTTCCATCATCTTCCGCACGGCCCGGGTGATGCGGGAAACCACCCAGAAACCGATGATCAGTACAAGAACGGCCCCCAAAAGCCTGAGTCCGTAAGTTACTATGAACCCGCTGGCCCATCCGGCCAGGGATTCCAGTCCGTTTACTGAAAAATCCATTATTACCAGTTTTTAGTTTAAATGAAAAATGGGGTGATCTTCAGTGATCTGAAGGCACCCCAATGAATGAATCCGAAAAACTTAGTTCTGGCTGACCGGTTTAAGCTGACTCCCGACCAGCGCATAGAACAAAATGTAAAGGTAGCAGACCACCGGTATGATAAAGCTGGCCTGAATGGTAAAGGCATCGCCGATGACTCCCATCAGTATGGGAATGATGGCACCGCCCACAATCAGGGTGTTGATGATGCCGGATGCAAGGCTGACCTCACTTCGGTCCAGGCTCTTGACAGCCAGTGAGAAAATATTGGGGAACATCACGGAGTTAAACAATCCGATGGACACAATGGACCAAAGGGCGATATTGCCAACCGAAAGCATCGAAACAATGGCCAGGATGGCTGCAATGCCGGCAAAAATGGAAAGAACGATATGGGCCTTTCCCTTTCCAAGTTGCATCAACAGAAAATTGGCCACCGCAAAACCCAGAAAGGTCAGGGCTTTGGCCAGGCTGTATTCCAGGGTGATGAAACCCACAATAAATGCCCAGACCAACACAATCAAAGCAAAAGTATACTGAAGCGATTTTTTCCTGATTCCCGATAAGGCGATGGCCCCGAACAACCGGCCAATCATGGCTCCTGCCCAGTACAATCCGACAAACTTTAGGGCCAGCTCCCTGCTGATGCCCCCGCCCATTCCGGGCTGGACAATATAAGATGAAATGGCCGTGCCGATCCCGACTTCCGCGCCGACATAGCAAAAAATGGCCAATGCGCCCAATAGCATGTGCCGGTACTTGAACACGGTCTTGAAATTTCCCAGCCCTTCCTGGCTCAGCACCGGAAGCCTGATGATCCGGACGGCAATGGCAATCAGTAAAACGAATACGGCGATGATCAGAAAGGGAAGCAGCAGGTCCCCGGGCTGAATCCTTGCGATCTCGGTTTCCGGGGGAACCACTTCTCCCACGCTCACCGACGGAAGAGCCGCCGGCAGGATGAGGGCCACAATCAGCAAAGGGGCAAGCCAGGTTGCGATGGAGTTCAGGGCCTGTGTCAGGTTCAGCCGGCCGGAAGCCGTCTCGGGTGCTCCCAGTTCGGTCACAAATGGATTGGCTGCTGTTTGCAACAAAACCACCCCCAGAGATAAAATAAAGATGGCCCCCAAAAAGAAAATATAGGACTCAACCCGGATGGCCGGAAAAAACAAAAAACCGGCGATGGATATCAGCAGCAATCCCGTCACAATGGAATTCTTATACCCGATTTTCTTTACCACCCCGCCCGCCGGGATGGAGAAGATCGCATAAGATATAAAAAAGGCGCTGTTCACCAAAAAGCCCTGCGTATAGGTCAGATTAAAGGCTTCCATTACGGGGTCGCTCAGGGTGATGATGAACGTGGTGACGAACCCGAAAATAAAGAAGATCATGGAGATGAAAACCATCCCGACTTTTAAGGTATTGCTTTGCGTGGCCATAAGAAAGAGTTTGGTTAAAGGGTTACTTATCCTTCCATATCAGGGCCCCCGCTCCCAGAATGGCGGCATTCTTGTCCATCAGCCCGGAGGGCATGAGCCTGACTTTGTTTTTAAAGGTTCCCATGAGGCTTTCCTCCATGTATTTTTTCGTCGGATGGAAAATAAAATCCCCCGATTTGGCCAGTCCGCCAAACAGGAAGATGGCCTCGGGACTGGTATGGGCGACGGAGTCGGCCAGTTTGGCGCCCAATATCTGTCCGGTGATGTCAAAGGCCCTGAGGGCGATGGGGTCCCCCTTTTTGGCCGCTTCGTAAATCATCTCCGAGTTCAGCTCGTTGAAGCTGTAATCTGCCAGCCCGGAACCCCTGTGGTCGGATGCGAGCAATTCGAACACTGTACGCTTGATGCCGGGCGCGGACACATAGGTCTCCAGGCAGCCCAGGTTGCCGCAGCCGCATGCCCTGCCCCCCCTTTGCACGTTCACATGCCCCAGCTCCCCGGCAAAGCCGTCGTGGCCGTATACCAGGTCCCCGTTCACCACGATGCCGCTTCCCAGGCCCGTGCCCAGGGTGATCATGATGAAATCCTTCATGCCTTTGGCCCCCCCGTAAATCATCTCGCCCAGGGCGGCGGCATTGGCGTCATTGGTCAGTTTGACCGGGACATCGTAGTACCTGCGGAACCATTGGGCCAGGGGCACGATGCCCTTCCAGTTCAGGTTGGTGGCGTTTTCCACCGTGCCCTTGTGGTAATTCCCGTTCGGTGCCCCGATCCCCACTCCGACAATGCGGTAGGCTTCCCCGATGCGGCCCTCGGCCTTTTTCAGTTCCCCGGCAAGGTGCTCCAGGTAGGCTTCGGCCCCCTCAAATGCGTCGGTGGGTGACACGCCTTCGGCCAGCAGGTTTCCCTCCCGGTCTACGAAACCGAATTTGGTGAATGTGCCGCCGATATCGATGCCAATGACAACTTCCTTCATATGCAGTGGTTTTGGATTGGGTTATGTATAGACCGGCTGTGCAACTCCCTTAAGGGGGGAGGAAATTTCCCATGCCAGACAGGGGTTGCACGGCAACCGGGTAAACAAAGCTAAAAAATTATTTGCTACGAATGACTTTTGTTTTTTCCACCCGGAAGTCCACCGATAAATTTCCGCTGCTGAGGGTAAACAGGCCTTCCTCGACCACCCGGGCATTGTCCCTGTTCACAAATCCCAGGCTGTTGACCGGGATTTCGAAACCCACCCTGCGGGTTTGTCCGGGCTGCAGGTGAACCTTTTCGAATGCCCTGAGCCTCTTTACGGGCGGGGTGATGCTGGCATAATGGTCGGATACGTAAAGCTGGACCACCTCCTTTCCCGGGATGTCGGAGAGGTTCCGGACCTGTATGCTGCCTGTGATGACATCTCCCGGCAGGTAGGTGTCTTGATCAATCTGCAGATCAGACAATTCAAAACCGGCGTAGCTGAGCCCGAAACCGAAGGGGAACTGTGGGTTGAATGCCGTCGATTCCGGGATCCCCGCCACCGTCAGCTGCTCCGTATGTTTTATATAATAGGGCTCCAGGCTGTGGGGATACCGGGGATAGGTAAACGGGAGCTTGCCGGAGGGGTTCACCTTGCCGAACAGGATGGCCGCGAGGGCCTCCCCGCCATAATTTCCGGGAAGGTAGGCATTCAGGATGCCTTTCACCAAAGGCTCCACCTCCCTTATGATGCGCGGGCGGCCCTG
>CAYZCW010000002.1:28121-31284 GCA_964477035.1 uncultured Bacteroidales bacterium
TTGAAAGCCGCCTCGGCGAACCTTGCGGAGGCAAATTCCGGGTAGTCTGCGGCCAGTGTATAGGGCGTGTCAAAAAGACCGATGAGGTGTTTGACCCGCAGAATCCGGGTCACGGCATCATCGATCCGCTGCATGGGGACGGCCCCTTCCCTGACCAGCTCGATCAGGTGATCGGCAAATTCAAAATGGTAAGGGACCATCGACATATCCACACCGGCATTCACGGAAAGCCTCACGGCCTCTTTCCTGCTGCCGGCGATCCTGTGACGGCTGTGCAGGTATTCGATATCCTGCCAGTCGGTCAGGACCATGCCGGTGAAGCCCAGCTCCCCCTTGAGCAGGTCCGTGATGAGGTAGCTGTCGGCATGAACGGGCAGGCCATTGATCTCCCCCGAGTTGAGCATGACGGTCATCGCCCCGGCTTCTATCCCGGCGGCAAATGGCGGGAGGTGGTACTCCCTCAGTTTGTTTTCCGGGATCCATGCCGGGGTGCGGTCCTTTCCGCTGAGGGTCTGGGAATATCCGAGGAAATGCTTCAGGCAGGAAGCGATCCTGTATTTGTCGGAGAGATCGTTGGAGGGTCCTTCCAGGCCCCTGACCAGGTGCTGCCCGAAGATGGCAGCCAGGTAGGGGTCTTCTCCGAATGTTTCCCACTGTCGCGGCCATCGCGGATCCACCCCCAGGTCGAGGACGGGGGAGAAGGTCCATGCCACACCGGCCGCCCGGGTCTCATAAGCGGTAATCTCCCCGGCAATTTCCGCCAGGGAGGGGTTCCATGTGGCGGCCAGCCCGATCTGCTGGGGAAAGAAAGTGGCTCCATCCACATAGGAGGCCCCGTGTATCATGTCGAGGCCGTAGAGTACGGGGATGTTCAGGCGGCTTCCGGCAAGGGCCGCCTCCTGAATCCGGGTGATCATCCGGTTCCATTCATGGACATCCCGTGCCCGGTTGTTGGCGGTGTTCAGGACAGATCCAATCTGGTAGGTGACGAATGCCCTGTCGAGTTGTTCCTGGTCCAGCACAACCGGTTCGTAGCTGCTTAAGGAATCTTTTCCTTCGGTGAGTACGTCGAGGGTCACCTGGACCATTTGTCCGACTTTCTCCTCCAGGGTCATGGCCTGCAGCAGGGCGGCCACTCTGGCTTCAATGTCCGGGGTGCTGCCCCGGGGTGTCTGACTGCCGGTCCTGGGGGCGCAGCCTGCCAGCAGGCTTGCCGCGGCAATCAGGACCGGGAATAGGATGGTTTTCATGGACAGGGTGTATGATGGTTTGACTTGCTTTTCGGATAATGAATGCCTTGCGGCCAGGCCGTCTGGCTGCCTGCCGGATTATTTGGTAATCAGTATCCTGGCGTAGTGCCAGGACTCCGGGGAAGACAACTGCAACAGGTAGACCCCGGCCTTCAGCTGGTTCACGGGATAGGGATTGGGCGGGTCCTTCTGTCGGGCCACCACACGGCCGAGATGGTCCGTCATGACCAGGGCATCGTAAGCATATTGACCGGGCAGGTGAATGAAGGTGGACGCCGGGTTGGGAAAAACCTGAACGGCCATTGCCTCCGGGCCTGTTTTGAACCCTGTGGGGTTTTCCCGGGAGAAAAACACGTGACGCAACCAGAACTCCCCGCTGCCCGGCCCGGTGAAGATCCCGTAATTCACAAACAGCTCCATCTTGCTGATGGCCTGCAGGTCGAAGCCCGGGGCCGGGCTGATGGGGGAGATGTAATACCGGAACTCCCCGGATTCCTCAAACTGGTCTATTCTGAATATTTGGTGCTGGTTGTTGTTGCCGTCGCCGTCGATCAGGTCCAGCCGAAGCACTTTGGGGGCATTTTCTTTCGGAACCTTCAGCTGCAATCCGAAGAAGGAAAATTCGCCCAGGTCCGTCAGGGCGGGAAAGTCATAGCGTATGGACGGGTTGTTGGCGGGCTTGTCAATGACAAAACCCACATGGGTATCTTCATTGTCCAGCCGGATGTCGAACCGGTTGCCTTCCGTCGGACTTTCATACCACAAAGTTTGCCCTTCCTCATGCATGGCGGGTTGCCAGGGGCTTCCCTCAGGGGGGGCAATGATGGCATCCACGCGATGGGGCGGGGTCTCCACGGTCCCGCACCCGAGGGTGATGGACGCCGTTACGCCGCCCGGGGTATCTCCCCAGCGGACCGTGACCCGGTGGGAGGTGCCCCCGCCGACTGTGGTGACATCTTCCGGAAAAGACCATGAATAAGTGGCCGCGGGATTGTTCGGCACCTCGAAGACGGCCGTGGAGCCAGCCCGGACCCTGTCCGGGCCGCTTATGGCAGGGGCCTCCGTGGCGCTGTAGACCCTGACGAAGTCCACCTCCATGGTGGCCTCGGTGAGGGCGGGATCGATGCCCTGGGCCCCGCCCCAGTCGCCCCCGATGGCAATATTCAGCAACAGGTGAAACCGCTGGTCGAACGGCCAGGTGGCAAAGTTGCCCCTGCCATCGTTCTCAAAGCGGAAATACGCTTCCCCATCCACAAAAAATTCGATTTTCCCGGGGGTCCATTCTATGGCGTAGGTGTGAAACCCGGTGTTGAAATCCGGAACCTGGACCGTCCCGCCCACCTGGGTTCCGATCTTGTGGTTGTAGGCTTTGGTATGGATGGTTCCGTGTACCACCCCGGGATCGTAGCCCACATGTTCCATGATGTCGATCTCTCCGCTGTCGGGCCAGCCTCCGTAAGCCCTGTCGGTGGGCAGCATCCAGACGGCCGGCCAGGTTCCCCTGCCCACCGGGAGCCGGGCCCTGACTTCCATCCGTCCATACAGGAAGTCCCGTTTGTGACGTGTCACGAGCCTGGCAGAAGTCCAGGTTGTTCCGCTTTTGATGGCCCGGATCACCAGCCTGCCGTCCTGTACGAACGCATTGCTGATCGAATTGGTGTAGTTCTGTACCTCGTTATTGCCCCATCCATGGCCTCCCAGGTCGTAATCCCAGTTGTCCGGATCGGGCGCGCCGGGCCGGGAAAACTCATCAGACCAGACAAGGTGATAGCACCCTTGCCCGGAGGCCTGGAGTGGCCCCAGAAAAAGCAGGAGGGACAGAAAGGCAATCAGCTGTCGCATGGAGTAGAAATTTCATTTTATAAACCGGGGCTGCCGGATGGCAGCCCCGGTCACCACTCATCAACCAAACA
>CAYZCW010000002.1:31384-231415 GCA_964477035.1 uncultured Bacteroidales bacterium
AGCACCCGGTCCCCGGCCTTGCCGTACACCTTGATCTCGAAGGTGTGGTTGTCGGCCAGGTCGAAGCGGTATCCGGCCGGCAGCAGCATGTAGGCGTTGCCCCACTCGGAGTTTTCCTTGTAGTAGCGTGCCACGGTGGCGCTTCGGTTGGGATAGCGGCCCGGGTCGGGGTTGGGGACCACCTGCAGGTTGCCCGTGGCGCCGGCCGCATCGAAGCCCATGGGCACGAGCTGGGTTTCCCCGAAGTCCGTGTACAACACCATCATGTCCAGCAGGTAGGGGTCGTAATCCGGATGGTGGTTCGATACATTGGCATAGGCCACCGCCGTCCCGGTCCCGTCGGAGGAAATCACGGTGGCGGTTACCGGGTAATTGCCCTGACGCATATAGGTATGGGTTGCCGGCTGGGTGTGATCGCTGATCGTCACAGGCGCCGACCCGTCCCCGAAATCGTAGGTGACCGAGGAGATCTCCTTGCCGGCCGGGATGACCACGCTGCCCAGGGAGGCGATGAATTCGTTGATCCCGCTGCCTGCCGTCACATTCAGCTGGAAGGTTACCTGGGGATCCGAATACCCCTTGGGAATGAGCTTGTGGAAGCGTCCGTTCCCTTCTGCATCTATGTTCTTGACATGCAGGAAGTTTTCGTTCCATTCCAGGACCTCGTAGGTCCGGGACCCGCCGGCATCGTAAGCCAGAACGGCCGAGGAGGGATCCAGGACGATGAAATAGGTGTCTCCTTCCTTTTCGACCATCCAGGTCATGTCGCCCCGCTTTTCGTCAAACACCACCACGTCCTGGTCGTAGGCGTCCTCATAAACGGCATCGCCGTAATAGCCGGCAGAACGGCCGGCACCTGCACCCAGGAGGCTGGCATGGGTCAGGCCCTTGGTGTCGATTTCGTATTTAAAGCCGACCAGTTTGAAGGTGAATTCATCGTCGTAGATGTGATGGGCTGCCTTGTCGAGCGGGTTGGCCGCCCACCAGATCGGGCTGCCGGCGTCGCCCGGTCCGACCCCCAGGTGGCCGGTGCGCATGCTGTCGATGACCCAGGTGCGGCCATTCAGGGCATCAGCCCCGCCCGAGAGCACGGTGAAGAACGGGTCGTCGAACAGGGCATAGTCCGTTTCCGTGGTGGTCAGTTGATGGGTCACGGAAGCCGAACCACCATTGGTGTAGAGGGTCAGGGTGATGGTATAGGTGTCGGGTAAGGCGTAGTATCCGACGACCTCGTCTCCCTTGACCCGGCGGCCGTTGCCCAGGTCCCAGTTCGCGATGCCGGCGATCCGGGAGTTGTTGATGATGGTGAAGCGGAAGGGGTCGTCCGTGGGTTCCACGAGAATTCCCAGGTCTTCCGCCTGCGGGGCCGGATCTATGGAAGGCTTGACCTCCTCGAAGGGGGTGCATCCCTTCAGGACAAGAACCAGCAAGCCAATCAGGATGATATATCGTTTCATTTTTGTTTTTTTTTACGGATTAATAGACGAATTGCCGGAGATTGGGATTCAGGTTGATTTCCCGCTGGGGGATGGGCAGCAAGCCCTTTCTGGCCGGGTTGAAACTGACGTTGAAGTCCCCTCCCAGATTGATCTGCTCCAGCTGCTGGGCGGTATAGTCCAGCCCGCGCCTCATCAGGTCGAAATAACGCTGGCCTTCCCCGGCAAACTCCCGGCGCCTTTCCTCGAAAATCACATCCAGGCTCAGGTCCCCGTCAAATTCTGTCCCCGTGGCCCTTTGGTATACGGCGTTAAAGTATTCCCGCGCCTTGCCCATATTGGTGCTGAGGTTCAGTTCGGCCCCCATCAGAAGGACATCTGCCAGCCTCAGGTCGGGCCTGTCGAAGGGCTGGTTGAGCATGCGGTTGGCCGAGAGCGGGTCGTCGGCAATGTTGGGATGAAATTTCTTGAAGGCGTAGCCGGTGTGCTGATAGCCTTCCGTGAAGGAGTTCAGTTCGCTCTCATGCACGAAGCTGGCTGCCTTGCGGCTGTCGTTGTCCGCATACAGGTTGACCAGGCTGTGGGTGACCGGGGCAAAGCTCCAGCCCTCGGCATACACATTGTCCGACTGGATCCTGAAGCCGTACATGATGGCGGCCCAGTTGCCCTCGGAATAATTCCTGGCACCCCAGTCGCCCCAGTCGCGCAGATCGGAAAACCTGACCTGGAAAATGAATTCGGAGTTTACCTCATTGGAAACCCCCCAGAGGTTTTTGAAGTCGGGAACCAGCTGGTAGTCGCCGGAGGTGATGATGTCGTCCGCATAGCCCTGGACCATCTGAAGGGTGATCTCGGTACCCTGGTTGGTCCGGAGGTTTTCGGTGAAACCCATCACCCCTTTGCCGTACCCCTCATAATACAGGTATACTTTCATGAGCATGCCTTTGGCCGCCGCAATGGTGATCCGGCCGTATTCATTGGCCGGGAGTGCAGAGGCCCTGGGCAGGTTTCCGTTGATGGCTTCCATCAGGTCGGTGGCAATCTGCCGGTAGACATCCATGGGCTCGGCCTGGACCACCTCATTGAACTCAGAGGGGGCGAGGGGTTCGAGAATCAGCGGGACATGGCCGTATAGCCGCACCAGCTGGAAGTAGAAATTGGCCCGGAGAAATTTGGCCTCGCTGATGTACCTGTTTTTTATTTCCGGGCTGGTGAAGGTGATCCCATCCACCTTGGTCAGGAACAGGTTTGCCCTGGCAATGCCCACATACCTGTCTTCCCAGGCGGCCAGCACCTCGCTGTCGGTGGCCACGCTCTGGTGGGTCCCCATGCGGACCAGGCCCGGCCTGTCACCGCTTCCGGAACCTCCGGTATAGGCATCATCCGACAAGATATTGTTGAGGATATCCCAGGGGGCATAGGTGTCTGCGGTGCGCCCGTTGCTGTACTGCAGGGCATCGTAGATGGAAACCAGGGCCTGTAGCGCCTGCTGCTCGGTCTGGTAGAAGTTGCTTTCGGTCTCGTCAGTCAGTGACTGCTTTTCCAGGAAATCGTCGGAGCATCCATAGCCTGCCAGCAGGACTCCCAGGAAAACCGCGGTTGTTTTTATATATTTCATGACATGCTTGGTTTAAATGTTAGATGGTCAGGTTGATGCCAAGGCGCAACACGCGCGGCTGGGGGTAAATGCCCCTGTCAATCCCGTAATCGATGGGACTCCATCCGCCGACTTCCGGATCGTGGCCGGAATAGTTGGTAAAGGTCAGCAGGTTCTGCCCGGCGGCATACACCCTGAAGCGCTCGACACCCACCCGTTCGGTCAGCCTTGCGGGCAGGGTGTATCCCACCTGGATCTCTTTAAGCCGCAGGAAATCCCCTGATTCCAGATGGAAGTCCGATACCCTGGAGTAGTTCATGTTCGGGTCGTCCAGGGTGACACGCGGATGGGAGTCGGAGGTTCCTTCGCCTGTCCAGCGGTTCAGTACGGATGCCTGCCAGTTCATATTGGGCAGGTCGTAGCGCCGGGTGACCTTGAAGATGTCATGCCCCAGGGCGGTATACCAGAACATGCTGAAGTCGACCGATTTATATTCCATGTTAAAGGACAGGCCCATGGTGAAATCCGGATAGGGATTCCCGATCATGACACGGTCCTTATCGTCAATGACCCCGTCCCCGTTCTGATCCACGAAGCGGAGGTCGCCCGGCTGGGCATTTGGCTGGATGCGCTGTCCGCCGGAACCGGCATGGGCGTTGACCTCATTCCAGTTCTGGAAGAGTCCATCGGTCTGGAATCCCCAGAAATAACCGATGGGCATGCCGACCTGTGCCACATTGATGTTGGCCATGGCGGTGCCTGCCCCTGCCCCGTATATGATGCCTTCTGCATTGGCGATCCGGGTGACTTCATTCTGGTTGAAAGCCCCGGCCAGGTTGATCCCATAGCTCAGGTTTCCGCTGCGCTCCCGGTAACCCAGCTCGATTTCAAGCCCGGTGTTCTTTACATCCCCTCCGTTGACGAAGGCAGGCCCCAGGCCGATGTACCCGGGTATGGGTGCCTGTACCAGCCAGTCCCTGGTTGTCTTGACGTAGTAGTCCAGGGTCAGTGACAGCTTGTTATCCAGAAAAGCCAGGTCTGTGGCAATGTTCATCTGCTCGGAGGTCTCCCACTTGATGTCCGGGTTGGAAATGTTCAAAGGCGCCCGGCCGTCCACGATGGCGGGTGTCTGCCCGAAGATGTAGGTGGCGATGGAGGAGATGTTGGATGAATACTGGTACATCCCGATGGATTCGTTCCCGTTCTGTCCCCATCCGGCGCGGATCTTCCAGAAGCTGATGAAGGGGATGTCGGCCATGAAGTCTTCCCGGGTAATCACCCAGCCGGCGGATACAGACGGGAAGAAGCCATAGCGGTTGTTGGGCCCGAAATTGGAGGATCCGTCTACCCGGAACACGGCTTCCAGCAGGTATTTTTCCTGGAAATTGTAATTGATCCTGCCGAAATAGGAGAGGAGGGCGTGTTCGTAGGCACCGCCTCCGGTGCGGTCGCTTTCTATATCTGAAGCGGCATCAATGATGGTGTAATTCCACTGGGGAAATTTCCAGCCCTGCCGTTGCCCGAACAGTCCTTCAAACCGGGTCTCCAGGGCGGAGAATCCTGCCAGGGCTGACAAAGAGTGGCTGTTGAACAGGGTCTCATAGGAGAGGAAATGCTCGGTCTGCCAGGTAAACCACTGGTTGAAGTTCTTGCTGGCCTGGGTGACCTGGTTGGAGACGTTGCCTCCGAGGTTGTAGACAGGGATGTAGTTGTCGTTCATCCCCACGGCCAGGTCCGTCGAGAAAGAGCTCCTGAGCTTCAGCCCGTCGAGCAGCTTCAGTTCTCCCCAGACACTGCCCACCAGTTTGTTCTCCCGCCACATGGCGTTCAAAACGTCGAGGAAGGCCACGGGATTCACCACTTCCTGCGACATATAGGGTGAAATGGCAAAACCGCCATCGGCGTTGTGCACGGGGGTGATCGGGTCCATGTTCTGGGCGCGGGTGAGCACCCCGCCGAAAATTTCATTGACACCGATCCCGCGGGTGGTCTTGTTGGTATAGCTCAGCTGGTTGCCGAAAGTCAGCCGCCCGAACTCCGTGCGGGAGTTCAAGCGGAAGGTATACCTTTCATAATTGGACTTCCCTTCGGCCACGATCCCGTCCTGCTGGAAGTAGGAAAAGGAAGTATGGAACACGCTGCGGTTGGTTCCCCCGGAAAAGGCCAGGTTGTGATCCTGTATGGGGGCGTTCTGATAGAATATGGCATCCTGCCAGTCCGTGCCCTGTCCGATCCCGCTGAGCAGGTCGGTGCTGAATGGCCGGCTGCGGAGGTCGTTGGCATAGGCCTCATTCCAGATCATCACATATTCGGGCGCATCGAGCAGGCTGACTTTCTTCCAGGCGTTTTGTACCCCTGTGTAGGCATCATAAGTGACGTTGAATTGTCCCTGCTGCCCGAGTTTCGTGGTGATCAGGACCACGCCGTTGGCCCCGCGGGATCCGTAAATGGCGGTGGCGGAGGCATCTTTCAGCACCTCGATGGACTGGATGTCGGATGGGTTGAGGTAGTCGATGCCACCGACCGGCATGCCGTCCACCACGTAAAGGGGGTTGGCATTGTTGATGGTGCCGGTTCCCCGGATTCTGACGGTCAGGCCGTCACCAGGCTGGCCCGAGTTGGAGGTCACAAGGACCCCGGCGGTGCGTCCTTGCAGTATTTGTTCCACCCTCAGGGGCGCGGCCCGTTCGATCTCGGAAGATTCCACCTTGGCAATGGCCCCGGTCACCACGCTCTTTCGCTGCACCCCGTAGCCGACAACCACGATTTCCTCCAGCAGGGCGATGTCCGGACTGAGGTTCAGATCCAGTCGCAGCCTTTGTCCCGGGCTGGTGCTGACCCCTTGCGTGAAGGTCAGGTAGCCAATGTACCGGACCACCAGGGTGACTTCCCCGGCAGGCACTTCAAGTTCGTATTCCCCGTCGGCACCGGTCATGGTGCCGGTGGTGGTTCCCTCCACCATGATATTGGCCCCCGGGAGGGTTTCACCGGTCGAGGCGTCATTTACCGTACCGTAAATGAATGCTGTCTGGGCCAGAACATGGCTTCCTGCTGTCAGCAGAACAAGCAGAAAGCCCAGTAGGATTTTTTTCATCTGGTCATTGATTTGGTTGGGTGAGCAATAATTTCGATGCACAATAATAGGGAGGGGCCGCACCCACTGCAAAAAAACACGTACTTCAATGATACATCATGGGGGAAAATCAGATACATCAAAAATACGTCATAATGATCGTATAATAATCAATATGAAGTTGTTGGAAAATAAAAACAACTACTTCAATTAACAAAAAATTAACAATTGACCCGTTCGGAGTGCCCGGCGGCTAAAAGTTCAGGATGAAGTCGGTCAGGTTGGTGTCCCGTTCCAGGTTTAATTTTTTTCTGAGCCGGTAACGGCTGATTTCCACGCCCCGGACGGATATATTCATCAAGGGGGCAATTTCCTTGGTGGAGAGGTTCATTTTCAGGTAGGCGCAGAGTCTCAGTTCTTTGGGACTCAGAAATGGGTAACTGCTCTTCAGCCGGTCAATGAAGTCCTGGTGCACCTCGTCGAAATAATTATTGAACACCTCCAGGTGTTTTTCGCTGCGCAGGTCTTTATTGATTTTTTTGATCAGCTGGCCGACCTGAAAGCGGTGCTCCGGGTTTTCCTCCGCCCGGGCCAGCAAAAGGAGCTTGTCCCGTATCGAAGTCAGCATTTTATTTTTCTGGATCAGGTTCATGGTGGCATTGGCCAGTTCCCGGGTTTTGTGATCCATGGCATTTCTCAGGCTTTCATTCCGGAGGTGGATGATCTCTTTCTCGCTCTTCAGGCTTTCCTCACGGAAAGCAGATTGCTGTTGCTCCAGGCGGAGTTGGTGACGGTAACGGTCACGTACCCTTGTTTTTCGCAAGCGCCGCCTCCAGTAAATGCCGTTTCCTGCAACGGCCAGCACAACAAGCAGGGAGTAAACCGCATAGGCTGCCCTGGACCGGAGCAGGGGGGGGCGGACAGTAAAGCTGAAAGTAACCACCGGGCTTTCGGCCCGGTAGGCGTTTCTTCCTTTTAACTCAAAGACATAGCTGCCCTCCCTCAGGTTGGTATACTCTTTGAAATGGCCGCTCTCCCAGCCTGACCAATTGTCTTCAAAGCCCCTGAGCCGGTAGGAGAAGCTCCCTTGTTCCGTAAAGCCGGGAAGTGCGAAACGAAACTGGACGGAGTTCATGGAATAGGGAATCTCCCTGCTGGTGACCGTCTCCATTCCGTGTTCCGGGCCAGGGTTGTAAATGTGCCGTGTCTCCCGGCCGTGGAAAACCACCTCCCGGATAAATACGGGATCGGGTTGTTGCAGGTCTCTGACAAGGGTGGCATCGTAATGGATCAGGCCGTTCATGGACCCTATGAAAACATGTTGGTTGTCCAGAATCAAAATATTCTCAAAGGCCGGCAACAGCATGGAGTTGATCCGGTGAAAGGGGGAAAATATGCCGTTAAAGGTTCCGTCTTCCAGCCGCCGGTATACGCCCATGCTGGTGGTGGTAAAGACCCACAGGTTGCCGGCCTGGTCCTCATGGATCTTGTCCAGGAAGTCCAGCCCCCTGAAAATTTCCTCAAAACGATCGTGTATTTCGAAGGCCTGCGTTGCAGGCCTGAAACCAAATATTCCTTTCGGGGTGGTCACCAGCATTTCCCCCTGCACCCTGTGGATGTTGTACGGGAGCTCTGCGGGCAGCCCCTCCGCCGGTCCGAACAGCTTGACACTCTCCACCCGCTGCAGGTCTTCGCTCAGGGTGACCCGGAACAGGCCCTTGTACCCGTGGGCGATCCAGATGCCGCCGTCTTCCTCCGGCAGGATCATCCTGCTGGATTCGCTGAACCCGCCCATTTCCCCCATGTCCACCCAACGGCCCTGCTGTTTTCGCAGCCAGGTAAGACCGGTGTATGTGCCGGCCAGGAGGGTGTCTTGTTGGCCGGAGAGGGGCAGGATGCACCAGAATCCCGTCTGTCCTGAGATCTTACGGGCTGTTTTCCCTTCCACCAGAAACAAGCCGAAATTGTGTGCGCAGAAAAGCTCTCCGTTGATCTCCTGCAGGTTCCAGACCTGACCCTCTGTGCCGGGCACCAGTTCGAATGATTTATATGGGGCGTCGGTGGCGCCCAGCCTGTCCCAGTCCACGACATACAGGCCCTGGTTCGTCCCGGCATAGAGGTTCCCTTCGAAAAGGAGGGAAGCATAGGTGCTTTCAAGAGAAAAATTAAAATCCAGGATGCTGAGCGGAGAACCGAGCTCTGCGTAGTCAATGCCGTTGTCGAGGCCCAGCCACAGGTTGTTGCGCCTGTCCTCAAACAGTCCCAGGATGGTGTTGTTCTGGAGGCCTTTGAGCCGGTTCAGGTGCTGGACAATGGCTCCCTGTTCGTTGGCGATGTAGATTCCGTTCTGGACCGTACCAAACACGTAATATCCATTGGCAAGCCGTATGGCTGAGAACAGGCTGTGCTTTTTCAGGTAGTCGTTCAGGGGAATGTTCCAGGGTGTCAGGGATTGCCCGTCGAAGAGGTAGAGGCCTTCGTTGCCGGTACCCAGGATGAGCCGGTTGTTCTCATATCCCAGGATGCAGCGGACCTCATTGTGCAGGATCACGGGATCGCTGCTGAGCAGTTCAAGGGTGTTGTCACTCAGCCTCATAAGCCCCGCTTCCCTGTCCACAAGATACACTTGCCCCTGGGCCTGGTAAGACAGGCCGAAATCGGATGGGGGATCGATGATCCGGATGCGGTCATCCTGGTAAATGAACACGTGCCTGAACGACTGGAAAAGGATCCCCTGGTCCGTGCGGTGTATCCTCCATATTTCATCAAATGCCCGGTATGACTGGGGGATCAGATGAACAAGGGAGTGGTACTGCAGGGCGCCGTCCCCTCCTTCGGCATAATAGCCGAACTCCTCGAATGCGCCCGTGAATATGGTATCGCCCACGGCCATCACGGCCCGGAGGATGGATGGATTCGGGTTGGGGTACAGCCGCCAGTTGTTGCCGTCGAATTCGAGCAGGCCGTCGTTGTTCCCAAAATAGACGAAGCCTTTGCTGTTCTGTGTGACGGACCAGTTCTGATTGGCGGCCTGGTATTCCGTTCTGGAAAAATTGTTGATAAAAGGCAGGCCGGTTTCCTTGATCCCTGCCGACAAGCTTCCGCAAAGGCAGATTGCCAGGGCAAAAAGGATTGCCCGCGAAGGGAAAAGTTTCCGGAACTGAAGCCCTGGCCGGTGGACCATGCAGGGGAAAATGGGATGATTCGTTACGGCATGCTGTCGTTACGAATATACACATTTTTTGATTCAGGCATCCTCCCCGTGTTCGGTCCGCTGGATGATCTCGTTTTGCAGGTCTTCCCCCAGGTCATTGAAGTAATCGCTGTACCCGGCCACCCGGACGATCAGGTCACGGTATTTTTCCGGATGCTTCTGGGCCTCGCGCAAGGTGCCGGCCGATACGACATTGAACTGGATGTGGTGGCCGTCCAGGCGGAAATAGGTGCGGATCAGGGCCGTCAGCTTATGATGGCTTTCCGGATCACTGAAAAATGAAGGGGTAAACTTCTGGTTCAGCAGGGTGCCCCCGGTCTTGATATGGTCTATTTTGGCAGCGGACTTCAGCACGGCGGTGGGCCCTTTCTGGTCGGCGCCCTGCACCGGGCTGATGCCCTCCGAAAGGGGTTTCCCGGCCTTGCGCCCATCGGGCAGCGCTCCGGTGACGGTGCCGAAATAAATGTGGCAGGTGGTGGGCAGCATGTTGATGCGGAAATGGCCGCCCCGCTGGCATGGCTTGCCGTCCACGGCCTCGAAGAAGGCATTGAATACCTGTACGGCCTGCCGGTCGGCATAATCCTCGTCGTTCCCGTATTTGGGCGTGCGGTATACCAGTTCCTCCCGCAGCTCCTGCCAGTCGTGGAAGTCTGCCGACAAGGCCTTGGACAGGCCTTCAAATGACAGGGTTCCCTGGTCAAACACGTGGTAACGGATGGCCGTGAGGCTGTCGGTCACGCTGCCCAGCCCGACTCCCTGCACATAGCTGCTGTTGTAGCGCGCCCCCCCTGCATTGTAATCCTTTGCCTTGCCGATGCAGTCCTCAATGAGCAGGGACAGAAAGGGCACCGGGAGGTTCTCGGCGTACAGGGTTTCGATGATCCGGTTCCCCGTGAGTTTGATGTCCGTAAAATGCCTGATCTGCTGAATGTAGGCATCCAGAAACGCCTCAAACGATGAAAATGATGCCACCTTGCCGGTCCTGGGACCAATCTGTTTTCCGGTGCGGGGGTCGAATCCGTCGTGCAGGGTCACCTCCAGGATCTTGGCCAGGTTGAAATAGCCCGTCAGCCAATAGGCTTCCGTGCCGAAGGCACCCGCTTCCACGCATCCGGAGGCTCCTCCCCGGCGCGCATCCACCAGGTCTTTCCCTTGCCGGAGCAGTTCCTGGGTGATGGCGTCGGTGTTGAAGATGGAAGGCTGGCCGAAGCCGGTTCGCACGATGTCCAGGGCCTTGTGAATGAAGCGGTCCGGGTTTTTCTTGCTCACCTGGACCATGGAGCTGGGCTGCAGCAGCCGCATTTCCCGGATCACTTCGAGGATCAGGTAGGTCATGTCGTTCACGGCATCCTTGCCGTCATCCTGCACCCCGCCCGTATTGATGAGGCAGAAGTCGGTGTAGGTATTGCTTTCCTGGGCGGTGACCCCCATTTTGGGCGGGGCCGGGTGGTTGTTGAATTTCACCCAGAAGCATTGCAGCAGCTCCCTGGCCTGTTCTTCTGTCAGGCTGCCGTCCTGCAGGCCCTTGCTGTAGAATGGCTGAAGGTGCTGATCCAGCCGGCCCGGGTTGAAAGAGTCCCATGGGTTCAGTTCGGTGATGACCCCCAGGTGGATGAACCAATAATGCTGCAGGGCCTCGTGCAATGTCTGCGGGGCCTGTGCCGGCACCCGGCGGCAGATCGCCGCCATGGCAGACAGCTCCTGTTTCCTGCCCGGGTCTTTTTCTCCGGCTGCCAGTTCCTCCAGTGCCCCGGCGTGTCTTTCTGCAAAGCGGATGAGGGCCCTTGCGGCCAGCTTCATGGCTTCCAGCTGGGCCTTCTTTGTATCGGCCTCCGGATCCCCGGGATCCAGGGCGGAGAGGCTGCCGTCGCATTCCGCGATCAGATCCAGCATGCCGTTTTCCCAGCCCTTCTTGCCCAGCACGGTATGGCCGGGACCCCTTTGCTCCTGAAACTCGGTGAATATTCCGGCCTGATAAGCATCCAGCCATTCCGGCCGCATCCGCTGCATGAGCAGGTCGCGGTTTGAACGACCCTGCCAGAAGGGGATGATCACATCCCGGTAGGCGTTTTTGGTTTCGTCGGAGACATGGAAGGACACCTTGGGCCGGTTGTGCAGGATGTCCAGGTCCTCCAGGGAGTGAAGGCTGATCTCCGGATAGGTCGGGGTGGCCTTGGGGGCCGGTCCGCGTTCGCCCACGATGAGTTCCAGCTCTCCGATGTGCAGGGACTTGTTGTCCAGAATGTGGGCAAGACATTGGGCTCGCTGCACGGGGACGGGCCAGGCAGGGTCGTTGTGTGACCGGTAGAATTCGGTGACCAGCAAGGCGCGTTCGTGGCTCAGGCAGTTCAGGGCCTCGAGCGATTGTTTTCTGAGAAATCGGACTCGTTCGTTCATGGATTCTATGGGTTCAGGATGTGTGAAAATCGTCATTGATTCTGTCAGCCTCCCTGTTTTACCAGGAATCCGCTGTCGGCGAATACCTGCAGCAAGGCTTTCATTTCCTGTGCCGTGGTATCCGGGCCAAACACAGGGGGTTCGGCCAGACCCAGGGATTCATATTTTTGCCGTCCCAGGCGGTGGTACGGCAACAAGTCCACCCGGACCACCGGGGCGCGGACCTTCCCCAGCAGGGTGGCCACGGCCTGCATGTGGTCTGTGCCGGCATTGACACCGGGGATGACGGGGATCCTGATATACAATGCCGGTCCGTCGGAAGGCAGGGACAACAGATTGGCCGCGATCAGGGCGTTGTCCACCCCCGTATAGGTAAGGTGGTCCCTGGGGTCCATGGTTTTCAGGTCGAACAACAACAAATCCGCCTTTCCGGCCACTTCCAGGAAAACCTCTTTCGGGGCGTAGCCGGAAGTATCCACGGCCGTGTGAAGGCCCTGCTCCCGGCAGGCTTGCAGCAACCCGATCAAAAAATCGGGCTGGGAGAGCGGTTCTCCCCCGGAAAACGTGACCCCCCCCATGCTTTCTTCATAAAACAAAGTGTCCTTGAGCAGGATGTCCATCACCTCCCCGCCGTCCATCCACTGCCCGATGGTATCCTGCCGGATGGTTTCATGCCCGTTCAGTTTGAGTTTTCGGTGGATGGGCTGGGGGTGGGGTGAAATGCTTTCCGGGTTGTGGCACCAGGTGCAGTTCAGGGGACAGCCTTTAAAAAAAACCGTGGTGCGGATTCCGGGTCCGTCGTGGACCGAATACCTTCTGATGTCGAAAATCAAACCTTTTCCCATGGAGAAGCAGTGGCAACAAAAGTGGTGTAACGTCTGAACAGGGGTTTCGGGATCCTGGGATCCCTGATGGGAGAGGGGGAGCTGCTCAACAGATCCAGCAGGTATACAGGCCTTTCCCATTGTCGTGGTAAAGGGTATTGATGGAAAAATTCATCATGGCTGTCATAAATGCGTAACAAATGTACAATTTCTTTTTTTTGTCCTGAATAAAAAGCCTTAAGTAAGGGTGTTTAACCACAAGAAAGCTAGGTTGTTGTAAAGGATTGTCTGGGATTAGTTGGTTGAATGAAAGAGGCTTGTGGCTGAATTTAGAATCTTTATAAATTAAACAAATTTAGCAGGAAAAATTCGTTTTTGCTTCCGTATATGTATAGAATGTATTAATCTTACGGCATTATTTTTTGGATTTTTCATAAAAGTGTTATTTTTACACTTTTAATGGGCCTGGCACCCTGTCCCCCCAGATGGCGGACAATGCCGGTTGCCCGCATCAGCATAATACACACGCCCCCATGAATGCATTGCTTGTCGACTGCCAGCAAGCCCCGGGCCGGGAAGCCCCGGGCAGAAAATGGCCCTGGCCTATGTGGCCCGTCCTGTTCGCGGCTTGTCTTTTCCTCACGGCCTCCTGCCACCAGAAAGGGGCTGGGTCCGATGTCCTGCTCCTCTCCTGTCCCGCCGGAGTGAATGAGGTGTCGGGGGACTGGCAGAGGGAATACTGGAGCAAACCGGAATACCACCGGTTTGAACCCTCGGACCGGTCCCCCTTGACCGCCATGGTTCTGGATGCGGACTCCATGACCCGTGCCCGCTGGTACCGCAACCTGCCGGTCCGACCCTATTCGAAATACCGTCTCTCAGGATGGGTGCGGACCGAAAACGTGACGGCAGCAGGAAACGGGGAAGGTGCCGGATTCCGCGGAGGCAGGATTGACCTGCCGGAGAGCCGGGGGTTCACCGGCACGAACGACTGGACCTATGTGGTGGTGGAATTTGATACGGGGGGGGAAGACAGCTTCATGCTGGAATGCGTGCTGGGCCTTGGGTCCCGCGCCAAGGGCCGGGCCTGGTTCGACGAAATCAGGCTCGAACGCCTGCACTCGGAAGTGCTTGCCCCGGAACTGGCCATTCACCTGGACCGGCCCGGGGAGCCCCTTTCAGAACGGATGTTCGGGCAGTTCATTGAGCACATGGGTCGATGCATCTATGGAGGCATCTGGGCTGAAATGATCGAAGACCGCAAGTTTTTTCTGCAGCCCGGAAGCGAGGGTTCTCCCTGGCACCTGGAAGGTCCGGCTTCCCTGCAGATGAGCAGGGCCGCACCCTATGTCGGAGAACACGACCCGGTGATCCGGGCCGCCGGTCCCGGGGGCGCGCTGGTTCAGGGCGGACTGGGACTGATCGAAGGCATGGCATATGAAGGCAGGATCATCCTGAGTGCCCCCCCTGAGGCCCTGCCTGTGGAGGTGGAACTGGCCTGGGGCGAAAATGCCGCAGAGAAGGCTTCCATTGTCATCAGCGAGTTGGAAGCAGGCTTTCAGACCGTTCCCCTGGCATTCACCGCCGGGGCCTCCACCCATGAGGGGGAGATCCGCATCCTGGCCGGGGAGCAAGGCGGCGTGACCATCGGAACCCTTTCCCTGATGCCCACCAGCCATGTGGAAGGTTTCCGGGCCGATGTGCTGGAATTGTTGTTCCAGCTGGATGCCCCCGTTTACCGTTGGCCGGGAGGAAACTTTGTGAGCGGATACGACTGGAAGGACGGGGTGGGGCCTCGGGACAGGCGACCTCCCCGCTACGAAGCCGCATGGAACGGCATCGAATCCAATGACGTGGGCATCGATGAATTCATGCGCCTGTGCGCCCTCCTGGGAACAGAGGCCAACATCGCCGTAAACACCGGCCTGGGAACTCCCGCGGAGGCGGCACAACAGGTGGAGTATGTCAATGGAGGCCCCGAAACGCCCATGGGGGGGTGGCGGGCCCGCAACGGCCGGCAGGAACCTTACGGGGTGATGCTGTGGGCCGTGGGCAACGAGATGTTTGGCGACTGGCAGCTAGGGGTGATGCCTGTCGAGGAGTATGTGCACAAGCACAATGAAACCGCCCGGCTGATGTGGGAGGCGGATCCTTCCATCAGCCTCATCGCCGTGGGCTACCCCGGAAGATGGAATGACATGATGTATGCCCACAGTGCGGACTACATGACCCACATCAGCGAGCATTTTTACCGTCAGGACTGGCATGCGGGGGGACTCATGACCCATGTCAAGCAGATCCCCGACGCCATCCGGGCCATTGCTGAGGAACACAGAAGGTGCCGCAGGGAGCACCCGGGACTGAAAGAGCGGGACATCCGGATCGCCCTGGATGAGTGGAACTACTGGTACGGCCCCCATGTATACGGCCTGCTGGGAACCAGGTATTTTCTCCAGGATGCCCTGGGCATCGCCGCAGGATTTAACGAATTCTTAAGGCAGACGGACATCTTCTTCATGGCCAATTATGCCCAGACGGTCAATGTGATCGGTGCCATTAAGGCCACGAAAACGGCCTCCTTCATGGAGGGTACCGGCGAGGTGCTCCGCCTGTACCGCCGGGAACTGCAACCCATTCCCCTGGAAACATCCGGCAGTGCGGCCCCCCTGGATGTGGCCGCTTCCCTGTCTGAGGACGGACGCATCCTGACCGTATCGGTCATCAATGCCACGGAGCAAAGTCAGCGGCTGGCCTTGTCGGCAGGGGGAGGGGAGCTGCCTGGACGGGGTCGGTTGTATTATATCACGGGACCCGACCGCCATGCATACAACGAGGTGGACAATCCCCTGATCCGGGAGCATGCGGAGGCCTTTCGCCTGAGGCGGGGGAAGGTCAGCGTACCCCCCATGAGTGCCTGCATCTATAAGTTTAACCTTCAATAATCCACCACCGGCATGAAACGATTTTTATTCCCACTATCTGTTCTGATGCTGATGCTGCTTTCCGGGACCAGCACCCGGGCCCAGCTCAGCCCCGATGATTACCTGCGTGCAGACTCTGTTTCGGAGTTCTCTGAACTGGCTTACCATGCATTTGTCAGCCCAAACTGGATCGGGGAAACCCCCCTATTCTGGTATGAAGTCCGCACCCGCCGGGGCCGGGAGTTCATGCTGGTGGATGCCGCGGTGCCGGAAAAAACGGCCGCCTTCGACCAGGAACGCCTGGTCCGGCAGCTGAACGAGGAAACAGGGGGGGACTACAAGGCCTGGGACCTGCCATTCCGGCGGCTGGAGTTCGACGATGAGGGGGTCAACCTGCGCTTTGTGGTCGACTCGGTGCGTTACGGGCTGAACAGGGAAACCGGGGAGCTGACACGCCTGGAAAGGCTTCGGGCGGAGGACCGGCCATCCCGGCACTGGGCGGCCAGCGACGAAGAGCAGGGGGACAGGCAGGCCGTGTCTCCCGACAGCCTCTGGGTGGCTTTTATCCGGGAATTCAATGTGTTCGTCCGGCACCGGGAGAGCGGAAGGCTCCACCAGCTGTCTTTCGACGGCTCAGAAGGCGATTACTATTCCTCCTACCTGCAATGGTCCCCGGACTCCCGCTTCCTGGCCACCAACAAGATCAGGCGGCATACCAAACGCCATATCTGGTTTGTGGAGTCTTCCCCCGAGGGGCAGGTGCAGCCCATCCTGCATGAACTGGAATACCCCAAACCCGGGGATGCCCTGCAGATCCGCCGGCCTTCCCTGTTTGCCCTGGATGGGTTCAGGCAGGTCCCGGTCGATTCGCGGGACTTCGAACACCAGTACAGGCTGACCACCCCCCAATGGCGTGAAGACAGCAGGGCGTTCACTTTCGAGTTCAACCAGCGGGGGCACCAGGCCTACCAGGTGGTGGAAGTCAACACAAGCGGGACCGTTCGCGTGCTGATCGATGAGCGAAGCGAGACCTTCATCGATTACAGCGGCAAGAGGTTCCGTCATGATGTGGAGGACGGCCGGGAGATCGTATGGGCGTCCGAGAGGGACGGTTGGAACCACCTGTATCTGATCGACGGAAACAACGGGCGCGTGAAGCAGCAGATTACCCGGGGTGAATGGGTCGTCCGCGGGGTGGAGCATGTCTGCGACAGCAGCCGCACGATCCTGTTTCGCGGGGCGGGACGCCACGCGGGGGAAGATCCCTACCTGGTGCGGTACTACCGCGTGGGCTTTGACGGCCGGGGGCTGCAGGAACTGACTCCGGAGGAGGCCAGCCACCAGGCGACATTCTCATCCGACAACAAGTATTTTGTGGACCATTATTCACGCATCGACCTGCCCCCGGTGACGGTCTTACGGAGGACCCGGGACGGGCAGGTTATTCTCGAGCTGGAAAGGGCCGACATCAGCGAGCTGGAGGCACGCGGCTGGCAAAGACCCGAAGTCTTCGTGGCCAAGGGACGGGACGGACAGACAGATATCTGGGGAAATATTTACCGGCCGACGAATTTCGATCCGGGGAAAACCTACCCGGTGATCGAAGCCATTTATGCCGGACCCCATGCCGCCCACGTGCCCAAGACGTTCCGTCCCTATTTCGGACACTTCTCGGCCATGGCCGAGCTGGGCTTCATCGTGGTGCAAATCGACGGCATGGGCACTTCTTACCGGTCCAAAGCCTTTCATGATGTGTGCTGGCAGAACCTGAAGGATGCCGGATTCCCCGACCGGATCCGGTGGATGCAGGCCGCCGCGGAAAAATATCCGTACATGGACCTGGAGCGGGTGGGCATCTTTGGCGGTTCGGCCGGGGGACAGAATGCCATGGGGGCTTTGCTGTTCCACCCGGAATTCTACAAGGCGGCCGTGGCATCCGTGGGTTGCCACGACAACCGCATGGACAAGATCTGGTGGAACGAACAGTGGATGGGATACCCCATCGGGCCCCATTATGAAGAAAGCTCCAATGTGGTCAACGCCCACCTGCTGCAGGGCAAGCTGATGCTGACGGTCGGGGAAATGGACAACAATGTGGACCCGGCCTCCACCTTGCAGGTGGTCAATGCCCTGATCAGGGCCGGCAAGGAATTTGAATTTTTAATGTTCCCCGGACAGGGTCATGGCTCCGGCGGTCAATACGGAGAACGACGCAAACGGGACTTTTTTGTGCGCCACCTGCTCGGGATGGATCCGCCCGACTGGAATGTGGCCGGAAAGTAATCAGTCATTCACCTTTAGAACAGGCATTCAAGATGAAAACCATGGTAAAATATGTTCTTACCCTGCTGGTTACGGCCGGCTTGATGTCCTGCCAGCCTGGAAGCGACCAGGGCCAGGCAGGCGCTCCTCCTGCGGAGGTGGATTATGCGGTTCATGCCTTCGACATCAAGGATGTGACCCTGCTGGAGGGACCCTTCCGGCACGCCAACCAGCTGAACATCGGGGTGCTGCTCAACTACGAACCCGACCGTTTTCTGGCGACCTTCCGCAAGGAGGCCGGTCTGGAACCCAAGGCGGAACGATACGGCGGCTGGGAGAGCTCCTCCATTGCCGGGCACAGCTTCGGGCATTACCTTTCCGGCTGTGCCATGATGTACCAGTCCACCGGCATGCCGGAATTTCTGGACCGAGTCAACTACATGGTGGACGAATTGGAGGTCATCCAGCAAGCCAATGGCGGCGGCTACCTGGGCGCATTTCCCCACGGCAAGCAGGTATTTGAGGAAGAGGTGGCCATGGGCGTGATCCGTGCCTCCGCCTTCGACCTGAATGGGATCTGGGCACCCTGGTATACCCACCACAAGGTCCTGGCCGGCCTCCGGGATGCCTATTACCTGTGCGGCAACCAGAAGGCCCTTGACATCGCCATGCGTTTTGCGGACTGGATGGACGGGATCGTGGGACACCTGGACTACGATACCGTGCAGGAAATGCTCATCTGCGAATACGGCGGCATGAACGAAGTGCTTGTTGAATTGTACGGGCTGACCGGGAATGAGAAATACCTGAAATTGTCCAGGGCGTTTCACGATCATGTCATCCTGGATTCTCTGGGGATGGGCGTGGACATACTGGCCGGGAAACATGCCAACACCCAGATTCCCAAGGTGACCGGGCTGGCACGGAGGTATGAGCTGACAGGCAATCCGGAGGAGAGGCGCACAGCCGAATTTTTCTGGGACAGGGTGGTCAACCACCACAGCTATGTCACGGGAAGCAACGCCCTGAACGAAAACTTCGGCCCTCCCGGACAACTTCGCGACCGGCTGGGTCCCAATACGGGGGAGACCTGCAATGTGTACAATATGCTGCGATTGAGTGACCACCTGTTTCGCTGGGAAGCCAGTTCACAGGTGGCCGACTATTATGAAAAGGCCCTGTTCAACCACATACTGGCATCCCAGCATCCCGAAGACGGCCGGGTGACCTACCACCTGAGCATCGACAGGGGAGGGTTCAAATACTGGCAGGACCCCCATGCCTTTACCTGCTGCGTGGGCACCGGCATGGAAAACCATGCCAAATACAACGAGAACATCTATTACTACAACGAAAGCGAATTGTTTGTCAGTCAGTATATTGCTTCCGAGCTGACCTGGGAGAACAAGGGGGTGCGCGTCCGGCAGGAAACGGCCTACCCGGAAGAACAGGGCACCACCCTGCAATTCACCTGCCAGGAGCCTTCCCGCTTCACCCTGCAGCTTCGCTACCCTGCCTGGGCCGAGAAGGGCATGACCATCCGGGTCAACGGAACCGACCACCCGGTGAACACCCCCCCGGGAAGCTTTGCAGGCATCGACCGCCAATGGGAGACAGGGGATGTGGTGGAGGTGCATATTCCCTTCACCCTGCGCATGGAAACCATGCCCGATGATCCCGACCGCATCGCCCTGTTCCACGGCCCGCTGGCCCTGGCAGGCGATCTCGGACCCGTGGATGATCCCGCTGCCTGGGATCTGGTGTATGTGCCCCTGATGCTCACGGATGAAAGGGATCCCAATGCCTGGGTGGAGCCCATTCAGGGAAGGGCAAATGCCTTTACCACCAGGCAGGCAGGCCGGCCTCGCGATGTGGAGCTCAAGCCCTTTTATGCCACCTACGACCGAAGGTATTCGATATTCTGGGACCTTTCCGACGAACACACCTGGAGGGACCTGGAAGACAAACACCTGCAAAGGATGGAGGAGGGGCGAGCCCTGGAAGCCCGCACCATCGACTTTTTCCAGCCGGGGGATATTGCCCACGAACGCAGCCACTTGTTCGAGGGCCCGCAGTCGACCGCCCACCGCTTCCGGAACAGAACCTACCGGGTGACGCTTGCCAATGGCTGGTTTTCCTTTGAGATGCGGGTGGATCCAAACCGGGCCAATGCCCTGAACCTGGAATACTGGGGCGGGGGATACCGCCGGGAGAAATCGTTTGATATCCTGGTGGAGGGCGTGCGCATCGCCTCGGAAGACATCACCGAGCCCAGGGGAGACCGGTTTTTCCATGCGGAATACGACATCCCGCAGGAGCTGACCCGCGGCAAGAACCGGATCACGGTACGAATCGACGCCCAGGCGCGCCGCATCGCGGGACCCGTTTACGGGGCGCGTACCGTCAGAAAATAATCCAATGGGCCTGCGCCCGGATCCAGGAATTGTGAAACCAAAAAAAACAAACAACCCGATGAACCGTGTATTGAAGAAACACATCCCCGTATGCCGCTCAGGGAGTATCCTGCTTGTCCTGGCCATGTTGCTGCTGACAAATGCCCCGTATGCCCAGTCCCCCTGGCAGGACATTACCGGCCGGCCGGAGACCCTGGGTCTGGACCAGGGGGTTATGGAACTGGAAACCGGTGCATTTCAGCTCAGGCTGGTGGCGGCTTCCCAGACCGTGGCCGGCCTGCTCCCCCGCGGGGCCGATGGCTTTGACTTCACCCCGGGCGATTGGCTGGAGCAGCGCAGCCGGGACGGACTCTATCATCTGGGCGACCTGACCCTGCGCCTGAGAACCGGGTCCTCCAAGGAATGGGTCCATTATTCCACCGCGGAAGCCAGGGTCCCTGTCCATGTCCTGACATCCGGAGGCAGCCTGCTGGCTGCCGCCGACCTGGCCCCGACCTTTCCGGAGGATTTTCCCCTGGAGGTGAGGCGTTACTGGGAATCGGAGGGAGGAGCCCTGGTGCTTCGCTTTGAGCTGGCCAACCAGGGCCGGCAGCCGGTGGAGATCGGCTCCCTGGGCATTCCCATGGTGTTCAACAACATGCTGCACAACAAATCGCTGGACGAGGCCCATGCCGCCTGCGTGTTCTACGATCCCTACATCGGACGGGATGCCGGCTACCTTCAGGTGATCCGGCTGCACGGGCACGGTCCGGTGCTTCTGGTCATGCCCCATGGCAGGACCCCTTTCGAGGCCTACAACCCCCTGCTGGATGACCCCACCCCCAAAGGGGTGACCTTCGAAGGCTTCCATGAGTGGATGGTCCACAGCCGCGCCCACGCCGAAACGGACTGGAGCGAAGCGGAACCCTGGAACCGCCCCACCTCCCTCCGGCTCAATCCCGGTGAGTCTGTAAGCTATGGGTTGAAGTTCGTGACGGCGGAAGCCATCCGGGAGATCGAACCCACCCTGTCAAGCCACGGACGGCCCGTGGCGGTGGGCATTCCCGGCTATGTCCTGCCCATGGATGTAAATGCCCGCCTGTTTTTGAATTATACCGGGAAGGTCCGCTCCCTGGACGTGGAGCCGGCCGGGGCCCTTGAGCTGGTGGCCGGGACCCCGACCCCGGGCGGCTGGGAGACCTATGAAGTCCGAGGAATGCATTGGGGACGCGCCAGGCTGACGGTCACCTATGAGGATGGCTTGCAGCAGACCATCCATTACAACATCATCAAACCAGAAGGGGAGGTGGTGGCCGACATGGGCCGCTTCATGACCAATGAACAATGGTATGAGGCTCCGGACGACCTGTTTGGCCGGAGTCCCTCGGTCATGACTTACGATTACGAAGAGATGGACCTTGTCATGGAAGACGGGCGTGCCTGGGTCGCCGGGTTGAGTGACGAGGGGGGCGCCGGTTCCTGGCTGGCTGCCATGATGAAACAGCTGATCCAGCCGGAGATGGAAGAACTCGAAAAGCTGCGGCGCTTCGTGCACGAAACCATGTGGGGCCGGATACAATACACGGAGGGCGACCGCAAATACGGGGTGCGAAAGAGCCTGTTCTTTTATGAACCGGATGAGATGCCTGAGGGCACCTACAGCGACCACATCAATTACGGCTCCTGGTCTGCCTGGAACAGACAGGAGGCGGAGTCCGTCGGACGTTCCTACAACTACCCCCACGTGGCCGCCGCCCACTGGGTGTTTTACCGCCTGAGGCGCAACCACCAGGGTTACGTCAGTGAGAAACCCTGGGAATGGTACCTGGAAAATGCCTGCCATACGGCCATCGCCATGGTGGAGCAGGCCCCGCATTATGCCCAGTTCGGACAGATGGAGGGGACCGTCTTCCTGATGATATTGAGGGACTTGCAGAGGGAGGGAATGAACGGCCTGGCCGAACGCCTGGAGGCCGTGATGAAAACCCGGGCCGATCTGTGGAACAGCCTGGCCTATCCTTTTGGCAGTGAGATGCCGTGGGATTCTACCGGACAGGAAGAGGTGTACGCCTGGTCGAAATATTTCGGGTATGACGACAAGGCCGGGGTGACCCTCAACGCCATCCTGGCCTATATGCCCACCCTGCCGCATTGGGGGTACAACGGCAGCGCCCGGAGGTACTGGGATTTCGTCTATGCAGGCAAACTCCGGCGCATAGAACGCCAGCTTCACCATTACGGAAGCGCCCTGAACTCCCTGCCGGTATTGTCCGAATTCCGCGACAATCCGGAGGATCTCTACCTGCTGCGGGTGGGCCATGCGGGCGTGCTCGGGGGCATCGCCAACATCACGCGGGAAGGGTTTGCCCCGGCGGCCTTTCATTCCTATCCTTCCACCCTGCGGATCGACGGCATCAACGGGGACTACGGACCGGGATTCCTTGGCTACACTTTGAATACCGGGACTTATGTGACCCATGATGAGGAATTTGGCTGGCTGGCTTTCAGTGGGGAGCTGATCGAGTCGGACGGTTGGGTCTCCGTGCGTCCCACCAACGGGGCACGGAGCAGGGTGTATATTGCCACGCTCGGACTCTGGCTGACTTTGGATGCAGGGCGGTTTGAAGCCGTCCGGTTCCGTCCGGCCGATGGACGGGTTGAGATCAGCCTCGGGCCAGGCAGCGACCGCACCCCAAGGGCCCTGTTGCTGGTGGAGCAGCCAGCCAGGGTAAACGGCATCGGAAAGTATGCCCCGCTTGGCCGGTATGACCAGGCGCGTGGCGCTTATGTGGTGCCCCTGGGAGACGGTCCTGCCGAACTCAGACTTGAACACCAATAAATAGATAGATAAGTGCATATAATTAATGCCGGGCCATTCTTTAGGACGTTTTAAAACCCCTTACCATGAACCAACGTGCCGTCACAATGCTGGCAGGCCTGCTTGCCATCCTGCTTCTTCAGGCTTGCGGGGAAGCCGCCCCGGAAGATTATCCCATCCGGCCTGTCCCGTTTACCTCGGTGGAGGTCCGGGACGATTTCTGGTCCGCCCGGATCAGAACCAATCACGAGGTGACCATCCCCGTATCCATCCACCAATCGGTTCTTACCGGACGCATCCGCAACTTTGAGATCGCCGGCGGACTGCTGCAAGGGGATTTTCAATCCGATTACCCCTTCGATGATTCAGATGTATTCAAGATCATCGAGGGCGCCAGTTACTCCCTGGCCATGTTCCCGGATCCGGAGCTGGAGCAGCTGGTGGATTCCCTTATCTGGATCATCGGACAGGCACAGGAAGACAATGGCTACCTGTACACCTGGCGGACCATTCACGGGGACGACTCCCATCCATGGATCGGCGGCAGGCGGTGGGAGCGGACCCATGTCATGAGCCATGAGTTGTACAATGTCGGGCATATGTACGAGGCGGCCGTGGCCCATTACCAGCTGAGCGGAAAAAGGAATTTCCTGGAGATTGCCATGAAAAATGCCGACCTGGTGCTCAGTGAAATCGGCCCCGGAAAGTTTGAGACCTACCCGGGACACCAGGAGATCGAGATCGGGCTGGCCAAGCTCTACCGGGCTACCGGCAACCGGGCCTACCTCGATCAGGCCCGGTATTTTCTGGATGCCCGAGGCCGGGAGGATATCGGGTCGCCGCCTTTCTGGCACGGGGAGCCCAGGCTTTATGACCAGGCCCACCTGCCGGTCACCCGGCAGTCTGAGGCGGTGGGCCATGCCGTACGGGCCCTGTATATGTATTCCGGCATGGCGGATGTGGCGGCGCTGACCGGCAACCGGGACTACATAGACGCCATCGGCAGGTTGTGGGAGGATGTGAGCCACACCAAGCTGTACCTGACGGGAGGGGTCGGGGCGCAGGGCGGACACGAAGGTTTCGGGGCCCCCTACGAGTTGCCCAACCTGACGGCATACGCAGAGACCTGCGCGGGCATAGCCAATGTACTGTGGAACCACCGCATGTTCCTGCTTCATGGGGATGCCCGCTACATCGACGTGCTGGAGCGGTCCATGTACAACAATGTATTGTCTGGGGTGTCCCTTTCGGGCGACCGGTTTTTCTATCCCAACCCCCTGGAATCGCACGGGAAGCACCGCCGCAGCGAGTGGTTCGGCTGTGCCTGCTGCCCGGCCAACATCAACCGTTTCATTCCCTCCGTGCCTGGCTACATCTATGCACAGGGCCGCGATGGCCTGTATGTGAACCTGTTTATCAGCAGCGAAACCACAATCGATGGCGGGCAGGGACCCGTGGTCATCCGCCAGGAAAGCGGCATGCCCTGGTCGGGGGATGTGCGGATCGCCATCAGCCCCGGCCACTCCCAGCGATTCACGCTCCGGGTGCGCCTCCCGGGATGGGCCCGGGAAGAACCCGTTCCCGGTGGCTTGTACCGTTTTGAACACCCTCATGGGCAGCAGCCGGTCATTCACGTGAACGGAGAGCCTGTTCGCCCCCCCGTGGAGAAAGGCTATGCCGTGATCGACCGGCAGTGGCAGGAGGGCGACGTGGTGGAGCTGGCATTGCCGCTGCCTGTCCGAAGGGTGGTGGCCCGCCCGGAAGTGGAGGCCAACCGGGGCCGGGTGGCCCTGCAACGCGGGCCCCTGGTCTTTGCCGCTGAATGGCCGGACTTTGAAGATCACAGCGTCCTGGACATCGTGCTGGACGGACAGGAAAACCTGGAAGCGGTATCCGGTGAGGACCTGCCGGCCAGGATGCTCGTTTTGCAGGGCATGGCCAAAGGCAGCAGGCTCACCGGGGCAGGGGATACCGTCCTGGTGGACAAGCCCTTCAGGGCCATCCCCTATTATGCCTGGGCGCACCGGGGTCAGGGGCAGATGGCCGTCTGGCTGGCCGCCGGCATGAAGACCGCACAGCCCTTGCCTTTGGCAGCCGCAGATCCTGCAGAATAAATACGGGAACCCCCTCATCCCTGGCATGGATTCTTTAATAAACCAAACCTGAGATTGATACAGCATCCGACGATTATGAAAAAGACCAACACCTACCTGATGGCGGCCTTCTTTTTGGCTGCAAACCACCTGCTTTCCTGCAGCGGAGGCGGCCTGGCAGAACTTCCCGGTCCGATTGACCCCCAGGTCGTTCAGGACCAGGATGACATGACCTGGGATGATTACCGTCCCATCCCGGGCAAAAACTGGGCGGACCCCGACCTCAAGCCGGAGCGGGAATTCCGGATTGCCCTGGTGGCAGTGGATTTTCCGGACCAGCCTTTTGTGATGACCCTGCCCCGGCATTCCGACCTGTTCGGCAACCCCCAGATCGATCCCGTGACCCGGGAAGAGATCCCGCAATTTTATGCGGATTTTTTCCTCAAGCCCGGCGAGGTGAACAACCACCAGACGATCAATGGCTACTGGATGGAGCAGTCGCGCGGCCAGTTCGGCATCACGGCCCTGACGCCTTACGGCCCCTACCGCATGCCCAGGGAGCTTTGGAAGTACGGGCTGAGCGAATGGGGTCAGAATGAATTCACCCCGGACGGCAGCGCGGTGAATCACCGCATGGAGCCCGATGTGGATTCCCTGTGGCAGGCGGATGCTGGCCCCGTCAAGGGAAATTACGATGCGGTGTTGCGCATATATGCCGGGTATGACGAGACCGGCATCTGGCAGGAATTCGGTGAGATGAAGTTTCAGACCCGGGACGACATTCCCCCCGAATGGGGCAATCCCAACCCGGACATGCCCCGCTGGGCGGCCACCCGTTACGTGGAATGGACCTCCTGGAAAGCGGCGCAGATGCAGTGGGGTCTTTCTTCCATGCGGCAGGGGGAGAACTCGGGAACCATCACCCATGAGCTCGGGCATTTTGCCTTCCGCATCGGCGACAACAACAACAACCCTTATGTGCAGCCTTACCGGCGGGCCGGCAGCGGGCCCTGGGACATGATGGACCGGGGCTCCTTCAACGGGCCCGGCGGACCCCATATGCGCTGGGTGGTGCCTCCCATTGCCGGGGCGGCCATGCCGGCCGGGCTGATGCTGCGCAACCGCATGGTGAACGGTTTCATTACAGAGGACGATGTCCTCACGCTGAGCCGGGAAGGACTGGCCGCCTCCGGGCCGGTGGTGGCCAGGGTGACCGCCCGCGCCGTGGAACCCGGAGCGGACAGTTACGCCGGACTGATCGTCCGGCTGGACGGGGAGGAGCCACACGACCGGACCCCGCCTTCGGATCCGGCCACGGATCCCCTGTCGCCCGGGGTGCCGGCCTATAATTTCTATTCCCTGGAGGTGGTGCAGCGCATTGGCTACGACTCCTTTTGTCCCGATAACGGGGTGTTGCTGGCCCTGAACAAGGACCGGGAAGGGCGGAGCGGCGGGCCCAATGCCTTCAACCTGTTCAACTGGGTGATCGACGCCAATCCCCAGGACATTGAGATGGTGGACTTTCACCGTCCGGACGGGACCCCGGTAATGCGTACCATCGCGGATTACCGCCAGCTCAATGATGCCCTTTTCCACGCGGGACTGAATTCGGGCAGCCGGTTCGAATACGTGGATGAGCCCAACCGCCTGCATTTTTATGTGGTGGATCTTGAACGGGACGCGGAAGGCATCCTGTCCTACACCCTGGGCGTCCGGTCTCTGGACGGGCAGCCGGACGAAAGGCGCTCTTTCAGCCTGCTCCCCCCCGCAAAGCCGCGCCACCGGGGGCAGGTGAGGCAGTATGAATTCAGCCTGAACAATGAGGACCTTGCTGCCGTGGATGGGGACCCGGTGCATCCTTCGGGAAGCATCCCGCAACACCTGGACCAGGACATCTACCGCCTCACGGCCGAAATCACGGGCGGAAACTGGGAGGTGATGCTGCTCAATGAGCTGTTGGTGGTTCGCAGCGGGGCTTCGGCCGGTATTCCGGTTTACGTCAGGAACCTGGGCGGGGGGAGCGAAACGGCCAGCCTCCGGCTGACGGCTGTCTCGGAAAGCAATCCCTCTCTCCGGCAGACCGTGGAAATGGAAGTCAGGCCCCGCTAATCCGACAGGTTGGGCGGATCGAAAAGCATGGTATCTTTGAAAGCCGTGCTGCTTTGCGGCCGCTGCCGCCTGGCACCCCCGGATGCATCGGGAACCGGCCATTTCAGGCGGTTCAAAGCAGCCATGTCCATAGATTGTAAAAAATAGTCAGATCCAAGATGAAACAGAAAACCTTTCCCCTTCTTGCCTTGGCATTCATTCTTGCTGCGCTGGGCGGCTGCAACAGGCCCCTGCAGATTACCGAAGACCATTACGTGCTGGCGGAGCAGTTTTTGCAGCCCAATATCGAAAAAATGGTCTACCACCTGGAGGTCCGTCCCCACTGGCTGGAGGACAGCACCGGCTTCTGGCACATGACCTGGACGGAAGATGGCAAACGGTTCTTCCTGACCCGGCTGGCAGACGGAACGGTGGCGCCTGCCTTTGACCATGATATGCTGGCAAAGGCTCTTGCCGGCGCTGCCGGAGAAGAAGTCGATGCCGCAGAATTGCCTTTCAACAGGATACGGCCCGACCGCGAAGGGCGGATCGGTTTCCGGTATGCGGAAGCCGACTGGTTGTATGACCCGGCCGCCGACAGCCTGGTGCAGACAGAACAGGAGGATGGGTCTGCAAACCGCCGGGGCATCTCCCCGGACGGCAGGTTGCAGGCCTTTACCAGGGATTACAATTTGTTTGTAAGGAACCTGGAAACGGGCGGGGTGACACGGCTCAGCCGCCGGGGAACCTACGGGCTGGAATACGCCAATCCGTATGGCTGGTATGACATCATGGAAGGAGAGGGGGGCGCCCGGCCGGAAAATTTATTTGTGAGCTGGTCGCCCGATTCCCGCAAGCTGCTGACCTACCTGGTGGACCTGCGCAAGGCCGAAAAGATGTACTTGCTTGATTTTTCGGCCGACAGCCTTTTCAGGCCCCGCCTCCTGAGTTATTACCGGGGGTCTCCGGGCGATACCACCGTGGTGTACAACATCCCGGTATTGTTTGACCTGGATGCCGGCACGGAGGTGGTGGTCGACCTGCCTCCCTTTCCGCATTTTCTCGGGGTGGACTTCCGGTGGGCAGGGGATTCCGAATCCCTGCATGCCATCTATGCCCACAGGGGGTTCAAGCAGGCCGACCTGGTGGAAGTGGATGCACCGGGTGGCGGCAGCCGGGTGGTATGGTCCGAAACCAGCGACACCTCAGTGGAGTACAACAACATCATGCTGCAACGGCTCGGAACGGACCGGGTGTTGTTGAGCTCCCAGCGCAGCGGCTGGAACCACCTTTACCTTCACGACTGGCAGAGCGGCTCCCTGATCCGTCCGCTGACCCAGGGGGACTATGTGGTCAGAAGCCTGCTGCACGTGGATGAATCGGATGGCTGGGTTTATTTCCTGGCGGGCGGCCGGGAGCCCGACCGCAATCCCTACTATACCCATTTGTACCGGGTCTCCCTGGATGGCGGGGAGCCCCTGTTGCTCACGCCCGAAGACGCCCACCACCAGATCAGCCTTTCCCCTTGCGGGCAGTATGTGGTGGACAATTTCTCCACGGTGGAGCAGCCCACCATATCGGTGGTGCGTGATTTGTTCAGCGGGAAGGAAATCCTGCGCATCAGCGAGGCAGATCCGGCCCCGCTGCTGGCCACGGGATGGACACCGCCCATGCGTTTCTCCGCCCTGGGAAGGGACGGGAGGACGGAGATTCACGGCATTGTATACCGGCCCGTAGGTTTCCGGCCCGGAAATAAATATCCGGTCATCGACTACACCTACACCGGACCGCATACCGCCATCACCCCCAAGTCATTCGCCGATGCGGTGATCAACATTCAGAATCCCCTCCGGGCATTCGGTTTCAGCGTCATCGTGGTGGACGGCATGGGCACCGCCCACCGTTCCAAGGCCTTCAGGGACGTTTCCTACCGGAACATGGGCCAGGGTCTTGCGTGCCACGTGGCCGCCATCCGTCAGCTGGCCGGGCGCCATGCCTGGCTGGACACCACCCGGGTGGGCATTTACGGGCATTCTGCCGGTGGGTACGATGCGGGCCGGGGCCTGCTGGCATTTCCCGGGTTCTACAAAGTCGGGGTGGCATCGGCCGCCGACCACGACCACCGCATGGAGAAGGCATGGTGGCCTGAAATGTACATGGGCTATCCTGTGGGGGATTTTTACCACGAGCAGAGCAACGTCACGAATGCCCATGCCCTGGAGGGCCGGCTGCTGATCGCCCATGGCGGAATCGACGAAAACGTCAACCCCTCCGCCACTTACAAGCTGGCCGAGTACCTGATCCGTGCGGGCAAGGATTTCGACATGCTGATCCTGCCATCCAGAAGCCATAGCTTCGGCAGGAGTGATGGGGATTATTTCACCAAAGTCAGGTGGAACTATTTCATACAGCACCTGTTGCCTGCAGAACCGGTCCTTCACTACCAGTTCCGGACAATTCCCTGATCAGCGGGCTCCTTTCTGCAGGCTGACCCGGAACTCCTTGGGGGTTTTGCCGTTGAGCCGTTTGAATACCCGGTTGAAGTAAGACAGGTTGGTGAAACCGGATTCCTGGGCCACCTGTGAAATGCTCAGGTCCTTGTTGCCCAGGAGGTGGCAGGCATTGGTGATGCGTACCTCGTTGAGGAACTCGGTAAGGGTTTTGCGTGTCCTTTCCTTAAAAAAGCGGCAGAAGGCTTCCTTGTTCATGCTGGCCACCCCGGCCACCTCGGACAGCTTCACGGGCCGGTGGCTTTCCTCCATCAAAAAACGCATCACCTTCTCCATGCGTTTGCCTTCCTTTTTGGAGTAGTTCTTGACATTGCCCATCTTGTTGAGGCGGTGCAGCACATGGCCGTACCTTAAGCGCTGCAGCACTTCCAGTCCCACGATCAGGCGCCCCAGCCCGTCCATGTCCCTCAGCCGGAGGATGCGTTTGCGGATGAAATGGTCCCCGTCATCCACCCGGTAGCAGCCATTAAGGGTTTTGAAAAAATCCAGCAGGCCGAAGAACTCTTCAATGTGCACCAGGTGCTTGGCCACCACCTGCACATCGAAGAACAAGGTTTCCATATGCGCACGGCGGTCCCCGCCCGGCACGTAGAAGTCGTCATCGCAACGGAACACATGGGGGATGTCCGGGCCCAGCAGGAAGATATCCCTTGGCTGGAAACGGCCGATGTAGTCGCCCACCACGAGCTTGCCGACCCCGTCAAAAATGCGGGTGAGCTGCACCTCGGGATGCTGGTGAAGCTTGTCATAGAAATGGGGAACATCGTCGACCTGGTGCCGTATGAATTCGTTCTCCGGTTTGGGAATCTTGAATGGCAAAACCTTCATAACTCATGTTTTGGGAATCAAAAGTACAAAAATCCGTCAAATACGTACTATAAAATACCAATCAGGTATCTTTTTCTTGTATTTATTAAGACTAAATTTACATAATTAAACCGGTTTCAGCCGGGATCATGTGAATATTGTTAAATCATGCGACATATGGAAATGAATTGGACGGGGGTCTACCCTGCATTGACCACCAAGTTTTATCCCGGGGGCGGCATCGACCTGGGCTCTTGCCTTCGGGGTGTGGATGCCCAGGTGGAAGCCGGTGTCAGCGGATTGATCCTATCGGGCACCCTGGGGGAAGCCAGTGTGCTGAGCACCGATGAAAAGCGGTCCCTGACACGGGAGGTGGTCCGCCACCTCAACGGACGCCTGCCCGTGGTGGTGAACATCGCCGAAGGGGCCACGGATGAGGCCGTCAGGCGTGCAGCCGAGGCACGGGACGACGGGGCCTCCGGGCTGATGATCCTGCCCCCCATGCGCTATACCGGGGACCACCGGGAGCTGGTGGCTTTTTTTAAGGAGGTGGCTTCCGCCACCAGCCTGCCCGTGATGATTTACAACAACCCGGTTGATTACAAAACCCTTGTGACTCCGGAGGTGTTTGATGAGCTGCTGCAGCTGGACCAGGTCCAGGCAGTCAAGGAGTCCACCCGGGATGTCTCCAACGTGACCCGGCTGATCGGTCGCTACGGAGACCGGCTCAAGGTGCTTTGCGGGGTGGACACCCTGGCCCTGGAAAGCTTTCTGCTTGGCGCCCACGGCTGGGTGGCCGGGCTGGTGTGCGCTTTTCCCCGGGAAAGCGTGGCCCTGTTCAACCTGGCCAGGGCGGGCCGGCTTGCGGAAGCCGTGGCCCTGTACCGCTGGTTCATGCCCCTGCTCGAACTCGACATCCATCCCAAGCTGGTGCAGTACATCAAGCTGGCGGAACAAATGACCGGTCTGGGTACGGAGCATGTCCGCAAACCGAGGCTGCCCCTGGAGGGGGAGGAGCGGGAGCGCATTCAGGCCATCATCAGGAAGGGATTGGAAACACGGCCTTCACTGGCATAAATCAGGAGGATATGAGACTGACAAAAAAAATATTTGAGCAGGCTGCTGCGGCCTTCCCCATATTCCGGAGGATCCCGGGCAGGGACCGTGCGGTCTTTTTGCGGGAGGTGGCGATGCGTATCGAGTCCCTGGGTCCCGTGCTGATCGACACCGCCGAGTCCGAGACCAGGCTGGGGGTCGCCCGCCTGGAGGGGGAACGGGCACGCACCTGCAACCAGTTGAGGATGTTCGCCGAGCTGCTGGAGGAAGGCTCCTGGGTCGAAGCCGTGATTGATACGGCCATGCCTGCCCGGAAGCCGTTGCCCCGCCCGGACCTTCGCCGTCTGTTGGTTCCCCTGGGACCCGTGGCTGTTTTCGGTGCCGGCAATTTTCCCCTGGCTTTTTCCACAGCCGGGGGCGATACCGCCTCGGCCCTGGCTGCCGGCTGTCCCGTCATCTACAAGGAACACCCGGACCATCCCCGCACTTCCAGGCTGGTCGCCGGGGCCCTCAGGGAAGCCCTGGAGGCTAGTGGATTCCCCCAGGGCGTGTTCCAGGATGTGGAAGGGGGTCCCGAAACGGGACAGCAGCTGGTGGCACATCCCGTCGTGAAGGCCGTGGCATTCACTGGTTCCCATGAGGGGGGCATGGCTATTTACAGGGCCGCCACCGGGCGGGCTGTTCCCATTCCGGTCTTTGCCGAGATGGGCAGTGTCAACCCGGTTTTCATCCTGCCGGAATGCCTTTCGGCCCACCCGGAACAACTGGCTCAGGAGGTCGCTGCTTCGGCCATGCTGGGGTGCGGGCAGTTCTGTACGAAGCCGGGACTCGTATTCCATCCCTCCGGGGAAGGCAGCGGGGCATTCACCGCCGCCCTGGAAAAGGCCTTCCTGGAAGGGCCCTCCAAACCCATGCTCCAGGCCCGCATTGCCACCAGGTACTACGATGCCCGCCGCGGGGTGCTGAAAGGGGCCGGGGTGAAGGCGCTGGTCGACCGCCCTGCAGACCCGCCCGGCGGGACGCCGTCCCTGGCCTCGGCCGGGCTCTCCGAATGGCTGGAAAATCCTGTCCTGCAACAGGAGGTGTTCGGCCCGTTCACCTTATTGGTGGCTTACCGGGACGCCTCCCAGCTGTTGGAGGCGGCAGAGGCCCTGCAAGGGCAGCTGACCTGTACCATCCGCGGATCAGAAAAGGAACTGGGGAACATGGCAGGACTGATCGATTCCTTGCGGGAGCGCTGCGGCCGGCTGCTGTTTTCAGGGGTGCCCACCGGGGTGGAGGTGGGACATGGGATGACCCACGGGGGACCCTTCCCGGCCACCACCGATTCCAGGAGCACCTCGGTGGGCAGCGCGGCCATCAAACGCTTTGTCCGCCCGGTCACTTACCAGTCTGCGCCGGATGCCGTGCTGCCTCCTGAACTGCAGAACGCCAATCCCCTGGGCATCCTGCGCACGGTGAATGGCCGGGTGGGCAGTCAGGAACTGTAAACGGGATGCTTATGGCCAAAAGACGCTTTTTCTGCATCGACGCCCACACCTGCGGCAATCCTGTGAGGCTGGTCGCTTCGGGCGGACCCCTGCTGCAAGGTGCCACCATGGGCGAGAAACGCCTGTGGTTTTTGCAGCACCGGGATGACATCCGAAAAGGCCTCATGTTTGAACCCCGGGGGCATGACATGATGTCCGGGGCCATCCTGTATCCCCCGTCCGACGACCGCCATGATGCCGCCATCCTGTTTATCGAAACCAGCGGTTGCCTGCCCATGTGCGGGCACGGCACCATCGGGGCGGTCACCATCGCCCTGGAGGAAGGGCTGGTGCATCCTGCCACGGAGGGTCTGCTGCGGCTCGAGACCCCTGCCGGGACGGTGACGGCACGGTACACCCGGGAAGGCCAGCGGATCGCCTCGGTCTGCATCACCAATGTCCCTTCCTTCCTGGTGGAGCAGGACCTGCAGGTGGCGGTTCCCGGCCTCGGTACGGTCCGCCTGGATGTGGCCTATGGGGGCAATTTCTACGCCATCGTGGATCCCCAGCCCGGGTTTCCCGGGATCCAGGACTGCCGGGCCGACGACCTGATCCGTTGGGGCCGGGAGCTGCGCCGCGCCCTCAATGAGCGGCATTCTTTCCTGCACCCGGAAGATGCGGCCATACGGGGCCTGAGCCACGTGCAGTGGACGGGCAAACCCCTGCATGCCGGATCCACGGCGCGCAACGCGGTCTTCTACGGGGAAAAGGCCATCGACCGCTCCCCCTGCGGGACCGGCACATCGGCCCGGATGGCCCAATGGCACGCCCGGGGGTGGCTCCGGCCGGGCGAACCCTTTGTGCACGAGAGCATCATCGGATCGGTGTTTACCGGCACCATCGCCGGCACCACGACGGTGGCCGGACTTCAGGCCATCATTCCCACGGTGGAGGGCTGGGCGCGGGTTACCGGATACAACCACATCCTGCTGGATGAGGACGACCCTTATGTAACAGGTTTTCAAATTGTCTGATCCTATGGCGCCGGTGGTGATTGTCGGGGGAGGAGTGATCGGTCTGTTCGCGGCATACAGCCTGCGCAGGGCCGGACTGGAAGTGTTGGTGGTGGACCGCGGCGAGGAAGGCGGCAACTGCTCTGCAGGCAATGCCGGCATGGTGGTGCCGAGCCACGTCATTCCACTAGCGGCCCCCGGGGTCGTGATCAAGGGGCTCAGGTGGCTGGGGTCGGCAGACAGCCCCTTCAGCATCCGGTTCGGGTCGGACAGGGCGTTGTGGGACTGGGCCTGGCGTTTCTACCGGGCTTCCAGCCGCCACCACGTGCATGCCTCCATCCCCCACCTGATGGCCCTCGGGCTCTACAGCCGCCGTCTGTACGGGGAGTTCATGGAAAGGCACCGGGAGGAGGGCCTTTTCTGGAGCGAGCGTGGCCTGTTGCTGGTGTACCGAAGCAGGCAGGGGGAAAGGGAAGAAACCCGGGCCGCTGCCCTGGTCCGGCAGGCCGGACTGAAGGCGGAGGTCTGTGGTCCCCGGGAAGCGCAGGCCCTGGAACCGGCCCTGTCCGGAAACATCCGCGGCGCCGTCTGGTACCCCGATGACGCCCTGCTGTTGCCTTCCTCCCTGCTGGCCTTTTTGCACCGCCACCTCAGGGAGGCCGGGGTCCGTTTTATTCAGGGGCAGGAGGTGGTGTCGGTGAGGGGGATGGACCGGCACATTGTCTCGGTCCGCACCCGGCAGGAAGAGTTGGCATGCAGTCACCTGGTGGTGGCCTCCGGGGTATGGTCGGCCGCCCTGGCCCGCCAGCTGGGGGTGAACCTGCCCCTGCAGCCCGGCAAAGGCTACAGTTTCGGCATTCCGAACCACCTGGGCCTGCAGCAGCCTGCGATCCTGTCGGAACGAAAGGTCACCATCTCCCCCTACGGGAACATGGTCCGGCTGGGTGGCACCATGGAGGTCGGTGCCCGGCCTGCCTCCATCAGCCGGCCCCGCTTGCAGGGCATTGCCGGGGCGATGGCCCTGTATTTTGACGGGGGGGGCATACGGGTTCCGGAGACCGCCTCCGTCTGGAGCGGACTGCGGCCGCTTTCTCCCGACGGACTGCCTTACATAGGTCCTGCTTCCCCGTGGGCGAATGTCCTGTTTGCCACGGGGCACAGCATGATGGGGGTGAGTCTGGCGCCAGCCACGGGAGAATTGCTTGCCGCCATGGTCCGCGGAGACCGCCCGCCGTTTCCGGTGCAGCCTTTTTCCCCCGACCGTTATGCCCGCTGATTAGGTCTACCGGCCGTCCCTGCCCTCCCGGGGAAGGGGGCCCGCAGGCAGGTGCCTTTCCCAGAAGCGCGCCATGGAGCGTCGCAGGTGGAGGGCGGTGTTTTCCCGCTCACTGATGCCGTGGGCCCGCATGGGGTAGGCCAGCATCTGGAACAGTTTGTTTTCTGCGATGAGTTTGTCGGCCAGCATCTCCAGGCTTTGGTAATGGACATTGTCATCGGCCGTGCCGTGGATCAGCAGCAGCTCCCCTTCCAGCCGGCCGCTGTGGGTGATCGGGGAGCCGTCCCGGTAGCCTTCCGGATTGCCCTGGGGCAGGCCCATATAGCGTTCCTGGTAGACGGTGTTGTAGAGCCTCTGGTCGGAGACAAAGGCCACGGCAATGCCGGCCTTGTACAGATCGGGATAACGGAACAGGCAGTTGAGGGTCATGGAACCTCCCCCGCTCCAACCCCAGATGCCGATGCGCTCCGGATCGATGAAGGGAAAGGCTTGCATCATCGACCGGGCTGCGGCAGCCTGCTCATGGGTGGCCAGGATGCCGATCTGTCCGTAGATGCTTTTCCGCCACTGGCTGCCCCGGGGGGTGTTGGTGCCCGAGTTGTCGATGCTGGCCACCAGGTAGCCTTGTGCCGCCAGGTACTCATGCCACAGGTCGCCGCCTCCCCAGTTGTCCTGCACCGTCGCCGAAGCCGGTTCCCCGTAAACATAGAAAATCAAAGGGTATTTCATGTCCGGATCAAAATCCGGGGGCTTGATCAACCAGGCATCCAGCTCCTGGGCACCGGCCTGCACCCGGAAGAATTCCTTGCCGGACAGCCGGTATTGTTTCAGTTCTTCCACAAGGGCGGCATTGTCCACATAGGTCCGGATATCCTGGTGCTCCGGCAGCCGGACCAGGGAGGTCACGGGCGGGCGGGTGCTGCCCTCCCAGGTATGGATGGCGTAGCGGGCATCCGGGGAGAGCTGGTAGCGGTGCTGCCCGGGCTGGTCCGCCGGGCTGATCCGCTCGGGGCGGCCCCGTCCGTCCAGGCGGCTGCGGAACAGGTAACGCTGCAGGGGGTTGTCCGGGGAAGCCATATAGTATACGTAGCCTTCCTCCGTATCGATGTGCCGGATGCCGATCACATCAAAGGCGCCACGGGTGACGGGTCTGAGGGCACCGCCCTCTCTGGGCAGCAGGTAGATGTGGCGCCACCCGTCCCCTTCGCTCGTCCAGGTCACGTGCTGCCCGTCCGGCAGCCATACAGCATCGTCTACGGCCTCCACCCAGCTGTTGTTGGCCTCGGTATGGATTTTGCGCAGGGACATATCCCGGCTGTCTGCCACCCAGACCGTATTCTGGTTCTGCAGGCGGTTCATTTGCTGGACCAGGAGTTCGCGGGAGTCCGGGATGTAGTCCATGCGCACCAGGTAGTTGTCCCTGGGGTCCCCGGGAAAGTCAAACCAGCGTGTCTGGCCTCCCGTGGCAAGAACCACCCCGATCCGCACGGCCGAATTGGTTGTGCCTGCCTTGGGGTAGGGCAGGGGGATCAGGCTGGCATAAACCGAGTCGATGTTGTTGACCATGTAAAAGGTGCCGGTCCCTTCCGTGTCGGAATGCCAGTAGGCGATCTCCTGCCCGTCAGGACTCCAGCGGAAACCGTCCCGGCAACCCCAGTCTTCCTCATACACCCAGTCGAAGGTGCCGTTGATGAACCGCTCGCTCCCGTCGAAGGTCAGACGCGTGATGGCCATTTGATCCAGGTCCTCCACATACAGGTCATGCCGGCTCACATAGGCCACCCTGCTGCCGTCCGGGGAGAACTTGGCGAACATCAGGGAGGCATCCTCCAGTTCCTGGCCCAGCCGGTGCAGGCCCCCTCGGCGCAGGTCAAGCACCCAGTAGTCGCCCCGGGTGTTGTAGCGCCAGACCCTCCTGGTATTGGTGAACAGGAGCACCTTATCCCCTTCACCGGACCAGTCGAAGCCGGCCACCCGCAAGGGCTTGTCCGCTCCCGGGGGCACCAGGCTTTCCGAGCCGATCATCACCTCCCGTTTGCCTGTGCCAGGGTCGACCAGCACCAGGTCCTGCCCTCCGGTATCCTCATTGTCTTCAAGGACGACATAGCCGCGCCCGTCCTGCATCCAGGTCATGGAAGGCGGGCGCTCTCCGCGCAGGATGCCGTCTCTGTAAATGCTTTCCAGGCTGAGCGGCCGGGTTTCCTGTCCGAAGGTTTGCGGGCCCTGAAATATGGCGAGAAACAAGGCCGCGAGCAGCAATGTGATTGGTTTCATGGGGATATGGTTTAAATGTTTCGTCGGATGTGCATCTGCCCCCCTGGCGTGAGGGGCCCTGATGGGGCCTTATTCGTTGGGGTGCATCGGGCTCAGGATGCCCAGCCAGCCTCCGCCCGGCATCAGCCGGATCCGGAGGGGCTCCCCGCCCTGGATGGAGCGGCTGCCGATGCGGTGGTCCGACGCCTGCCGGTCGGCATTGGGCCCATCCTCAATGAATTCGAGCCGGTAACTTCCTTCTTTTAGGAAGGAGGTGTCGATCACCATGTCCCGGGCCTCCCAGTCTGTCATGACCCCGATGTACCAGGTACCGTCCTTTTCCCGCGCCACCGCGGCATGTCGCCCCGGCTCCGAAGGCAGGCCCAGGCTGCGGTCCCACACCACCGGAATGCGGGAGATGAAACGGGTGTAGCGGGGTTCCCGGAGGTAGTTGGAGGGATTGTCGGCCAGCATCTGCATCGGGCTTTCATACAGCACGTACATGGCTGCCTGGTGGGCCCGGGTGCCCTGGCTCATGGGCTCGGTGTACCGGATGCGGAAATTGTCTTTCGTGGCGTTGATCATGGCCCCGGGGGTATAGTCCATCGGGCCGGCCACCATGCGGGTGAAAGGCAGGGTCGCATTATGGGCCGGGGTGATTTCCTCGCTCCATTTGTGGTTTTCCAGTCCCCTGACCCCCTCATAGGTAAGCACGTTGGGATACTTGCGATTCAGCCCGACCGGTTTAAAGGCTCCGTGAAAATTGACCAGAAGCTGGCGTTCGGCGGCAGCCCGTGCCACCCGCTCGTAATAGTTGACCATGTCCTGGTCGGCACGCACCATGAAGTCCACCTTGATGCCGCTGGCTCCCCAGCCGGCGAACCGGTCGAGGGTCGCCTCCAGGTCCCGGTCCAGGGCGTTCCAAAGCACCCACAGCACGATGCCCACCTGCTTTTCCCGGGCGTAGGCAAACAATTCTTCCAGGTCAAGACCCGGTGCCGGTCCGCTGAGGTCCAGGGTGGATGCGGACCATCCCTCATCCAGGATGATGTATTCCAGGCCGAATTCCGAGGCGAAGTCGATATAGTATTTATAGGTGTCCGTATTGATTCCGGCGCGAAAATCCACCCCGTAAACATTGTTGGCGTTCCACCAGTCCCAGGCCACCTTGCCCGGCCTGATCCAGGAAGTATCAGCGATCACATTGGGGGAGGACAGCTGGAAAACCAGTTCATTCTCCAGCAGCCTCTCCGCTTCCTCAGCGATCATCATGACCCGCCAGGGAAAGGGGCGGCTGCCGCCGGTGGCGGCCAGGTAATCCTGCTGCCGGAGGATGACCTCCTGCCGGTCTCCGCGGGTCACCGAGGAAGCGATGGCGGGTGGGAACACCCCCGTGAGCAGGTTGGTGCCGGTGCCCGACAGAAACAGGTTGGGGTAGTCGTACAGGTCGGCCTCGGTGATCAGGAGCAGGGTCGACCGGCCGGTTTCAACCAGGAAGGGAAGGGCTCCGTACTGGTCTGCCCCGAGTCCGTTGAGGCGGATGTCCTGGTACAGGTTCTCGAAATGCGACTGGAACGTGGGACTGCTTTCGGCGGGCCAGAAGAGCCGGTGGTTGGCCTCGAAATGGAAGCCGACGGTCTCGTCCGCGACATGCAGGGGCCGTTCACCCAGGGAGGTCACGAAACGATAGGCCACCCCGTGGTCGTAAGCCCTGAATTCCACCCGGTAATCCCCCTGGAAATGCAGGATGAGTTCGTTGTAACGGTCCCTGATACGCCGGTTCTTAACGGGCACGACCGGATGGATCCAATCATCCACCTGCCGGGATTGGGTCCGCCTGACCACCGGATGGTGGCCTAATTGGTGCCCGCTGGAGAAAGCCATGCCCATGGGGGAGGGCAGCAGCAGGCATTCGGTATCCAGGAACACCGACCAGGTCAGCTGGTCCGAGGCTTCCACCCGGACCAGGATGCGGTCATCGGGTGAACGCAGTTCATAGCCGCCGGCCTGTCCGGCGAAAGGCATCAGCAGCAGGGCGAAGAGGATCAGGGAACGGACGTTTTTCATGGAGAGGGTGTTGGGTTGTGACGAAGGGATACCGGCCGGTCCGGATCCGGGGGGCGGGCCGGCCGGCAGCGCATCAGACTTCCTTCATGGCGTCGGCCAGGGAAGCGTCTTTGGTATAGAAGGTCTGCCATTTCTCTTTGGGGTCGGCAGGGGTCAGCAGGGACACCACGATCAGGACCAAAATGGACAGGCTGGCGGCCGGGAGGATGATGTATTCCTCGTTGAGTAGGGGGGCGCCGGTCCAGTAATTCAGCAAGGAATTGAGGATGGTGATCAGCAGGGTCACGCCCATCCCCGTGGCGATGGAGGCAACGCCCCCGGCCCGGGTGACGCGCTTCCACAGGAAGGCGGCCAGCAGGGCGGGCGTCAGCCCGGCCCCGACCATGGTATAGGCCGTCAGGGCCATGGCCAGGATCGTGGTGAACTGGGTGAGGGCCAGGTAGGCCATGATGCCGAGCAGGAGGATCATCAGGCGCTGGAAGGTGACGATGAACTGCCGGCTGGCATGGGGATTGATGAAACGCTGGTAGATGTCCCGGGTCAGGTTGGTCGAGGGGGTCAGCAGGAAGGAGTTGCCGGTGGAGGTGATGATGGCCATGGAGGCGCACAGCAGCAACAGCCCGCCCCAGAGCGGGATGCCCACCTCGGTGCTGTAACGGGCCGTGTGCAGGATGATCCTCTCGGAGTCGGCCAGGGACAGGAACATTTCGTGAACCGATGGCAGGGCGTTGAAATGGCTGAAGGCGAAGATGGCCAGGGAAGCCAGGGCGGTTTCCACCACGATGGTGCCGATCACCCACCACAGGACGGCCGACTTGGCCGATTTTTCATTGCGGGCCGAAAAGATGCGCTGGTAGATGTTGGAGTCCCCCATCAAAAGGAAAAAACTCGGAAGGAATATGCCCATGGCCCAGAAAAAGTTGTTGTTGCCGAAAACCGTAAAGTGCGAGGGATCCAGCGTGGCCGTCAGGTGCTCCGCCCCGCCGATGTGGATGAACACCAGGGGGACGGCAATCAGCACGGCCACAGTGATCAGGGCCCCGTTGATGATGTCCACCGCCACGATCGACATCATGCCCGCGAATGCCGTGAACACCATCATGAAGGCGGCGGTCAGCAGGACGCCCTGCCATTCGGGCAGCCCCGCCACCAGGTTCAGGACAAAGCCTCCGGCACGGAACTGGTAGCCGGCGATGGTCGTATAGGCGATCACGATCACGATGGTTCCCAGGATCCGGGCCCATTTGTTGTACCGCATCTCCAGGATGTCCGGCACAGTGAACTTGGCGATGCGACGGACGCGCGCAGCCAGGAAAAACACCACGAGGATGCCGGTCCAGGCCCCGGCCGCCATCCACAACTCGGAGAAACCCACCCTGGCGGCAAGACCGGCTCCCGCCAGCAGGCTCCCGGATCCCATCCAGGTACACAATAAGGTGCCCACCAGGCGCGCCGTCGGGACGGAGCGGCCGGCCACCATGAAGTCTTCGGCCCCCTTGATCAGGAAACTCTTGGAAATGGAAATGGTCATCAGCAAGACCAGGTACCCGATGGCAACCCAAAGAAAAATCATATACGACAAGATTTGCAGTTAGAAAAAATGGTCCGGGCTGTCTGTCTGGCTGCATGGCTCCGGTACCAGGGACGGCATAAAAATAGCCAAAAAGCCGCAGGGCCGTAACGAAAGCCCAATCAGGTATTAATATATGCTAAAATGATATTTATACAGGGATTACACGATAGAAATGGCAATATATATACAAGTGATCCAATTTAGAATTGATATTAATTACTTGTGGAAGATAAAAAAAATGCCATGCAGAGGCAAAGGTATTTAAAAAAGTGTTAATATTACACCCATAATTAAGTGTAGAAATAACACTATTATATAAATTGTTAAATATTAATCATTAAGGAGGTAGATCCATGCCTATGATGGGATGATTCAAGACAAAATTTCCGGTTTTTTCAGGCCCTGGGAGTCGGCAGGCCCCGGGTTTTGAGGAACCAATGCCTACTACAGTTCAATCATTCATTCCTATTAACCAAACATTAAACCAAATGAAGGACAATTTTTCTGAAACGGGCAAGATCGGAACAAGGAGAAACTGGTTCCTGCTCCTGATGGGGCTGGGGTACCTGTGCTCCATTTTCACTCCCGGTTTTGCGTCCATGCATGGGCAGGCCATGGCCCAGCAAATCACTGTAAGCGGCGTTGTGACCGATGCATCGAGCGGGGAGTCCCTGCCCGGTGTGAGTGTGTTCCTGAGGGGCACCAACACGGGCGGCGTCACAGACATCAATGGACGGTACACCATTAATGCAGGGTCCGCCGCCGATGTCCTGGTGTTTTCCTTTGTCGGGTATGACACCCAGGAGATCCTGGTCGGAAACCAGCGAACCCTCAATGTGGCCCTGGAGCCTTCCGTGACCGCCCTGGACGAGATCGTCGTGATCGGATACGGAACCCAGAGAAGGGGCGATATTACCGGATCGGTTTCCAGCGTGGGACAGGATGATTTCCAACGCGGTTCGGTCAGGGATGCGGCCCAGCTGATCCAGGGACGGACTGCCGGCCTCCGGGTGGGTGTCACCAGTGGGGACCCCACGGCCAGTGCCCAGATCTCGCTCAGGGGCATCACGACCCTCAGGGGGGATGCCTCACCCCTTGTGATCATTGACGGGGTGCCGGGCAGCCTCAGCACCGTGGCACCCGAAGACATCGAAGCCATCGACATCCTGAAGGACGGCGCCGCCGCCGCCATTTACGGGACCCGCGGAACCAACGGGGTCATCCTGATCACCACCCGCCGGGCCAAGAAGGATGTATCGACCATCGAGTTCAGTTCTTACCTGGGCATACAGTCCATCGCCAGCCAGCTGGAATTTCTGGATGCAGAGGACTACCGCCGCCTGATCGGGGAGGGCTATGGTTTCATTGACCATGGGTATTCCACCGACTGGTTGTCCGAGGTCACCCGCGGGAACCCGGTCAACCACACCCACAACCTGTTGCTCCAGGGTGCTTCCGGGAATTCCGATTACACGGCTTCCCTGAACTACCGCAGTTGGGAGGGCCTGTTTGCCAAGTCAGACAACAACGTGATGACCCTCCGCCTGGACGCCAACCATTCCATGTTCAATGACAAACTGCGACTGAACATGAACATGATCTCCCGCAACCAGGAATTCTGGACCGGGGGAGACGGCTACAGCTTCAACACCTATGTCTACCGCCAGGCCCTGATCCGCAACCCCACCGACCGCCCCATGGACGACGACGGGAACTGGATCGAGCGGGACATCTATTTCTATGACAACCCTTCTGCCTACCTGCAGGAGACAGATGGCCTGAACGAGCGCCGCAACCTGCGCATGGCGGGGAGCGCGATCTTTACCCCGATCAAGGACCTGAACATGAAGCTGCTGGTTTCCCGCAGCGCCAATACCGAACTCAGGGGGTTTGCCCAGACCAAACGCCATGTGTCCACCACCAAATACGGACGCAATGGATTTGCCTCCAGGGGCACTTCCGCCTCGGAGGACTTTCTGGGAGAATTCACCACGGACTACCGGTTCGAACTGGGTGACCACCGTTTCACCGCCCTGGGCGGATACAGTTTCCAGGAGAGGATGTGGGAAGGGTTCTGGATGCAGAACTGGGATTTTCCCACCGACCTGTACACCTATAATAATATGGGGGCCGGGGATGCGCTCACCCGCGGGGAAGCACCCATCAGCTCCAACAAATCATCTTCCCGCCTGATCGGTTTCTTCGGGAGGGTCAATTACAACTACAAGGACAAATACCTGTTGATGGCCAGCTTGCGCCGCGAAGGGTCCTCCCGTTTCGGCGCCGACCACCAGTGGGGAACCTTCCCCTCCGTATCGGCCGGCTGGCGCATCAGCCACGAGCCCTTCATGCAGGACCGCTTTGGCGAAATCCTGGACAACCTCATGCTGCGCCTCGGTTACGGGGTCACCGGCATCGAGCCCTCCAGCCCCTACCTCTCGCTGACCACCCTGAGCTATGGCGACCGTTTCTTCTACCAGGGGGAGTGGATCCAGGGACTGGCTCCCGGACAGAACCCCAACCCCAACCTGCGCTGGGAGCAGAAGGAGGAGGTCAACCTCGGCCTGGAATTCTCCCTGTTCAACCACCGGATCGGGGCCAGCTTCGACGTCTACCGCCGCTACACCACCGACATGCTCTGGAACTTTACCGTGCCGGTGCCCCCCTTCCTCTATGGCAGCATGCTGGCCAATGTCGGGGAGGTGGAGAACTATGGCTTCGAGGCCTTCCTGACCTTTGTGCCGGTCCGCACCCGGGATTTTCAGTGGAAGACCAACATGAGCTACTCGACCAACACCAACACCCTGGTCACCCTGTCTGACGACACCTTCCAGACCGATTACGACTTCTTCTACGACGGCCATACCGGTGAACCCGTGCAGGAATACACCCACCGGATCGAGATCGGCGGACCCATCGGGAACTTCTGGGGCTACAAATCGGTCGACATCGACGACAACGGACGCTGGATCATCGAAAAGCCCGACGGCACCCGCGTGCCCATGGACCAGACCACGCCCGACGACAAGCAGATCCTTGGCAACGGCATCCCCAACCATGTGGTGAGCTGGAACCACCAGTTCTCCTACAAGCGGTTCGACCTGGATGTCTCCATGCGCGGGGCCTTCGGTTATCAGATCCTGAACTTCACCCGCCTGTATTATGAGAACCCCCGCGTGACCCAGTACAACATGCTCAAGAGTGCCTTCGATGATGTGTACGGCAAGCGCGTGCTGAACAACGACCTGGCCCTGGTAAGCCATTATATCGAGAACGGGGATTACTGGAAGATCGACAACATCGCCCTGGGCTACAATTTCAATGTGCAGTCCATCAGCGCCATCAGCTCCGCAAGGGTCTACGTCGCCGCCCAGAACTTCATCACCATCACCGGCTACAAGGGCATCGATCCCGAGGTGAATTTCAGCGGCCTGAGCCCGGGCAGCGACCACCGCGACAAATACCCCACCACCCGGACCGTTACCCTTGGTGTCAATGTTAGGTTTTAATCACCCAAAAAACAGTGTATACAATGAGAAAATTAAGGATAATCATTAGCTCCTTCCTGGTGCTGATCCCCCTGGTATTCACCCCTTCGTGTACCGACCTGGAGGAGACCATGTATTCCGGGCTGGCCGCCCAGGATTTCCAGGCGACCGCCGATGACCTGGCCTCTTTGCTCGGCCCGGTCTATGTCCCCATGCGCGCCATGATGATGGGCTGGCAAGGGTATTTCGACGTGATGGAAGAACCCGCCGACATCGTGGTGACCCCCGCCCGCCCCAACGGCTGGTATGACGGGGGGACCTACCACCGCATGCACCGCCATGAGTGGACGTTCACCCAGTGGCAGCCCACCAACCTGTGGAACAACTGCTGGCGCATCATCAACACGGCCAACCGGGTCATCTACCAGATCGAAACGGATGACATCCCCCTGGAGGGACAGATCCGCAGCAAGACCCTGGCCGAACTGCGCGGCGTCAGGGCCTGGGCTTATTACATCCTGGTGGACAGCCACGGCAATGTGCCGATTGCCACCGACTTCAGCGACCCGGACCCGCCCCTGCAGTACACCCGGCAGGAGGTGTTTAATTTTGTGGAGAGTGAACTCCTGGCCGTCCTGCCCGACATGGAGGAAGAGGTCAGCACCGCCACCTACGGCCGCTTCACCAAATGGTCCGCCCACATGACCCTGGCCAAGCTTTACCTGAATGCCCAGGTGTATACCGGAACCCCGCGCTGGAACGACGTGGTGCCCCACGTGGATGCCGTGATCAATTCAGGCAAGTTCATCCTGGAGCCCAACTACAAGACCAGCTTCCTGACCGAAAACAGCGGTTCGGGAGAGATCATCTGGTCGGTGCCCTACGATGACGTCCTGGCCACCCAGTGGAGCCAGCACATGAAGACCCTCAACCCCAACCACCGCCTGGTGCTCAACATGGAAGCCCAGCCCTGGGGCGGGAGCTGCGGGGTGCCTCCCTTCATCGACACCTACGATGAGGACGACACCCGCAAGGCGGACACCTGGATCATGGGTCCCCAGTACAACTACACCACCGGGGAACTGGTCCTTACCTATGACAACTACCTGCCCAGCATGGGCGGGGATTACGGTCCGCTGGCCACCATGGAGAACGGCTACCGCCTGGGTAAATATGAGATCCGGGTCGGCGCGCGCTCCAGCATGAGCAACGACTTCGTGATATTCCGCTATGCCGATGCGTTGATGATGAAGGCCGAGGCCCTGCTGCGCAGCGGCAACGCCGAAGGCGCCGCCACCCTGGTGACCCAGGTCCGTGAGCGCGCCTTCCGCGACAATCCCGCCAAGGCGGTGGTGACCGGGGCCGAATTGCTGGAGGGAAGCAGCTACAACTACGGCTGGTACCTCGAGGGACAGGTCATCAACCCGGAAGGGGGAGACGACATCCAGTACGGACGGTTCCTTGATGAACTGGGCTGGGAGTTTGCGCTGGAAGCCCGCCGCAGGCAGGATCTCATCCGCTTCGGGGTGTTCCATACCAAAACCTGGATGAACCACAACCCGACCAACCTCACGAAGGCCATTTTCCCGATCCCCGAGGCAGCCATGCTGACCAATCCCAACCTGCAACAGAATCCGGGTTATTGATTCAGCGGACCGAGATTTCTCTTCATGTTTGTTTTGGTGCCGAGGAGGAGGGTGGGTTTCAGCCCTTCTCCTCGGTTTTTTTTCCGAAACAGGCCGGATTCACCGGACTGTTGCCTGAAACGCGACGATGTTTTGTGCCATGTCGCCCAAAAATAGAGAACCCATGAACATACTGAACAGGTTGTTATTCCTGGCCGTGCTGCCTGCAATCCTGCTGACTTCCTGCGGGGAAAAGCCGCCGCCGGTCATTCAGACGGAAGGACCCGAGGTGGTCGCCTTCCGTGCCCTGGCCTTCGCATTGTCGGATGTGACCCTGCTGGAAGGTCCGTTCCTGCGTGCCACGGAGCTGAACCGCCGGTCCCTTTTGAATTATGAGCCGGACCGTTTCCTGGCGCGTTTCCGGGAGGAGGCCGGGCTGCCCCCCAGGGCAGAACAGTATGATGGCTGGGAGGCCCAATCGATTGCCGGTCATAGCCTGGGGCACTACCTGAGTGCCTGCGCCCTGATGTACCAGACCACCGGGGGAGAGGAATTCCTGAACCGGGTGAATTACATCGTGGAGGAACTCGCCCTGTGTCAGGCGGCCAATGGGGGAGGCTACCTGGGTGCTTTTTCCCGTGGAAGCATCGACGACCAGGACATCGGCATGGTCCAGGCCGGGCAGGAAGGCTTTCAGAAAGGGCAGTGGGTGTTTGAGAACGAAATTGCCCGGGGAATCATTGTTGCCGCTCCTTTCAGCCTCAACGGGATCTGGGCGCCGTATTACACCCTGCACAAGGTCCTTGCCGGGCTGAGGGACGCTTACCGGCTTTGCGGCAACGACCAGGCCCTGGAGGTGATGCGTGGATTCGGGGATTGGATGTATGGCATTTTGGCCCACCTGCCGGATGAGGTCATACAGGAAATGCTTCTCTGCGAATACGGGGGAATCAACGAAACCTTTGCCGACCTTTACGGATTTACCGGAGATCCCCGCCACCTGGAGCTGTCCCGCCTGTTTCACGACGAGGTGGTGCTCGGGCCCCTGGAAAGGGGGGAGGACCGCCTGCAGGGCCTGCATGCCAACACCCAGATCCCCAAGCTGACCGGGCTGGCCAGGCGTCATGAACTGACCGGTGACGAGGCGGACCGGCAGACCGCCTGGTTTTTCTGGGAAGCCGTCACCGGCGGCCATACCTACTGCACCGGCGGCAATTGCAACGAGGAGTACTTCGGGGCACCCGGACAGCTGCGCGACCGCCTGGGACCCAATACCACGGAAACCTGCAACGTCTACAATATGCTGCGTCTGACCGACCACCTTTTTCAGTGGACGGCCGATGCCCGCCTGGCGGATTACTATGAACGGGCCCTGCTCAACCACATCCGGGCTTCCCAGCATCCGGAAGACGGACGGGTGATCTACAACCTGAATATTGACATGGGCGGGCAGAAACACTTTCAAAATCCTTTCGGCTTTACCTGCTGTGTGGGTACCGGGATGGAGAACCACTCCAAATACGGAAGTTCCATCTACTTTTACAACGACCGGGAATTGTTCGTGAACCAGTTCATCGCCTCCGAGCTGAATTGGCGTGACAAGGGACTCTTAATCCGGCAGGAGACTGCCTTCCCTGACGAGGAGTCGACCCGGCTCAAGGTGGTCTCCGGGGAGGCCGCGGGCCTCACCCTGCAGATCCGAATCCCTCACTGGGCGACACAAGGCATGCAGGTGAGCGTCAACGGGGAACGGCTGCGCCAGGACACCCGGCCGGGCTCCTATCTGGCCATTGAGAGAAACTGGCGTTCGGGTGACCTTGTGGAGATCCACTTCCCCTTTGCCTTGCGGGTGGAAGGCATGCCCGATGATCCCGGGAGGGTGGCGCTGTTCCACGGTCCCGTGCTTCTTGCCGGGGATCTGGGACCGGCCGGGGATCCCGGGGTGACAGACCCCCATTATGTTCCGGTCATGATGACAACCGACCCGGATCCGGCAAACTGGATCGTGCAAAGCCCGGGCCTGCACCGATTCATGACGGGGGCCGGACGTCCCAGGGATGTCGGGCTGGTTCCTTTTTATGAGATTCATGACCGCCGGCATACCGTGTACTGGGATCTGATGACCGAGGAAGACTGGCAGGAGCGGGAGGAGCAGATCCTGCGGGAACAGCGTCTTGTCGACGGGCTGGATCAGCATGCCACCGACCGGGTGGTCCCCGGATCCGCTTCGGCCGAACGACACCGCCACAACCTGCAGGGAAGGTCCACTTCCATACGGACCTACAAGGAAAGGACCTGCCGGGAAGCAGAGAGGGGAGGGTGGTTCTCCTATGACATGCGTGTGCCTGAAAGCGGCCCCGCCTACCTGGTGGTGGAGTACTGGGGCGGATTCGAAGGCTCGAGGACATTCGACATACTGGCCGGAGAAAACCTCGTGGCCACCGTCAACGGATCTTCCCTCCGCGACGGCCATTTTATCAAGGAGGCTTACCTGCTGCCGGTGTCCGAAACAGACGGCCGGGACCGGGTCGGCATCACCTTCCGACCCCATGATTTCAACCGGGCCGGGCCGGTATTCGGCCTGTGGTTGATGGGGGCCGATGCTTTGAATGACCTGGTTGATTTTAATGAGATTAAATAAAAAATACAACAAATGAGAAAATTTCCTGTTGAGGGCAAATGATTGGTGTTATTTTTACACTAATCATTGCAGGCTTGTTTGCAGGTTGTTTTTATAGACTTCCATTTAATTCCAAAAAATATGACAATTATTGACTGGATTGTATTGGGTGGTTTCTTCGTATTGTTGTTCATGGTGATCTGGTGGGTCATCCGGCAGAAAGAGGAAACATCGGCCGATTATTTTCTGGCCGGAAGGAATGTGGGCTGGGTGGCCATCGGGGCCTCCATTTTTGCCTCCAACATCGGGTCCGAACACCTGGTCGGACTCGCCGGTGCCGGGGCTGAAACAGGCATGGCCATGGCACACTGGGAGATGCAGGGATGGCTGATCCTGGTCCTGGGCTGGGTGTTTGTGCCGTTTTACTCCAGGAGCAAGGTGTTCACCATGCCGGAATTCCTGGAAAGACGTTACAATACGGCTTCGCGGAATTTCCTGTCGGTGATCTCCCTGGTCAGCTACGTGCTGACCAAAGTGGCCGTGACAGTCTATGCCGGAGGAATCGTATTCAAGGAAGTCTTCGGAGTGGATGAATGGATGGGGATCGATTTCTTCTGGATCGGTGCCATCGGGCTGGTGGTGATCACCGGCATCTATACGGTACTGGGAGGTATGAAGGCCGTTCTCTATACCTCTGTGCTGCAACTGCCGGTGCTCCTGCTGGGGTCCATGGTCATCCTCGTGGTGGGCCTCAGGGAGCTGGGCGGATGGAGCGAATTGATGGAAATAGTCGGTGCCACGACCACCGAGCATGGCGACTCCATGACCAGCCTGGTGCGTTCACATAAAGATGCGGAATTCCCCTGGACCGGGGTGTTCCTGGGATCGGCCATCATCGGTTTCTGGTATTGGTGCACCGACCAGTATATCGTGCAACGGGTCCTCTCCGGACGGGATCAGAAACAGGCCAGGCGCGGGTCCATCTTCGGAGCCTACCTCAAATTGCTGCCCGTCTTCATTTTCCTGGTCCCCGGGATGATCGCCTTCGCTCTGAATCAAAAAGGCCTGCTGGAACTCAGCAGTTCGGATGCGGCCTTCTCCACCCTGGTGAGCAACCTGCTGCCCATAGGGGTCCGGGGCGTGGTGATCGGGGGACTGATCGCGGCGCTGATGAGTTCCCTGGCTTCCCTGTTCAACTCCTCGGCTATTTTGTTCACCAAGGACTTCTATGAGAAGATCCGGCCCAACAGTTCGGAACGCCACCTGGTCAAGGTGGGGCGCATCGCCACGGTCGTGATCGTGGTGCTGGGCATCCTGTGGATTCCCGTCATGAAGGGCATCGGGCAGGTCCTTTACGCCTACCTGCAGGACGTGCAGTCCCTCCTGGCCCCCGGGATCGCCTCGGTATTCCTCCTGGGGGTCTTTTGGAAAAGGGCCACCCCGGCCGCCGGTTTCGCCGGGCTCAGCACAGGTTTTGTGCTCGGCATGACCCGCCTGGCGAGCAATGTGTTCTCCGGATACATCAACCCCGACGGGCTCCTGTACCGTGTTTTTCTGGCGCCCAACTGGCTGCACTACTCCATATACCTGTTCTTCCTCTGCATCGCGGTAATTGTGATGGTGTCCCTGTTCACCAAGCCTGCCGACAGGAGCAAGACCGTCGGCCTTACCTTTGGTTCCGCCACCCCGGAGCAGCTGGCCGAGACCCGGGCCAGCTGGAATAAGTGGGATGTCATCCATACCGTCATCATCCTGAGCATCACCATCTTGTTTTATATTTATTTTTGGTAATTTTGGCGACATAATATAAGATAATATGGGCAAAACATCCCGTTACGCATCGTTTGACAAGCATTATGTCGCCATCGACAGCATCATCTTCGGATTCGACGACGACAAACTCAAGCTGTTGTTGATCAAACGCAAGTTTGAACCCTGCAAGGGCTGCTGGTCCCTGATGGGAGGGTTCGTGGGCAAGGAGGAAAGCCTGGACGATGCGGCCGTGCGCATCCTGGAGGAACTCACCGGCCTGACCGACATTTACCTGGAGCAGCTCTATGCCTACGGGGAGGTCGATCGTGACCTGGATGCCCGGGTAATCTCCGTGGCCTATTACGCCCTGATCAACATCAACCACTATGATGAGGAAACGGGACGCAGGCACGGAGCCCACTGGGTTCCCATAGAGGACGTGCCCCGGCTGATATTCGACCACAACATCATGGTGGACAAGGCCATGAGAAGGTTGAGGCGCAAGACCATCATCCAGCCCATCGGCTTTGAGTTGCTGCCGGAGAAATTCACCCTGCCCCAGCTCCAGAGACTCTACGAGGCCATCCACCAGGAAACCCTCGACAAGAGGAACTTCCGGAAAAAGATCCTCTCCATGGGGGTGCTGACCCGCCTGAATGAAAAGGACAAGCTCTCCTCCAAACGGGGGGCCTACCTCTATCAATTTGACAAAGACAAATACGACTACCTCATCAGAAACGGGAACCTGTTTGTCATGAAATAATATGTTTGACCCTATAACAACCTTATGAAATCCTTAATCTCTAACAAATCCGTCTGGTTTGTCACGGGAAGCCAGCACCTGTACGGAAGGGAAACCCTTTTAAAGGTGGAAGACAATGCCCGGGCCATGGCCGCGCGGCTGGACCAGAACCAGAAAACCCCGGTCAGGATCGAATTCCGGGCCGTACTGACCAACAGCGAGGCCATCGAAGCCCTCTGCCTGGAGGCCAATGCCAGCAAGGAATGCGCCGGGCTCATTCTCTGGATGCACACCTTCAGCCCGGCCCAGATGTGGATCCGCGGGCTGGGCGTGCTCAACAAGCCCTACCTGCACCTTCATACCCAGTTCAACCGGGACATTCCATGGACAGACATAGACATGGACTTCATGAACCTGAACCAGTCAGCCCACGGCGACCGGGAATTTGGTTTCATCAGCTCCCGCATGAAAGCGGGCCGGGCTGTGGTGGTGGGACACTGGGAAGATCCCGGGGTGGTCGGCGAACTGGAAACCTGGATGCGCGCCGCCCTGGCCTGGAATATGTCCCGGCAGCTGAAGGTGGCCCGCTTCGGCGACAATATGCGCGATGTGGCCGTGACGGAGGGCAATAAGGTATCCGCCCACATGACCCTGGGCTGGTCTGTCTCCGGATACGGGGTGGGGGAGCTGGTGCGGCTGGTCAACGAGGTGTCCGAAGGGGAACTGGCGTTCCTGCTGGATGAATACCGGGATGCCTATAAACTGGACAGCCAGTTTCTGGATGACCCGTTGCGCCGTGACAAGGTCCTGGAAGCGGCCCGCATAGAATGGGGCCTCACCCGTTTCCTGGAAGATGGCGGGTTCGGCGCTTTCACCACCACCTTCGAAGACCTGCACGGGCTGAAGCAGCTGCCCGGGCTGGCCGTACAGCGTCTGATGGAAAAGGGTTACGGCTTCGGGGCGGAGGGTGACTGGAAAACGGCGGCCCTGGTGCACCTCATGAAGATGATGGCCACGGGCCTGCCCGGCGGCACCTCCTTCATGGAGGACTATACCTACCACCTGCATCCGGACGGCATGCAGGTACTGGGCGCCCACATGCTGGAGGTGTGCCCGTCCATTGCCTCTAACACACCTTCCCTGGAGGTTCACCCCCTGTCCATCGGCGGCAAGGACGATCCCGCACGCCTGGTATTCAGTGCCAGAGAGGGGAAAGCCCTCAACGCCACCCTGCTTGACATGGGGGACCGCTTCAGGCTGCTGGTGAATACGGTCGAGGCCGTGCCTTGCCCCGACCTGCCGAATCTTCCCGTAGCCCGCGCACTCTGGGCTCCCGATCCGGGCCTTAAGGTGGCTGCCGCCGCATGGATCCTGGCGGGAGGTGCCCACCATACGGGCTTCACTTACGCCCTCGACCCGGCACATCTGGCTCATTTTGCCGAGATGGCGGGCATCGAGTTCCTGCTGATCGGCAAGGATACCCGCCTGCATGATTTTAAAAATGAACTGCGGTGGAATGAACTGTATTACAAACTGGCAAAATTCTGATCACTCAAAAGAAACCCATGCTCTACAACCTGAGAAAGCTCGTGCATGAGGCCAACCTGGCCCTGGTTGGCCACCGGCTGGTCATCTTTACCTGGGGCAATGTGAGCGCCATAGACCGGTCGGCCGGTCTGGTGGCGATCAAGCCCAGCGGGGTGGAGTATGACCGGCTGAAGGTCGATGACATCGTGCTGGTGGACCTGGAAGGCAGGCAGGTTTTTGGCAGCCTGAACCCTTCCTCCGACACCCCGACCCACCTGACCCTGTACAAACACTTCGAAAAGGTGGGCGGGATTGTGCATACCCATTCGGAGTGGGCGACCTCAAGGGCCCAGGCCGGCAAGGGGATCCCGGCATACGGCACGACCCACGCCGATTATTTTCATGGGGAGATCCCCTGCACCCGGCCCATGACCAGCGAGGAAACGTCCCGGCAATATGAAGAGCAAACCGGGCATGTGATTGCCGAATGCTTCCGCGAGAGGGACCCCATGGCGGTGCCTGCCGTGCTCGTTCACGGCCACGGGCCGTTTGCCTGGGGGCGTTCCGCCCTGGAGGCGGTGCATCATGCCGTGGTTCTGGAGGAAGTGGCCAAAATGGCCTTCCGCACCGAAGCCATGGGCCGTCAGCAGCCGATAGAAGGGCATCTGCTGGACAAGCATTTTTTGAGAAAGCACGGGGATGGCGCGTATTACGGCCAGACCCGGAAAAAGAAAGACACATGAATACCGAAAAAAAATATGTCATCGGGCTGGATTTCGGAACCGACTCCGTCCGGGCCCTCATCGTGGACGCCCTCACCGGCGAGGAGGCCGGAACCGGGGTGTCTTATTATGCACGCTGGAAGAACAATTTGTTCTGCGATGCATCTGCCAACCGCTTCAGGCAGCACCCGCTGGATTACCTGGAAAGCATGGAAGCCTGCATTATAGAAGCCCTCCGGCAGGCCGGCCCTGATGTTGCAGCGCGGGTCAGCGCCTTGTCTGTGGATACCACCGGGTCGACGCCCGTGGCGGTGGACAGGCAGGGGGTGCCCCTGTCCCTGCAACCGGCGTTTAGTGAAAACCCCAATGCCATGTTCATCCTGTGGAAGGATCACACGGCGGTGGGGGAGGCCGCAGAGATCAATGCGCTGTCAGCCAGCTGGGGCGGACCCGATTATACCCGCTATGAAGGAGGCATTTATTCTTCCGAGTGGTTCTGGGCAAAGATCCTGCATGTGCTGCGTGAGGACGAGGCCGTCCGTCAGGCTGCCTGGTCGTGGATGGAGCATTGCGACTGGATCCCTGCTTTGCTGTGTGGCACGGACGACCTCAACCAGGTCAAACGAAGCCGTTGTGCGGCAGGTCACAAGGCCATGTGGCATCCGGAATGGGGCGGGCTGCCTTCCGAGGCATTCCTTGCGCGGCTGGATCCTTTGCTGGCAGGGCTTCGGGACCGCCTGTATGAGGAGACCCATACCAGCGACGAGCCGGCCGGATCCCTCTGTGCGGAATGGGCCGGAAGGCTTGGCCTCCCGGAGGGGATCACGGTCGGAGTGGGGGCTTTCGATGCCCACCTGGGCGCCGTGGGCGGGGAGATCAAACCTTATTACCTGAGCAAGGTCATGGGAACCTCCACCTGCGACATGGTCGTGGTGCCCGGCGATGAACTGGGGGACACCCTCGTTCAGGGTATTTGCGGACAGGTGGATGGCTCCGTCATCCCCGGCATGATGGGCCTGGAGGCCGGGCAGTCTGCCTTCGGGGATGTGTTTGCCTGGTTCCGCAAACTTTTATTGTGGCCCCTGCTGGATGGGGCAGGAAACAGTCAGGTGGTGGCGGAAGAGGACATGAGGCGGCTGGCCGCTGACATGGAGGATGTTCTTTTGGACCGACTGGCCGCCGCCGCCGAAGAGATTGACCCGGAGGCTTCCGGTGTCCTCGCCCTGGACTGGCTCAACGGACGCCGCACCCCGGACGCCAACCAGCTTTTAAAGGGGGCTTTGGCCGGGCTGACTCTCGGGACCACGGCTCCGGCCATTTTCAGGGCCCTGGTAGAAGCCACCGCCTTTGGCTCCAGACGCATCGTGGACCGTTTCCGGGAGGAAGGCGTCCGCATCGACGGGGTCATTGCCCTAGGAGGTGTGGCAAAGAAATCGCCCTTCGTCATGCAGATCGTCACCGATGTGCTGAACATGCCCATCCTGGTGGCGCGGCACGAACAAACCTGCGCCCTGGGTACGGCCATGGCGGCCTCTGTCGTGGCGGGCATCTATCCCGGCTTCGCTGCCGCCCAGGAATCCATGGGAAACGGCTTTGAACGGGAATACACGCCCAGACCGGACTTTGTGGTGAAATACCAACGGATTTACGGCAAGTACTGCGAACTGGGACGAAAAATGGAAGAGATTCTCTGATTTTCCTATTTTTACACCCTTAACCATACAACACCCGTCATGAAACAAGCACGAATCTTAATGTTTAAAGCAACTATCATTGCCATCATGAGTGTCAGCCTGAACGGATGCCAGTCCGGGGGACCCAAACTGGCCGAAGGGGTGCGTTTTCCCACCCCTGAACAATTCATGACCACCATCGCGGGACAGCCCGTCAGCCTTTTCACCCTTCAGAACGAAAACGGGATCCGGGTGGACATCACCAATTACGGGGGAAAGATCGTCAGCCTCCTTGTGCCGGGAAAGGACGGGGTATTCGACGATATTGTCACGGGCTACCACAGCATCGGGGAATACCTTGACTCCGGAGAGATCTACTTTGGCGCCCTGATCGGCAGGTATGGAAACCGCATCGGACAATCGCGCTTTGAGATCGACGGGGAGGAATACCAACTGCCGGCCAACAATGGTCCCAACCACCTGCACGGGGGACCCGAAGGCTTTCACCAGGTGGTCTGGGAGGCGGAGCTTGTCGGTGCGAACACCCTGCGCCTGACCCACCTCTCGCCCGATGGCCACATGGGGTACCCCGGCAACCTGGAGGTTGAAGTGTTGTATGAATTAACAGAGGATGACAATTTGAAAATCAGCTATAAGGCCACCACGGACAAAAAGACACACGTCAACCTGACAAGCCATGCCTTCTTCAATCTGGCCGGAGAAGGGAACACCTCCATCAACGACCACCTGCTGAAACTGTATGCCGATTTTTACACCCCGGTGGATGAGGGACTCATCCCGACCGGCGAGCTGGCTCCCGTGGCGGGGACGCCCTTTGATTTTACGGAGTACCGGCGGATCGGCGACCGGGTGGATGAAGACCACCCCCAGCTGTTGTACGGGCAGGGATACGACCACAACTTCGTGCTGAACGGAACCCCGGCCCAGGGAGGCCTCTACATGGCCGCGGCGGTGGTGGACCCGGCCAGCGGACGGATGATGGAAGTCCTGACCACGGAGCCAGGCATCCAGTTCTACGGGGGAAATTTCCTGACCGGGGAAGAAACAGGCAAACGGGGGGAAGCATACGGGCACCGGACCTCTTTCTGCCTGGAAACCCAGCACTATCCTGATTCTCCCAACCAGCCCGGCTTCCCTTCCACCTTGCTTGAGCCCGGTCAAACGTATGAATCGGTGACCATCTACCGTTTTTCCTTGAAGGAAGATTAGGCTGTGAAGAGACCCAATACCCAAATATGCTGAGATGAAAAAAATTGCCTCCCTGGCCATGCTGACCCTGGCCTTCCTGCTCCCTGCATTCTCCCAGGGGTTTGAACTCTATGAACCCATCAGCCGCTTTCAGGCCGACAGGGCTGCCCTGGAGAGGAAATACACCCTGAGGGAAAGCCCTGAATACCTGGACCGCATGGACCGTTTGTACGCGGACTGGCTTGAGTACCTCGATGGCCTGGAATATCCGGCTTTGTCTCCGGACGCGCAGATTGACTACCTGTTGTTCAGGAATTTTCTTAACAAGGCCCTGTTTTTCAATTCGCTGAACCGGGAAGATTACGAACGGGTTGCCTTTGTGACGGATTTTGCGGACGGCCTGTACCAATTTATCCGGGAGCGGCGGCGCGGCACGACCGTGGACGGCCCTGCCGAGGCCACCCTGTTTCATGAAGCGGCAGGGCAGTTCCGGCAGGCGGCCGATAACCTGGAGGGCCTCAAGCGCTTTTCCTCCTGGATGGATGCCGATAAGGCAGCGGCTGTGGTGAGGGACCTCCGCGAGAACCTGGCAGAGGCCCACGGCTTTTACCATGGATACCATCCGGATTATACCTGGTGGGCCCTGGCTCCATACGAACAACTCGAGCGGGAGCTGCTGCGCTATGAGAAACTGTTGGCAGAACATTATGTAACGGATTCGTCGCGGGACGATGGCAGCGGCATCATCGGCAGGCCGGAAGGCAGGCACGCCCTGATCCACCGGCTGCAATACGAATTCATTCCCTACACCCCCGAGGAGCTGATCGAGGTGGGCCGTAAGGAGTTGGCCTGGTGCCGGGACGAGATGATCGCCGCGGCCCGGGAAATGGGCTTCGGCGACGACTGGAGGGCTGCCCTGGAGCATGTGAAGAGGCAGTATGTGCCGGCAGGGGAACAGCCGGAGATGATCAACCGGCTCGCAGAGGAAGCCATCGCATTTCTGGAAGACCATGACCTGCTGAGCATCCCTGACCTGGCCCGTGAAACCTGGCGCATGCAGATGATGAGTCCCGAGATGCAGCTCGTCAACCCTTTCTTTCTGGGGGGGGAAGCGATCCGGATCTCCTATCCGACAAACACCATGGAGCACGATGCCAAGATGATGAGCCTGCGGGGAAACAACCCCCACTTCTGCATGGCTACCGTGCACCACGAACTGATCGCAGGCCACCACCTGCAGGGATTCGTGAACCAGCGGAACAAACCTTACAGGCGCATTCTGGGCACCCCTTTCTGGACGGAGGGCTGGGCACTCTACTGGGAATTCCTGCTGTACGAAAAAGGCCTCCCGCCCACCCCGGAAGACCGCATGGGCTTTTTATTCTGGAGAAAGCACAGGGCGGCACGCATCATCTTTTCCCTGAATTTCCACCTGGAACAGATGAGTCCCCAGGAATGCATTGACTTTCTGGTCAGTGAAGTCGGTCATGAGCGGGCCAATGCCGAGGCCGAGGTCCGGCGTTCCTTCATGGGGCGTTACGATCCCCTCTACCAGCTGGCCTACATGATCGGGGGCTTTCAGTTCCAGGGGCTGAGGGCCGAGCTGGTGGACAACGGAGACATGAGCCTGAAGGAATTCCACGATGCCGTGCTGCGTCAGAACAGCATCCCCGTGGAATTGCTCCGGGCGGTCCTTTCCGGAAAGTCCCTGCCCGAAGATTACACAACCACCTGGCGTTTCCTGGATTAACCCTTTTACAGCCGATGCAAGACAAACAACAATTCTTTTCCAATAAACTGGGTTTCCTCATGGCGGCCATTGCCATGGCCGTCGGTACCGGCAATATCTGGCGGTTTCCCCGCATGGCCGCCGCCAACGGGGGCGGGGCCTTCGTCATCATACTCATCATCGCCGTCATTGTCTGCTCCGTCCCTTTGCTCATGTCTGAGATGGCCATTGGCCGGCGGACCCGCAAGGGTTCCGTGGGGGCCATGGCCGAATTCATGGGCCCGCGCTTTGCCTGGGTGGGGGCCTGGATGGGATTCGTGTGCATCGCCATCATGTTCTATTATTCGGTGGTGACCGGCTGGACCATCAAGTATGTCGTGCTGTCCCTTCAGGGGGAATTTGCCAGGGGAGCCGACACACGGGCCTTGTGGGATGCCTTTTCCACCAATCCCAGGGAAACCGTTTTCTACCACTTCGTGGCCATGGCCGTGACTTGTTTCATATTGTACCAGGGGGTGGTCAAAGGCATTGAACGTTTTTCCCGCATCCTGCTCCCCCTGCTGGCCCTGCTTCTGCTGGTGGGGGCCGTGCGCGCCCTGACCCTGCCGGGCGCCGGGCTGGGAGTTCAATACCTTTTCCGTGTGGATATGGACTACCTGCTGAATCCGCGCACCTGGCTTGAGGGGTTCACCCAGGCAGCCTGGTCGACCGGGGCAGGCTGGGCCCTGCTGATGACTTATGCCATATACACCCGCCCAAAAGACAGCGTGGGGGGCAGCATGTTCGTGGTGGCCTATGCCGACGTGGCGGTGGCCATCGTGGCCGGGCTGGCCATCCTGCCCACGATCTTTGCCCTGGCCCCCAGCCAGGAATATGCCCATGCAGCCCTGGAAAGCGGGAATGTCGGCCTGACCTTCATCTACATGTCGGAGCTGTTTACCACCATGCCGGGGGGGGCGCTTATGGCCGTTTTCTTCTTCCTATGCCTGGCCTTTGCCGCCATCTCGTCCCTGATATCCCAGGTGGAAGTCGGGGTGGCCAACCTGGTCACCGCAGGCTGGACGCGCCGCCGGGCCGTCCTGCTTACCTGCGCGGCGGGTTTTCTTTGCGGCATTCCCTCGGCCTACAGCCTGAACTTTCTGAACAACCAGGATTTTGTCTGGGGCGTGGCCCTGCTCATCAGCGGCATGTTTACCGCCGTGGCCATCATGAAGTACGGGGTCGAGAAGGTGCGCACGGAACACCTCAACCAGGCCGGTACCATGAAGATCGGACGGTGGTACAATGTGCTGATCCGGATCAATCCTGTGATCATCGGGATCATCTTCGTATGGCTCATCTACCAGTCGATCGTATCGGATACAGACAGCTGGTGGAACCCGTTTGCCGAGGCCAGTACCGGGACGATGGTGGTGCAGTGGATCCTTGTAATGGGCGTGCTGCTTCTGGCCAACAAATGGCTCGCGAAATACTTTAATCCGAAGGAGTAAAGTAGTTGACGTTTAGGTGGTCAAGCCTTTTCTTATGCCGTTCCAGCCGCAGCAGGAAATCAGCGTAATCCCTTAATGTATCGGGCGACCAGACCCTCTCTGCCAGGGCGATAGCCCTGGGATAGGCCATGTATTCCACATGCTCCGGCGTGTGGATGTACTCCGTCCATACATTGCCCTGGGCACCGAGGATAAGATCTGCCTGGTGGCCGTCGAGTTCCTCCGGAACCGGATGGTAGGAATAGACCTTCTCCAGGTCGGTGAATCCCCCGATGGCCAGGGGCTGGGTGTCGGGATCGGCCTGGTAATGATCGAAATAACAGTGGGACCCCGGTGTCATGATCGCCTGGTGTCCCATCTGTGCCGCCTGAATGCCTCCCTGGGTGCCCCGCCAGGACATGACCGTGGCATGGGGGGCCAGGCCGCCCTCCAGGATTTCGTCCCATCCGATGATCCTTCTGCCGTGCGACCGTAAAAACGCCTCGATGCGACGGATGAAAAAAGCCTGCAGTTCGTCCTCCCCGGCCAGTCCCTCGGTGGCAATGCGCTGCTGGCAAAGAGGGCACTCTTTCCAGCGGGTTTTGGGACATTCATCTCCTCCGATGTGGATGCGCTTTGAAGGGAAGAGCTCCATGACCTCCGTGAGCACTTCCTCCAAAAACACAAACACCTCTTCCTTTCCGGCGCAGAACACATCGGGAAACACGCCCCAGCGGGTAATCACCTCGTAGGGTCCCCCGGTGCAGCCCAGGGATGGATAGGAAGCCAGGGCGGCTGTCGCATGTCCCGGCATTTCAATTTCCGGAATGACCGTAACGAAACGCGCAGCGGCATAGGCCACCACTTCCCGGATCTCTTCCTGGGTGTAATAGCCGCCGTATGGAATGCCGTCGAATTCAAAGGGGGGCCTCCCTCCGTGCCCGACCAGGGTTTCCTTTCTCCAGGCACCGACCTCTGTCAGGCGCGGGAGGCCTTTGATCTCGATGCGCCAGCCCTGGTCCTCGGTCAGGTGCCAGTGGAAATGGTTCATCTTGTGCAGGGCCATCAGGTCAATGTACTTCTTGAGGAATGCCACCGGGAAGAAATGACGTGCCACATCCAGATGCATGCCCCGGTATTCGAAGGCCGGGTAATCCAGGATGCGGCCCCGGGGAAGGCGAACCTCCCTGAGTGGTGCGGCAGCCAGGGGGGCCTCCATTTCCGGGGGCAGCAGCTGGCGCAGGCTCTGCACCCCGTAAAAGGCGCCCCTGGCGGAGCCCCCCGTGATGAGGATGCGCCGGCGGCCGATCTCCAGGCGGTAGCCCTCCTCCGGCAAGCCCTCCGGGTCGAGGCCCAGGATGATGCCCCGGCGGGACCGCCCGCGCGGGGGCAGGGGACGGACCGTGGTTTCGATGGCGGTCCGGGAGAACAGCCCGGCCAGGTACACGGCCACCTCCCCGAGGGAGGCCTCCTGCCCGGGAGAAAGGGATGCCTGCGGTCCGGGCGCTGCCTGTTCATGGTATACCGTGAGGGTGCCGGACAACCGCAGGCTGCCCCTGCCAGGCTCCGTCTGGACGGGCCGGGGGATGATCCCGAAAGGTTGTTCAGGGGGGGCACAGCCCCAGAGCAGCAAGGCCAGCAACAGGGGCAGGATGTGTTTGTTTTTTTGGATCATGGTTTTATGGTAAGGGATGGGGCGTGGGCCTGGCCCCGCATGCCTGCCGGAGAAAAAGGCCAACAAGGCAAGTAACGAAAAAAAAATGATTCCGGCAAATGGAGATATTCCCTATATTCGTCCCAACATAACCTGATTGACCACCCGAAACCCCTTGGTTGTATGCACATCACCCTGTTCGACTGGATGATCATCGCCTCTTTTTTCCTTGTGGCCATCGGCATCGGCATTCTGATGTCCAAAAGAGCCGGCAGGAGCACAAGCGACTTTTTCCTTACGGGACGCAACCTGCCCTGGTATGTGGCGGGAACGAGCATGGTGGCCACCACCTTTGCTGCCGACACGCCCCTGGCTGTGACGGAATTGGTGGCCGAACGGGGCATCGCCGGCAACTGGCTGTGGTGGAACATGCTGTTCGGGGGCATGATGACCGTGTTCTTCTTTGCCAGGCTCTGGAGGCGGGCCGGCATCATGACGGACGCAGAATTTGTATCCATCCGTTACTCCGGCCGGCCCGCCCGTTTCCTGAGGGGCTTCCGCGCCGTGTACATCGGGGTGTTCATGAACGCCGTGGTCATGGCCTGGGTGAACCTGGCCATGGTCAAGATCCTGCAGGTCATGTTCCCGGATCTGACCCTGCTGGGCCTCAGTGAAGTCCGCCTGCTGGGCATTTCCTTCAGCGCCCACCTGCTGGCCGTTGGCCTCCTCATGGCCTTCGTGGCCCTGTATTCCTCCTTGTCCGGACTGTGGGGCGTCTCCCTGACCGACACCTTCCAGTTCCTGGTAGCCATGGGCGGCAGCATCGTGCTGGCCATCTTTGCCGTGAAGCATGTGGGCGGGGTCAGCGGCCTGACAGAGCGGCTCGCGGAGGTGGGGTGGGCGTTTGATTTCTTCCCCGTGGTCGGTGGGGAAGGGACCGCCGCAGGAAATGCCGGCGGCCTGGCCCGGATGGGGGTCGTGGCCCTGGTGGCTTACCTGGGCGTTCAGTGGTGGGCCAGCTGGTATCCGGGGGCCGAGCCCGGGGGCGGCGGCTACGTAGCCCAGCGCATGATGTCTGCCCGGGATGAGAAGCACTCCCTGCTGGCCACTCTCTGGTTCCAGGTGGCTCATTTTGCGGTGAGGCCCTGGCCCTGGATCCTCGTCGCCCTGGTGGCCCTGGTGCTGTACCCCAACGAGGCGGACAAAGGCGCCACCTACGTGATGGTCATCCGGGACCTGCTGCCCCCCGGCCTGCTCGGGCTGCTGCTGGCGGCCTTTTTTGCCGCCTACATGTCGACCATGGCCTCCCAGACGGTCTGGGGCACATCCTATATCGTGAACGACCTGTACCGCCCCTTTGTGAAGCCCGGGGCCGGTGAGGCCTATTACGTGAAGGTGTCCCGGGTAACCACCGTGCTGCTGATGGTGTTTTCCCTGCTGATCACCACCCAGTTCGACAAAATCAGCGATGCCTGGCGGTTCATTTTGGCCTGCAGCGGAGGCATCGGGCTGGTGCTGCTGCTCCGGTGGTTCTGGTGGCGGGTCAACGCCTGGAGCGAGATCGCAGCCATGCTGGCCCCCTATGCCGTCTACCCGGTGCTCGCCTTCCATTACCGTCTGGAATATGAGTTCACCCTGATCATCATCGTCGGATGGTCCACCCTGGTTTGGCTGGCCGTCACCTTCCTGACCCGTCCGACGGACAGAGACACCCTGAAGGCTTTCTACCGGCGGGTCCATCCGGGAGGTGCCGGATGGCGGCCCGTGGCCGCCCAGCTGCCCGGGGTGCAGGGAGATTCCGGTTTCCGGACCCTGTTCATCAATTACATTGCCGGTTGCCTGATGGTGCTGTTCGCCCTGTTCGGTACGGGCAAGCTGATTTTTGGGAATTTCCTGGAATCCGCCATCTACCTGGCCGTGGCCGTGGGGGCCGCAGCCGTGATTTACGTGAATCTTTCCCGCACAGGCTGGGACCGGGTGGTGCGCTGAGGCGGCCGACGCGACCGTCCCGATGCCTGCCAGGCAGGTCCCCAAATCCGGTTCCGGAGCAAATGGGCCCGGCTTGCATCGGTATTTTATTTAATTTTATGGCAAAATACAGAGCCGCCATGCCTTCTCATCCCATTCCCCGACCTGTCATTCGCCGGATGTGGTTGCCGGCAAGCTGCCTCCTTCTGGTGTTGCTGGCATCCACCACACAGGCCGGAACCCAGGAAACCCGGGAGGCAGGGCCGCCGCGGGCCGCCCTGCTGTTATCCGACTATGTGGGCATTCCTTCGGTGACCGGCACGGAAGGGGAGGCCGGACGCTTCCTTGCCCGGGTGGCGGAGGATAAGGGGCTGCATATCACGGTGCTGACGGATGAAGAAGACAGCTATAATTTTACCGCTTCCCTGTACCCGCTGGAGGAAGGACGTCCGAATATCATCCTGCTGAATCACATCGATGTGGTGCCGGCCGGGGAAGCCGGGGCCTGGACCCACCCCCCGTTTTCCGGGGCCATCGCCGATGGCTTCGTCTGGGGGCGCGGATCCATAGACAACAAAGCGCTTGGTGTCATGCAGCTGCTGGCTCTGGCGGATTTTGTTTCCCTGGCCGCAGAGACCAGCCTGCTTTACAATGTGACCCTGCTGAGCGTGTCGAATGAGGAAACGGGGGGAGGGAAGGGGGCCGCCCTGGTGACGGAGCGGTTTTTGGACCTGCTGAACCCCGTGGCGGTCTACGGGGAGGGGGGGCTCGGCCTGCGGGGCGTGCTCGAATCAGATCCGCAGCGTCCGGCCTTCGGCATCTCTGTGGCCCAGAAGCGGGGCCTGTGGTTCATTCTGGAAAGTGACAGCCCGTCTTCGGGACATGGCTCCGTGCCCCAGGATGTCTATCCGACGAAAGAATTGGTGAAGGCCTCGGCCGCCCTGCTTGATTTGCGGCAGCGGACTGTTCTGACCCCGCCGGTGAAGGACATGTTCCGCAGCCTGGGCCGGGAGGAACGGGGGATGCGGGGCCTGGTGATGCGTCATATCGGTTTCTTCAGGCCCCTGGTGGGTGGCTACCTCAGAAAGGATCCCCTGATCAATTCCCTGTTGTCCAATACCATCACCCTGACCAATGTCGGAGGCAGCGAAGGAGCCCACAACCAGATTGCCCGCCATGCCTGGGCCACCTTCGACAGCCGCCTGCTTCCCGGAACCGGCAGCGAAGCCTTCCTTCAGCGACTTCAAAAGGCCGTTGGCGATTATGAGGTGACCCTGAGGGTGGTCGGCCAGGCCCCGGAAACCCGCATCTCCGGTAAGGGACCCTATTTCCATGCCCTGGAAGGGGCCGTCCGGGATGTTTACGGGAATGACGTCCTGGTTTCTTCCATCCTTTTCTCGGCCCATAACGACAATGTGTTTTTCCAGGAACACGGCATCCCGGCCTACGGTCTGGTGCCCGTCATCCTGGAGCAAGAGCTGGTCGAATCCATCCACAGCGTGGATGAACGCATGCCGGTAGCGGCCCTGGAGGAAGGGGTGTCCGTGTACCGGGCCCTGATCCGCCGGCTTGCCGGCCTGTCCGACAAACAAAACCAATAATTTTTTTTGCCTATGATTGTTTCCCTTGGGGCGCGCATCCTGGCCCGATACAGCAAAGCCCGTTTCAGGAGTTGGGATGGGCAAAGCGAAAAGCTGCAGGAACAGGTTTTCAGGGAGCTGCTGGCCAGGGGCAGGGAAACTGCCTTCGGGCGGGAGCACGGGTTTGCCTCGGTGGCTTCCTATGAGGATTTCAGGGAGCGGGTGCCGGTGAGGGATTACGAGGGGATCAGGCCCTATATTGAACGGATCATTGCGGGGGAAAAGGACGTGCTCTGGCCGGGCAGACCCCTGTATTTTGCCAAGACCTCCGGGACCACCTCCGGCGCCAAGTTCATTCCGATTACGAGGGACTCCATGCCCAACCACATCGATTCGGCCCGGCAGGCCCTGCTGATGTACATCCTGAAGACCGGCAACACGGGTTTTCTGAAAGGAAAATACATCTTCATCTCCGGCAGCCCGGAGCTGGAGCGCACCGGGGGGATTCTTACCGGCCGTCTGTCGGGCATCGTGCACCACCACATTCCATCCTACCTGAGGGGCAAGCGGTTGCCCCGCTTTGAGACGAACTGCATTCCCGACTGGGAGCAGAAACTGGACCGCATCGTGGCGGAAACTGCCACACGCCCCATGAGCCTGATCAGCGGCATTCCGCCGTGGGTGGAGATGTATTTCGAGCGGCTGCTGGATCATACGGGGCAGCCATCCATCGCCCGGCTCTTTCCGGGCTTCGGGCTGCTGGTGCACGGGGGGGTGAACTTCGAACCCTACCGTGACAAGCTTTTCCGGCTGATCGGCAAGGAGGTGGATGCCCTGGAGACCTACCCGGCCTCGGAAGGGTTCATCGCCTTCCAGGCGGAATTTCCCCGGGGGGGGCTGGTGCCCATCCCGGACTCGGGCATCTTTTATGAATTCATCCCGGCCGGCGATTTCCACCGGGCCGATCCGCCCAGGTTGCGGCTGGCGGAGGTGGAGCCCGGGGTGCAGTATGTGGTGGTTCTCCACACCAATGCCGGCCTCTGGGGTTACAACATCGGCGACACGGTGCGGTTTGAATCGGTCAGGCCTTACCGCATGGTGGTCAGCGGACGCCTCAGCCAGTACACATCGGCTTTCGGGGAGCACGTGATCGGGGAGGAGGCGGAAGCGGCCATGCAGCAGGCCGTGGAGGCAAGCGGGGCGGTGGTGAAAGAGTTCACCCTGGCGCCCCTGGTCGACAATCCGGACGGCAAACCCTGCCACCAGTGGTTTGTGGAATTCAGTGCCCCGCCGGAAGATATACCCGGCTTCGCGAAGGCGGTGGACCAGGCACTCCGGCAGCGGAACGCCTATTACCGCGACCTGGTCACGGGACACATTCTGGAACCGGCACAGGTGGTGCCTGTGCCGGAAGGAACCTTCAGGGCATACATGAAGTCGGTGGGCAAACTGGGCGGGCAGAACAAGGTGCCGCACCTGTCGAATGACCGCCGGATCGCCGACTGGATCAGTGACCGCCTGCTTACCGGATGATCTCGCTTTCGGGCAGGCCGAATTCTTCCACCATTTTGATGTCCATCTCCTCCAGGGTATCCAGGATGGGGTTGTAGATGTCCGGCACGACCGGGATATGGACCCCTTTCAGGGTGATCTCTCCCCTGAGGACCATCTCCACCCCCACAGCGGCTGGCAGGGCCACCGTCCGGGCCACGGCCGTGTCGGTGGCGAGGGTTCCGAAATCCAGCATGGAAGACCGGATGACCTCCTTCTGACCATCCGGGTAGGACACCAGAAACACATGCTGCATGGCCACCATATCCCTTTCCTGTGGACCCAGTTCCATTTTTTCGATCATCAAATCGGACACGATCTCAAAGGGGGTGTCGTTGCGCCGGACCATCCGCTCCTGGCGGAACAGTCCGAGCCATTCCATGGCCTCCAGGGCGTGGGCTCCGGCTGGGATGCCCAGGAAGCGGGCGGCTTTCTCCCGAATCTCCTCCGGGCTGTCTTCCCCGATCAGCATGGCCACCATCTCCGCATAGGTTTTTCCTGTAAAATCCCTGTTGTCGCTCGTCAGCAGGTGCATGGCCTTCATGGCATCCAGGGCCTCACACCAGCCCGGATGCCTGAATGTGCCCCGCATCATGGTCTTTGTTTCCGGAATCCCGTACAATTCGATGTAGGGCAGGCTGTCCCGGTTGGGATAGATCTCCAGCCTGCCCACCCCGGGGAAGCTGACCGACAGCGGGTTCTTGAAAAGGTCCCCGGTCGGTACGTAGACCTCCCGGCCGTGGCGAAGGTAACGTCCGTCGTTGTTGCCGGCCATGACCACCCCCTTGGGACTCCAGGAAAACTTGTACCGGAAGGGATTGGTGGCGGCCTCCGGGGCGGGCAGGGCCCCGCACAGGCTGTAGAATTCCTCGACCTTGCCTCCTTTCCCGTGCACGTGGTCGATGATGCGCATGGCACCCATGTGGTCGATGCCCGGATCCAGGCCCAGTTCGTTCAGGATGATGATTCCAGCCTCGCGGGCCTCCCGGTCCATGGCCTTCATCTCCGGTTTGACATAGGACGTGGTGACCATGTTCCGGCGGTGCCTGATGCAATGCCTGGCCACCATGATGTGGTGCATCCAGGGAAGCAGGCTTACGGTGAGGTCGTGTTCGCGCACCATCTGGTCCAGGGCCGGGGTGTCATCCACGGTCCATGCAACGGACAGCCCGTTGGCATGCCCCTGTATCATGGCGTCGGCCTTGGATTTGGTGCGGGTGGCGACGGTGACATGGTGTCCCTTGTCCAGCAGGTAGCTTACGATGGGCCGGACCACCATGCCGGCTCCCAGGATCAGTACTTTGCTCATGTTGATTTGTTGATTTGTGGATTTGTTGATTTGTTTCGTCGGATGGGGGAGTGGCCGGGGGCGGCCCTATTCCTGCAAGTATTGCAGGAGGTATTCATAATCGGGGGTGAGCCTGCCCTGGTGCAGGATCAGGGCCTTGCGGACGGGATCCGGCAGGACCGGTTCCTGCCCGGGGTTGCTGAAGTCGGCCCGGGCGATGGGCAGGATGAATTCTGACAGGGCATCGGAGAAAGCCTGGGAAGAGTCCCTGGGCAGTTCACTGGGCAGGATGTCCACCGCCATGACAAGCATGCCGTGCCCCCCGAACCCCATGGAAGGCTTTCCGGTATCCGGGTTGTACACGAATACAGGGTCTTCAATTTCTGTTCCCTGATGGGTGAACTCCACGGACCCGTCCGGGTCGCAGGTGATATCCCCCACCACCACCAGTTTCGGGTTCCCTTTGGCAAACAGTTTTTTCAGGTATTCTTTGGTGAGGAGGCGGGGGTAACGTGCATCCCAGTACATGCAGTTCATCAGGACGGAGAGTTGCGGGACGTAAGGCTCGAAATCGTTCTGATACCGTTCCGGATGGCGGTAGTACTCCTGCAGGTCGAAGGCTTTGTCCGCGGCTTTGGGCCGGACAAGGTGTTCTTCCCGAAACACCACCTTGTAAAGCACATTGGCGGGGCCCGGTCCGTTTTGGCTTAAAGAGAGCAACTGGGCCGGGCTGATTTCCCTGATGGGCAAAAGGTGGGCGATCTCCTGGGCTCCGTGGGAGACATTGCCGTACCCGGTAAAACCGATGGTGAGGGGGAGGAGCTCCCGGGGAAGGCCCTTTTCGGAGATGATCCGGCCCGCCTCGGAGATGTCCGCCTTCGCCTCGGCCAGGGAAGTGTAGCGGAAGGATTGTTTGATTCTCAGGAATGGGTTGTCTTTATGCCCGTATTCACGGAGGCGCTGGCCCAGGCTCCAAAGGGAGTTGATCATGCCGGCCAGTCCCGCGAACCGCCCGAAAAAGATCAGCCTCCTGTCCTTTTCATCGGCGATCCGTTCATAGTCGATCAGGCTGCAGCCGAGCTCCATCATGCGGCGGAGCATTGGCATGTTGTAGGACTGGCCCTTGATCACGTGGCTGAAAAACACGTAGGTTTTGCCCTTTTCGAAGGCCTCCGGCGGGATTTCCTTCACACCGAACACCACACCGCAGTCCTTCAGGTCCCCGGTGACCAGCGCCCCTGCTTTTTCGTAGTCCGCGTCCGGAAAGACCCTCTTCGGGGAGCTTTGCACACAGACCTTTAGTTTGTTCTCCTGAACGAGTTTCCTGACCAGGGAAGGAACGATGGGGGTTCGCCGTTCCATCCTGTACTTGTCTTCGTGCCGTATACCAATCGCATTCATCATACTAAGCCGTTAGGGTGACCGGGCTTGCGCCGGGGCTCCCGGTTTGAGTGCCGGAGCAAACATAGTAAAAATTAATCATCCGGAGATGCCTGCATGTGCCTTAATAATAAAACCAGATGGTGCGGTAGTCGCGGATGTTTTCTCCCCGGGCTGCCAGTTCTTCCAGGTAGTCGTAGATGGGCACGTCCACGTAGTTGTAGGGGGGCACCGGATGGATGTTTTTTTCCCAGGGATGGAACTCGTAGACCCGGGCACCATCGGGCAGGATCATGACCAGACGGTGGTCCTGCCAGGCACGCAGGTGGTTTTTCCCCAGTTTGGGCACGTTGAATACCGCTTCGTCGGTGCGGTCAAGCCCTGGCAAGAGCCTGGCCTCCTCCTTGAGTTCCTGCAGGATGCGTGCGATGGGAACCATGTATTGCCTGGTTTCATCCTTGCCTTTCATATTGAAGGTGTAATAGGGATCCACCCCGATGGATTTCAGGTCCAGGCGCAGCTTGACCGTTTCGAACCGGCGGGAGTTTTCCACCGTGTAGACTTCCTGGTTGTAGACCATCATGCCGGCCTTGCGGATGCGCTGGACGGCGTCCATGGCTTCGGGGGTGATCTCGTAGGGATGTTCGAAATGGGTGATGATGCTTACCTGCCTTTTTCCTGGTTTGACATAGGATGCCAGCAGGTCGATGGTTTCCTGGCTCCAACGCTGGGGCAGAACCACCGGGGTCCGGGTTCCGATGCGGATGCGGTAGACATGTTTTTTGGAAGACACTTCATCCATCAGCATACGGAGGGCCTCGTCACGCATCACCATGGGATCCCCTCCCGTGATGAGCACATCGCCAACGGCCGGGTTGTCGTCCATCCAGCTCAGGGCACTTTTAATCTGCTCGCTGCGGGCCATGGCCTTGGGGTCCAGCACCTCGTCGATTTCCCAGTTTCGCTGACAGTACACGCAGATCTGGGCACAGGTATTGAAGGGCTTTAAAATGGCAATGCCCGGGTAGCGACGCGTGACCAGATCGACCGGGGAGGTGTCGTGTTCCCCCATGAAGTCGAATTGCAGTCCCCTGTTTTCCCGGTTTTCCACCATCCGGGTGACATAGGCCGGCGGGGGAATAACCTGGGCGCGCACGGCGTGGTCGTACCCGATATTCAGCTGGTTGTCCATCAGACTCAGGTAGTAAGGGGTGATGCCGAAGGGGATCTTGTTCTGGGTCGCCAGGGTGATGGCCATCCGTTGTTCTTCGGTCAGTTCGATCAGGTCGAGCAGGGGCCTGGCATCCCGGATCACGTGCTTAAGGTGCCAGGCAGGCTCATTCCACTCCCGGTCGGTGGCGTTGAAGTATTTCAGGATGCGCCGCTTGTTGGCCTTGCGCCAGGTGATGACTTCCTCCTCCAGTCCGCTGGGGTACTTGCGGAGGTACTTCTTCATATTGGAAGAAAGCTCATTGAGGATCTCCGTGCGGGCCTCCGAGGCCTTGCGTCCTTCCATCTGCAGGAAGTCCGGAATGCCTTTTTTGGCCTGCCTGGACTCAAAATAGATGTTGGAGCGGCCGTCCACCCCACGGAACAGGTTGATGAACTCCAGGAGAAAACCCGGACTGACCTGGTGCCTGATTTCTTCGGTCCTTCCTTTTGCCAAACGGAAAAGAAAATCCAGGGCGGACACCCCGGTCCGGTATTCATTGACCGGTCCGATGATGCTTTTAAACACCCGGATGGTTTCCCGGACGGTGGACTTTTCCAGGATGTGCAGGTCGTTGTCGACCTCGAATATCTTCCTCTCGGATTGCTCCAGGTAGGCATAGAGCCGGTCCCTGGCCTCCTCCAGCATGTCTGCCCCTTTTAACAGGGCGTGGATCTCAGGGTTGGCCTCCCAGAGCCTGTTGACATAGGCATCGATATCGACCTCAAAACGGGGTTTGACACTGTCCACCGCATCGGTAAACACATCGTCTATGATGCGGGTCTGCAGCAAGGTGCGGGATTCTCGCGAAGGAGACTTCCTGGTTTTCTGGTTTTTCGGGGCCATGGGCAAAGGGGGGTTGGTTGATCTGTAAAAATACAAATATTGCCAACCAATGCGGCAGTTTTTGCCTTGCCGGGGCCGGAAAATCCTACCGGTTTTCCAGGAAGCGGGTGCAGTTCTCGCGGACCCTGTCCAGGGGATTGGCTTCGGGGGTCTTGATGAACTTTTCCCCGGTGATCTTTTCAAACAGCTCGATGTAGCGGTCCGAGACCTGCCGGATGAATTCATCCGGCATGGCGGGGATTGCCTGTCCTTCCTTGCCCTGAAAACCCTGCTCCATCAACCACTCCCGGACAAATTCCTTGGAAAGTTGCTTTTGAGGCCGGCCGGCTTCCTGCCGTTCCTGGTAGCCTTCCTGATAAAAGTACCGGGAGGAATCCGGGGTATGGATCTCATCGATCAGGTAGATGCGGCCACCGGCCTTCCCGAATTCATACTTGGTGTCGACCAGGATCAGCCCCATCTGCCCGGCCATTTCAGTCCCGCGACGGAACAGGGCAAGCGAATAGTCCTCCAGTAGGGCATAGTCTTCCGGGCTGACGAGCCCCTGCTCCAGGATCTCTTCACGTGAAATGTCCTCGTCATGGCCGACGGAGGCCTTGGTGGTGGGGGTAATGATGGGAGCGGGGAAAGCCTGGTTTTCTATCATGCCCTCGGGCATGGGCACGCCGCACAGCCTGCGCTTTCCTTGTTTGTATTCCCGCCAGGCATGACCCGTCAGGTAGGCGCGGACCACCATCTCCACCGGGAAAGGCTCACAAAGCATGCCTGCCGTGACCATGGGGTCCGGCACGTCCAGTTTCCAGTTCGGCACGATGTCGGCGGTGGCATCCAGGAACCTGGCGGCAATCTGGTTCAGTACCTGGCCCTTATAGGGGATGCCCTCGGGCAGGACCACGTCGAAGGCGGAGATGCGGTCGGTGACCACCATCAGCATCAATTGGTCCTGGATGGTATAGACATCGCGGACCTTGCCCTGGTAGCGTGCGGTTTGACCGGGAAATTCGAAATGGGTTGTTTTGATGGCTTTCATATGGTTTTGGGTGTTTGGTTTTTTGCATCCATTTTGTGGCTCCCGGCTTCCGTGCTTGCAGCCTGGCTTTCTCCCCTGGGGAGGGTTCCCCGTTCGTAGGCATCTATGATTTTGGTCACCAGGGGATGGCGGACCACATCCTTTTCATTGAGGAAGATGAAATCAATGCCCCTGACTTTCCCCAGAATATTGATGGCGGTGATCAGGCCGGAAACCTGGTTTCGCGGCAGGTCGATCTGGGTGATGTCTCCCGTAACGATGAATTTGGCCGACCGGCCCATGCGGGTCAGGAACATCTTTAACTGGCTTTCCGTGGCGTTCTGGGCTTCATCCAGGATGGCGAATGCATTGTCCAGGGTGCGGCCACGCATGAAAGCCAGCGGCGCGATTTCAATCGTTCCGTCTTCCAGGTAGGTGGCCAGTTTTGTCGGGGGGATCATGTCCCTCAGTGCGTCGTACAAAGGCTGGAGGTAGGGGTCCAGTTTGTCCTTCAGGTCGCCCGGCAGGAATCCAAGGTTTTCCCCGGCTTCCACCGCGGGGCGGGCCAGGATGATGCGCTTGACCTCCTTGTTTTTCAGGGCCCTGACGGCCAGGGCGACGGCCGTATAGGTCTTGCCTGTTCCGGCAGGTCCGATCGCAAACAACAGATCGTGTGTTTTGAAGCGCTGCACCATCCGCAGCTGGTTCGGGGTGCGTGCCTTGATCAGCATCCCGTCTTTTCCGTAAAGGATCAGTTCGGAAAGCCCGGGTTCATCCAACGGGGACGCTGCCTGTTCCCCATCATGGGCCACAATCTCCAGGATGTTCTCCTCCGTGAGTTTGCCGTAACGGTCGTGGTGCAAAAGCATCCGACGGAACTTTTCCTCAAAGAAACGGATTTCCCCGTCGTCTCCGATGAGCTTGACCGATTCCCCCCTGGCAATGATCTTCAGTTTGGGAAACACATTCCGCATCAGCCGGAGCTTCTCTTCCCTGAGTCCAAAGATCTCCGGCGGGTGTACCGCCTCCAGTGTGATGGTCTTTTCCCCCATAAAGTGTAACGGCTTTTCTCCTTCCTTAGAAATCATTACTTTTGCGTGTGCAAAGTAACAATATTTTTCCCAAATTTGTTCCCGTTTAATGGGGCAATCGCGATTTATGCCCCCGGGGCAAAACAGGAGGGAAAGCGCTACATGACCATCATCACCTTAACGACCGACTGGGGACATGCAAACCATTATGCAGGCGCCGTCAAAGGCCTGCTGATGAAGCTGATCCCGGATGCCATGGTCATCGACATCAGCCACGGGGTCGCCCTGTTTGACATCATGCAGGCAAGTTTCGTGCTCCGCAATGCCTACCCCCATTTTCCGGATGGCAGCATCCACCTCCTGGGTGTGAATTCGGAAGCCGACGTGAATGCACCCCATATAGCCATCCGGCATCAGGGTCATTATTTCATCGGGGCAGACAATGGGGTGTTTTCCCTGGTGTTCGACAACGAACCGGAGCAGGCCGTGGAGTTGGAGATCCTGCAGGACTCGGATTACTTTACTTTTTCCACCCGGGATGTCTTTGCCAAAGCCGCCGCGCACATTGCCAGGGGGGATGGACTGGAGGCCCTGGGCCGGCCCCACAAGGAACTCAACCAGCGCATTCCCTTCAGGCCGGTCATCTACCCCGGCAGGATCATCGGCAAGGTCATTTTTGTGGATGGGTATGGCAATGTGGTGGTGAATATCGACCGCCACATCTTTCGACAGGTTGGCAAGAACCTTCCCTTTTTCATCAGCTTTCGTTCCCAGGGAGATGGGATAGCCAAAATACACAAGGCTTATGCCGATGTGGTTCCGGGGGAGAAACTGGCCCTTTTCGGCTCCACGGGCTTTCTTGAGATCGCCATCAACCAGGGCAAGGCATCCGATCTGCTGGGCCTGCAGTTGAACGACACAGTCTCGGTCGAATTCGAAACAGAAGGGTAAACCATCCATGCTTCGGTTGTTTTACAAAGAGGTGGGCAGTTTTTTCGATTCCCTGATCGGAATCCTTACCGTATCGGTTTTTCTGACCATAAACGGCCTGTTTCTTTGGGTCTTCCCGGGCAATTTCAACCTGACCGCTGCTTCCCATGCCGGCCTGGAGGGATTGTTCTCCCTGGGGCCCTACGTGTTCCTGTTTCTCGTCCCGGCGATCACCATGCGGTCCTTTTCCGAAGAAAGCAGGGCGGGGACCATGGAGTGGCTGCTTACCAAGCCCTTGTCAGACATGCAGATTGTGTGGGCAAAATACCTGGCGGGGGTGGTCCTTCTGGTGGCATCCCTGTTGCCGACCCTGGTGTACCTGGTCACACTGAACCGGTTTTCGCTTCCCCCCGGGCCCGATATGGGCGGCATCTGGGGTTCTTACCTGGGCCTGTTGTTCCTGGGCGCGGCCTTTGTGGCCATCGGCCTGTTCGCCTCCTCACTGACCGGCAACCAGATCGTGTCTTTCATCCTCGCCATGTTCATGAGCGGGTTCGCCTTCATCGGTTTCGACATGATCGCAGCGCTTCCTGCGCTCCAGGGGGCCGGGTTGTTTGTCAGCAAACTGGGCGTCCAGTCCCATTACGCCTCCATGAGCCGGGGGGTGGTGGATACCAGGGACCTACTGTATTTCATCAGCCTGATCGCCTTATTTCTGCTGATGATCCGGATCCGGCTGGAGAGCCGGCACTGGCTGACGGGATCCGCAAAAACCATCCGGGCCGGCGGCCGGAAAGGGAAGGCCAGACACCACCTGCTGGTGCTGTTCGCCGGATTGGGTCTGATTGCGGCCGCCAACTTCGCCGGGTCCTGGCGCTTTGCACGCCTGGACCTGACATCGGAACAGCGCCATACCCTGTCCCCGGCCACAAAGGACATGTTGCAGGCACTGGAGGAACCCATCCTGGTGCGTGTCTACCTGGAAGGAAATCTGCCGGCCGGCCTCCGGAACCTGCGCAACCAGACCCGGGAAATGCTCGAGGAGTTTTCGGCTTACACCAACAAGTTGCAGTTCGAGCTGGTGAATCCCCTGGGGCGGGGGGGGGGGAGACTCCCGGACCATGTGCTGGAGGGATTGGTTGAAAGGGGGATGCACCCCACCCAGGTCCAGGTGCAGGCCGGCGATGCCACCTCCCTGCAGATGGTCTTTCCCTGGGCGCTGGTGGCAGGCGGGGGGCAAGATGTCCCTGTCTCCTTGCTTTCAGAGCAAATGGGCCTCCCTGCAGAGCAGGTTCTGAACCACTCGGCCCGGGCGCTGGAATACAAGTTGGGGGCCGCCATAAGGACCATTGCCCCGGGCCGGAGGGACAGGATCGGCTTTCTGGAAGGAAAGGGGACCCTGGAACCCCGCTATGTGGCCGACCTCACCCGGTCGTTGTCCGATTTTTATGATGTCGGACGGGTGAGGCTGGATGCCGGGTTCGAGCGCCTGAGGCAATTCCGGACCCTCGTGGTGGCTCAGCCCCGCGACCCATTTTCTGAGGCGGACAAATACCTGCTCGACCAGTACCTCATGCATGGCGGCACCCTGCTCTGGCTTGTGGATCCTGTGATTGCCGATATGGACAGCTTGCAGGATCCGCCCCATGAAACGATTGCCCTGGCCGCCAACCTCCACCTGGAAGACTTGTTTTTTCGTTACGGACTCCGCCTGAACCATGACCTGCTCATGGACCTGAATGCAGCTTCCCTGGGGGTCACCACGGGCAGCATCGGGGGGCGCCCCCAGATCCGCCTGATGCCATGGCCTTATTTTCCTTTGGCCGGAGCCGCATCCGGCCATCCTGTGGTCCGCAACCTGGACCTGGTCCGGACGGAATTTGTCAGCAGCATCGAAGCTGTGGAGGCGGCGGGGGTGCATGCCACCCCATTGCTGCAGACGTCCCCCTACACCCGGGTGGTTCCGACCCCTGCCAGGATTGCCCTCGACCAGCTCGAAGCCCCTCAGGACCAGGACTTGTATTCAGGACCAGCCCGGACAATCGCCATGCTGCTTGAAGGGCGGTTTCAGTCCGTTTTCCAAAACCGGATTCCTCCCGGGGAATTGCTACCTGCCGGTCTGCAGCCGCTGCAGGAGAGCCTGCCCACAGCCATGATCGTGGTCAGCGACGGGGATTTGATACGGAATCAATTTGGAAGCGGGGGGCAGGTACTCCCCCTTGGATATGACCGAATGAGCGGGGAGATGTTTGGGAATGGTGCATTCATCCTGAATGCCGTGAATTACCTGACCGGCGACAAGGGGCTGATCGCTGTGCGTTCACGTGAAGTCAGCCTGCGGTTGCTGGATAAAACGGCCTTGTCCCGCAGAGGCCTGCAGGTCCGCCTGCTTAATCTGCTCCTCCCGGTACTGCTGGTGGTGGTACCCGGGCTGGTCCGGGGTGTATGGCGAAAAAGGCGGTATAAGAAGGCCTGAAAAAAATGAAAACCCTACCTTACCGGCCGGAGACCTTGTTGTTTTTTATGGCCCTTGGGCTGGTGGCCCTTGCGTTGCTTTGGCTGAACAGGCCTTCCGGTGGCACCCTGAAGGGATTTGCGACCGATCCGGGTGAGGAGATCGGCCGGGTTGACTTTTCTCGACAGGGAGCGGGTGGGGAAACGGAAAATGTCCACCTGGTACATCAACGGGAGGGCGGTTGGATCGTGAACGGCCAACACAGGGCCGATCCGCGCCTCATGCGGCAGTTGTTGCTGGCATTGCAAGGCCAGGAGGTCATCGCCCCCCTGACGGCTGCTGAGGCAGCCCGGCTGCAAGGGATCATGGAGCAGGAGGGTGTGCGCGTGGATGTGTTCCTGGTGTCCCGGCTGACACACCTGCCGTTCATCCAGGGACCCGTCAGCAGGAAACGTGCGCGGCTTTCCTTCCTGGTGGGCCCCGATGCCGGGGGTAAGGAGGGCACGGCCATGCGGCACACAGGCCAGGAACCTGCCTACTGGGTGCATCTGCCGGGCCTGGGGGACGGCCTTCGCAGCCTTTACGACCGGGAAGGACCTTCCTGGCGGGATCCCCTAGTGTTTGACATGCCCCGCAAGGCAATGGCCCTGGTGGAGGCGGGGTGGGCCGGGCAGCCCACATCGTCATTCGGGATCCGCTTTCAGGAGGATGGTTCGGCCCGGCTGTACGACCCGGAAGGGAACATGGTACCGGACACCCTGATCCATTGGGTGCGTCTCAACCGCTTTCTAAATGCCTTGGGGGAGGTGCGGTATGACCGACTGCTGCTGGGGGATGAAAAGGCCCCTGTCGGGCAGCTGATAGAGACTGAGCCTTTCCTGAGGCTCAGCGTGACAGATCAGGAGGGTGTGCAGCAAAGCGTCTCCTGTTTCCGGATTCCCACGGGAGGTAACGGCCGGGCAAGTGCTGGGTCCCGCGCGGACACCGACCCGGATCGTTTCTTGCTGCTCATGAAGGACGGCCGGGTCGCTATGGCATTTTACCATGATTTTGGACGGCTCCTGCAGCCCTTTGGCCATTTTTTGGCGGATGCGGGTGGATGAGGTGTAAACCAGGCGGGTTTGTTCCAAAAAAAGCATGACCAGCCCCCTTGATTTTGATTAAAAAACTATCTTTGCTATTCGTATAACCAACCTGGAGTGTTATGAAGTTTATCGTGTCGAGTTCATTGCTTCTAAAGCAATTGCAAGCCATCAGCGGGGTGTTGAGTACAAACAACACGCTGCCCATATTGGACAACTTCTTATTTGAACTGAGTGACAGCGAGATAAACATCTCCGCCTCCGACCTGGAAACCACCATGACCGCGCGAATCCAGGTGGACATGGCAGAAGGAACGGGCAAGGTGGCCATCCCCGCCCGCATCCTTCTGGATACCCTCAAGACTTTCTCTGACATCCCGGTGACCCTGGACATTGATGCCGCCAGCTTCGGGGTGACGTTGACCGCAGGGGAAGGGAAATACAGGCTGGCCGGGCAGAACGGGGAGGAGTATCCCCAGGTGCCCCCCATTGAGGGAGCCGCCAGCTTTTCGATCGGTTCTGAGATCCTTTACCAGGCCATCAGCAAAACCATTTTCGCGGCCAGCAATGATGACCTGAGGCCGGTCATGGCCGGGGTGTTCTGCGAATTATCCGAAGACGGGGCCACTTTTGTAGCCACGGATGCCCATAAGCTGGTCCGGTATAACAGAACGGATGTACGCAGCAAGGAAACCGCCAGCTTCATCCTGCCCAAAAAACCGCTGAACCAGCTGAAGCACATTCTGGCACAGGATGAAATCCCGGTTCTGGTGGATTACAGCGAAACCAATGCCCGCTTTACATTCAAAAACATCACCCTGACCTGCCGACTGATTGACGGAAGGTACCCGAATTACTCAGCGGTCATACCCGCCAGCAATCCCAACAAAATGACCGTGGAACGGCTGCCTTTCCTCAACTCCATCCGGAGGGTGTCCATCTTTTCCAACCAGACCACCTACCAGGTCAAATTCCGGATTGCGGGAAGTGAATTGACGCTTTCGGCGGAGGATATGGACTACAGCAATGAGGCAAAGGAACGCCTGGCCTGCCACTACGAGGGCAATGACATAGAGATCGGCTTCAACAGCAAGTTCATGGTCGAGATGCTCAACAACCTGGATACCGAACAGGTCATGTTGTCCATGTCCGAACCCAACAGGGCCGGCCTGATCACCCCGGTCGGCGGAGAAAACCAGGATGAGAATATCCTGATGCTCGTCATGCCGGTGATGCTCAATGCCTGAACCGGCCCCTGCCTGCAAACGGCCAAGCCCGGCTTCCTTCAGGGGCCGGGCTTGGTTCATTTTTCCGGAGGCACCGGCTCACATCCATTCCGCCAATTCAAGCCAGCGGTTTTCTTTGGTTTCCAGTTCCTTTATCAGGGACTCGACGCGTCTGGAAGCATCCAACAGCTTCTCCGGGTCCATGCCTCCTGCGTTCATTAGGCCAAGCAGCAGGTCTTTCTCCTGTTCAAGGGCCCTGATGTCCTCCTCCAGGCTGTTGAACTCCTGCATTTCCTTGTAGGACAGTTTGGTTTTCTCCCTTGTCTTCCGGATGCCCGGGCCGGACGGTTCGTCTTTACGGGCTGCTTTTTCCTGCCCGGCCGACAAGGCATCCCGCTGTAGTTTCTCCTGCCGGTAGCTGGTGTAATTGCCCACGTATCCACGGACCCTGCCCGGACCTTCAAACACCAGCAGCTGGTCCACCAGGTTGTCCAGAAAGTAGCGGTCATGGCTCACCACCAGAAGACAGCCGGCGAAACCTGAGAGGAATTCTTCGAGGACATTCAGGGTCTCGATGTCCAGGTCGTTGGTCGGTTCATCCAGGATGAGAAAATTGGGTTTTCTCATCAACACCGTCAGAAGCAACAGACGCCTTCGCTCCCCCCCGCTCAGCTTGCCCACCAGGTCCTGCTGCACCGCATGCGGAAAATGGAACTGGTGCAGCAGCTGGGAAGCCGTCAGGGTCCGGTCCCGGCTCAGGGTGATGGTTTCGGCAATGTCGGTGATCACTTCAATGACTTTTTTTCCGGCATCTGCCTGCAGTCCCTCCTGGCGGAAATGTCCGAAGCGGATGGTTTCTCCCGCAACGACCCTTCCCTGGTCCGGGGGCAGTTCCCCGGTGAGGATCCTCAGCAGGGTGGTCTTTCCGCACCCGTTCGGTCCCACAACCCCGAGACGTTCTCCCCGTTTGAATACATAAGAAAAGTCATCCAGCACACGGAGGGTCCCGAATTCCTTGCGAATGTCCCCCGCTTCCAGAATTTTCTTGCCCAGCCGGGCCATCTCCATCCGGATGGTTTCCGTCCCGCCTGCGGCCTGTTCCGCTGCCAGTTCCTGCAAACCATGGTAGGCATCGATGCGGGCCTTGGATTTGGTGGTCCTTGCCGGGGGGCTGCGGCGCATCCATTCGGTCTCCCTGCGCAACAGGTTTGCGGCCCGCTCGGTGAGGGCTGATTCGGCAGCGAGCCGTGCCTGCTTTTTATCGAGAAAAAAGGCATAATCCCCCCGGTAATGATGGACCTTCCCCCGGTCCAGTTCCATGATGCCGTTGCATACGGCATCCAGGAAATACCGGTCGTGGGTCACCACCAGCAGGCTGGACTTTTTGCGCCCCAGATAGCCTTCCAGCCACTCAATCATCCCGATGTCCAGGTGGTTGGTGGGCTCATCCAGCAGAATGCAATCGGCTTCCTCCAGGAGAATGCGGGCCAGGGCCAGGCGTTTTTGCTGGCCACCGGACAGGCTGCCCACTTTCGCTTTCAGATTGCCGATCGCAAGCCGGGAGAGCACCTGCTTGATGCGCAATTCCATGTCCCAGGCATTCAGGGCGTCCATCCTTTCAATGGCCTCCTGAAGGGCTTTTTCCGAGGGACTTCCGGGGACCACCGGCTCCTGAATGAGCTCTTCGTACGTACGGAGGACCCGGTTGATTTCAGAATCTCCTGTCAGCAGGGCCTGCGCCACCGTCAGGGAAGCATCAAAAAGGGGCTCCTGTTCCAGGTAGGCAAGCCGCAGGTCCGAGCGGAAGGAGCAGTTGCCGGAATCCGGTTGGTCCTTTCCGGTCAATATGTTGAGAAGGGTGGTCTTGCCGCTTCCGTTTTTTGCCACCAGACCGATCTTATCCCCCTGCAAAAGGCTGAACGACACCTGATCCAACAGGACTTTTTCTCCGTATGCCTTGCTGAGGCCTTCTGCCTGGATGAGATTCATTGGTTTGGCTTTTTGCAAAAGTAGCCAAATCACCGGCATAAAAAAAGCCCCGTCTTTGGCGACGGGGCCCGGAAATCAGGAAAACCTTCCACGGCTATTCCTTTTTTACGTTCACTGCCTTTTTCCCCCTTTCGTCCTCTGAAATCTCGAAGCTCACGCGGTCATTGTTGGTGATGGGCTCCAGCAATCCGGTGTGGTGTACGAATACATCCTTTTCCGTCTTGTCGTCCACGATAAACCCATACCCCTTTTTCTCATTAAAAAACTTAACAGTTCCGGTTTCCATAACAAAAGATTTATTGATGATAAATAGACCAACTTTCAAAATTAATACTTTTTACCTCATTTGCAAGAAACGGCAGAAAATAATAGGGATGAGCGGCTTGTTTTTTGTGCCGACCAGGGGGGATTAATATTTTTTTGCAAATAACCGGCATGCCGCCGGTCCCTTTTTTGCAAGCAGAGAGGTTCGTGGGACCGGTCGGTCATGCCGTTGGTCAGAATGAGTTGATTTCCCCGATCAGCTGATCCGGGTCCTTCAGCAGGCCGGGGTGTTTATCCAGGTGGATCAGGGAAGAAATGGACAGCTTCCTTACCCGGATCCCGGCCGGTTTGTCCTCCCGGGCTCTGGTTTTGAAGATCAGGAGGGAGCCGATCTTGATGACAAACCCAGACAGCGGGGCAGTTGCCTCCCGGATCTGATCCACGATGGCCGCCATGTTCTCCAGAGAGCAGGGTTTGTTCATGAAGCAGGCGGCGATCTGGTCGATCCTTTCGTACATTTCTGACAGGGTCAGGTTCTCGGCGGACCGGGTCATCAGCCGGCAGAGGCCGTTGTCGGGGGTTTCTTCACGCAGGACTTCAAAGCCTGCCCCGGTCATGATGCCGCGAACTCCCGCCCGGCAGCGCTCCAGCAGGGCACCGTCCCCGGCCAGGAAATGGGACACCACGGGCACATGCCGTTGCAGGGGCTGGTTTTTATAGTGGCTGTTCAGGGAGTTGAATGAGATGTATTCGTTGAAGGAATTCTGCAGGATATAAATCTGGTCCCTGAGGCGGTGAATCTCTTTTTCATGCTGTTCTTCCAGCCGTTTGATCTTTTTCTCATAATAGCTGTAGTATTGCTTCATGAATTGGTTCTGGGGGCCAGCGGCCACCAGCCTCTGGCCTTCTTCCGTGCTCTGGAAGCGGTCGAAGTTGTCTATGAACTTTTCGGCCAGCATCTCGGCCTGTTTCATGTAGGCCGATTCATACTTCCAGCTGTTTTTGGGATTCAATATGGCCGGATCCACCCCCTCCACATGCCGGGGCACCATGAGACCGAAGGGTGCCAGCTCGTCACACTCTGCCTTGTCCAGGGAGCCCTCCAGAATGGCCCGGATGATGGCCCGGGTGCTGTCGATGTCAATGCGCTGGCCAATCCCGTAGGGTCCCCCTATCCATCCGGTATTTACCAGATAGGCCGTGGCCCCGTGTTTCTTCATTTTTTTTGCCAGTTCCTGGGCGTATACCGTCGGATGGTGCAGCAGGAATGCGGCACCGAAAGCCGCAGAAAAGGTTGGCAGGGGTTCCCTGATGCCTCTTTCCGTGCCGGCGAGCTTGGCAGTGTAACCGCTCAGGAAATAGTACATGGCCTGGTCACGGTTCAGCCTGGATACGGGAGGAAACACCCCGAAGGCGTCAGCGGCCAGGAAAATGATCTTCCTGGGATGTCCGCCCCTGGAAACGGGCTTGACGATATTGTCAATGTGCTGGATGGGGTAGGAGACCCGGGTGTTCTCTGTCTTGCTCGTGTCAAAAAAATTCACCTCTCCCGTGTCGGGCTTGACCACCACGTTTTCCAAAAGGGCGTCACGGCGGATGGCACGGTAAATGTCGGGCTCCTTATCCGGACTCAGGTTGACGCATTTGGCATAGCATCCCCCCTCGAAGTTGAACACCCCCTCGTCGTCCCAGCCATGCTCATCGTCCCCGATCAGGTACCGCTCAGGGTCCGCCGAGAGGGTGGTCTTGCCTGTGCCGGACAGGCCGAAAAAGATCGCGGTGTCCCCATTCTTTCCCATGTTGGCGGAACAGTGCATGGAGGCAATCCCTTTGAGCGGCAGGTAATAATTCATCACGCTGAAGAAGCCTTTTTTGATTTCCCCTCCATACCAGGTCCCCCCGATCACCGCGAAGCGTTCGCTGAGATTGAAGGCCACGTAGACGTCCGAATTCAGGTTTTGCCTGTGCCAGTGTTCGTTCACCGTTTTGCAGGCATTGAGCATCACAAAATCCGGCTCAAATCCCTCCAGTTCCTCCTCGGAGGGCCGGATGAACATGTTTTTTACGAAGTGGGCCATCCATGCCACCTCCGTGATGACACGTATTTTCAGTCTTGAGTTTTCATTGGCCCCGCAAAAGGCGTCCATGACATAGAGCTTTTTGCCGTGAAACTGGTTCAGGGTGGTGGCTTTCAGCTCATCCCAGACCTCCCGTGAGATGGGCTTGTTGTCGGAGCGGTTGCGTGGCGGATCGGCCCACCAGATGTGCTCGGAAGATGTTTCCTCCCGGACAATGTACTTGTCCTTGGGCGAACGGCCTGTAAAAATGCCGGTATCGACTGCCACCGCCCCGAGACTGGTGACAACCCCCTTTTCGAGTCCTTCCAGGGACGGGTCGGTCTCGTGCCGGAACAATTCCTCATAAGACAGATTGTAATAGACATCTCCGGGTTCCCGGATGCCGTATTGGGTCAGGTCGGGCGCCTTCATAAAACAGGAATTGGTGGAAAATTCAAACCATTGGGATCGGTTCATCCCGTTTGAACCAAAAGTAGCAAAAACATTTTGGTCCATCCACCATATTTTTTCACAAATTTTTCGGCGGCCGGTCTCACCCGGGACCATTCACCCCAGCTGCTGCAGTATTTTTTTTGCTTTACGCTTGGTGAGCAGGATGATCTGGTACATGCCGGGGACAATGACCAGCGTCAGGAAGGTGGCGACGGTCAGGCCGAAGATCACCGTCCACGACATGGGACCCCAGAATGCCGCATTGTCTCCCCCGAAATAGATCTGCGGGTTGAGGCGGGTCAGCAGGGTGACAAAATTGAGGTTCAGTCCCACGGCCAGCGGAAACAATCCCAGCACGGTGGTGATGGCTGTAAGGACAACCGGCCTGAAACGTGTCATGCCGGCCTGCTGGATGCATCGAAGGGACTCTTTTGGGTCAAGATAGTGTTCCTCCGGGATCCCAAGCTCGGCTTTTCGCTGTTTGTGCAGGTAATCAGTGTAGTCAACCAGCACGATCGCATTGTTGACCACCACCCCGGCAAGGCTCACGATCCCGATGCCGGTCATGATCACGACGAATTCCATGTTGAACAGGGCCAGACCGAAAAACACCCCGGCCGTGCTGAAAATGACACTGCCAATGATAATGAAGGGCTTCAGGACGGAGTTGAACTGGGTTACCAGGATCAGTGCGATCAGGGATACCGCGATGAGCAGGGCCCTGATCAAAAATGCCATGGACTCCTGCTGCTCCTGTTGTTCGCCGGTGAATTCGTAACGGTAGCCGTCGGGAAACTCGAAATCCTCCAGCAACTCCCGGATCTGCTGGTTCACCTTGTTGGCATTATATCCCGGCAGCACATTGGAACTCAGGGTCACCACCCTGTTCAGGTTGATCCTTTTAATGGAACCGTAGGTTTTGTTGTATTCCGCTCTGGCCACAGCAGAAATGGGGACCTGCATCAACCTCCCGCTGCTTTGGCTCCTGAAGGTAATGCGCTGGTTCATCAGGGTGGAGAGCCTGTGACGGAAATCCTCCTGCAACCGGAGCTGAATCGGGAACTCCTCTTCCCCGATCTTGAACGAAGACACCTCCTTCCCGAAAAGGGCCGTCCGGATGTTGTTGGCCACGGCATGGGTGGACAGGCCAAAACGCCGGGCAGCCTCCCTGTCTATATGGACAATGATTTCGGGATTGTCTTTGTCCATGTCGGCTTTCAGGCCCTCAATGCCTTCAATGCCGGATCCTTCAATGGCCTTTTGTATGCTGTCTGTCAGGGCGATAAGTTGCTGAAGGTTTCGTCCGCTGACTTCCAGGTTGACCGCCCTTCCGGCAGGGGGACCGGCCATGTTCTTCTCGATCATGAAGTCAATCCCGGCATGGGTTCCGGTCAGTTCACGGCTGATGCTGGCCATGATATCGGTGGTACTGATGCCCCCGCGGTTTTCGAACTCGATGAACGTGATGGTAATCCTGGCCTTGCTGGGAGCGTCTACGGCTCCCATGTCATTTTCCCCTGCAGCGCCCCTTCCCACCGTGGTCAGTATGGATTTGACGATGGGACGGTAAGGACGAATGATTTCCTCGATATGCCGTTCCACTTCCCTGATGCGGTTGTCGGTTTCGGTAATGTCTGTACCGATGGGCATTTCGGCCAACACATTGATGTATTTTGGCTCGTTCTCCGGGAAGAACAGCACGTTGGGGCTTCGGAAGGAAAAGAACGCAATGGCCAGCAGCAGGAACAGAAGCGTTCCGCCAACAAAAAGGTAGGGATTTCTGCCGCGCAGGGCATAACGGAGCGTCCGCTCATACAGTCTTTCATTAAGGGGCAGCACGGTGTCACGAAACCACCGGGCCAGGCGCCCCAGGATAAAATGGCCGATGGCCAGCAAAAGCCCTGCAAGAATCAGCAGGTTGCCGGGCAGCATGGTCCCTGAAATGTGGAACAGGCCCCCGGCGAGGATGAGCGAACCGCTGATAAGCAATTTTCTTCGCCACCCGGATGGATGGGGGCCTGCGGGGCGTGCCGGCTGCTTGTCTTTTTTCCGGAAGAAGGTATAGGAAAAGACCGGGATGATGATCAAGGCCACAAACAGGGAGGAGGTGAGCACGATGATCAGGGTGAGGGGCATGTACTTCATGAACTCCCCGACAATGCCGCCCCAGAAAGCCAGCGGCAGGAAGGCCGAAAGCGTGGTGGCCGTGGAGGTGATGATGGGCCAGGCGATTTCCCCGATGGCCCTTTTGGCTGCCTCAAAAATAGAGTACTCATTGCCGGCAAACCGAAAAATATTGTCCACCGCCACAATGGCATTGTCAACCAGCAATCCCAGGGCCAGGATCAGCGAGAACAATACGATCATGTTGATCTGGATGGAGGCCAGACCGAATACGAGGAAGGATATCAGCATGGAAAGCGGGATGGCAATGCCCACAAACAATGCGTTTTTCAGTCCAAGAAACAGGAACAACACGACCACCACGAGGATGACGGCCATGATCACGCTGTTTTCCAGATTGCTCAATTGACCGCGAATCTCTTCCGACTGGTCGTTGGTCAGGGTGATAGTGAGCTCCGGTGGCAATGTCCCCGATTGCCTGGCATCGTCCAGCAACATGAATATTTTACTGGTCGCTGAGAGCAGGTTTTCGCCTGATTTTTTTACCACCTGCAGGGAAACCACCGGCTGGTCATCCAGGCGGGCAAAACTCATGGGGTCGGCATAAGTGTCCACTACCTCGGCCAGATCCCTGAGATAGACGATCTGCTGGTCCTCATGCTTTACGATGATGCTTTCCATTTCCCTCACGTCCTCAAACTCTCCCACGGTCCTGACAGCCCAGCGGGTCTGGTCATCGAACAATACCGACCCGCCGGCAATGGACACGTTTTCCGCCCTGATGGCATTCTCGATGTCGTCAAAGCCGAGCTGGTAGGCATCCATTTTCAGCGGGTCCGCGAGAACCTGAATTTCCCGTTCTTCAACCCCTGTGATGTCCACCTTGGAGATCTCCGGGATGCTTTCGATCTCTTCTTCCAGGTAGTCTGCAAAGCGCTTTAGCTCATTGATTGAATAGTCCCCGGATAGGTTGACATTGATGATGGGAAACTCTGAAAAATCGATGTCCAGGACCATCGGGTCAGCGGGCAGGTCGGAAGGCAGGTCCGGTCTGACCCGGTCCACGGCATCCTTTACGTCCTGAAGGGCCCCTTTGAGGTTCACATCCGTCTGAAACTCCACAAAGATGTCGGAATTGTCCTGGGAAGAGGTGGACCGGAGGACCTTGATTCCGGTCAGGGTGTTGATTTCGTTTTCCAGAGGCCTGGTGATCAGGTTTTCAATATCCAGGGGGGGGTTCCCGGGATAGATTGTCTTGACCAGGATGGTCGGAACCACCACATCGGGGAACAACTCTTTGGGCAGTGACCGGTAGGAAAATGTTCCGAAAACGGCCAATAGAACGGTCACCATAAAGACCGTGTGTTTGTTCTTCAGGGCCAGGGTCGTTGGCCTGAATTCCCTGGTTCGTACCTGGGTGCTGTTGTTCTCAGCCATGGTTTATGCGTTTTTATTCCCGGTGAACCTTTTACTGTCCTGTTGCCATATCCTCCCTCCCTTGCTCGATACGCAGGAGGGTTCCGTCCGCAACCTGGTTATGGCCTTTGTCAATCAGCTGCATCCCGGACTGCAATCCGGCGCGCACCAGGGTATTCCCCTCACCGTCCGGTCCACGCTCAATGTAGGTCTTTGCTGCCACCAAATCCCCGTTTCTGGCTTGTGCGGTATAGACAAAATGTCCCTGAATATCCTGTTTAACCAGGATGGAAGGAACCACATACACGCTTTCTTCTTCCGCCACGGGGATGCTGAGGTTTGCCATCATATTGGGTTTGAACCTGTCTTCGGTATTTCCGATCAGCAACTGCACCCGGAAAGTTCTGTTCTCCGGGTTGATGACATGTCCGATGCGATGGACCGGCACATGCATGTCCTGTCCGGGATAAGCCGGAAAACGCAGGATGACCGGATCGCCGGTTCCGATTGCCCCCAGGAATGACTCCGAAATATCGGCATTCACGTATAGGGATTCCAGGTTGATGAGGTTCATGACCCTGGATCCGGGCATGGCAAGCTCTCCTTCCTTAAGGAAAATGTCGTCCACGATGCCGGCAAAGGGTGCGCGCATCACGGACATGTCCAACTGCGACTCCAGGGTTTTGAGCCGGGTCTCCAGCGAGCGCACCGCATTGCGGGCCTCCAGGTATTGCATTTCGCTGCCGATCTGCTGGTCCCACAGCCCCTTTTGCCTTTCATAGACAGTTCTGGCAAGCTCCAGACCCGACAGCACCTCCTGGATATTGCTTTCCAGCACCTGGGAATTCAGTCGGGCAACAACCTGGCCGGCACCGACCCGCTGGCCCTTAGCCACCGGGATGGATTGGATCTGGCCGTTGGTTTCCGGACTGATCACGGCCGATTGAACCGCCTCCACGGATGCCGTGGCCTGGATGAACTGTTCGAATGAACCTGGTTGGACTTGGATGACCGTTACCGGAACCTGTGAACGGCTCCTGGGTCGTTCCCCCATCTGCTCAAGCAACCTGTCCAGTTCGTTGATCCTCAATGTCAGCTCATTGATTTGAGACTGGTAGGTGCTGATCTGCTCCCTGATCACTTTGGGATCGTTTTCCTCAGCCTGGCTGGTGCAGCCGGAATGGAGGAACAGGGAAATTAGCAGGAGCCCGGCCAGCACGCCGGTGGGGGCAAGTCTTTGGGATGTTCTTTTGTCGGGATGCATGTTGTTTTTTTTTGTCGGGATTTCTTTTATGATGGAGCAGGGACCAGGGGGATATCAGGGACGTCCCAGGGCCTTATCGAGGTTGTTTTTAGCATGGAGCAGGTCAAACATGGCCTGGAGGTATTGGGATTGCGTGGTCAGCAGCTGGTCATTTGCCTGGGTCAGCTCGAGGCTCGTGGCAAGGCCTTCCCTGTGCATGATCCGGGTCCGTTGAAAAATCCGCCTGGCAAGTTCCAGGTTGCCCTGCTGGTTCTGGTATTGGTCCAGGGCCGTGGCAAAGGCGTCCCTGGCTTCCTGCATCTGCAAATGGAGGGACTCCGCCGTTTCTTCCCGGGCAAGCCGGGCCTTTTCCAGTTCGATGCGTGCCTGCCGGACCCTTGAAGACCGCATGCCACTGGAGAATATGGGGATGTTGAGGTTCAGCCCGAAAAACGTACTGGGAAACCAGGATTTTCCTGCCTGAAAAAAACTGAATTCATTGCGCATGGCCATTTCCTGCCTGGTGAATGAGGCCGATACACTGGGCAGGAACAAGCTTTGTTCACGCCGCAGCAACATGGCATTGAAGTTTTCCTGAGAGGCCATGACCTGGTAGTCAATATGACGGGCCGGATCGAAGGTTTCTGCCCTGGCAGCCTCCAGGACCAGGCTGGTCAGCAGGGGCTCCAGTTCATCGGTGAGGAGGATTTCCGTATCCAGGGGAATTCCCGACTGGAATTTCAAAAGATTGATGGTCAGTTTTTTTTGCCTTTCCAGGGCGTAAAGGGTGTGCTGCATATTGGCCACAGCCAATTGAAGCTGGTCCACGTTGATCGGGTCTGTGAACCCGGCTTCCATGATCTGTCGGGTTTCATGGAGGGTTTGCTGCATATTGGACAGGTTCACGGAAACAATGCCCAGGTTCTCTTTCGCCATGAGGGCCAAAAGATAGGTCTCGGTCACCATGTTTTTAACCTCCAGAGCGGTTCTTTCCAGGTTCTTTGCAGCAAGGTCACGGTAGATTCTTGCGGCGCGCAGCCCGACCAGATACTCTCCGCTGAACACCAACTGGTTTACAGATGCCGTGGCGGTCAGGGTCTGCTCCGTCCCAAACCGGATCTCGGCCAGTTCCCCTGGCTGTCCGCCCAAAAATTCCGCAGGGATCAGGGAGGTGGGGATGTCCAGGTAATAATTGTATCCCACCGAGGCGTTCACCTGAGGAAGGCCTGTGGCCAGGGTTTCCCGGGCCTGTTTGTCGGCGGCCTCCACATCCAGCCGTGCCCTGCGTGTCATGACGCTTTGCCTGACCGCAAGCTCACGCGCCTGGTTCAGGCTGAGGGGCAGCACCGTCTCCCCGTTTGCGTTTGCCCACATCGGGGATAATAAGAACAGGACACCGGCCGAGGCAAGCAGCCGGGATAGAGAGGCAGGAAACTTTTTCATATCATGACGGTATGTTTTCAGTCAATCATTGGTCTCTTGGGTCATCAATGGGGAATCAGGCCCGGGAGGGGATGTCTTGCCGGGCCATGAGTCCTTCAAGGTATTTTGTGCCTTTTTCGTTGGAAATGCCCCTGACATGGTAAATGAACAGGGTGTGGAAGACCTCCCCGAAAGAGAATTTGTCCATCCCTTCCACCTCCCTCCGGGCATACATCTCAAGCCGGCTTACATAGGCCATGGCGATGATTTCATAATTTAAATCGCTCAGGTAAAGGCCTTCCCGGATCCCCCGGGCAATGTTTCCCATGATGTGGTCGAAGATGGTCCGCCGTTTGAAAGCAAGGACTTCCGCCCATATTTCGGGATAGGCCTTCTTCAAATCGTAATACATGACCGGGTTGACGGTTTTGATGTGATCGGCAATGAAACGGGACATGCTGAACAGCTGGTCTATGGCGTTGTGGTTTTCCTCAGCCAGCATCTGGTCAATCCCGCATTTTTGGCTGTCAATCATCGACCGGACCACTTTTCTTACCAGGTCCTCCTTGTCAGAGAAATGCTGGTACAGGGTCTTCTTGGAGACGCCCAATTCCCTGGAAAGATCCGACATGGTGACGCTTTTGATGCCGTAACGCATGAAGAACCCGGCAATTTTTTCAATCAGTTCGGTCCCTTGCAGCATTTGTGGGGGTTTCATTCAGAACAATCCGACGGCCAATGGCCCACGCAAGAAAAAAAATAAACCCGGGAAACCATTATGTTGTAAATAGTTTCCGTGGTATAACCTTTGTCCTTTCGTTTTGTTCAACGGGCGATTCAATATCATTAATTCCAGTATATTTGTCGTCGGATGCTTTTTTCCTGAGGGTTCTCATGCCCTTTTCAGTCAAGACTTAATAACACACCAAACCTGGAAATCATGTCGGTAAGAAGAATCATGGCAACCGCGTTGGTAGTCTGCTTCGTGGCTTTGCGGGCCCTGGCCGTGGAAGGAATGTGGGTCCCGTTGAATATTCACAAGAATATCCAAGACATGCAGCAGATGGGCCTGCGTCTGACTGCCAGCGAGCTTTACAATGAATTGGATCCCAGTTTAAAAGACGGTATCGTCCGTTTCGGCCGGGGCTGCACCGGCTCATTCATTTCTGCAGATGGCCTGGTCCTGACGAACCACCACTGCGGCTATGGGCAGATCCAGGCCCACAGCAGCGTCGGGAATGATTACCTGACCCATGGCTTCTGGGCGCCGGACAGGGAGGGGGAACTGCCCAACGAAGGACTGACCGTCAGCATCCTGGTCCGCATGGAGGATGTTACGGAGCGGGTCCTTGGGACCTTGCAGTCCGGCATGACCGAAGCCGACCGGGCAACCGCCGTGAGGGAGGCCTCATCCGCCATTGTGGATGAGGCCCGGGAAGGGGGGCGTTACGAAGCCCAGGTGAGTCCTTTCTTTTACGGGGATGAGTATTTCCTGTTTGTCTACGAGGTCTTTCGGGATGTTCGCCTGGTGGGTGCGCCCCCCTCATCCATCGGCAAGTTCGGGGGCGATGTGGACAACTGGATGTGGCCCAGGCATTCGGGCGATTTCGCCCTCTTCAGGGTGTATGCCGGCCCGGACAATGGCCCGGCCGACTTCCATGAGGATAATATACCCTACCGGCCGGCCCATTACTTTCCGCTGTCGAACCGTACTCCTGAGGTTCATGATTTTACCATGGTATACGGCTTTCCGGGGCGGACCAGCCGCTACCTCACCTCCGGTGCCGTGGCCCTTGTGACCGGGCGTGAGAACCCCATGGGCATCGGACTGCGCACCCGCATCCTTGAACTCTATGAGCAGGGGATGTCCGAAAGCGACAAGGTACGCATTCAGTATGCCGCCAAACACGCCCGCATATCCAATGCGTGGAAGCGATGGATGGGCGAAAACCGTGGACTGGAGCGGCTGGATGCCATTGGAGTCAAACGCCGGCAGGAAGCCGCTTTTGAGCGCTGGACCCGGGAGGATCCCGGGGCAGGGGGCTATGCCGGGCTGATGGATGCCTTTTCGGAGGTTTACCAGGACTATGGCCCCTTACGGTATGCTTCCCGGCTGTATGCGGAATCCATACGCAACATCGAACTGGTTCGCTTCGCCTCGGGGTTTGAAACCCTGGTACGCCTCAGCAGGGCAGAGGATCCTGATCCGGACAGGATCAGCAGGGAGGTGGCCCGCCTCAGGTCCGCCGCAGGCGCCTTCTTCAGGGATTACAACCAGGCCATTGACCAAAGAGTGGCCGGGGCGATGATTGATGCCTGTCTGGAGCTGTCCGAACCCGGTTTTGTGCCTCCTCCCTTGCAATCGGTGGGTTCTCATGCGCAGGCTTTTGTGGACCGCCTGTTCAGCCGTTCCATCCTGGCCACTGAAAAAACCACGATGGACTTGCTGGCGGCTTACCGGTCAGGGGATGTCCGCAGGCTGGAGCGCGACCCTGCCTTTGCTTTTGCTTCCGCCATGGAAGCCTATCATAACGAGCAGATACGTCCCGGGGAACGCGCACTGGAAAGCCGGCTGGACAGTTTGTACCGCCTGTATACGGCAGGACTCCGGCAAATGAACCCGGAAACAAACTTTTTCCCGGATGCCAACGGAACCCTCAGGATCAGTTATGGCAGGGTGGAAGGCTCCTACCCGCGTGATGCCGTGGCCTATCTGCCTTATGCCACCGCCGGGGGCATCCTTGAGAAGGCGGCGCAGGCAGAGCAGATCAGCGATTACCGCATTCCGGAGCGTCTGGAACGTCTGATCCGGGAACAGGATTTCGTCCCTTACAACCACGGGGAAAAGCTGGTAACCAATTTTATCGCCAGCAACCACACCACCGGTGGCAATTCGGGCAGTCCGGTGCTCGGGGCCAGCGGGGAGTTGATCGGGTTGAATTTTGATCGCAGCTGGGAGAGCACCATGAGCGACATCCTGTTCGATCCGGAACAATGCCGCAATATTTCCGTGAACAGCCAGTACATTCTCTGGGTCATCGGCACCTACGCCGGACAGGGGTGGCTGATAGAAGAACTGCACATCACGCCATGACCCTTACGTGGCAGGGCCGGGGAACCCTGGCGCCTGCCCGGCAAGGACTCAGAGGCTGCCGGCACCGGCCAGGATCATCAGGGATCTTGACGGCAACGTGGCAAGACCCTTGATGGGTTCTTCATATCCCGGGGTATCCACTCCCTTTTCATCGACCCCGTACTTGGTGGCAACCACCCTCCAGTCTCCCGGCGGGAGGTCCACATCCAGTTCATGGGCATTGGCATTGTAAAAGACCAGGATGTCCTTCCAGGAGTCCCCGTTGGCGTGGTCTGAAAGATGAAAGCCCAGCGCCCGTTCATCAGGCACATCCAGAAACCTCAGGTGCCGGGCCACCATGCCGGCCGATGGCATGCGGAAGGCGGGATGGTTGCGCCGCAGGCGGATCATGTCCCGGTAGAAGGAAAACACCTCCCGGTAGTTGGATTTGTTCGTCCACACCAGCTGGTTGATGGAATCGGGCAGGTTGTAGCTGTTGTGTTCCCCGAACTTGGTGCGCACCAGTTCCTCCCCGGCATGCAGGAAGGCCACCCCCTGGGAGGTCAGTACGATGCCGTTGGCCAGCTTTTGGATGTCCAGCTTGTCCTGTTTGCTGCAAGGGTCACAGGTATACACGATCTTGTCCCACAGGCAGGGGTTGTCGTGGCAGGTGACGTAAGTGATGGTCTTCAGCGGGCTGTCGGCCCAGGGGGCGTCCGAATAGTTCACCCCGGAAAAGTCTACCTGCGGGTGGTCGGTGGAGGCCACCACACCGAACCGGAGGCTCTCTTTCACCCCCGTGCGGCCCACCATGAAACCCTGGTCCAGGTTGTCGTACCAGTGACCCCGTATCGCGTCACGGATGTCGTCGCTGAATACGGCGATCCCATCCAGGCGGGCGGCATGGGCCTTGATGGCGCGGTCTTTCTCAGGGAGCGGGGTGTCGCCGGCTGTCCAGCCCTCCCCGTATAGGAAAATATCCGGATTGACCTGGTTCAGTTCCTGGCGGATCCGGTTCATGGTTTCGATGTCGTGAAGGCCCATCAGGTCAAAACGGAACCCGTCGATGCGGTACTCCGTGGCCCAGTATTTCAGGGACTCGATCATGAACTGCCGCATCATGGGCCGTTCCGAGGCCGTTTCATTGCCACATGCGGCCCCGTCCGAATAGCTCCCGTCGGGGTTCATCCGGAAGAAATACCCGGGCGATAGCTGCTCAAAGGGGGAGCCTGCCGCATCGTACATGTGGTTGTACACCACATCCATGATCACACGAATCCCCTGCCTGTGCATGGCCTGGACCATTTGCTTGAACTCCCTGATGCGGACCTCTCCGTCGAAGGGATTGGTGGAATAAGATCCCTGGGGGACGTTGTAGTTCTTGGGGTCGTAACCCCAGTTGAATTGCGGCCTGTCCAGCCTGGTTTCGTCGATGGTCGCGAAATCGTAGACCGGAAGCAGGTGCACGTGGGTAATGCCCAGTTCCTTTAAGTGGTCAATGCCTGTGGACTGGCCGCAGGGAGTCGTCGTCCCCGTCTCTGTAAAAGCCAGGTACTTGCCGCGGTGCAGGATGCCCGAGCTGGGATGAATGGAGAAATCCCGTACATGAACCTCCCAGATGACAATGTCTGCAAAGCTTTCCAGGGGAGGCCTGTTGTCTGTCTCCCATCCTTCGGGATTGGTGGAAGGCAAATCCACGATCATGCCCCGGTTGCCGTTGACCCCGACGGCCCGGGCCTGCGGATCCGGGACTTCCTTGCTCCAGCTTCCGTTGATCTCTGCCTGGAAGGTATAATAGGTATTTTTCCAGTCCCCCTCCAGGCGAAGCACCCAGGTGCCGTCCCTGTCTCTTTTCATCGGATGGGACGCCAGGCGCGGACCTTCGTGACCTTGCCCGTAAAGGTGCATGGTGACCGCCCCGGCCGGGGGGGACCAGATGCGGACAAAGGTGTGTTCCGGCATGTACCAAACGCCGAGGTCGGTACCTTCATAAGTCGGGTAGGCTTTCCAGGCCTTGTCCGGGGAGGGTGTTGACTGGCAATTGTTCATAAGCAACATCAATGGAAGGAGGAAAAGGAAGGAGGATAGGCGCATCACCATGGGGTTCGGGGTTTGGAGAATAAAACCGCTCCGTTTGTATTGCAAAGGTACATTATTTGAATCATTCCGAATCCGGATCATTCCGGTTCCTCCCATCCTTTTCCCTGCATGACCCTGGCCGCGTAAGGATCCGGACCTATTTCCCGTTACTGTCTGCCAAATGGAAAATAATACGTATTTTAGCATGGCTTTCAGGATACCCTCCATCGGTTTATACTCATGCCTAAACAAACCAGCACCCCATTGGACAGGGAGGCCCTCCGCGAGGAGGTATTCCACCAGAATGTCCGGCGGCTGCTTTTGTTTGTCAAATTCGCCATCCCTGTTTTTGCCGGGCATATCTTGTTTTTTGTCATCAAACTCCCGGAGCCGGGCGGGCATGAATTCACCTGGCGCCTTGGAATCATTGCCTGCCATGGGTTGTTGCTTGCTGCCAGCCTGCTGATGTGGCTGCTTGCCTTCCTTTACAGAAGGGGCCGGCTGGCTCGCAGGGAACTGTTAAATGGGGCTTTCCATGCCTATATCCTGTGGCTGATCCTGGCCGGGGTGGCCATTGTGGTGCTGGACCAGATGGTCACTTCAGCCATCACCCCGTTTCTGGTGGTCACCATCACGGTGGCCGTGGCATTTTACCTGCATCCCTCGCGCTCCCTGCCCCTGTTTGTGATTGCTTACGTGCTGTTTTTCCTGTTGCTTCCCCTGACACAGGACGACCCGGACATTTTGCTGTCCAACAGAGTGAATGCATTTACCGTAACCGGTCTGGGAATCTTTTTGAGCATCAACTTTTGGCGTCATTACGTCGACCGCTTCCGGCAGGCAAAGATCATCCAAAGGCAAAGCGAGGTGCTGAACGACCGCAACCAGGAACTGCTGCGACAGGGCAGGAAGATGAAGACCGCCATCGCCGCACGTGACCAGTTTTTCTCCATCATTGCCCATGATTTAAAGACCCCCTTCCATTCCCTTCTCGGGTTCTCCGAGATCCTGCACAATGAGTGGGATGAGATGGATGACCGGGAGAAACAGGAGATCGTCCAGTTGATCAAGGATTCCTCGGAAGGGGCCTACCAGCTTCTTCTGAACCTGCTGGACTGGGCCCGCCTGCAGAAGCAGCGCATGGAGATGCAGCCCATCCCCATCAACATCCGCAGCCTGGTGGAAGGGGTCCTGCTTCAGCTGAATGCCCAATCCACCCTGAAGGACATCCGGTTTCAGGTAGGGATTCCGTCGGACCTGTCTGTATGGGGCGATGACCACATGCTCACCTCTGTTTTCCGCAACCTGATCTCCAATGCCATCAAGTTTTCTTCAAAGGGAAACGAGGTCCGGATCGCTGCCAGAAAACGGAAGAAGACGGTCTTGGTGAGCGTGGAGGACCAGGGGGTGGGGATTTCCGAACAGGAGCAGGCCAGGATATTCCGGCTGAGCCAGTCCAGGCCCGGCACGGACAATGAAAAGGGGACGGGGCTCGGGCTGCACCTATGCAGGGAGTTCGTGCGAAAGCACAAAGGCAGGATCTGGCTCAGAAGCAAGGAAAGGGAAGGCACCACTTTTTATATCTGCCTGCCGGTCTCAGAACCTCCTTTCTGAACCGGGAATACCGGCCCGCTTAAAACTCCCTGAGGACTTCGTGGGCCCCCTTGTGCATGTCATACCAGAAAGCCAGGGCCGCTTCCCTGCTGTCTTCATCGAAGCGCTTCAGCCAGTGCATGATGGCAGGGTGTGCGTCATCCTCCCCGGCTTTTTTTCTCAGAAACGTATGGATAAAGTCCCTGTTCCGGTCGGACTCCCAGAAAATGGACGCATTCCGGCTGTGTATGCGACTGGCTGTCATTGATATACTGCGCAAAAAGCGCTCCTTCTGCCCGAAAAGGCGGCCCACGATGTCCGGCATGAGCTCTTCGGCCCAAGCCCTGTGAAACCGGCAGATGCCCAGGTTGTCAATCATCAGTTCCTTCAGCATCCTATGCGCATTGGCCCGGCCCAGCTCACGGGGTTCCAGGAACGTCTTGCCGTAATTCATGTAGTACTTTCCCATCATGCTCATGGGGGAGAGGACACCCGGTGTCCAGTACTGGTTGGGCACCATCCATCCATGCCTTGCAAAGCCGGTGAATACCAACAGGTTCATGATGCGCCTGTCTTTATCCCGTGCCAGGTTGCGGGCCAGCTTCCGGGCCCCCTCCCTCAGGTTGATCCGTCCGTCTTTACGGACCATCTCCTCCAGCAGTTCGACTCCCAGCAAGGCGTTATGCATGGAGTCGGCAACAGGGTCAAAGCCCCCGGGCTCAAAGACCGGCTTCCGGCCAACCCCGAGATCGGCCGGTGTCAGCAGGCCTTCGTGCAGGCACTCCATCAGCCAGGCCAGAACACCTCCCACGCTGATGGCATCGAACCCCAGGCTGTCGGCCCTGGCATTGAGCGTCTCAGCCGCGCGCTGGTCAAAGATGCCGGTCAGGGGACCCATCGTCTGGTAGGGCTCGAAATCCTTCTTGAATTCCCCGTGAAGCTTTTTACACACGGCGGCACAGGGTTCCCCGCAGGTCTTCTGCTGTTTCTTTTCGATGGTTTCCCGGTTGAACTGGGCCAGGTAATGGTCCACCACCAGCCGCTGGTGCAGGTCCAGCCGCTTTTCATCCGTCCAGTAGATGCTCCGGTAGTTGAAGGCCAGGATGTGGTCTTTCACATTGGTGAAATTCACCCCAAAAGTGCCCCCGGTCTTCAATGCCGGATCGTAGCGGTACTTGGTGGTGGCCTGCAGGTCCTTGGCAGACAGCTTCATCTGGTAGTGCTGCTGAAACCAGCTGTCGGCCACGTTGCGGTCCCGGAAATCCTCATCCACATAAGTGCCTCCGAAAATCACGCCCACGATGCCATGTTTCTGCAGCAATTTGGAACCCAGGCCGCCACGGCCCGCCCAGGTATCGATGGGGGTCAGGGATTTTTTGCGGACGGGTGCCGAACCGATGGCACCGAAATCGGTGTGCAGGGAGGCCGGTCCCGTACCCAGGATGCGGGGATCGTTCTCATAGCGCCCGCCAAACATTTCCAGGGCTTGTTCCATTACGGAATAGACCCCCTTGCGTCCCTTTTCCCAGACCTCCGGTACGCTGACCGGGAAGAGTTCCACCTCAATTTCCTCCCCGTGGTGGCGGTTGAGGAAAAGGATGGAGGGGGTGCGTGCCTGTCCGACAACAGACACCATGTTCAGCCCCAGGTTGTCGAACACCAGCCCCGCACCGCCCATGGAGGAGATGAAAAATCCATGCCAGCAAGGACTGAAACCACTGAAAAAAAGCCGGTTGGAGCCCGGGAAAATGCTGCCGGCCAGCAAGCCGGTGCCCATGTTGAGGCTGTCGTGCTTGTGCGACAAATGGATGCCCAGGTCGACCGGGCCCCAGAAGTTGCCGATCTCAAAGCGCCTGATCTTATAAAATGAGGTTCCGGCGTCGATAAGCAGGACCTTCAGGTGGGTTTGCTGCATGCGCATGACTCAGGGGGATTTGTTGCTAAGATAAAAAAAAACCGTGAAGGGGGCGGCTCATTGCCGGCCGGCCTCCATGGTCGACAACAGCCCGCAGGCGGCCTTGATGTCTTCTCCCCGCGACCTGCGTATGGTGGTGACCAGGCCCTTTTTCTCCAGGGCGGCCTGGAACTGCTGCATGACATCCTCCCCGGGGGATGCCAGGGGAGTGCCTGGAATGGGATGGAAACGCAGCAGGTTGATGCGGCACCGGATCCCGTTCAACAGGCGGGCCAGCTCGTTGACATGGCGCTGATGGTGATTCAGGTCACGAAATACGATGTATTCGAAGGAGATGCGTCTCTGCTTGCCCAGGGGGAAGTCCCTGATGGCCTGCAAGACCTCCCTGAGTGAATACACATGCTCGATCGGCATCAGCCGGCGCCTTTCATCCTCAAACGGGGAATGCAGGCTCACCGCCAGGTGGCACTGGCTGTTTTCAAGGAATGTCTTCATGGCCGGGATGATCCCGATGGTGGAGACGGTGATGCGCCGGGGGCTCATGGCAAACCCATAGGGGGCGGTCAGGATCTCCAGGCTTTGCAGGACCGCATCCAGGTTGTCAAAGGGCTCGCCCATGCCCATATAAACGATATTGGTCAGCTCATGCCGTTCGGGCAGGCTCCTGACCTGGTTGAGAATTTCTCCCGGGCTGAGCTGGCCCTGAAAACCTTGTTTGCCTGTCATGCAAAAGAGGCATCCCATCTTGCAGCCGACCTGGGAGGAAACGCACAGCGTCTTGCGCTTGCCTTCCGGGATGTAGGCCGCTTCCACGAATTGACCCTGCCGGGAGCGGAAAAGGTATTTTTTCGTGCCATCGGTTGATGTTTCCACCCGGAGGGGTTCCGAGAGTCCCGTTTCATACTTGCCTGCCAGGACCTCGCGCCTGGCCAGGGAAAGATTGGTCATCTGGCCGATGCCGGTGATGTCTTTCCTGTACAGCCAGTCGGCTATCTGGGCTGCTGTATAGGCCGGCATGCCCAGGGCCCGGACACTGTCTTCAAGCTGCTTCAGGGTCTTTCCGAAAAGAGGTTCCATATTGGTTTGCTTGGGGTTGAATTTGGGTTTCGTCGGACAGGCACCCGGTCTCCGGGTTCAGAAGAATATTTCGGCAAATATCCGCCCGTAGGGCACCCCCCGCTCAATCAAAAGGTCGCGTACATCGACCACCATTTCTGCACTGCCGCACAAAAAACAGGGAATATGCGTATCCAGGCCGGGAAAATCCCTCAAAAAACCGGTCACCCTCCCGTGGAACATGCCCGGACTTTGCTCCCGGCTGGTGCAGGGGAAATAACGCCCCTGCAGAATGGGCAAAATGTCTCTGTGAAAGAAAAGTCTGTCCTGGCTGCGGTTCCCGTATACCAGCCGGACTCCCTCCACCTTCCCGGACCGCAGCCTTGAAACAAATGGGGCGATCCCGGTGCCGGTGGCGACCCAGAAGGCGGGGCCGTCCTGCAAGTGGAAACTTCCAAAAGGATCCGAGTAAAAGATATGGTCACCCGGCCGGAGCCGGGCAAGGGCAGGGGTCAGGTATCCCCCCGGTTTGACCGAGTACAGGATCTCCACCTCCTTCTGCCGGTTGCCGCTGGCGATACTGTAAAGCCGGGTTTCTCCAAGGGGGGCCGTCCCCAGCTTGATTACCTGTCCCGGCTGAAATTCGAATACCCTGGGAAAGCCCAGCAAGTATGCGCCAGGGGCGATCTCCCGGTTGAAACGCACGGCACTCCGGCGGGTTAGGTCCATGGACAAAGTTAATGAATTTGGCCCATGGGACAAGCGCCGGGCCGTTTTGAGAAATCAGGAATAATTCCTACATTGTGGTATCGAAATAATTGGATAACCCATAATGCACGTGTCCGTGAAAAAGCCCGTTTTTTCAATGGTTCTGGTTGTTCTCGCAGGGCTGGCCGGATTGTTGCTTTTTTCCTGCAACCGGCCCCGTCCCGAGGTGGTGGAGGTGGACTTGTCCGGTCACCGCGGGGATGCCCCCGGCAGCGAGCAACAGAACGCAGCACCGGTGCTGCGTGTGGCCATTGCCCCCGTGATCTCTCCGAGGGAGAGTTTCATTTATTACCAGGAATTGTTTGATTATATGGGCAGTCATTTGGATGGCATCGACATTGAATTCCGGCAACGCTGCTCTTATGAGGAGGTGAACGGGATGCTGGAACGGAATGAAGTGGACCTGGCCTTCATTTGCACGGGGGCTTACCTGGAGGGGACCGGGGGAATGGATCTTCTGGTGGGACCGTTGATTCGTGGAAGGCCCTATTACCAGGCCCTGGTGATCGTTCCGGCCCAGTCGGAGGCCACACGGTTTGAAGACCTCCAGGGGGGCAAGTTTGCCTATACCGATCCCTATTCGTTTACCGGAAGGCTTTATCCGGATTACCGGGCCAGGCTGCTCGGGCAGGATCCGGAGGGTTACTTTGGTTCCGTTCAGTTCACCAACGGCCATGATGTATCCATTCAGCTCGTGTCCCGGAACCTTGTGGATGGCGCTTCTGTCAGTGGTTTGATTTTTAATTACCTGCAGGCCACGAATCCGGAAAAGACAAGAAATGTCCGCATCCTTGAGCGCTCGGCCGATTTCGGCGTGCCCCCCATTGTCACCTCCCTGTTGCTCGACCAGGAGCTGAGGGACCAGCTTCGGGATCTGTTCCTGGGCTTGCACCTGAACCCCCAGGGGCGGGATATTCTGGACAAGCTCATGATTGACCGCTTCGTGCTGGTCGAAGACAGCCTGTACCAAAGTGCCAGGGCGATAATGAATGAACCATGGCTGTAAGGAAACCCAAATTCTCCCTTTTTGCCAAGTTCTCCCTGGGCATTTGCACCACAGTTCTCGTCTTTGGGGCATTGAATGCCCTGATCGTGAGACATTCCGTGACATCATCGCTTGTACAGGAGTTTGAAAGGCGGGGTTATTTCATTGCGCGCACCCTGGCCGAACAGTCCGCCGCCTTCATTCTTTCGGGAAACCTGGCGGGACTCAATACGCTGGTGAATGAAGTCCGTGCCATTGATACCACCGTCCAGTATGCCCTGGTGCTGACAGACGCCCATGCGGTGCTCGCCCATACCTTTCCCGGAGAGTACCCTGCCGGGCTCATCCCGGCCAATTCCCCCGGTCCGGGGGAGGAGCTGAAGATGGTGCTTATCCGTGATTCCAGCCAGCCAGGGGTGGTGATCCGCGATTTTGCCGTGCCCGTGCTGAACCGGGACCTGGGGGTGGTGCGCATCGGGATCCTGGAAACCGACATCCAGGTCCATGTGCGTTCCATCCAACACAAGATTTGGTTGATGGTGGTCCTGTTCCTGATCCTGGGTGTGCTCGGAGCCCTTTTTTTCTCGCACACCATTTCCCTGCCCCTGAAAACGCTCAGCCAGCAGTCGGAAGTCATCGACCTGAAGACCATACAGGCCGGAATTGACAATTTACGGGGGGCCACGAGGAGCTTTTATTACCGGGTACGCCGCCTGTTCAACAGCGATGATGAAATCGACATCCTCTATGAGAACTACTCCGGCATGTTGCAACGCTTGGAACAGACACACCTGGCCATGAACCGGATGCAGCAATCCCTGATGCAGGCTGAGAAAATGGCGGCCCTGGGAACCCTCACGGCGGGGATTGCCCATGAGATCAACAATCCGCTGGCGGGCATGGGCATTGGCCTGAAGCGGATTGCCAGGCATCCGGAGGATGCGGAACAGCTCCGTGAATACACCGCCATGATGCAGGAGGCCCTGTCCCGGGTCGAGCAGGTGGTGAAGGACCTGTTGACATTCAGCAGAAAGGGGCATTTGGCATTTGAAGAGGTCGACGTATGTCAACTGGTCGAAAAGTCCATCAAGCTGGCCCAGTACCGCATCAGAAGCCACAACATCGACATCGAACTGAACCGGTCGGGCTGCCCCTGCAGGCTTGTGGTCTCTCCCAACCGCATCGAACAGGTGTTGCTGAACATCATCATCAATGCCATGGATGCCATCGTGGAAAAGATGCAGGAACTGCCCCTGCTGCGCGGCAGTATCCGGATCCACCTGGCATGGGACGGGCCCGGGCTGCGTATCGTCATTGCCGATAATGGCAAAGGCATGGACTCCGAACAGGCAGCCAGGGTATTCGATCCTTTCTATACAACCAAGAAGGTCGGGGAAGGGACCGGGCTGGGGCTATCGGTGTCCTACCAGATCGTGCAGGATCACGGCGGGAAGATCCTGGTGGAGAGCACCCCGGGCGAAGGCAGCCGCTTTATCGTGGTCTTGCCTGCACGCCCCCCCAAAGATCCGGAAACCCAACCCACCGGATGAACAAGGGATGGCTCCCCCTGTTAATTCAATGAAGGAATGATCACAATGGTCGGTACCGGATAAACCAGATTTATGATGAACCTTTTTGTTGTGGATGACGAGCGCATCCTGCGGGTCACCACGGCCGATGACCTGAGGGAGGCCGGGCACAAGGTCCGGGAATTTTCCTCTGCATTGGCGGCCCTGCAGCATATGAGGGAGGATGACGGGCCCGTGGATGTCATCCTGACCGATCTTAAAATGCCCGATATGGACGGCCTGGAATTCATGAAGCGGGTCAAACGGGAACGGCCCGGGGTCTATGTCCTGCTGATGACGGCCCATGCCACCGTGGACACGGCCGTGGAGGCCATGAAGCTTGGGGCCTATGATTACCTGTCCAAGCCTTTTTCCATGGATGAGTTGCTGCTGACCATCGAACGCATCCGGGAACTCAAGCAGGTCCGGGAAGAGAACCGGGAGCTGCGCAAACAGGTAGGGCGCCGTTTTGATCTTTCGTCCTTTATTGGCCGGAGCGAGGAAACAAAAAAGGTATTTGAGCTGGTGAACATCATAGCGGACAAGCCCACCACCGTGCTGATCACCGGGGAAACGGGCACCGGCAAGGAGTTGCTTACCAGCATCATCCACCACAACAGCAACCGCCGGAGGGGCCCCTTCGTCAAGGTCAGTTGTGCGATCCTGGCCAGGGAGGTTTTCGAAAGCGAACTGTTCGGACATGTCAAAGGGGCCTTTACCGGGGCGGACAGCGGCCGGGCCGGACGCTTTGAATTGGCCCACAAGGGGACCCTGTACCTGGATGACATCGACGACATCCCCTACGATCTGCAGGTGAAGCTGCTGAGGGCCCTGGAGGAGGGGGAGATCGAACGGGTGGGGGGAAGCGAACCCATCCGCATAGACGTGCGGGTCATTGCCTCCACCAAGAAGGACCTCAGGCAATTGGTGGACGAGGGCAAATTCAGGGAAGACCTATTCTACCGGCTGAATGTGTTTCCCATCAACCTGCCGCCGCTCAGGGAACGCCCGGGCGACATCGAATTGCTTGCCCGCCACTTCGTGAATGAATTTGCCCCCGGGGGGGGCGTGCGCATCGATGCGGAAGTCATCGAGATCCTCAAACAATATCCCTTCCCCGGCAACATCCGGGAGATCAAGAACCTGATGGAACGGCTGGTGTTGCTGGCGCGGGAAGGGGCCATCGACAAGAAGATCATTCCCATGGAGGTTCGTTTTCCCGGGAAGCCCCACACCTGCTTTTACTTCGAGAACAAGCCCCTGGATGACATCCTCCGGGAGGTGGAGGTCAACGCCATCAGGGACGCCCTGATGCGTTCCGGCGGCAACAAGGCCCGGGCGGCCCAGATCCTTTCCGTGCCTGCCTCCACCTTAAAATCACGTATCGAGAAACTGAAGCCGGATTTGCCCGCCTGAGAAGACGGCGCTTCGTCGAAATCGACGAGATCTCGTCGGGAATTCCCAGCCAACAGAAGCCCTGCATTTTTTTTATGCAGGGCTTTATGCTTGTATAACAGTGCATTGTAATCCTTTTAGGGCAAAACTATATTCTTTGGATAAATTTTTGTAACTTCATTATAGACATATATATAATTGTCGCTATGTAGCATCAACATCGTCCACTTAAAAGCAATAAAACAAACAAACGAATCCACAAAAAAAACAAATCAACAAATCGACAAATAATCACGTTATGAAAGCATTCCAACTGATCGCATTGTTCCTCCTGTTGCAGTTGCCGGCATGGGCTTCTTCCCCGGCAGCCTACCGGGTCAAATCGCACGATATTCTTATTGAGGGAACCTCCAATATTCAATCATGGACCGCCGAGGTGGAGAAAGTCAGCGGCAGTTTTTCTTTCACCCTGGAGAATCGCCGGATCATTGACATCCATGATGTCAACCTGAAAATCGAGGCCTCTTCCATTAAGGGGTCTGAAGGCCGCCGCATGGACTCCAAGATCTATGAGGCGCTGGACACGTCCAGTCATCCGACCATTTCCTTCGTGCTGAGGGAGGTGACTTCCCTGGCCGAAAACCCCGGCACCTTCCGGATCAGCACCCGGGGTGTGCTGACCATTGCCGGGGTTTCACGGGTTGTTAACCTCGACACGGTGGGCCGTGTGCTTGCCAACGGGGACCTGGAGTTTACCGGATCGCAGACCATTAAAATGTCAGACCACCGTATTGCTCCCCCCACGGCCCTTCTCGGGACCCTCAGGACGGGGGATGAGGTGACCCTGAACTACAAGATTTTGCTTCAGTCCAATTAATCCATTGTTCAATAATTAATCATTTGTTTCCAATGAAAATAACCATTAAAACACCCCTGATTTCCTTCCTGTTGGGATGCATTGTGCTGCCGGTTTTTGCCCAGCAGCCTGCGATTAATTTTTACAGGCTGCCCGACCTCCATGGCCTGCATGTCTTTGAGGCCCCGAACCGGGACACCGTGCCATTTGAAGGCTTCAGGCTGCGCATAGGCGGCAACTTCACCCAGCAATACCAGTACCTGAGCCACAGCAATGAGGCCAGCCCGAACATGGCGGGCGATATCGACCTGAACCGCCTGTATCCGCTGAGCCCCGGATTCAACCTGGCCACCGCCAACCTGAATTTTGACATCCAGCTGGAAGACGGCATCAGCGTCAAACTGGAAAACTACATGTCTTCCCGCCACCACCCTGAATTCTGGGTCAAGGGCGGGTACATTCAGGTGGATAAACTGCCGATGTTCGGCAGCCCGCAATGGTTCACGGACCACGTCCGCGTCAAGATCGGACATTTCGGAGTGAATTACGGCGACCAGCAGTTCCGTCGCAGCGACAACGGCAACACCTTCCACAATCCATTTGTCGGCAATACCATCATGGATGCCTTTGCCACAGAGATTGGCGGTGAAATGACCATCTTTCTGTCCGACGATTTCTTCCTCATGGCCGGCATGACCGGCGGGCTGATCAACGGAGACGTGAAGGAGGCCCGGGATGCTTCCGGCAATGTCATCACCAAGAACCCGTCCATTCTGGCCAAGGCCGGCTATGACAAACAGGTGAATGAGGACCTGCGGTTCCGCCTCTCTGCGAGCCTGTACACCAATCCCGGAACCACCCGCAACACCCTGTATGCGGGCGACCGTACCGGGTCGCGCTATTACATGGTGACCGAGCCGGAATATTACAGGAACTTCCGGGCCGGCGGAGCGATTGCCGCCTCTGCGGCAGCAGACCGTTTCACCTCCGGGAGGCTCAGCCCGGACTTCACCAGCGAAGTCACCTCTTTCATGATCAACCCCTTTATCAAGTACCGCGGCCTGGAGCTGTTCGGGATCATTGAGATGGCCAGCGGCAAGCAAAACCCGGCAGCTGAAACCCGCAGTTTCAGTCAGCTTTCCGGAGAAGTTGTTTACCGTTTCCTGAAAGATGAACAGGCCTTTATCGGTGCCCGGTACAACCAGGTGCGCGGGGAACTTCCCGGGGCCAGTGAAGAAGTGTCTGTCGACCGCTTCCAGCTGGCCGCCGGTTGGTATGCCACCAAAAACCTCATGCTCAAACTGGAGTATGTGAACCAGAATTATCATGACTTCGTCCCGACGGACGTTCGTCATGGGGCTTCTTTTAACGGCGTGGTGGTTGAAGCCGCCATCGCATTCTGATATTCATTCAGGTTTTCCGGGCCTGGGATGCCCTGGCCCGGAAACCTTTCAACATCCGAAAATCATGAAATTGCTGCCCTCCGTGATCCTGTTCATGCTCCCCCTGATGGCCTTGGCCGGCAAGGGCAGCAATTACTACGCATACGAGGTCCGGGATAGAAGCTGGGTGTCCCTTTCCGGCACCACCAATGTGAACAGCTGGCGGTGCGTTTCCCAGGGGGATATGCCCAGGGGGTACATGCTGGCCGATATCCTGCCGGGGAGCAACGCCATTTACTTTTCGGATGCCAGCCTGGGCCTTCAGGTTTCTTCTTTCGACTGCCAGAACCGTTTGATGAACCGCGACCTGCACGAGGCGATGGGGGGGGACGAGCATCCCTTCGTAGAGATCAGGGTACTGGAAGTTCGTCCAGAGCAGGCCGTCAAGCCGGAAACAACCGGCCGCATCCGTGCCCAGGTAAGGATTCTGATGAATGGGCATGCAAAGGATGCGAGCATCCTGGTCGATTACCGGCAGGACAACCCCCTGGATTTGTTGATTTCCGGCTCAAAAACCCTCTCCATGTCAGATTTCGGCATCAGCCCGCCCTCCCCGGCACTCGGGCTGGTGAAGGTACATGACCAGGTGACCATTCATTTTCACCTCATGGTGGGCACCAGCCTAATCTCCCAGGCGAGCCAGTAGCGCGTGATCCCCCCGGGCACAGGTCCTGTTGCCCACAGGATCCCACTAAGTATGACAAGCTTGCGGAAGAGAGCTTAACAGTCATTCAGACAACATAATACGTTTATTTTTGTCCAGTGTGCCCAGAACAATAATACGTGTATATACGTATAATAAAATGAAGTGTTTACGTTTGTATACGCATTGCATTGCTTGGCATGGTGCCTTACTTTTACAGGATGATAAAGGCCAGTCCCGCTTGGCTTGGGAGGAACCGGGGTTGCTGCTCTTTGTTGGGATCATCCCAAACATGAAAAACCGCCTTTGGGCGGTTTTTTTTTTGGGGGGGCGCCGCCCAGCCTTTAATTCTTTAACAGCAGCCTGGTGCGGACCGGCCAGTGGTCCGAGATGAAAACACCCTTGTGAAGGACCTCGTCTGCCTGGAAGGTCAGCACATCAAAATGACCGCTAACGAAGATAAAGTCGATGGTTCCGTGGTCTCCATCCTTGCCGAAGGCATTGTATGTGGCCCCGGGACCGTTTTTTGCATGGCGGGCAACCCCTTCGGCGTTAAACAGGCCGTTTTTGCTGGCCAGGTGGACCGCCATATCCTGGTAAAGGGCCGAGCCTTTCCGGATGTTGAAATCGCCTGTCAGGACCACGGGGTTTTCACCTGCGATGGCATGCACCTGCGCCGATAACAGCTCCATGCTGAAGCGGCGCGCCAGGTCACTCACGTGGCTGAAATGGGTGTTGAATACATAAAATGCCTGCCCGTCCGACCGGTTCCGGAGTTCGGCCCACGCCACCACCCTGGGCAATACGGCCTCCCAGCCAATGCTTCCCGGCACCCCGGGTGTTTCTGAAAGCCAGAACTGCCCCTGCCGGACAAGCTCGAAACGGTCTTCCCTGAATAATACCGGAGAAAACTCCCCCCCCAGCAGGCCGTCGTCGCGGCCGGATCCCACATAATCGTACCCGGGCAGGACCTCCAGCAAGTCCAGCAGCTGGTGGTGGAGGGCTTCCTGCACGCCCAGGATATCCGGGGTCACCGCCTCCATGTATTGACGGATCAGGGGAAGCCGCTGAGGCCAGGCGTTGGCCCCGTCTGCCGGGTTGTCATAACGGACGTTGAGACCCACCACGATGATCCCGGGCTGCGCCAATCCGGCAGGTGCAAGAACCACAAGCAGCAATCCCAGCAAAAACCCTTGCTTTGGCATGGTCAGACAGTGTTTGTGCAATGGAAGCCAGTGTGTCCATCCCGCGGCATTCCCCGGGGCATCATGACGGAATTTTTAAAAGGGTTCCGGCGGGGATGCGGTCATTCAGGTCCCTGTTGTTCAGGAAGGCAACTTCTTCCATTTTGTCCCCTGGAACCCCAAAGTCCCGGAGGATTTCCGAGAATGTGGCCGTACGTTCCGTGCGCCGGATGCGGATCCGTTCCGGCTGGACATTGAGCCTGGCCGGGTCGGCAAGCCGGTCGAACCCGGCCATGCTGGTTTCAAATGCCCTCAGGTAGGTGTCAAAATCAGCCCCGGAGGAAACCCCGTGGAATACGTAATAGCTGCCTTCGTAATCGATGAAATAGGAGAGCACGCGGATGGTCTGCTGCTCTCCGGTATTGGGGTTCTGCTGCACCTGGTCGGACAGGGCGGCAATGGCCGGCAGGCCATTCACCCGGGTCCGGTTGGTTTCAATCACATTGAGGTCCAGCTGCTGCAGGGTGTTCTGTGCAGCCTCCTCCAGGCTGTTTCCGGGGGCAAACATAAACAGCATCAGGGCCTTGCCGTCCCCGGGGGCTATACTGACCTGCATGGGGGAGTTTTCCAGGCGCCAGCCGGCGGGAAAGGAGAAGAAGAACTTCAGTTCGGGATGGTAAAAGGTATTGCCGTCCACGTAACCCTGCCGGGGATCTTCCCCGTACACCATGCCGTCCAGCATGGCCAGGTAGCCCTCTGCATTGGTCTTCCAGTTGTCATTGGACAGGCTGTCCATCCACCTGCCGGCGTCCTGTTTCACGGCATTGTACCTGTCGCCCGGATCCGGGTGGGTCGATAAAAAGGTGGGCACGCCCCCATGATCGCTCGCCAGGTTCATTTTGACCAGCACCTGGTAGAAGTCGGCCATGCGCCGGGCGTCATACCCGATCTTTGCGGTATATTCCACCCCGAGCCGGTCGGCCTCCCTTTCATCTTCCCGGCTGTAGCTTAAAAACAGCAATTCCATACCTGCCATGGCGAACTGGGCGTATTTGCGGAATTCCTCCGAGGCGATCATGCCGCCGATGAGCAACAATTGTCCGAGCTGTTGTTTGCTTGCCCTGGCCACCGAGTGTCGTGCCGTGATATGGCCCATTTCATGCCCGAGCACACCGATCATTTCCGCCTCGTTGTTGAATTGGGCCAGGATGCCCCGGGTCAGGTAAATGTACCCGCCGGGCACGGCAAAGGCATTGATGACAGGCGTGTCCAGGATACGGAAGTGGTACTCCAGGTTGGGCCGGTGGGAGATCTTTCCCATCTCCAGGCCTTGTTCCTGAATGAAGGCCAGCAGGGCCTCATTCTGGTATTCCCCGAAGGTGGCGGTCACCTGGGGATCGTAGTCACGGCCCATCTGGATCTCCTGGGCTTCGGACATCAGCATGAACTGCCGTTTGCCCGTGACCGGATTCACAGCACAGGAGGGCATCAGCAGCAAGGCTGCCAGGATGGGAAGGGATAGAAGACGGACTGCTTTTTTCATCTGCGGGAGGCTTTTGGTTGGAATCGGCCGGACGGACGGACCAGGGACCGGTCTCCGGCTTTTTCAAAAATAAGCGATTGGAAGCTGGAAAGCAAATCCGGAGGCCCCGGATCATATTTTTTCACGAAACGCCCGTCGAAGGGAAAATTTTTGTATACTTGTTCATGCCGGGAAGCCGGCCAGCGGATTGCCGCGCCCTACCTCCAAACCCTTAGCCATGGGAACAGCCATCGTAAAATGCACCATCGAAACGTATGCGAGGGACCAGTATGTGGTGGAGGTGTCCTGCGGCCCCGGCGACGTGGACGAGGTCATCATTGCCCGCGCCTGGAAGCAACTGCGGGAGGAGGAACCCGCCCTGCCTTACGGGAACCGCACGGCGGAGATCATTCAGCGGACCGGGGAATGAGGCCTACCTTCCGCTCCTTGAGGGCCTGACCCTCCCGTCAGGGGAAATCCTCAGGGTGACGGGCAGCCCCTCTCCCGGGGCCACCAGCCAGTTGTCCACCTTCAGTTTCAATTCAAGGAAGTCCATTCCCTCCGCATCCCCGGTATAAACAGTCAGGTTGCGATAACCCCGGGCAGGCACGCTCGCCTGCCTGAAGAATTCGAGCTTCGGATCGTTTCCCCGGTCTTTGGACAGTTCCATCGGGATGTCCGAGGGGTTGTACAGGGTAAAGGTAAAACGGTTGGGATGGCGGACCATCCTTTCCACCTCCAGCGTGGTCCTGAACAAAGGCTCCAGGTGTTCCTGGCGACCCACAAGCTGGTCCTTGAAGTAGACAGCGGTCCTGCCGCTGCGCAGGGCTTCCTGCAGGCCGCTGGCGGTGCGCTCACGGGCAAAGACCAGGGTCATGGACCTGCGCTGTCCGCCGCTCAGGTCATAGTCCATGGAGGACGGGTTGTGCAGGTCCGACGATCCGATCATGGTGAGATTGTGGTCCAGGCACCACTGAAGGGCTTCAGGGGAGTAAAGCCAGCCGTTGGCCACCTCAATCCCGTGTAGCAGGCCTTCTTTAAGCAGCCACCCGTGTTCGTCCCACCACAAAGTGGTGTCCGGCTGCTGGCGGTCCCAGCCGGGATGGTTCCAGAAAATAAAAGCTCCCTGGGAAGCGGCCTGCCGGAGCGCATCACGCCAGTCCTCCGTATCCAGGGCATTGGCATCCGACAAAAAAATGGCGTTGAGGTGCCCGGGCGGCATGGCACGCGTGATTTCGCTGCCGTGGATGAGGAGGATGCCCAGCTGGTCCGCTACCGGCCGGGCAATGTCATAGGCCCGGTTGTGGTCGGCCAACACATCCTGTCTGAACGGGCGGTACTCTATATGCTCCGTAAGGGATATGGCATCCAGGTCCTCCCGCCAGGCCTCGTGGACCCTCAGGGTCGGCCACACCATGCCGTCGGAGAAAACCGTATGCAGGTGGGGGTCGAATTTCAGGGTGTGGAAACCGGGGAGGTCCGGGACACGGAATTCGTGGCGCTGTTGTGCATTGAGTGGTAGTAAGTTCCCGGCAAGGGCCAGAAACAGAAGGAAAGGGAAAATGGCTCTTTTCATGGGTCCGGTCTTTTAATACGGCAAACCTACGAAATCTGTCTGTTCCTTTTAAGGGAACAGGATGAAAATATTATTAATGACTTGCGAAAGCGGCCGGATGCCGTTTCCCCGGAGGATAAAAAAATAAAATGTTACTATTTGTATCATTAATAACAAATATCGTATATTTATTAAAAAATTGTCATGAAGGTGGACACCAGAATTTCCCGGCAGAAACACCAGCTGCTCCTCGATGCGGGCCGGCAGCTTTTCTGGAAGCATGGTTTCAGGCGGGTGACTGTGGAGGAGGTCTGCAAAAAGGCCGGGGTGAGCAAGATGACGTTCTACCGGCACTTCGGGAACAAGATAGAACTGGCCAGGGCGGTTTATGAGAGGGTGGCCACCGAGGGACTGGCCCGTTTCAAAGAGATCCTGTCTGACGGGACGGCCACAGTCAGGGAAAAGATGGAAGCCATGCTGCAGATGAAGGCGGAGGGGACCCATGACATCAGCCCTGAATTTTTGAATGATTTCTACAGCGCCCCGGAGTCGGATCTGCCACGCTTTGTGGCCGAAGTCTCCCAGAGGGTGTGGGCGGAGATCATCCTGGATTTCAGGATGGCCCAGGAAAAGGGATGGATGCGGCAGGATTTCAAGCCGGAGGCCTTCCTGCTGATCACATCCATGATCTCCAAAATGGTGTCGGACGATCAATTGCTCAGGTTCTACGACACCCCCCAGGATGCCGTCATGGACCTTGCCAGGCTGTTTACCTACGGCATCATGCCTTATTCCAAATAAGCGCCACGTGAAAAAAATGAGGCTCAACCTGCTGGCCCTTACCCTGCTAATCCTTCCGGTTGGCTGGTCTCTTGCAGGCAGCCCGCACACCTGGTCGATTGCGGGGCAGGCGGCCGCCTGGTTCAATGTCAGCCACACAGGCCAGGCCGATGCCTGGCTGGGCGGAAGGTACCTTCCCCGGGGCAACTGGGAAATGACCCTGGGAAATGGACGTTCCCTGGGCATTGAGGCATCGGTCAATGCCGGCGGAAGCACCGGCTGGAAAAACCCGGACAGTCTCCGCTGGGACGGGCACATCAAAGCCTACCGGCTGTGGGGCCGCTACGCTTCCAACCGCCTGGAAGCGAGAATTGGCCTGCAAAAGATCAATTTCGGATCGGCGGGCATGCTGCGCCCCCTGATGTGGTTCGACCAGCTGGATCCCCGGGATCCCCTGCAGCTCACCGATGGGGTTTGGGCCCTGCTGGGCCGCTATTTCTTTTTGAACAATGCCAATATGTGGTTATGGGTTCTATACGGAAACGAGGGGCCCAGAACCTGGGAAACGGGGCCGACCACCAGCCGGACCCCCGAATTCGGGGGCCGCGTCCAGCTCCCCTTCAGACGGGGAGAAGTGGGTGCCGCCATACACCACCGCCGAATGGACCAGCCCATGCTTGCACTGCCCGGCAGTTCCACCGGTTTTCCCGGAGTACAGGAGGGAATCCGGGAAAGGATTCCGGAAACCCGCTACGGGCTGGATGTGCGACTGGATGTGTTGATCGGTCTGTGGATGGAAGCAGCCTGGATCCGTAAGGAACAGGATGCGGGACTGTTTTCAAACCAGCAGCTGTTCACCCTGGGGGCAGACTATACCTTTGGCCTGGGTAATGGCCTGTACCTGAGCTGTGAATATATGGCCCTTGGCACGGGCAGGGATGCCTTCCGCCCGGATGATGCCGCTCATTTTTCTGCCGTGTCCCTGTCTTACCCCCTTGGCCTCTTTGACACGTTCAGCGCCATTTTGTACGGGGACTGGACCCGGGAAAGCCTCTACCCGTTTGTGCGCTGGCAACACCAGCGCGACCGGCTGGGCCTGCACCTGATGGCATTTTGGAATCCCGAAAGCATCCACCTGCCGCAACAGGGAGGCGGCGGACAATTGTTTGCCGGGAAAGGCCTGCAGCTGATGCTTGTATACCATCACTAGTTAAAAAAAATCACCCCATGGACATCATCCAGATCAAGGATCTTAACAAGCGCTTCCCAATGGGAAAGGGGGCGTTCACGGCACTGAACCGGGTAAATCTGCAATTCGGCAGGGGAGAATTCGCCGGGCTGATCGGTCCGAGCGGCTCGGGGAAAACCACCCTGCTGAACATCATTGGTTCCCTGGACATTCCGTCGGATGGAGAGGTCCGTGTCCTGGGCCATTCCGTCGGCTCCCTGAGCCAAAAGGAAGCCGCCCGCCTTCGAAGGGAACACCTGGGTTTCATATTCCAGAGCTACAACTTGCTGCAGGTGCATACCGTGTATGAAAACGTGGAATTTCCCCTGTTGCTTCTGAGAACCACGCCTGCGACCAGGCGCCGGATGGTCCTGGATGCCCTGGATTGGGTCGGGCTGACCGGCAGGGAGCATTCCAAACCCCCCCAGCTGTCCGGAGGCGAGTGCCAGCGGGTGGCCATTGCCCGGGCCATGGTGAAAAGGCCCTCCCTGGTACTGGCCGATGAACCAACCGCCAACCTGGATGCCGCCAATTCCCACAACATCCTGAGAACCATGGAGACCCTCAACCGGGAGTTGCAGACCACTTTCCTTTTCGCCACGCACGACGACAAGGTGATCAACTACCTGCACCGCAAGGTTTTCTTGTTGGATGGCAGGGTCGACAAGGAAGAAACAACCCAGTCCAACTAAATCATTGTCAAGCATGTGGATCGCAATCAAACTGGCTTACCGCAACCTGGTCGGGGCAGGGCTCCGGACCTGGCTTACCGTGCTGGTGCTGTCCTTCTCTTTTGTGGTCATCATCTGGATGAAGGGGGTGATGGTGGGATGGGACCACCAGGCCAAGACCGACATGACCCATTACGAGATCGGCGGAGGGCAATACTGGCATGAGGCATACGATCCCTATGATCCCATGTCCCTGTACGACAGCCATAAACCAATTCCTCCTGAAGTAAAGGATGACATGGAGAGGGGGGACCTGGAGCCTGCCCTCATCATCCAGGGCAACATTTTTCCCCAGGGCCGTATGATGCCCGCGCTCCTCCAGGGCATCCGTCCGGACCAGACCCTGTTCCGGCTGCCGTCCCAGTCCCTGGATACCCTCACCGATGCCATCCCGGCATTTATCGGGGCGATGATGGCAGGCAGCAGCAGGCTGAAGGTGGGGGACCGGGTCACGATCCGGTGGCGGGATGCCCATGGCACTTTCGATGCGGCAGAAATTTTAATTGCAGCCATATTCCACTCCAATGTGCCCACGGCCGAGGCTTCCAAGGTCTACCTGCCCCTGGACAGGCTGTGGGATATGAGCCAGTTGCATGGACAGGCAACCCTTTTGACTTTCCGTGACAGCCAGGCGGATCGTCCGGAAATCCCGGGATGGATCCTGAAGCCAAAAGGCGAGCTGACCCAGCAGGTGGATGAGCTGATTAAGACCAAATCGGTTGGGCAGACAGTGCTCTATGCCGTCCTGCTGCTCCTGGCCATGCTGGCCATCTTCGACACCCAGGTGCTTTCCATTTTCAGGCGGCAAAAGGAAATTGGCACCTACATTGCACTCGGCTATACACGCAAGGAGGTGGTCGGATTGTTCACGGTGGAGGGAAGCATGCATGCCGTGCTGGCGGCCCTTGTCGGGGCAGCCTATGGCTTGCCTTTCCTGGCCTGGCAGGCAAGAGTCGGATGGACCATGCCGATCGATGCGAGCCAGTTTGGCATGGCCATTGCCCAGACCCTTTACCCGGTTTACAGCGCCGGCCTGGTGGTCACCACCGTGCTGATAGTGACCCTGACCACGGCATTGGTCAGCTACCTGCCTTCCCGCCGCATTGCCAAAATGAATCCAACGGAAGCTTTAAGGGGAAAACTGCAATGATGGTATTTCTGATCAAGGGTTTGCTGCGCGACAAGAGCCGCAGCCGCCTGCCGGTGATCGTGGTCACCTTGGGGGTGATGCTGACCGTATGGCTGCATGCATACATCAACGGTTTCATGGGAGAAACCATCGAGATGAATGCCCGCTTTTCGAACGGTCATGTCAAAGTGATGACCCGCGCCTATGCGGAAGATATGGACCTGATGCCCCTGGACCTGGCCCTGCTGGACGTACCCGGGCTGCTGCAGATTCTGGGTGATCGGTTTCCGGAAATGACCTGGTCTGCGCGCATTCCTTTTGGCGGGCTGGCGGATGTGCCGGACCGGGAGGGAGAAACCCGCGCCCAGGGCCCGGTCATGGGGCTGGGGCTGGACCTGATGACGCCCGGATCCCCTGAAGCCGGCAGGCTGAATATGGCACAGGCCCTGGTCCGGGGAAGGATGCCTGAAGCTGCCGGAGAGGTTCTTCTCAGCGAACAGTTTGCCTGTCGCCTGGGCATACATCCAGGGGAATCCTTCACCCTGATCGGGTCTTCCATGAATCACAGCATGGTGATGCATAATTTCATCCTGGCAGGCACCCTGGAGTTCGGGGTGGAGGCCATGGACAGGGGAACCCTGGTGGCGGACCTGGAAGATGTCCGGCTGGCTTTGGACATGGAGGACGCCGCCAGCGAGATCCTGGGATTCTTTCCGGACGGGTTTTACAATCATGCCAGGGCCATCAGGATGTCAGAAGAATTTAATGTCCTGTTTGAAAACGATGGGGATGGTTTTGCCCCCATGATGAAAAGCCTCAGCCAGCAGGGAACCATGGGGACTTACGTGGAGTTGTCCGAAACATGGGCGGTGTATATTTCGATGGTATTCGTGCTGGCCATGGCCCTTGTGTTGTGGAATGCAGGGCTGCTCGGGGGATTGCGCCGGTACGGGGAAGTAGGGGTTCGCCTGGCCATGGGAGAAGAAAAGGGGCATATCTACAGAACCATGATTTACGAATCCGCAGCCATCGGCCTGACCGGCTCCCTGCTGGGCACGGCGCTTGGGGTCTTCTTTGCCTGGTTGGTGCAGGTTTATGGCATCAACATCGAAGGCATGATGGAGGGAGCGGCCCTGATGATGCCTTCTGTCATCAGGACCCGCATCACCCCACCCGATTTTTATATAGGTTTTATCCCCGGTTTGCTGTCGACCGTTGCGGGGACGATGCTCTCGGGCATCGGCATCTACAAACGGCAGACGGCCAGGTTGTTCAAGGAACTGGAGGCCTGATATCCGAATGCCTGATCAAAGGACAATTGAAAACCTTACATGAATCCATTTAAAGCGATGATTAAAACCATTGGAATGCTCTTGTGCCTCCTTGCCTCAGGCCTTCTTAGCCTTTCAGCCGGGGCACAGACCGCCAGGCAGATCCTGGAACGGGTCGACCGGAACATGTTCAGCGACAACCGTGTCATGGAGTCCAGCATGACCATCCACGGCAGGCGGTCCAGCCGGACCATCCATTCCCGGACGTATGCCGAGGGGGACCGGAAGTCCTACACCGAATACCTTTCCCCGCCACGGGAAGCAGGTACCAAGATGCTCAAGCTGGAGGACCAGCTCTGGATCTACGCCCCCTCCACCGATCGCATCATCCAGATATCAGGTCATATGCTCCGGCAGTCTGTCATGGGCTCCGACCTGTCTTACGAGGACATGATGGAGGAGCGACGGCTTGCCGACATGTATCATGCGGAGGTGGCCGGAGAGGACACCCATGAGGGCCGGCCGGTCTGGATCCTTTCACTCACCGCCCGGGTGGAGGACGTGGCCTACCACTCACAGCGCATCTGGGTCGACAGGGAACGTTACGTGCCCCTTAGGCAGGAGTTGTATGCAAAAGGCGGTCAATTGCTCAAATACATGGAGTTGAAGGATGTCGGGCAGGTTCAGGGAAGATGGTTCCCGACCACCGTATGGTATAAAGACGCCCTGAAGCAGGGCGATGGCACGGAGTTCCGCATCACAAGCATCCGTTTCGATGTGGACATCCCGGAACATATCTTCACCAAGGCGGTGCTGAGGCAATAGCCGGACGGATGCGGCCGCCAGGCAGGTCCCTGCGGAACGATTCTGAAAAATGCCTATCTTTCGGTAAGTCCGGATGGATGGTTTGTCCATACGCCTTGTCACATGGTTCGTCGCGCGAAACGTATCCTGCTGTTGTTAATGGCGACAGCCCTGTCCGTTCAGGGCTCGCCCGGAAGGGACTTCTGGCTCCTGTTCATGAAGAATTTCGATGGGGAAGGGGGGCAGCTCTGGCTGGACATCACGGCCGGTCAGGAAGCCAGTGGCAGCGTATCCGTACCGGGCATGGGGTACTCCAGGGAATTCCAGGCAGGGCCCGGAAGGGTGGCGCGCGTCCCCGTACCTGCCGGGGCGGTGCATGACCGGCCGGGAGAGGTGCTGCCGCTGGGTGTGCACATAGAGTCGGACAGGGAGGTATCGGTCGTGGCGGTGAACCGCAGGGCAGGCTCTGCGGGAACCCATGCGGGGATTCCGGTGCAGGCGCTGGGAACCGGGTATTTGGCCGCCAGCTACCCCGGCACGAGGAATCCGGGATTTCGCTCCCAACTGGCCGTGCTGAGTCCGGCTGACGGCAACCGGGTCACCATCATCCCCTCCGCGGATACGGAAGACGGGCGCACTGCCTGGCTGCCCTTCGAGCTGGTTCTGAACAGGGGAGAGGCCTTCCTGCTGAGCGGTGCCGAAGCGGACGGAAACGACCTCACGGGTTCCCTGGTGGCGGCTTCTTCTCCGGTGGCTGTGTTCAGCGGAGCGACATCGGCCTATGTTCCGTTTGATGTGCAGGCGGGCGACCACCTGGTCGCGCAGCTTCCCCCGGTATCGGGCTGGGGCACCACCTTCGTGACGCGCCCCCTGCAGGGCCGGCTGAACGGGGATACCTGGCGGTTTATCGCCTCCATGGATGCCACCTTGTTGCAGGTTAACGGGGATTCCCTGGCGGCCCTGGATTCCGGGCAGTTTTTTGAAACGATCCTGCTGCTGCCCTCCCTCATCGAAGCCAGCCGGCCGGTCCTGGCCGTGCAGTATGCCCATGGCGGGGAATGGGACGACCGCAGCGGGGATCCATTCATGGTGGTTGTGCCGCCGGTGCAGCAATTTGCAGAAGCCTGCACCTTCGCCGTCCCGGCCGAAGGTTTTTCATCCAATTACCTGAACCTGATCGTCCGGGAAGAGGGCCTTGACGGACTCTTTCTGGATGGGGTCCCTTTGCCGCCAGGAACCTTCCAGCCGGTGGCGGGAAGCGCCTGGGCGACAGGCACCGTGCCGCTGCAGGCAGGGGCAGTTTATGAATTGCTGGGTCTTTCATCCAGTTTATTCATGGCCATGGCCTACGGCTGGGGGGATTCCGAGTCATACGGTTTCGTCCCGGCCATGGGCTCTCATTCGCTTAAGGAGCCTCTCCTGCCGGAAGTAGTGACCTCCCTGCCGGAAGCGGTGGCCCCCTTCAGTGCCCGGCTGGGCGGTGCGGTGGCCGCCGGGCAAGGATTGGTGGTGCCGGACAGGGGCATTTACCTGCATACCGCACCAGACCCTGCCGCCAGTGGCAGTCGCTGGCCCATGGGAGAGGGGACGGGGAGATTTTCCGGCCTGGTCGAGGTTCTGCAACCAAACACGGATTATCATGTGGTGGCTTACGCGGTCCACCCCACGGGCCTGGCCCTTGGGCAGGAGGAAGCCTTCCGGACACCGCCTGCCCCGCCACAGGTGATCACCTCCGACCCATCGGAAATCACGGCGGTCTCTGCCCGCATCGGAGGCGAGGTCTTGTATGACGGAAATTCAGAAATCACGGACTGGGGGGTGTTCTGGGGGCCCGCCCCGGATCCCCCCGCGTTCACCCAGCCTCTGGGAGGAACGGAGGAGGTCTTCACCGGCGTGCTGGAGGACTTGCAGCCTTCCACGTCCTATTCCGTGCAGGCCTATGCCGTGAACGAGGCGGGCATGGGGCTGGGGGAGGTGCTGACATTCATTACGCGGGAGCCGGAAGTCTTCCTGCCAAATGCCTTTGCCCCGGGCAGTTCACGGCCCCGCAACAGGGTATTTCTGCCCGAATTCCAGGAACCCCCCCAGGCATACGAGCTGGAGGTGTTCGGCAGGACGGGGGCGAGGATCTTTCATTCCAAGGATCCCCAGGCCGGCTGGGACGGGCAGGTGGACGGCCGTCCCGCACCCCAGGGAACCTACACCTACCGCATCAGCTACCGGGATGCCGCCGACAGGGAGCATGTCCTCCGGGGAGCGGTCCTGCTCCTTCGTTAACAGAAAGCTTACGCTGCGGTTGATACGATGTTGATACGATGTTGATCCCTTGATGCACGGCCTGCCTGTTCCATCCTGGTCAAACATTTCTTCCCGCAACTTGTTAATCAGGGTAAATAACCAAATCATACCGCGAACTTTCAAATTCAAAAAACGATGAAAAAAGAGATTGTTTACGGACTGGCCGGGCTGCTTGCCGGGATCGTCCTCGCCTTGTTCTTTACCTACAAAGCAGCTCCCGGAATGATGATCAAGGAGGCGGAGAGCCGTTACGAATTTGACCAAAGCGTGGAGGTGTTCCGGCAAACCGCCCTGGACATGGGCTGGTCCATTCCCGCCGTCCATGACCTGCAGGCCACCATGGAGCGCTTCGGTTATGATGTGCGACAGGTGAAGGTGTTTGAATTGTGCCATCCGGAGCATGCCATCAAGATACTGGAGCAGGATGAGGAGCGTGTGGTCTCCTCCATGATGCCCTGCCGGGTGTCGATTTATGAGAAGTCTGACGGGAAAACCTATGTGTCCTGGATGAACACCGCCATGATGGGCAATATGATGGGGGGCATCGTGGCCGAGGTCATGGGAGAAGCCTCCCGCGAGAGCGAAGCCATGATATCTGCCATTATCCCCTAGGGGCAGGACAAAGATTCAGGCAGTGTCAGGCCGGACTTTGTCCGGCCTTTTTTTATTTCCTGCGGGCCGGGCATTTTGAATCTGGCGGCGAGGTCTTCTGCGCGCAGCATGAAATCGGAGGCTGAATACCGGTGACTGCTTTTAAAGGCCCTGCTTTCCCTGTCAGTCAAGGCCAGCTTCAGGCCATAAGCATCCGACAATGACCATCCGAAATGTTTGTACATCGCGCGGATGGTCTGTTCAGGCCGGGCCGTCAACTGACCGAAATCCAGGATGATAACATCAGCCGGCGGGCAATGGGCAAAGACCTTCAGCGGGTAGGCATACCAGAAGTCTGCCAGCCTCAGGGTGTAATCCACCAGCTCGGCCTGGCTGTATTTGGTCTTAAACAGTTCAAAAAGCCGGGCGAACAGGCTGAGTGAAGAAGGAATTGCCTGGGCTGGCTCTCGGTAGGTGCAGATGAAGCGGCTTCCCGGGAACTCTTGTCTGAGGGAGCTTATTTTCGGGGTATGGCAGGGGCTTTTTGACAGGTACGTCCTGCCTGCACCGAACACAAAGAGGTGCCTCTGTATGCAGCCGTGGAAAAAGTGCATGATCCGCCTCTTTTGACGGTCATCCAGCCTGTCGTCGAACCAGGGCAGGGCCCTGAACCACCGCAACCGGGGAAAAATGAACGCCAGAAAGGTATTTGACAAGCGGTGGATCAGTACCAGGTCATCCTCCTCCACCTCGAACAGGGAGGTCGGATGGACAACATCAAACCCCTTGAAAAGAAAGCGGTCGACCGGCATCAGCATGCCGGTGAGCAAGCCTCCGGTGCGCTTGTCGAGCCTGCGAAGCAGGACGGCTCCTTTTTTCTGGATGACCGACGGGGCAAACAGCATCTCCCAAAGTTTCATGGAGGTAAAGCGCTCACGGTCTGCGTAAAGGGTCTTATGCAGCCAGGAGGAAGCTGTTCGCGTCATCCCGACGATGAAGACCGGCCTGCCAACTCCATGATGCCTGTATGACGGATAGAAGACCTCATCCAGCAGGAGGCAGGTCCGGTTGATGATGGCCAGGGCCAATGCAAACGGACACAGAAGGACCAGCGCCAGGGCTTTCTTCATGGATGGTTTATATAGGGCCTTTGCCTTCCGGCATTTAAATGTATGGAAAAATTGTGGTTCAAGGCGGGGTTTTCGATTACCGGATATAATTAATCACTACATTTAATAAGCAGAAAAGGCCGGCAGGGCGGCAAATCGCCCGGAGCGGCCATTTTCTGTGTGCAATAACCAGCAAAGATGAAGGTCCTGCTCACCGGTGCCACGGGCTTTCTGGGATCCAGGCTGCTTGAGACCCTCAGCCGGCACCCCGGAATCTGCAAGCTGATTGCCAGCGGAAGAACCATCCGTCCCACACACCATGTGAACCATCCGACAGTATCCTATCAGCTGGGCGACCTGACAGACCCGGGCGTGGCCGAAGGCCTGGCCATGCAGGCAGATTGCATCATTCATGCGGCAGCCCTTTCATCCCCCTGGGGAAAACATCAGGACTTTTTTTTGGCCAACATCCTGGCCACCCGTTACCTGGTTCAGGCCGCGGCCAGGCAGGGAACAGGCCGTTTTGTGTTCGTCTCCAGCTCCAGTGTGTATGTCGATAAAAGGGACCGTTTCAATATCAAGGAATCGGATCCCCTGCCAACACGGTTTATCAACTCTTATGCCGCCACCAAGCGGGAGGCGGAGCTTGAAGTGATCCGCTCTGGCCTGCCTTACATCATCCTGAGGCCACGTGGCCTGATCGGCCGGGGGGATACGGTCATCATGCCCCGGCTGATCCACGCCTTCGGGAAGGGGAAGCTGCGAAGGATCGGGAAGGGGGATAACCTGGTGGACCTGACCCCGGTGGAGAACATGGTATCTGCCGTGGAAGCGTCCCTGTTTGCGGGTTCCCGGGCACTGAACCAAATCTATAACATCTCCAACGGAAGCCCCGTGTTTCTCTGGGAGGCCATTGGACAGATCCTGAAACTGCTTGGCCATGATTTTGATACCGGGAAACGGGTGCCCTTTTGGGTGGCCAGTGCCCTGGCCCGGATACTGGAACTCAAATCGGTGGTAAGAGGGGGAGCGGAGCCTCCCCTGACAGTCTACAGCGTGGTGACGCTTGCCAGGTCCTTTACCATGGATATTTCCAGGGCCAGGGAAAACCTGGCCTATGAGCCGCGGGTCAGCACGGCAGAGGCCATGGCTGAATTTGTTGATTGGTACAGGGAGCACCCATGGAAACAGTAGAACTGTACCTGGATGTGGCCGGCTACTGCCTGGCCAGGGAGAACCATTCGATCAGGGGGGGGAAGAACAAGCCAACCCGGTTTTACGCCTTGTACGCCCTGATAAGGCATCCCGGCCGGGGCTGGATCTTGTTCGATACGGGATATGCCAGGCGCTTCTATCATGCCACAAGGCATCTGCCGGAAAGGCTTTACAGGCTGGCAACCCAGGTGTATGTCAAAGACACGGACGAAGTAAAAAACCGGCTGGGACGGTTTGGGACGGGTCCTTCCGGCATCGCCCACATCATTGTCTCGCATTTTCATGCCGACCACATCGGGGGCCTGAAGGATTTTGACCGGGCGGTCATTCATTGCAGCAGGGAGGCCTTTCACCAGGCACTCAGTTCAAACAGGCTTGGGGGGATCACCAGGGGCATCCTTAAATCACTGATCCCCCATGATCTGGAGCATAGGGCCCGTTTCGTGGAAGAGGAGGCAAGCCCCATGGCAGACGGGTTCTTCGGCACAACCTACGACCTGTTCCGGGATGGATCCCTTATTGTCGTACCCCTTCCCGGGCATGCTGCAGGACAGGTCGGCCTGCGGGTTCAAACAGGTCAGGGGGCCTACTTCCTGGTGGCGGATGCCTGCTATTCTGTCCAATCGGTCCGGTCGGCGATCATGCCCGGCAGGGCAGCCCGGATCATTACCCGTTCATGGAGGGAATACCGGGCCACCCTCATGAAACTGCAGGCATTCATGATGGCACATCCGGACGTCACGATGGTCCCTTCCCATTGTCCGGAAACAACCCGCAGGCTGATCAGGATAAACCCTTGGAAATATGGTTTTCAGGCTTAAAATAATCTTCTGGTTTTTACGTCTCAGGCTTGGCAGGGTGCTATTTCACAAAAACCCTGAGCGCCTGCAGGAGCGCCGGTTTCAACGGCTGCGGCCCCACCTTGACCGCTCTCCGTTTTATAAGCCCTTTCTCAGGCCCGGCAGCAGGATCAACGATTTTCCGGTCATCAACAAAAAGATCTTTATGGAGCAGTTCGACCGGATCAATACCCGGGGTGTCCGTTTGGACGAAGCCCTAGAGACAGCCATGAAAGCCGAGGAGTCGAGGGACTTTTCTCCCACGCTAAGGGGATTGACCGTGGGACTTTCCACGGGGACCAGCGGCAGCCGGGCCGTGTTCCTTGCCAGCGGGGAGGACAGGGCGCGCTGGGTGGCAGCCATCCTGGACCGCGTGACCGGCCTCTCGCTCCGGAAACGGAAAGTGGCCTTCTTCCTGCGGGCAAACAGCAGGCTCTATGCCTCGGTCCAGTCCCGGCTTTTGTCCTTTCATTTTTTTGACCTGATGGCCCCCCTCGAGGAAAACATCAGGGATCTGCATCTGTTGCAGCCTGCACTGCTGGTGGCGCAGCCCAGCATGCTGGTGGAGATTGCCAGATACATGGAAGCAGGGAAGATCGCCCTGGCCCCGGACAAGGTCATATCCGTGGCCGAGGTGCTGAGCCCGGAAGACAGCCGCTTCCTGGCCGGGGTATTCAAACAGCCCATTCACCAGGTCTACCAGTGCACCGAGGGCTTCCTGGCACATACCTGCCGGTTTGCCACCCTGCATTTCAATGAGGACTTCATACGGGTGGAGAAAAAACGCATCGAGGCCGGCAGCCATCGTTTTCATCCGGTGATCACGGACCTGCTCCGCACGGCTCAGCCCGTGATACGTTATGAACTGGACGACATCATCGTGGAAAAGAAGGACTGCCCCTGCGGAAGCAGGATGACGGGCATCGAATTCATTGAGGGGCGGGCGGACGACATCCTGACATTCAGAAGCGCGGAGGGGAAAGAAATCAGAATATTCCCGGATTTCTTCAGGAAGGCGATCGTCACCTCCGGCCCCTCCCTGTCCGACTATGTTCTTTCCCAAAAGACCCTCACAGATCTGGAACTGTTTGTCAATCCCGGCACGTCCGGGACGTTTGAACAGGCCGCCAGATCCCTGAGGCAGTTACTGGCTTCTTACGGCATTCAGGGAATCCGCATCACACAGGTATATGAGAGGAATTTTTTGCCAGGGACCAAACTCAGGAGGATCCGAAATGACCAGACCCGTAAAGATCACCGGACTGGGTAGCTACCTGCCGGGGCAGCTGCCTTCTGCGAAACTCGAGGCCAGCCTGGGACTGCCCGCAGGCTGGTCTGTCAGGCATTCCGGGGTGGAAACGAGGCACCGGGCCACCTTTGAATCCAATGGCTACATGGGAGCCCGGGCCCTGGAGCAGGCACTGGATGATGCCGGCATTCCTCTTGCCGGGCTGGACATGATCATATCCGCAGCGGCCACGTATGACTATCCCATACCCAACCGGGCCAGCATCATCAAAAACGAGCTGAGGGACGGGCTGGCATGCCATATTCCCGCCATAGACATCGACACCACCTGCCTCAGTTTCCTCTCGGCTTTTGAAATCGCCGCCGCCTTGCTTGACGGCAGGACGTACTGCAGGATCGGCATCGTGAGTTCGGAGATCTCTTCCTGTGGGCTGAACCCTTTGGATCCGGAAACCGCCACCCTGTTCGGGGACGGGGCCGCCGCTGTGATCCTGGAGTTCAACCCGGGTGGGGCTTCCGCCATGATCAGGGCCGGGCATCAAACATTCTCGGAAGGAGTCCACGAGACCATTTTCAAGGGAGGGGGCAGCAGGTACCCCTACAAGGATTGCCCTTACGATCCCCATGTCCACTCTTTCACCATGAATGGCCGAAAACTCCTGCGGCTGGCAGTGCGTCGCCTGCCGGAATTCATGGACTGGTTTTTTAAAGACATTCCCTATGCATTGTCGGATGTGGATGTGGTGATCCCGCACCAGGCCTCCAAGGCAGGCATCTCCCTGTTTCGGGATATATTTTCCCTGAAGGACAGGCAACTCAGGCAAAACCTGTCAATCAGGGGGAACTGCATAGCCGCGTCCATTCCGCTGCTGCTTTATGAGTCGGTCAAATCCGAACAAATATCGCGGGGCGATCTGTGCCTGCTATTTGGCACTTCAGCCGGTTTCACGGTGGGGGCGGCTCTTTTTGTTTATTAAAAATTTGCACCCGGCTTTCCTGTTTCCTGAATACCTGAAGCAAACAGTTGTTTAAATCGAATAATTGCGTAAATTTCCGATAGGAAGTCAGGCACTTACATTCCCCTAAACCTCAAAACCAACGCCATGAAACCGCCCGTTTATTTCTTCCTCCGGAACCGCATGCCAGTGCGCAATCGCCTCACCGGATTTCGTGAATCCTTCCTCCACCCGTTTCTGGGTGGCTTCCTGATCTGTGCCCTGCTGATGTTCTCCCCGGGATGCAATTACTACAAGGTCAGCCAGCCAAAATATTCCAACCCATCCACCCTGGAGGCCTATTCGGAAAGGGGCAAGATCTTCTACCTCATTTCAGGAGAGGAGGCTTTCCGGCTGAAAGGTTTACTGACAAAGGAGGACGTCATCACGGGTTTTGTCGAGCCGCAGCCTGACTATAAGTACCATCTCACCACCAATCCCCGGGGGGCCAATCGCTATATTCAGCGGACAGACGGAAAAGAGGCACGGCTCCTCAAGCATGTGCTCCTGTACGTCCCGGATTATGAGCCAAACCCCGATGGCATGGTGGAGATCCCGTTCGAAACCATTGAAAAGATCGAGCTCTATGACGAGGCCACCGGAGCCACCATGGCTTCATGGCTGCTGGGCACCGCGGTGTTGGTCGGGCTGACTGCCGTCATCATGACAGCTGTCGCAGTGGCAGTAAAGGGCTCCTGCCCGTTCATTTACACGTTCGACGGGGAGGGGTATGCCTTTGGTGGGGAAATTTTCAGCGGCTCCACATTGCCCCAGCTGGAAAGGCATGATTACCTGAAGTTGGCCATGCCCGACAGGGAGCGGGATGAATTCAGGATGATCATTGCCAACGAGGTGAGGGAAATCCAGCACACCAACCAGCTGGAGCTGCTGGTGAGTGACCATCCCCTGGGTGTGGAGATCCACGCGGACAAATACGGCAGGGTGCATGCACTTCAGCAGATCATGCCCCCGGTAAGGGCCGTGAGCTTTACCGGGGAAGATGCGCTGTCCATGGTGGCCGAAAGGGATGACCTGTCTTATATCGGCATGGGTCGGGGAGGGCTTGATGAACTGACCGACGGGCTCATCCTGGAGTTCCCCGACCCGGGAACTGCCACGGAGGCCAGGCTGGTGGTCCGGGCAAAGAACTCCATTTTGCTGGACTTCCACATGGGCAGGTTTCATGAGCTGTTCGGAAGGGCCTACTCCAGGTGGCATAACAAACAACTGGCCACACCGGCCCGGGAGCTGCAGCAATGGATCAGGGACCAGAATATCCCCCTTTCCGTGTTTGTCGAAAAGGACGGCCAGTGGGAATACGTGGACTACTATCACGTGGCCGGCCCCATGGCCCTGAAGGAAGATGTCCTGTCCATCCCTCTGGATGAGGCAGGAGAGGGCCCCTTGCGTGTTAAACTGGAGTCTGGCAGGTTTTTCTGGGAGGTGGATTTTGCCGGGATCGACTACCTGCCGGATGCACAAACCCTGACCCGTTACATCCCGGCGTCATCCGCCATAGATCACACGGGAGAAGACATCAGCCAGCTGCTTGCCGGAGACGATGGTTTGTATTACGTTCAGCCCCTGGTAGGGGACGAAGCGGTGGTGAACTTCCGGCTGCCTCCGTTGGCAGGGGAGGAAAGAAGCTTGATCCTTCACAGCAAGGGCCACTACCACATTCTGCGTGAACCAGCCGGCAGACCCCAGCTCAGCTCCCTGAGGACATTCCGGGAGCCGGGACGGTTCAACCGGTTTGTCAACGACTATATGTTGTCGGTAGCCGATGGCCCTGGAAAGACCCAAGGGAAGAAATGATCCGTTGGCCGATATTTCTAAGGCAAAACAGGAAAAGCCTTGCACCTGTGCTCATCGCCGGGACCGGGGCCTTCTGGCTGCGCCTGTTTTTAAAACTGTACTTTGTGAAAACCGCCATGGTGGCTTTCCGCCATCCTGTCATGGGGGTGAAAGCCCTGCTGCGCATTCAGTCCTACAGGCGGTCGTTCGAAGGCAAGCGCAGCATCATGAGAAAGTTTGTCGGAGCGGGCGGAAAATACTATTTCGCAAGCGACTCCCCGGGCTTCCCGGGTCCGTTGTTCAGGGAGTTCCTCAGGGACGAATGCAGGCGCCGGGGTGCACTTACTGAAGGTCACGGGCAGGAATACATTCCGGTACAGACCGTTTTCTGGGGGATCACCAACCGCTGCCCCCTGCAGTGCACGCATTGCTACGACTGGGACAACATCGACAACAGGGACAGGCTGGGCCTGGATCAGCTGATGGAGGTTCTTGCCATCTTCAGGCAGCAAGGCATCCGGCATGTGCAGCTGAGCGGGGGAGAACCCATGGCCCGCTTTGATGAGCTGGTGAAGCTTGTGCAGGCGGCATCTCCCTCCATGGAGTGCTGGTTGCTGACCTCAGCCTATGGCTTTTCGGCCTCGCGGGCCTTGGCCCTGAAGGAAGCCGGACTGCTCGGGGTCAACATCAGCCTCGACCACTGGCAGCAAGACAAGCACAACGCATTCAGGCAAAACGGGCAAAGCCATCAGTGGGCCATGCAGGCCATCGACCATGGCCGGCAAGCAGGCCTGCTGGTCAGCCTGTCCCTTTGTGTCACCCGGGAAATGGCCAGCTGGGAGAACCTGATGGCCTACGCCACCCTTGCCAGGGACCGGGGGGTGCATTTTGTGAGGATGCTGGAGCCCAGGGAGGTGGGGCGCTTTTCGGGCATGGAGGTTCTCTTGGATGCCGGCCAGGTCGAACGGGTCAGCCGGTTTGTCCGGCAAATGAATTCCGGAGGCCGGTTCAGGGACTTTCCCGCCATGGTCTTCTTCGGATACCACCAACGGACACTTGGTTGCATGGGGGCCGGGGACCGCTACCTGTACGTCGATGCCAACGGGGACATGCATGCCTGTCCCTTTTGCCGGGGCGGCATGGGCAATCTTCTGGAAACCCCCTACCGGGACATCCTGAAAAAGGTACAGGAAAGGGGCTGTCACCTGTTTGCAAGGGCTCAGCCGGATGCCATTCATTAACCGCTTTCCAATCATTCAGCCCCCCAGGCCATGTAGGGGGTAAGGCCCATTTTTTCGGTGAGTGCCAGAAAGCGGGGTTCCTCGCGAAGGATTTCGAAATTGGCATCATTGACAATTCGTGGAACTGCGGGTATGCGCTCCTCAAAAGCCTTTTCCAGCCAGGTCAGCGCCTCTTCTTTTTCCTCCATATGGGCATACCACCTGGCGATATCATAGGCATTGGGAAACACTTTTCCCAGCTCCAGATCAATCAATAAGTGCAACAGCCCTTTCATGCCGGAGCTGTTGTATACCTGCCTGACAGAATCCACATATTCCCGGGTGGTCGTGTCCCTGCCCATTATTTCCTCCAGGGTTTCCATCGCTTTCAGGTGATCGCCCTGGATGAAATGGATCAAAAAACAATAAGGTTTCGTGGTATGGTGGTCAGGGTTTAGTTCCTCGAGCTTAGAAAAGGCCTGCAGGGCTTCTTCGTAATGGCCCGCCCGGTAATAACTTCCCGCCCGGACCGCCTGGTGCATAAAAACCAGGGGGTCAAGTTCGACGGCCCAGTCAATGTGTGTCCGCGACAGCTCCCTTTCACCCAAAACCGACAGCAATTCAGCATAATACTGGTGGGCGGTTGCATAGTTTGGGTTGATCTGGATGGCCTTCCTGAACATTTTTCGCGATTCTTCCCAGTCCCAGTCGTGATTGCATAATATGCCTCCCAATGTGGCATAGGCCTCTGCCAGGTCATGATCCAGCTCCAGCGCCCTGATGACGGTTTGTTTCGCCTTTTCAAAACCGGCCGGCCTTTGGTCCCACATCCACCAGGTCTGGATGAAGTAGGCGTCCGCCAGTCCGGCGTATGCCTGCGCATAGTCCGGATCCAGGGCAATGGACTTTTCAAAATATTCCACGCTCTTTTTCAGGTCCTCTTCGGTTCTTTTATTCCAATAGAACCGTCCCAATAGATAATAATTGTATGCTTCCGTACTGACCGTCGGAACCTTATCAATTTTTCTCCTTTCTGCACTGGTCAGAATGAATTGCAGTTCCCTGGCGACGTTCAGGGCAATATCACTCTGTATGGCAAACACATCTTCCATCTGCCGGTCGTAATATTCCGACCAAAGATGTTGGTCCTGCCGGGCATCAATAAGCTGCACGCTGACGCGGATCCTTTCATCCTGTCTTCTGACACTCCCTTCCAGCACATAACGGACACGCATCTTGCGGGCAATTTCGGGGGCCGACAGGCTGGTTTCACGAAACTGCTCTGCCGAGGTACGTGAGGTCACCTTTAATCCCGTGATTTGGCAGAGATGGTTCAGGATGTCCTCACCGATGCCATCGGCAAAATATTGGTTGCCGGGATCCACGCTGAGATTCTTAAACGGCAAAACCATGAGGGAGATGTTTTGCTGGTGCGACGCCAGCCTTCCCCGCAGGAAAGCCGGGGATAAGGGGGAGTCCTTAAAAACCCAGACGGCGGTGGCTGCGAGCAGGACAAGAACTCCCGGGACGAGGATCTTGACCGACCGGCGTCTTAAGGGCAATCGAAAAGGGCGGGGGGCAGCCATCGGGGACCCGGGTTCCTCTGCCGGGAGAGGCTGTCTGAATGTGTCCCCGGGTGGATAGCCGAACTGCTCATGAAAGCATTTGCTGAAATAGGCAGGGCTGCTGAACCCGACCGCATAGGCCACCTCGGACACATTCCCGGAATGGTCCTGCAGCAGCCTTTGGGCGCGTTCCAGCCTGATCTCCCTGATGAACTGGCTGATATTTTTGTCCTGGAGTGTGTGCAACCTGCGGTGCAGGACCGAGCGGCTGATGCCTGCCTGACGTGCCAGTTCCCCGACCCCGAATAGTTCGTCCGCCATATTGGCCAGGACAATCTCCCTGAGCTTCTGAAGAAATGCCTGATCGGATGATGCTCCGTGCATAAGATCACCCCTTACATTCAAATATAAGCCAATTATAGACAGGGAAAGTCCCTCGGTGCAACATAATTTAAACAAATGAACAATAAATGCTCGAATTCACAACATGAGTGATTGGCCTGTCAATGCATTCAGGCTTACCTTTCAAGGCAAACAAACTCTTTGAACCAACCAAAAAAAGAAAGCGATGAAAACAACAAACATCTTATTGGCTTTGCTGGCAGGGGCATTCATGTTCTGTTCCTGCGCGAAGCAAGAAGATCCGTTCGATCCCGGAATCGCGGGACAGATAGGGATCCAGGGAAACGGACAGGTCCATGCGATGGGGCCCATGCAGGGCTATTTCCTGGTGGAGCCTTCCGGCCTGGATGACACCGGGGCCCTGGCGGCAGCCTTTGATGAGGCGATCGCCTTCGGACAGGGCGCTGTGGTGCAACTCCTGGAAGGGGAGTACTACCTGAACTTTATTGAGATCCGTGAGTTTTGCGGTCAGTTTAAAGGCGCGGGCAAGGGCAAAACCATCATCACCATGGTGCCCGACCTGGATGTGGACCTGTTGATCGGCATGGGACTCAACAGGATGCTGATCCGGTTTGTCGGGGGAGACCTCCGCATCAGCGACCTGTCCATCGTCACCCCGTACCGGGATCTAAGCACGGGAACCCAATACTGGATCGATGGCCTGCTGGGTTTGTCCGCCGCCACACGCCATTACACCTCCGAAAAGGAGATGATCCGGGCGGTGGTCGACAAGGTCGGGTTTTATGGGGATTGGTACAACATCGACCACGGGCTGAAAGCGGAGTTCGGAAATACGGAGGGCCTTGCGATGCCGGAAGGTGTTCCCCTTCATAAAATGGAGATCTGCGTCACCAACTGCACCTTTGAAGGGTTCTGGTTGTACGGGGCCATGTTCAAGGAGATCAACGAAGGCAGGGTGGTCCTCGGTGAGAAAAACAAGGGCAACACCTTCCGCAACAATTATTACCGGGACCTGAGCAACTGGCACAACGTCAATACGTCCCTGTGGTTCGAAAGCAATACGTTTTTCACCCCGACCCCGGAAACCAACCGGTACGGGATGGACGGCAGCCAGCATTGGTGCCTGGAGGTTGTCAGTTCCCCCTATCCGGGTTACCTGCAGCAGGTGGCCCAGACCAAAGCGACAACCTGCCACATCGAACAAAACCTGTTCCATCTGGATGGGGGCGTGCTGGCCATTTATGCCAACGACCGTCGCCGGCACTTTTTCGAAGGGGACGAACCCATGCTGGTTCAGGTCAGGAATAACCACATCCGGTTCAGCGGGGAGGCGTTCGCAGGCATCGGATCCTTCAACATGTCGGGCATGGTGATCCGCAACAACCGCTTTAGCGGAACCGCCGGTTGGGGGGTCAGGGTCATGGGGCCGTCTCCCTACCCCTATAATGAAAACGGGCTGATGCTGGGCAACAATTTTTCGACGGCCACATTTTCTGAGGCCACCGTCCTCTTCCAGCAAAGGTCCAGGAACTGGAGCATCGTCGGGGGCAATTTGGGAGAAAATGTCATCAATTATGGGACCGGCCACCTGATCACCGGCATGAATGTGCAGGAATATGACGGGGCTTTCGGGCAGACCATCACAGACAACCTCGAAGCCATGCGGGAGGCCATGCATGCCCCAAAAAACCGGCCTAAACCCTGAATAATCACTTGTTTTTCTGGGTATCGCCGCAACCAACCCCTGATTCCCATCTGTGGCTTAATACCCTTCAGAAACGAAAGGCCAAACGGAATCCGAGCATAAACCCGGAAAAGTCCAGGCTCACGGGAGGGTTCCCCGGCATGAAGAATGTGGCCTCAAAGTCATCTGCATGGGCGTGCTGATATTCTCCGATGAGGCTTGCGGACAGCCGGTCCGTCAGCCTGGTTTCCAATCCGGCAAAGGCATTCCAGCCTGGAGTTGCGGCCCTGTCCGAGGTAACGAAGGCATTCTCGGTTTCCTTGTAGGCAGCAGCCAGAAAGAACAGCCCGGGACCGCCGAACAGCTTGATGCGAGTCAGTATCTCCGGGCTGGATAGCACCAGGGTGGCTCCCAAAGTATTGGTTGACAACTCGGTTGTATACAGGGAGCCGGAGAAACCCAACGGACCGGAAAGGGTCATTCCGAATCGTCTGTACATGATTTCCGCTCCCAGGAAAGATGTTAACTGCATGCCGGCTGCCACTTCCAATCCGTGCATACGGCCAGCGGCGGGCACTTCTCCGATCCACGTCCTGTTAAGGTATTCAATGTAACCGTTCAGCTCCGCCATATCCGGCATCAATACCAGGCAGGAAGCAGAGAGGTAGAAGCTGCGCTTCGAACCGGCCGTGCCGGGTCCCCGGCTGCTGGCACCACGGGGGCCTTCCGGGAGCCCGGGCAGGCCCCCAGGGGTCATGGGGCCGGGAATTTTTCCCACCTCCCGTTCGGCCCCTTTTTTAATTTCTTCAACTTCTTTCACGGGTGGGGCGGGCCATTTGAATCCCCTGGTTTCCCTGATGATGGGGTTGATCCTGGCGCTGTCGGGCGGGGCGATGGTATCGCAGCCACTGTATTTATTCCAGGTCCTCAGGTAGTTCTCCAACGACTGGATCATCGATTCCTGTTTGATGATCGTGTCCCTGACGGCATTGACAAAATCATTGATCAGGAGGGCTGTCAGGCCCATTTTATTCCGCTCCTCCATCGGTGCGTCGGCTTTCATATAATGCTCCCTGAAATAGTTTACCAGGCTTAGCATCCGCTGGGCCAACTGCCATATTTCCCTCAGGCGGAGCCTGATCAGGGCGATATGCGCCTTGATCCTGGCCTTGATCTTTTCGATCTCGGCCTTTTCCTTTTCCCAGTCCTGCTTGTCCTTGTCGGAGGCGTTGGCGTCCGGTTTGGGTTTCTTGCGCATTTTTTCCAGCTCTTTCAGGAGTTTATCAATCTCCTTCCAGTTGTTGTCAATGTCCCGGGTCGCCCATGAATAAAACCGGTTATGGTAATTGATCTCACACATATAGGCCCTCAGCTCATCCCACTGGACCTTCAGGGTGCACCCGGCATAGGAATCCTGGATGGCTTTGACAAGCTGGTCATTGTCGAGCTTTGAATGCATGCCCTCATGCATCAGCGCTCCTGCAAACATGTGGTAGTTCTCCTTGCGGAGCGCATCCAGCAGGCTTTGGAAACGCTCCGAACCGAGCATTTTTCTTAACTGCTGCAGCGACTGGTTATCCCTGAAATAGGACTCAAGATCTCCCAGCTTCTGCGAAAACGAGGCGGCCGCTTCAGCGTCATGGGCAAGCATCTGGTTGTAGCTGTTGACTATGTTTCGGGTCTGGAAGGTTTCAAAGTTTCCAATGCTCATGCGAAGGTACTGGGAGTCGTATACCTGCATCTCCAGCCTGCCCAGCTCCGTAAAATGGTGGTGCATGAAATACTGCTGGGAGGTGGAATAATACATCTGGTTCGGGAAGTACTGATTGGCGCGTGCCCATGCTCCGCCGTAATGCCCCGTCCTCCATTCCTCAAGAGTGAACTGACTTTGCATGGAATACTCGTTCAAAACCGTTCTGATAATGACCCTGCGAGGGTCATGGGGAGGGATGTCCCGGAACAGCATGCGTTGCTGCCCGTGGAGCACATGACAGGAAGCCAGCAGCAAGAACAACGGCAAAAAGAATGCAGGGATCTTGGTGCGACGGGCTTGATTCTTTTGGGGAAATACAGTCGTTGCAGGAGGGATTGACCTGGCGGCTGCACATTTTCCCGAATTGGCAGACCTGTTTTCACACAGGCTCGAGAAAAGCGCTTTCATGACGGGAGGAATAATATGATAAACCTTCCGTAATTTAAACATTTATTTAAATGAAAATAACATCGGACCGTGTATTTTCATCCTCGGGCCATAAAAAAACCACCCACAGATTTTATCCTGTAAGTGGCTGATTTTCTGGTGACTCCGCCAGGACTCAAACCTGGAACCTTCTGATCCGTAGTCAAAAGAAGACGTTTTCACATATTTTGATTATAATTGTAATTCAAATGATTAAGGCGTTTTTATTTTTCATTTTTCTTGCTTTTGTTTGATAAGTTTGCTATATTTGTTTGCTAAGTTGTTTGACAGGCACCCCAAAAGCAAACAGAAATGGTAAATTTCAGCACGGGCATAGTCCTGGAAAAGAGGACCCCCCGAAAAGACAAAAGCTGTCCCGTTAAGCTTCGGGTCATTATCGACCGCAAAACCCGTTACTTCGGAACCGGACACTATCTTTCAGAAGAAGACTTCAAAAGAGCCTTTTCCAGCAAGCCACCCCGGCGCTTTAAAGACCTGCGGTCTGAAGTTAACCAGTACGAAGAAAAGGCCGCAAAGATCCTTAAAGCACTTGACAGGCCGAACTTCGACCAGTTTAGACGCCTTTTCACCCAAAGGGGAAACGGGGGTAATATTGAAAAGTATTATCAGGCCTATATCGCTGATTGTAAGAAATACAACCGCTTCGGGACGGCCAGCAATTACGAATGTAGCCTTAAAAGCCTTCAGGAAGTTAAGGGGCTTTCAGGTGCAAACTTCAGGGACATTACCCCGGCATGGCTTGAAGACTATTACCACAAGATGGAAAGCCGTGGGAAAAGCGTTTCAACCATTGGTATTTATTTACGCCCTTTGCGGATGCTATACAACCGGGCAATTCGGGACGGAGTTGTCGACGCCGCATATTACCCCTTTGGCAGCGAAAAGGCGGGGCTGTTCGAAATTCCTTCCAGCGAAAACACCAAACGCCCCCTGTCGATGGACGAACTGGAATTGCTTGCTGGCTACAGCGGGAACCCCGCCCGGGAAAAGTACCGCGATTTTTTCATATTGTCCTTTTATCTTATGGGTCTTAACTACTTCGACCTGTTAACCCTGAAATGGAATCAATACCACGGGGATAATATCAGCCTTATAAGAACCAAAACCAAGCGAACAACCCGAAAGAAACAAAAGCCTATCGAGCTTCCAGTTAACGAAGGGGCGCGGGAACTGATCGAAAAGCACGGCAACCCGCAGGGGGTCTATATCTTTGACGTTATTTCTACTTATGACCACCCGCAGGAAGTAAGGTTAAAAGTGCAAAACTTTACCCGCAATTCAAACCAGGCGCTTAAAGCAATAGCCAAAGAAATCAACACCAAAGCCCAACAGACCCTTATTAACCCTGCAATAAGTAACGTATTTGCAAGGCATTCCGCGGCAAGCCACGCCATACAGTCAGGGGCAAGCCTTCCGCTTGTCAGCCAAACGCTGGGGCACACAAACCCTAAAACAACCATTAACTACTTTTCTTCGTTTGAAAAAGAATCTAAGCAGATGGCCCAGTCGCTGCTTATTGGAAAAAACACCGTTCCAAAAATGGAACGCGGAACGAATGACCCTGAAGCCCCTGACCACGAAGGGAAAGCGACCGTTCCACCCCCCGTTCCATGTGGAACGACTAAAAAATTAGTTGATAACCAATAACAGCAATCATGAACCAACCAAAGACCGCCGGGCTTGTAGAACTGATGATGCTACAGGACTACATGGCCGCGAAATTTGAAAAGAGGGTCCCGCTGCCCAAAAACAAAATGATCTACTGGCCCGCCAAAGACGAATTGCCGCCAGCCGGGGCAATTATCCAAAAGGGCCACCAGTACAAACTGGTCAGGGGCCAGGATCCAAAGTTGTTTCCTCCATTGCCGGATAACTTTGATGAAATACGGACCCCTGTTGTAATTAAAAACACAAAGTATTTCCCAAAGATATTTGATCGCCATTGGAACGAATATCAGCAGAACTACCCTGGCGCTTCGCCTGATCAGTACCGGCGCCACGCGGCCGAACACCTGACCCGGCAGATTGAAACAATACGACGGGAAGCCCCCAGCGCCCGGGACCACGAAATCATTAAGCTGGCTGAAATCTACATTAACGATTTTCTTCTGGCCGAAGACCCGGAAACCGGAATCAACTGCCAGCTTAACCCCGATCAGCTGAAGCGGCTTTTTGCAGAAATGCAGGGACACTACATCAAAGGCAGGGAAATAGACTTTCTGTCAGCATTAACCCCCGACCCCTTGCCACCCACGTTTAAGCGGCTGAAGTGGATTGATAAGGCAGCAAAGACCGGGCAAGCCAATAAAAGCACCCTGCGGGCCTTTTTAACGGCCGCTAAGGGCGGCAAGGCAGTTACCCTGTCCGACGCCCAAAAGTTTGTAGATGACGCCGGGAAAGCCATAGAACTGAACAAGCCCAGGCGGGGGGACCTACAAAGCCGGAATGTAAAGCGATTTACAAGACTGATAGAAGAAGCACTTAACCCCAAACCCCAAACACAATGAAAGGACACAATTTAGACCAGTGGCCCCAGGAAGACAAGGCCGAACTGCGCCGCATTGAGGAAACGGAAAGGGATCCAAACAGAATAGCGGTCAGGGTTTTTTTCCTGTGGGCCAAAAACGATCACGAAATGGAACCAATTTACCGGGGCGCAATAGAACACCGCGGACCCGCTGGTATGGCCCCCAAGGTGCTGACAGAACACTTTTTCCTTAACTGACGGGGCAAACCAACAAAACCCACACAAGCCCGGCCAAAGTGCCGGGTTTTTTGTTGCGTTCTGATACCGTATCAAAGGAAAGCGTTTTAGACAACCAGCAAAGACAGGCCTTTCGAAGCATAAACAGACAGCTTATCAAACAAATTAGCAAATATTGATGGTATAAGTACGATTTATTCGACCCCGGAAGCTGACCCCGCCATAATTGACTTGGCGGGGTTTTTCATTGTCTTATTCGACCCTATTCGACCCTATATGTATCTGATATACAGTTATTTAGACTTGCTTTTTGTGGAATTTCGTTGTACTTTTGTTCCAGTATCAAACCTAAAGAAACCAACATGGGAAAACTGGAGGGGGCGTTCTACGAAATGCAGCTTATTGAAGGGCGAACCAATGACGGGAAAGTCGGTTATCGGCTGGAACCCTGGAAGCAAGAACCAACAAAAGCAGATATTGAAAGACAGGATCAGCTTTGGGAAAGAGTTTTTTCCGGGGCCGAAGAAATGCTTGATGCTTGGCAGGCATACAACTAAACCATTAACACACATTAAACATGACCAATCCATTCGAAGAAATTACCAAACAACTGAACGACCTTCAGCGCCAGGTTGCCAGCGCGCGGACAGAACAGCGGTCGGAATGGTTGAACGCGGATCAGGCCGCGGAATTTCTGAACCTGAAGAAATCTACCGTCTACAAAAAGACGATGCTGCGGGAAATTCCATTCTATAAGCACGGCAAAAAGCTAATGTTCCGCCGCCCCGAACTGGAAGGCTTGCTTTTGTCGGGCAGACCAAAGGAAGTTAAGCAGGGCGTAACTATTGAGCGCTAATATGGACAGAATCGACCTGAACGAAACCCGGACAGTGCCGCGGCATATGTTTCCGCCTGAAGTAATGACCCGGCTGCCCGAAATACTACAGCTGGGGGTTGAATACCTGGCCGATCCAACCGAAAGGGGGGTCTGGCTTGTTGGCGCGCTGGGGGTAATTAGCGGTATGCTTCCAAACATACAGGGTCTTTACGACGGACAGACCGTTTATCCCAATATGTACGTTTTTGTCGTCGGACCTTACGGATCAGGCAAGGGCGCGCTGACTTATGCCCGTATGCTTGCCCAGGACGTACACAAGGCGCGGCTGGCTGAAACCCTTAAAGCAAAAGAACGCCTAATGGAAGGCGATCCGGAACCGCCCCAGCAGCTTCATTACATCCCGGCCAACAATTCAAAGACGGGGTTTTTCGAGTTGTTAAGCGGGAACGCGGGCGCGGGAACCCTGTTTGAAAGCGAAGGGGACACTTTGGCCGATGCGATCCGTCAGGACTACGGTAATTTTTCCGATGGTCTGCGGAAGGGCTTTCATCACGAACCGATCAGTTTTTACCGTCGCACAAACAAAGAATTTGTAGAAATAGAGAACCCGCGCTTATCTGTTGTACTGTCGTCGACGTTTGATCAGCTGTTAACCCTGATCCCTTCACCGGAAAACGGGCTGTTTTCGCGCTTCTGTTTCTACAGCCTGCCAGGGGACCCCAACTTTCGGAACGTCTTTGCGATTGAAAAGCGGGACTATATGACAGCGTTTCGGTCGCTTGCAAATGGACTGAAGCAAGTTTACGACGGCTTAAGCCAGCTAAGCGAACCGATTGTCTTTCGGCTGACCAAAGATCAGGAAGCCCGGTTTGTTGAAAGGTTCCAGGCCCTGAAGACAGAACTGCGGGAAACCAACGACGCGAACCTGGACGGGACAGTAAATCGACTGGGCTTGCAGTTTTTCAGGGTTGCTATGATCCTGACCGCGCTAAGGTCAAACGGGGACAGTCCAATGTATTGCACGGACCAGGACTTTGACCTGGCTGGGGAAATTGTCGACGTACTGACCCAGCACGCCATAGACATTTACTTTCAGTTACCCCAGCCAAAGACGCACAACAGCAAGCACATAGAACGCGCTGAAGACATAAAGCGCGCCCTGGAACTGTCAAAGGCCGGACAAACTTACGGCGCTATTTCGCAGGCCATATTCGGCGATGAAAGCCACAAATCAACCGTACACCGATGGATCAATCAAAAATAATAGTCAGTTGTTTTCAAAGCGCCACGGACACAAACCCGCGGTCAATTAACCTGCTGCAATGGCTGGAAGGCAGTCCGCAGCTTAACAAGTTGGTTGACGCTATTAGGGCGGAAGGGGACAAGGACAAGCGCGCGAAGCTGAAAAAGCAATTACCCGCAATTACCCCAAGCGGCACTTTTTCAGTCCGCCGGGCCGATGGACTTGTCAAACATAGCGGCTTAATAGCGCTGGATTTTGATAACTGCGACCCCGAAAAAACCAAGAAAATACTGTTTAATATTGTAAACATCTACTATGCTGGACTTAGCGCTTCTGCCCGTGGAATATGGGCTTTAGTGCCTGTTTACAATCCCGAACAGCACAAAAGACACTTCGAAGCGCTGCGGTCCGATATGGCGCTTTTAGGCTTGGAAGTCGACAAGGCTTGCGGGGACGTTTCGCGTCTTAGGTTCTATAGTTATGACCCTGAACCGATATTCAACCTTGAAGCTGTCCCATACCGAAAGCTGGCCCCCAGGCCACAGTATAAGCGCCCGCGTCCGTCGCTTAGCAACAACAGCGCCCTTGATTTACTGATCGGCAAAATAGAAACCACGGGACAGGACATAACAAGCGATTATAAGGACTGGCTGGCAATAGGCAGCGCACTTGCTTCCATATACGGCGAAGCTGGGCGCGACAGGTTCCACCGGATCAGCCAGTTTTACCCTGACTACAGCCCCCAGGAAACCGACAAGCAGTTTGATATCTGCCAAAGATATCCGACCGACCTGCGGGCCGATATTGTCTTCAGAATAGCAAAAGACAATGGCGTTTTGCTGAACGAAAAGCATATGTTCTGATTTATAATCAAAAGAATAAATCACAAAAGATGCAATTAACAACGATTTTAGAAACACGCTTTATTACTTATCAAACAAATTAGCAAACCAGCCTGTAAAAAACAGGCAAAAAACAGGACTTAATATGAGCAACAGCGGACGGTTTAAGCCAGGGAAAAGCGGGAACCCGAAGGGACGGCCCCCAGGCAGTACGAATGAAGACATAGCACGCCTGCGGGGTTTGGTTTACTCCCTGCTTATGGAAGGCTGGGAAACGATTCTGGACGACTTCAGGGCTTTGGAAACGGGAAAAGAGCGCCTTCAGATAATAGACAGGTTGTTGCGCCACGTTCTGCCAGCCCCCCAGGATGAACTACAGCGCTTATCCGATGAAGACTTAGATAGATTGATTTCACGCCTTAAAAACCAATTTTATGAAGAAGAAAGAGAGAGTTATACGGGCCTTGCGGAAAGAGCCTGAACATGACCCTGATGCAGAAGCGCGGCTAATTCGCGCTATTGAAATGCTAACGCCCGAAGCCGAAGCGCGGGGCATGACAGTAATTGAGTATGCACGTTACATATTAACCAATGAGAAAGCTAATGCAGAAAATTAAAAGGTTTTGGGGCCGGAACCGCCCCGAACCGCTTTCAGAGCGGGACGCCTGGTTCAAAAAGCAATATGACGACCTGGAAGAGCAAAAAAAGGCCACAGCCCGCGAATACGACCAGATCCGCAAAGAACTCGAACAACTCAAACAGGAATTTTTAAACCAAAGCAAAAACCATGACAGCTAAAGAAAAACAACCCCAGGTGCTTTACAGAGATGAGCGCGGCATATCAGACCTTCACGCCGAAGTTGCGCGCATTGTTTCACAAGCAAGGCGCATCGCGGACTTTTGGAACGCTATGCCGGTCCCGCCGATGAACAAACAGATAATGGCCCGTTTGATGCAAAGCAACGCAATAGAATTCGATGATTTGTTGTGGGAGTTTGTCCGCACGGAAGCCGTCCGGGTACACGGCGAGCGGTACGGAAAGACACTAAACAGGCAGGCGCACAACCTCTCCGAACTCTACGACCACAAAGCTATGACCGGGCTTATGAACGGGCTGGCACTCCACCGGGAACGCTATCAGTACGTTCGAATGGGCTACGTCGACTTTGACGGCGACGGCTTGCCGTTCATCGATGCCGATGGCGTAAAGCAACTTGAAGAAAGATTCATTGCATACGACACGCCCGAAAACCGCAAAAGGTTTCAGGTTTGGGAAAACATTACGGCGGCAATTAAGGCCGTTAGGGAACTTGAATCCGAAATGGGCCTGCCCGGAAAGCTATTGACGGGAAAACCGACCGTCGCCCAGCCTATGTTAAGATATGGAAATCCGTAACACGGATAAAGATCCTTTTGGCCAGCAGGGAGGGTTAAAGCTGGCAGCTGTTGCAAACCGGTCCCGGTTCCTGTCAATCCCTTGCACGGGACCGTGAACATTAAAGAGCAGCATAGAAGGCACGGGGGGGCGCGCACCCCCCCGTAACCTTCAGACCCCAAAAAACAAACCCACAGAACCAAACATAAAAGACATGAGAGCAAACCGAGTGAAAACAATACGGGAAGCCCTGGGACGGTCCCGGTCGTTGCTGACATTAACAGAGAACGAAAGTCGCTGGGTTCAGCAGAAGGCAATTAAGCCCCAACTGGACGAGTACGTCCGGACGGGCCGCGCCGTTGTCGTTGTGGATGACGAAGACGACCGCCGAATGTTAAAAACCATTTGCGACAGGATCCGCCCGGGTGGGTGCATGGTTATGCTGACAAGTGAGGATGCAAAGCATTGAGGGCCGCAATAAGCGGATAACGTTCATTGTTTGATGGGCCGGGGGAAACCCGGAAACCCTCAATCCGGGCCCCCCTGCCGCATATGGTATAACAGATGGGTCTGACTGCGAAAAAACAGACCAGGGCCAACCAAACTAATATTTTAGTTGTTCCACCTGGAACGACCGATGGAACGGCCGGAACGCCCGTTAATACTGGGTTTTGCCGCAATTCGTTCCACGTTCCATTTTTGGAACGGTGTTTTTTAAGGAAAACACAAGCCACCCACAGGTGGATGCCGGGGGCGTTCGCTATCAGTTATTCAATCCTTCTGTATTTTTTCTGCTTTGGATTTGATGAATTAAGTTTATCCCATTCTTCCTGGCTTATTCCCGAAAGCTTTCCAGTAGAAGTGTTTTCAACAATAACTTCCCCCTGAATTTCCCCCTGGGTTTTACCTGTTGCTTGAAGGTTTACAAGCTGGGTTAATAGCCTATTGGTTTGTTCTTGTCCCTTAAGCAAAAGATTTACCTTCCAATACCAGGTCCAAAATTCTCTTAATACTAAAAACACAATTACAACAATGGCTAATACCAAAATAATTGTTCCTGTTTCTTCCATGATATGGGTTTTGTGGTTTATATGTGACCAAATATAAAAAACAATAATATGTTTGGGGGCTGCTTGCCAAAAAACATTATGTTTCCGCGGGTTGCGGCCCCGAAAAAATATACCCAAACCCTGGGAAAAAGATTAAGGAAGCAATCAGTTTGTTTGCTATTTTGTTTGATAAGAAAGAAAAAAGCCACCTACAAAAACTCTGTAAGTGGCTGATTTTCTGGTGACTCCGCCAGGACTCAAACCTGGAACCTTCTGATCCGTAGTCAGATGCTCTATTCAATTAAGCTACGGAGCCATTTGCGTCTGCAAAATTACGAATTTTTCGCAATCTCCAAAAGCTTTTTCCATATTTGTTAAGATCCCGTGCACCAGGGCCTATTCATATTTCAGGGCGGCCGCCGCATGGATGCGTGAAGTCCTCCAGGCATGGTAGGAGATGGTGACCCAGGCCGCCAGCACCGAGACGAGGGGGCCGGCTGCAAACAAAACCAAGCTGATATCCTGGCGGTAGGAAAAGGTTTCCAGCCAGCGGCTCAATGCCAGCCAGGCGACGGGCCAGGCCAGGAGGGTGCTGATGATCACCAGCAGGCTGAACTCCCTGCCAACCATCCAGAGGATCCTGCCCGACGAAGCGCCCAGCACTTTTCTGACGGCGATCTCACGGGTTCTGGATGCCATGACGAAAGAGGCCAGGGCAAACAGCCCCATCAGGGAGATCAGGATGGCCAGCACCATGAACATATGGACCATGGCAATGGTTTGTTCCTCGCTTTGATAATGGGCGCGGGCGTTGTCGCGGACGACCCCGTGGCTGAAAGGGAATGACACAGCCTCAGCGGCCCAGGCCTCCCGAGCCCGTTCCAAAGCCATGGGCAGGGACCCGGGCAGGGTCTTCACGAGGATGGCCCGGAAGGCATCCGGGGTGGTCCCGGTGGTGAATACCATGCCGGGCAATGGCTCATGGGCCGAAGTGAAGTGGATGTCCTCGATCACCCCCACGATGCGTTGGATGCTCCCTTCGGGAGCGGATGCCAGTTGCTTGCCGAGGATCTCCTCAGGCTGGTGCCCCAGGTTTCTGGCGGCGGTGCGGTTCAAAATCAGCGCACCCCAGTTGGCGTCGGATTGTGATCCGTGGTGGAAGTACCTGCCGGCCAGCAGGCGGGCGCCGGTCACCTCAAAGAAGTCAGGGTGCACGTCCACGTTGCTGACCTGGATGTCGGATTCCTGTCCCTCCAGGCGTATATAGGAAAAGTTGTGCAGGCTTTCCGACGGAATATTGAAACCGGCGCTGACCAGGATTACCTCCGGGTACTGCTCCAGCCTGTTCTTGATGTTTTCAAAGCGGCCCTCCATCCGTTCGTCCTGCGGGTTGAAGAAAAAGAACAGGTCCTCCTGCTCATAGCCCATGTCCATGCGCAGCATGAAGTTGATCTGCCGGTTTACCGAAAGGCTCATGATGACCAGGGCCGTGGCGCAGCAGAACTGGAACACGATCAGCAGCTGACGAAACCGCAGGCTGAGCCATTTGCTTTTCAATCCCCTGTCCGGGGAAGAGAGCAGGCTGCCCTTCAGGATATCGGCCGGCCTGAACCGGCCCATGAACAGGGCGGGGTAGGTGCCCGACAGAAAGGCGATCAGGGCCAGGGTAACCAATACCACGGGAAATACCTGCAGAGAGAGCAGCCCTGCCAGGCCCAGCTGTTTTCCACTCAGGCTGTTCACCAGGGGCAGCAGGATTTCAGTGACCACAAGGGCCAGCCCGAAGGAAAGCAATACCAGCACCATGGACTCCGCCATGGTTTGCCAGAAGATGTCCCTTTTGCCTGCGCCCATGACCTTGCGCAGGCCCACTTCCTTCCTCCTCAGGGTGGATTGTGCCGTGCTCAGGTTGATGTAGTTCACGCAGGCCAGCAGGAGGATGATGGCGGCCACCGCCACCAGTCCGCGGAGCAATATGATGTTGCCGTGGCTGGCAATGTCCCACCCGATCCCGGCAGAATGCAGCCGGATGTCCAGCAGGGGCTGCAGGGTGAAATGCACCTCCCGGAACCATTCCGGGGCATGGGCATGAGTGACTTCATTGATTTTTTCCTGAACCTTGACAGGATCGGCCTGCCCGTCCAGCAGGAAGTAATAATAATTTCCAAGTGTTCCCCAGTTCTCAAAGGCATTGGCGTTCCAGTCCCTCAACAACTCCATATTGGCCACAAAGGCCCCGCTGAAGTGGCTTTGCGGCGGAAAATCTGCCATCACCCCCGTGATGGTGAAAGGGTGCCGCCCCCTGGCCAGAATGGTTTTCCCGATGGGATTCTCCTCCCCGAAGTACTTTTTAGCCGCCTTCTGGGTGATCACCGCAGACCGTGGGTCCTCCAGGACATGGTCCGGATGCCCTTCCAGCAACTCGAACGAGAAAAACCGGAAAAAATGCGGATCGGTCATCAGGAAGCCTTCCTGCAGGAAATCCTCCTCGCCTATCCTTATGGAAAACTCCTCGGGGTTCTCCGGCCGCAGGCGCAACGAGGCCTGTATTTCCGGCACATGCTCCAGCAGCAGGTCATTCATGACCCAGGGACCCAGCGGGACCTGGCCTTCCTGGAAGCCGAAAGTGGTGTTGATCCTGTAGATGTGCTCCGCATTTTCGTGGAAGCGGTCATACTGACTTTCATCCCGGACATAGAGGAATACGATCAGGGCCACACAGAGTCCGATGGACAATCCGACAATGTTGATGATGGTGCTTGTTTTTTGCCTGGAGAAATTCCTAAAGGCACTCAGGAGGTAGCTGCGGAACATGGTCAATGGTTTTATGGCCACAGTTCACGTAAAGGGCCGGTTTATCCATATCACTTAGCAAAATATGTACCTTGATGGCCATTGTGCGCCATACCAGATATATACAACCATTTTGCGAAGGTCCTGGATCCGGGGCAATACGGCGGATGCCTGTCAGGAGTGTCCGTTTGTGAACAGATCTGGGCGGCACCGGACAGGGTCCTGCCTAGGCCTGGCCCACCACGATCTTGCGCTTCCAGCGCCCGGAAAGGTAGTATACGTAAGCCGCTGCGAAGCCGAACGCCCAGGCGATGGGGATGCCCCACCAGATGCCGTCGGTGCCGATGCGCTGGGAAAGCAGGTAGGATACAGGGATCCTCAGCAGCCACAACGAGAACAGGGTGATGAACATGGGCACCAGGGTGTCGCCCGCCCCGCGCATGACGCCCTGGGTGACGAACATGGCCGAGAACAGGATGTAGAAGGAGCTGACAATGACCAGGTAGGAGTACCCGATCTCAATGACTTCCGGATCCGCAGTGAAGATGCGCATCAGGTCCCTTCCGAAGGCCCAGGCGATCAGGCTTACGGAGAGGGACACCAGGCTGGTCATCCACAGCGTGGCTCGCAAGCCTTTCCTGACCCGCTCCGGCCTGCCGGCTCCCAGATTTTGTCCGACAAAGGTCGAAAGGGCCAGTCCGAAGTTCATGGCCGGCAAGGCGGCAAAGGAATCGATGCGCCCGGCAATCGTATAGGCCGCGATGGTATTGGTCCCGAAAGGGTTCACGATCGCCAGCAGGGCCATCATCCCCAGGGAAACAAAGGTGTGCTGCATGCCCGTGGGAATGCCGATGCGCAGGCTGTGGCGGAAGATGTACCGGTCGAAGGTCAGTCCACGGAACGAGAACCGGATCAGTTCATGAAAGCGGTTCAGGTAAATCACCGACAGGCTGAAAGAAATGCCCTGGGCCAGCACGGTGGCAAATGCCACACTCCCGATGCCCCATCCGAAATGCACCACAAACAACAGGTCGAAGCCGATATTCAGAAAGGTGGAGATGATCAAAAAATAAAGGGGCGTTTTGGAATCCCCCAAACCCCGAAGGACCGCGCTGGTGGCATTGTAGCCGAACATCACCACCATGCCCATGGCAAATACGCTGAAATAGGTGGTGGCATCGCTGCGCAGGGAGGGGGGGAGCCCGATCAGCTCCCAGATGGCATCGATGAAAACCAGCCCGAGCACTGTCAGGGCCATGGAAGCGAAAAGCAGGAAGATAAAAGCGGTGTCTATGGCCCGTTTGACTGCCTCGAAGTCTTTTGCCCCATAATACTGGGAGATGATGATCGTGGTGCCCGTGGTGATGCCGATGACCAGGCTCACCAGCACGAAAATGACCGGAAAGGAGGCCCCGGCGGCGGCCAGGGCTTCTGTGCCGATGTACCTGCCGATGATGATGGTATCGACAATATTGTACAATTGCTGAAACACATTGCCCAGCAACATGGGAAGGGCAAACAGGAATATCTGTTTTCCCACCGGACCCTGGCTTAAATCGCGCATGGCAAAGGTGACTGGCGTCCGCTTCCTGTCCCGTCTACTTGCTCTCGGTCTTGCGACCGGAACGCTGCCGGGTCGGGCGGAGTCTGCAAAGGTAGGCTTTTTGGGCATTGGATTTTTGCCGGCGGACCGGCAAACCAGCCAAAAGATTCTTACATTTGCTTACCCGGTACTGCATGCGTTGGGCAGCATCCGCCGGATGCATGCCACAAACCACATAAGCCTATGGATATTTCGGTGGTTGTTCCGTTGTATAACGAAGAGGAGTCCCTCCCGGAACTCGTTGAATGGGTGGAGCGGGTGATGAAAGAACATGGCTTCACCCATGAAATGATCCTGATCGATGACGGCAGCGTGGATGACTCCTGGGAAGTGATCGAGGACCTTGCGCGTCGCCACCCGGAGGTTAAGGGCATCCGCTTCCGCAGGAATTACGGCAAATCGGCCGCCCTGCACACGGGCTTCCGGGAGGCCGCGGGGGAGGTGGTCATCACCATGGATGCGGACCTGCAGGACAGCCCGGAAGAGATCCCGGCCCTGGTGCGCATGGTCCGGGAAGAGGGATACGACCTGGTGAGCGGATGGAAGAAGAAGCGCTACGATCCCCTGACCAAGACGATTCCCACGAAGCTGTTTAACCGGGCCACCCGCCTGGCCACCGGCATCCGTTTGCATGACTTCAACTGCGGCCTCAAGGCTTACCGTCAGGATGTGGTCAAGGCGGTGGAGGTTTACGGCGAGATGCACCGCTACATCCCGGTGATGGCCAAATGGGCAGGCTTTAAACGGATCGGGGAGAAGGTTGTGGCCCATCGGAAAAGAAAATACGGCAAAACCAAGTTCGGGCTGGAGCGTTTTCTCAACGGCTTCCTGGATCTGATCTCCATCAGCTTCGTGACCCGTTTCGGCCGGCGGCCCATGCACCTGTTCGGGCTGCTGGGGACGCTGCTTTTTCTGGCCGGGCTGGTGATTGCGCTCTACCTGGCCTATGCCAGGTTTTTCATGATGGGTTACCGCATGACCGAGCGCCCCCTGTTTTATTTTGGACTCCTGGCCATGGTGCTGGGCACCCAGTTGTTCCTTGCCGGTTTTTTGGGAGAAATGATCTCACGCTCCGCCCCGGACCGCAACACCTACCAGGTAAAGCATACCACCAGGAAAAATCCGGCAGATGCTGCCGCCAATGCCCCATCCGATGGAAATCAAAAAACAGATTGAAGACGCCATCGCGCTGAAAAAAAAGGTGCTTCACGACGAGGACATGGCCCTGTCGCTGCAGCAGGCCATAGAGTCCATGGTCGGATGTTACCGGCAGGGGCACAAGGCCTTGTTCTGCGGCAATGGCGGCAGCGCCGCAGATGCCCAGCACCTGGCGGCCGAACTCTCCGGCCGCTTTTATTTCGACCGCCCACCCCTGAATGCGGAGGCCCTGCATGTAAATACCTCGTTTTTGACGGCCGCCGCCAACGACTATTCCTTTGAACAGGCCTACGAAAGGCTGGTGCAGGCTTTTGGCCGGGAGGGGGACGTGCTGCTGGCCTTCTCCACCTCGGGCAACTCCCCCAATATCGTGCGGGCGATCAAGGCCGCAAATGAGCTGGGGATGACCACGATCGGGTTCAGCGGAGCCGGGGGCGGCAGCTTGGCCGGGCTGTGCGATATCCTGTTCCGGGTGCCATCCACCGACACCCCGCGCATACAGGAAGTGCACATCCTCCTGGGACACATCCTCTGTGAACAGGTGGAGGCCATATTGTTTAAACCCTGAGAGCCATGCCCTTGTTCAATGGTCCTGTCGACAAGAAGTGGACGCTGTTCCTGGACCGGGACGGGGTGCTCAATGAACGCCTGCCCGGAGATTACGTCAGACAGCCCGATGCCTTTGCCTGGAAAGAGGGGGCCAGGGAGGGCCTTGCGGCCCTGTCGCCGGCCTTCGGGCAGGTGGTGGTGGTGACCAACCAGCAGGGGATCGGCAAGGGGCTGATGGATACCAGTGAGCTCGACAACATCCACCGGCTGATGCTGGAGCAGGCCCGCGCCGCCGGGGGACGAATCGACAAGGTTTACTTTTGCGGGGACCTGAAAGACTCCGGCAGTGTCCGCCGGAAACCGGCCGTGGGCATGGGGTTGCAGGCCAGAAAGGATTTTCCCGGCATCCGGTTCTCTCAATCGGTTATGGTAGGCGATACCATCAGTGACATGCGCTTCGGAAGGCGCCTGGGCATGATCACCGTGCTGATCGATCCCCGGCCCGACACCGCCCGGCGTGTTCCTGCCCTTGTCGACCTGCGGTTCCACAGCCTGCAGGGCTTTGCCCATTACCTGCAGGAGCAGGGTTTGCTGGAAATTGAGTAACTTCGGAAAATTTATTGGGTATGCCTGAGGGAGACAGGGTGCTGGTGGCCATGAGCGGGGGGGTGGACAGCAGCGTGGCGGCCATGCTGCTGGCCCGGCAGGGACATGAGCTGGTGGGGGTCACCATGAAGACCTGGAACCATGCCTGCAGCGGCGTCCCGGGCAAGGAAACCGGCTGCTGCAACCTGGATGCCATCCACGATGCCCGCCATCTGGCCACATCCATGGGATTTCCGCATTTTGTGGCAGACCTCAGGGAGGAATTCAATCAACACATCATCCACAACTTTGTGGACGAATACCTTCACGGCCGAACCCCAAATCCCTGCGTGCTCTGCAACACCCACATCAAGTGGGGAGCGCTGTTAAAAAGGGCCGACAGGCTGGGATGCAGTCACATCGCCACGGGCCATTACGCGCGCATCCTGCAAAAAGACGGCAGGTACGTGCTGGCCACGGGCAGGGACAGCGGGAAAGACCAGAGTTATGTGCTGTGGGGCCTCGGGCAGGGCCAGCTGAAAAGGACCCTCTTCCCCCTGGGCAACCTTTCCAAGTCCACCATACGGGAAGTGGCCCGTGAGGCTGGGTTTGCAGACATTGCCTCACGGCGCGAGAGCTATGATATCTGTTTCATTCCGGGGGGTGATTACCGGACATTCCTTAACCACCGGGTTCCAGGCCTCGGGGAGCGCCTTGAGGGAGGAGCCTTTGTCGATGGCGGCGGCCGCCTGCTCGGAAAGCATCAGGGGTATCCGTTCTATACGATCGGCCAGCGCAAGGGATTGCCTGTGGTCGCGAATGAGTCCCTCCATGTGCGGCAGATCATCCCGCAGACCAACACCATCGTGCTGGGTCGCCGGCAGGACCTGCTCACCCGAAGCTTTTGCATCAGCGGCTTCAACCCGGTAAAATACGATCCCCTGCCGCCGGGGCTTTCCTGTACGGTGAAGGTAAGGTACAGGGACAAGCCCCGGCAGGCACAGGTCTTCCCGGAGCGCGGGCTGGTCCGGATCCGCCTGCAGGACCCCGCAGAAGCGGTGACGCCCGGGCAGAGCGCCGTCCTGTATGAAGGGGAGGAGGTCCTCGGGGGCGGATTCATCGAATGCCATGAAAACGAAACCGGGCATGAAGAATAAGGTCATCATCAAATGTCTTCTCGTCGGATGGGCATGCCTCCTTCCGGCTTTGCTCCTGGCATCACAGCCCCCGGAGGAACCTGCCCGTTACTGGGTGTCCTTCTCCGACAAATCCGGCTCCCCCTATTCCCTGTCCGACCCCGGGGCGTTTCTTTCGGAAAGGGCCCTGCTGCGCCGCATCCGCCAGGGGATCCCCCTGGAGGAGGCGGACCTGCCCGTAAACCCTCAATACGTGGGCGCCCTGCTGTCCCATCCGACGGTGGAGGTCCTCTACACGAGCCGCTGGCTGAACGGGGCCCTGGTCAGCACATCCCATGAACAGGTGATGGAAGCCATCGGCCGGCAGGCATTTGTCCGGGAGGTGGTTCTGGTAAAACCCGCCGGCGTTAAAAAATCCGGTACGGCCATTCCGGAACACAGCAAATGGCAGGGTGTGGAGTCGGAAGGGGTGCCGGATTACGGGGATTCCCGCACACAGGTACTGCAACTCAACGGCCAGGCCTTGCATCAGGAAGGCTTTTGGGGCAGGGACATCCACATGGCCGTGCTGGATGCGGGTTTTCTGGATGTGGACGTCCTGCCCTATTTTGAAAGGCTGCGCGGGGAGGGACGGATCCTGGGCGTCAGGGATTTTGTCGACCCGGCAGGGGATCCATACCGGAGCCATTTTCACGGGATGACCGTCCTTTCGGTCATGGCGGCAGAGAGCCCCGGCATCCTGCTGGGCACGGCACCCGCTGCCTCCTACTGGCTCCTGCGCACCGAGGATGTAAGCAGTGAATTCCTCATCGAGGAATACAACTGGCTGGCTGCCGCGGAAATGGCCGACAGTGCGGGGGTGGATATCATCAATTCTTCGCTCGGGTATACCCTTTTTGATGATCCGAGCCAAAACCACCGGCCCGTTGACCTCGACGGGCAGACCACCGTCGTGGCACGGGCCGCTTCCATGGCCGGACGCCGGGGCATCCTGGTGGTTAACAGCGCAGGCAACTATGGAGCCGGCGAATGGGGGGTTGTGGGATCCCCGGCCGACAGCCGGGAAGTGCTTGCCGTGGGCGGGGTCGATGCCCGGGGCATGCGTGTTCCTTTCAGTTCTTCCGGCCCGACGGCAGATGGCCGCATCAAACCGGATGTGGTTGCCATGGGGGCCGGGGTGGCAGCCGTGACCCCTGTGGGTGCCATCGGGGGTGTGAACGGGACCTCCTACGCCAGCCCGCTTGTGGCCGGGATGGCAGCCTGCCTCTGGGAGCGGTTTCAATTTCTTTCAGCCCGGGACCTGAGGGAATTGATCCGCGCCACGGCAAGCCAGGCGCACAACCCGGATATGCTTTCAGGATATGGCATTCCGGATTTTGGAAAGGCGGTCCTCAGCCTGGCGATGGGCCTGGCTTCGGCAGACGTTGCCTTGATTCCCAATCCGGTCTCCTGGCAATCCAGGCTGGTTTTCTTTTCTGACTGGGAAGGGCCGGTGACCGTAGAAATCTTTGGAACAAAGGGAGACCTGGTTTACAGGGACCACCGCTTTTATGTCAGACAAGGACACAACCAGCTGTCTGTCTTTTCCCGCCTGCCATCCATTCCCCGTGGAATGCTCCTGGTACGCATCCTGGGACCCAACCAGTCTATATCAATTAAGGCAGTGAATATCAACTGATCCAGCCAGTCCTGCCACCACGGTCATGCTTTTTTTCCCCCGCAGGAGACACGAATTCCTGCTTCTTCCGGGCTCCAGCAGGTCACAGTTCATTCTCGAGGCGGTATGGAAGGGGTGCAGGGCTCGTCAGATGCCCCCCCCTTGGTCCCCCCATGAGGGAGGGCAGGGAACCTTCCATTTCCGGATCATTCCGTCCCATATCATCAGGACAGCGATGAGCCGGGCCGGCTTCTGAAAGGGCACGGATCCAAATGGCAACAGATGGATTCAACGAATCGACTGTAAAATATGTATATAAATGTGACTTCCTATAATTCACAGATGAAAACGTAATTTGATAAGGTCTAAAATAAGCATGTTATCACACCTTGTAAATTAGTTCATTAACAATCTATATAGTTGATTCACGAATGTTTACAACACTTGTCTTTGTAAATTTACATCTGTGTACCCACTGCAATATGCGGTTTGATGTTGATAACTCGTAATAATACATTGTTCTAATATTAATTACCAGTATATTATGAACCATATTAAAAGTTATTATTTAATTATTTTCTTGGATCAGCCATATGAAAACAAAAAAATTTATGAGTTATTTAATTTGCTATATAGTACAGAATTACAAAGTTTGTCTTTATAGTAACTTGAATTAAAAACGCGATTTGTATTTGTGAACACACTGAATTTTTACATCGGGAACCAACCGGGGCGGCTTTTTTTTATAATTTTACAAATGTAGTGGCTGTTCAAAACGGTAAACCGATATGGTGGATCGCATTTCAAAACTGATCAAGGTTAAAAAGCTGAGCGCTTCCCGGTTTGCAGACATTGTCGGGGTGCCGCGTTCTACCATTTCACATATCCTGTCCGGACGCAACAACCCGAGCCTGGACTTCATCCAGAAGGTCCTCTCTTCCTTTCCTGAAATTCGCGTGGCCTGGCTGCTAAGGGGGGAGGAACCCATGTTTATTTCCTCGAACAACCTGTTCTCCGGCATGGAGGACCCCCTAAACCCTCCAGCCAGCGGTCAGCCTGCCGGAGATAAAGCCAGCAGCAAGGCAACACCGGCCCAGGTCAGGACTGAAAATAAAGAATATCCGCAGCCTTCCCCGCGGACATCTGCAGGACCGGAAGCGCCTGCCGGGGAACCGATCCCTGAGGAGCAGCGCCTCCCCGGGGATAAGCCGCCCCAACCGGCCCCTGCCTCACGGAAGGCCGGAGAGGGAGACCGTGTGGCCGGAGCCACTGTGCCACCGTTTCCTCCACTGCCGGGAAGGAAGGCCGTGAAAGTGGTGTTTTTTTATGAGGACGGGACGTTCACCGAGTACCACCCCGCGGGGCAATAACTGAAAGCAGCCCCTCCGGGCTAAAATCGCTCCAGCTCGGAAAAGAAGAATGCGGCTTCCCTGACGGCGTTTTCATCCGAATCCGAGCCATGTACCGCATTCATTTCCACGCTCGCACCGAAAAGCTTGCGCAGGGTGCCTTCTCCTGCCTTCCTGGGGTCGGTGGCCCCGATCAGCCGTCGATAATCCGTGACGGCATTGTCCTTTTCCAGGATGGCTGCCACCACCGGCCCGGAACTCATGAAGACACACAGCCTTTCGAAAAAAGGCTTGCCCCGGTGAATTTCATAGAATGCCCCGGCTTTGGCCGGACTGAGTTGCAGGTACTTCATCGCAGTGATGCGGAAACCGGCCTCGTTGATCCGTGCGAGTATGGGTCCGACATAGCCGTGTTCCACGGCATAGGGCTTGATCAGGGTGAGGGTGATCCTGCCTGATGACATGGTCTGGGTGATCATGAGGGGGGTTTTAACCCGTTAAAAATAATGATTTTTCCCAAAAGCACACCCAGGAATAATCTGCCGGCTCAAGGGGGCAGACTCACTGCTTTTTGTTACCTTTGCACATATTCCCCAAATGCGGAAAAACTTGGAGAAAAAGCTGATTTCATTGGCCAGACACTGGCTTGGGGACAAATCCCGTAAATACGTGATTGTCACCCATACCAATCCTGACGGGGATGCCATCGGAAGCTCCCTGGGACTCTACGCCACGCTCACTGCCGCAGGATTCAGCCATCTGGATGTCATCATTCCCAATCCCTACCCGGCCTTTCTTTCCTGGATGCCCCATGCCGACAAGCTGCTTCTGGCCAGCGAGCACCCGGACCTTGCCGGGGAGCTCATCAGGGGGGCGGATGTTGTCTTCTGCCTTGATTTCAATGGGCTATCCAGGGCGGAAGGACTGGAAGAAGCCCTGTCCGGAACCAGGGCAACGAAGATTCTGGTAGACCACCATCCCCAGCCCGAAGAGTCGTTCGAGCTGTTGATTTCCCAACCCGGGGCCAGCAGCACCGCAGAGATGGTCTTCGAACTGCTGGAGGCAACAGGGCTGCTCCCATACTTAGACCGGGCAGCTGCAGAATGTCTTTACGCAGGCATTGTGACGGACACCGGTTCATTCAGTTACTCCTGCAACAACCCGCGCACCTATGAGATCACGGCCAGGCTGATGTCTTTGGGGGTGGATGGGGAACGGATCCAGCGTTTGATCTATAATACTTATTCCGTCGACCGCATGCGGCTGCTCGGTTACTGCCTCAGTGAAAAACTGGTGGTGATCAGGCGATGCCAAGCCGCCTACATCAGCCTCAGCCTGGACGACCTGAAACGGTTTAACCACCAGCCAGGGGATACCGAAGGGGTGGTCAATTACGCCCTGGCCATGAAAAACATTTCACTGGCTGCCTTGTTTACCGAATATGAAGACCATGTCAAGGCCTCATTCCGGTCAAGCGGACCAGTAGATGTCAACCGCCTGGCCAGGAAGCATTACCATGGGGGGGGGCACCGCAATGCCGCCGGCGGGAAGAGTTTCCTTCCCCTCCACAATACCCTGAAGGCGTTTGAACAATTGATACATAGCGATGACTTTCGAGTCGAAACAGATGAATAGCAGTCCCCGGCCCATTCCCGCCCTGATCTGGAGCGCCTTGCTCATTCTGGTGCTGACGGCATGCAGGCAGCCTTCCCCATCCGATACACCGCCTGATCCGGCCGCCCTTGCCGAGACCCTGATCGAAACGAACAAACTGTTGCTGGAAGCGGAAAGGCAGGACATCATGGATTTCATCAGCCGGTATGGGTGGGACACCCGGGAAACAGGATCTGGCCTGCATTATTATATTTACAGAGAGGGGCATGGTCCCCTGGCAGAAAAGGGACAATTTGCCCTGATCGATTTCAGCGTATGCCTTCTGACGGGGGAAGAAATCTATTCCAGCAGGGAGAGCGGCCCCAGGCGTTTCTTAATCGGACAGGGGGGTGTGGAAAGCGGACTCGAGGAAGGGATCCTCCTGATGAAGCAGGGAGACCGTGCCAAACTGATCATGCCCCCCCACCTGGCACATGGCCTGCCGGGAGACGGGGACCGAATTCCCCTTCGTGCCACGATTGTGTATGATGTGGAACTATTGGAACTGAATCAATAACAGGAATCAAATTAAACAATACCTATTCATTTATCTCATATCTCAATTATCTCATGAAGAACACTCGATTGTTACTGGCTGCGGTCCTGGTGGCTGCAATGTTTACCGCCTGCGGGAGCAGGTTCTCGGAAACGGAAAGCGGACTGCAATACAAATTCCACACAAAAAGCAAGGAAGATCCTGCCGGAGTGGGCAGCATCCTCCGGCTCGATATGACGTATGGACTCCAAGACAGCGTGATCTTCGACTCCAGGATGAGTCCTGTTCCCATGTACCTGGAACTGCTGGATCCGGAATACCCGGGCGACATTTACGAGGGACTGGCCATGATGAGTCCGGGAGACAGCGCCACCTTCGTCCTGGATGCGGTGGATTTCTTTCTGAATACGGCCGGAATGGCTCATATTCCGGACATCATCGTCCCCGGCGACCTTCTTTATTTCAATATCAGGCTGCATAAGTCCATGGACGAAGATGGTTTCATGGAAGACCAGCAGGAAATGGCGGAAAAACAGCTCCAGGAAATGGAGCGGCAGGAAATGGAGGAAGACGGCATTCTCAGACAGTATGTTCTGGATGAAAACATTACCGTGGAACCAAGGGAAAGCGGCCTGTACTACATCGAAGTAGAAGCGGGGGATGGCGACCGGGTGACGCCCGGCAGTACCGTCAGTGTTCATTATGAAGGCCGCCTGCTGGACGGCACCGTATTTGACTCCTCGTATGAAAGGGGAGAACCCTTCCAGTTCCAGGTGGGCCTGGGACGGGTGATTCCGGGCTGGGATGAAGGACTGACCCAGATGCATGTGGGCGGAAAAGCCAGGCTGATCATTCCTTCCCACATTGGATACGGCGACCGGGGCGCGGGCGACCTGATTCCCCCTTTCTCCACCCTGGTATTTGACGTGGAAGTGCTGGAAGTCACAGAGCAACCATAATCAAGGGGACGATGTCTTATTTGCTTAGGAGTATCTTGGTGATTCTCCTGGCCGGGTGGTTTCTGCCATCGTGTGTTCCGGGAAGAGTGGCAGGCGTTCCCGAATCCCGGGAAACTGCTTCGGGCTTGCAGTTTACCTATCTGGACAGGGGGACGGGGCCCCGGATCGGGGACGGCAGTACCCTGAAGATCCACTACCGGGCCATGCTGGAGGACGGAAGCCTCTTTGATGATTCCGGTCAACGTGCAGAGCCCCTTACGGTCCGAATGGCCCGGAACCAATTGATTCCGGGGCTTACCGAAGGCCTGTCCATGATGCGCCAGGGCGACCGGGTAAGGCTGGTCATTCCCCCTTCCCTTGGGTATGGGGAAGAAGGCTACGGTCCCGTTCCTCCCGGCGCAACCCTGGTTTACGAGGTGGAGGTGATCGAAGTGACCGCCCCTGAAGAAGGCCTGCCGGAGGCCGGTTCGGATCTGAAAACAACCGAAAGCGGATTGGCCTACAGCATCCTGCAGGCAGGGCAAGGGGCGCCCCTGGAGGGAGGCATGGAGGTAACAATCCATTATACAGGCTGGCTGGAGAACGGGCGTGTTTTTGATTCTTCCTTGAACCGGGGAGAGCCCATCCGCTTTACGCTCGGACGGGGCATGGTCATTCCCGGATGGGAGGAAGGGCTTCTGCTTTTAAGGGTAGGGGACGTGGCGAGATTGCATGTTCCCCACCACCTCGCCTATGGAGAAAACGGGCGGGGTGAGATACCGCCCCGTGCAGACCTGGTGTTTGAATTGGAGGTCATCCAGGCCCGTGACATTCCCCGTCCGGAACCTTTCGCGGTGGATCACCTGGAGCCGCTGGTTACCGGAAATGGGCTGACTGTCTTTATCCTGGAAGAGGGTTCGGGGGAGCTGCCATCCCCTGGCAACATCCTGACCGTCCACTATTCCGGCTACCTGGAAGACGGCACCCTGTTCGATTCTTCCGTACAGCGGGGCGATCCCATTCGTTTTGTGCTGGGCCGGGGGCAGGTGATCGCCGGATGGGATGAGGGATTCGCTTTGCTTCGCAAAGGAGCCAGGGCCCGGCTGATAATTCCCCCGCACCTTGCTTACGGGGAGCGGGAGCGTGGTCCGATCCCACCAAACGCCACCTTGTTCTTTGATGTGGAACTGATCGATTTTCATTAAAACCAGACTTTCATGAACCTGTTGTACATTACATGGGAGGCAAGCCCGGAGATATTTCAGATCGGGGGCCTGACGGTCAGATGGTACGGGCTGTTCTGGGCCCTGTCTTTCTATCTTGGCTATGAGATTATATACCGGATCTTTAAAAAAGAAGGGATACCGTCGAAACAGGTGGACCAGTTGCTGATCTATATGGCCACCGGCATCATCCTTGGTGCCCGTCTGGGACATTGTTTCTTTTACGATTTCCATTATTACATCAGCAACCCGGTGGAGATCCTGAAAATCTGGCAGGGCGGACTGGCCAGTCACGGCGGGGCCATCGGCATCATCCTCGCTTTGTATTATTTCCAGAAAAAGGTCAGCAACCAAAGCTTCTGGTGGCTGATGGACCGCATGGTCATCCCCATCGCGCTGGCAGCCTTTATGATCCGCATGGGCAACCTGATGAACTCAGAGATTTACGGTGTGGAGACCTCTCTCCCCTGGGGCTTCCTGTTTGTAAACCGCGGGGAGATGGTCCCCAAACATCCGACCCAGATCTATGAAGGGCTCACCTACCTCCTGCTGTTTTTTGCTCTGGGTTGGCTGTACCTGAAGAAGGCGCGTGAATTCAGCCACGGCTTCCTCTCGGCGGTGTTTGCCGTGATCATGTTCACGGCCCGTTTCCTGATCGAATTCATCAAGGAGGACCAATCGGCATTTGAAGCGGGCATGACCCTGAATATGGGCCAGTGGCTCAGCCTCCCCCTGATCATTGCCGGCATCGTGATGCTGGTACGCACCTGGCCTGTAAAATCCAGGGCAGTTTGACAGGAGCCTGAAGGGAAGCTTATTGCATGCCGGTATACAGCAAGAATATGCTCGGCCGCTTGTGGCGGTCCGGCCTGTTCTTTCTCCACCAGCTGATATCCTTCGTAAGAATGGTTTCGCCGGGCAGGCTCAGATCGGAGGCCACGCACAGAAGGGTACTGCCCTGGCAGTTTTCAGCCAGATCGGCCAGGAGCTGGTTGTTCCTGAATGGCGCCTCCATGAATACCTGGGTCTGGTCCTTCCTCTGGGCGTCACGCTCCATCTCCCTGATCTTGCGCGCCCGTTCGGTTTTTTGAATGGGCAGGTAGCCATGGAATACAAATTGCTGTCCATTGAATCCCGAGGCCATCAGTCCCAGCAGAATGGAACTGGGACCAACAAGCGGCACCACACGCAGGCCCCTTTCATGGGCCATTCTCACCACCTGCTGTCCCGGATCAGCCACCCCCGGACATCCCGCTTCCGAAAGCAGCCCGATGTCCTGTCCTTCGTCGGCGGCCTGGAGGAAACCGGGGATATCTTCTTTTTTGCTGTGTTTGTTCAAAATATGAAACGTGACCTGACCGAAGGGGGCCGTGAATCCGGCTTTCCTCAAAAACCTCCTGGCACTCCGCTCGTTTTCTGCAATAAAACACCGGATGGGGCGGACCACCTCGATGTTTTTCAATGGCCAGTAGGCATCGGCCGGAACATCCCCCAGTGCGGCGGGGATCAGGTAAAGGCAGGGAGAACGGGTTGCCGGGAAATTCTTTTCTTGCATGCTTCTAGCAGTTTACCTTGCCACCTGCAGGTCAGCGGTTGGAGAACGAGCGGTTTTCAAGCCAGGGCAAACGGAAGAGGTCCACGTTCCCTCCTGAAAGGATTACGGCTACTTTTTTACCCCGGAAGTGCTCCGGTTGCTCCATCATGGCAGCCAGTGGCACTGCCCCGCTGGGTTCCACCACGATTTTCATGCGTTCCCAGATCAGGATCATGGCCTGTATGATGGCTTCTTCCGTAGCAAGGAGGATGTCATCCACGCCTTCCATGATGATGGGGTAAGTCAGGCTTCCCAGGGAGGTGCGCAATCCATCGGCAATGGTCTGGGGGTTGTCGGATGGCACGAAGGCCTTCCTCCGGAATGACTTCCAGGCATCGTTCGCTTGCGAGGGCTCTGCCGCCACCACCCGGGTGTGTTTGGAAAAATACCTGGCAGAGAGTATGGTGCCACTAAGCAGGCCGCCACCGCCCACCGGGGCAACCAAATAGTCAGGCTCATGAAGGTCATCCAGAATCTCGGCGGCGGCGGTTGCCTGGCCGGCAATGATCCTGTAGTCGTTGTAAGGATGGATTTCCAATGCCCCCGTACGGCGCATCACTTTCTCCAGCGTGGCTTCCCTGTCCTCAAGTGTGGGCCGGCAGAACGTGATCTCGCCCCCATAGGCCCGGACCGCATCCACCTTAATTCTGGGGGCCGAATCGGGCATGACAATATGCGCCCGGATGCCCCGGTTTCTGGCCGCCAGGGACAGGGCCTGGGCATGATTCCCGGAAGAATGGGTGGCCACACCCTTTCTGGCCGACTCCTCATCCAGGGTCATCACGGCATGGCTGGCACCGCGGAATTTGAAAGCCCCGCCCTTCTGAAGGTTTTCACATTTGAAAAACAAATCACACCCAAGGAGTTGGTTGAGGGTGGCGTTGGTCAGCAGGGGGGTGCGGTGGATCACGGGCCCGATCAATTGCCGGACTTCCAGGATGGTTGCTTTATCCGGAATGGCGTTCATGGCTTGGGGTGTTCTTTAAGGCCGGATGAGGCGGCTGCCACAATCCCGTCGCAGGCATGGTCCAGGAGCTTGTACACGCGGGAGAAACCTTCATCACCCCCGTAATAGGGATCGGGGACTTCCAGGTTGCTGCCCGGATGGGCCATGTTCAGGATGAGCCCGGCCTTCTTCCGGTCCGCTTCGTTCCGGGCAAGGGAAAGGATGTCGCGCAAGTTGGACTGGTCCATGGCATAGATCCGGTCGAAACGGTCGAAATCCTGTGTCCGGAACTGCCTTGCCCTCTGGCCGGAGAGGTCGATCCCGTGTTTGCGGGCGATTTCTGCAGATCGCGGATCGGGCCGCTCTCCGGCATGGTAGGCAGCGGTTCCCGCAGAATCCACCAGTCCCCTGATCTGATGCAAACCGAACTTATGTCTCAGTATCCCCTCTGCCAGGGGGGAACGGCAGATATTGCCCAGGCAGACCATCAATACCTTCATGAATCACATCTTCACTTTGATCATGTTCTCCAACTCGTCCACATAGCGCTTGAATGCCTTGTCCGTGTCCGCAAGGTTTTTTACCGTCTTGCAGGCATGCAATACGGTGGCGTGGTCCTTGTTGCCGCATTTGCTTCCAATGGCAGCGAGGGATGATTTTGTGAAGGTTTTGGAGAAATACATGGCCAGTTGCCGGGCCTGAACAATTTCCCTTTTCCGGGTTTTGGACTGGATTTTCTCTACCGGGATGCCGAAATATTCGCAGACCACTTTCTGAATATAATCCACGGTGATTTCCCGGGGCGTGTTTCTGACGAATTTTTCGATGACCCTGGCGGCAAGGGAAGGGGTAATCTCCTTCTTGTTCATGGAGGACTGTGCCAGGATGGAAATCAAGGCCCCCTCCATTTCGCGGATGTTGGTGGTGATGCTGGAGGCGATCAGGTCGACGACTTCTCCGGGCATCTCGACGCCGTCATTGTAAATCTTTTTTTGAAGGATGGCCACCCTGGTTTCGTAATCCGGCAACTGCAGATCGGCCGAGAGGCCCCATTTGAAACGGGACAGCAGCCGGGGTTCGATCCCTTTCATTTCCACGGGGGGCAGGTCGCTTGAGATCACGATCTGTTTCCCGTTTTGGTGAAGGTGGTTGAAAATATGGAAAAACACATCCTGGGTCTTTTCTTTTCCTGCCAGGCAATGAATGTCGTCGACGATCAACACGTCGATCATCTGATAAAAATGAATGAAGTCGTTTTGGTTGTTGTTGCGTACCGAATCAATGAACTGGTTGGTAAACTGTTCGGAAGACACATACAATACCGTTTTCTCAGGGAAATGGTTCTTCACCTCAATTCCGATGGCATGCGCCAGGTGGGTCTTTCCCAGTCCGTTGGCACTGTATATCAACAGGGGATTGAAGGAGGTCTTTCCGGGGTTCTGGCCCACGGCCAGTCCCGCACTCCGGGCCAGCCGGTTGCAGTCGCCCTGGATGAAATTTTCGAAGTTGTAGGAGTCAATTAACTGGGGGTAAATGTTCAGCTTCTTCAGTCCCGGGATCACGAAGGGATTCGGAATGCCCTGCTCCCTGTTCAGGTCGATGGGCAGGTTGACGGGCGGGTTTTTAAGGGCTTTTTTGTTCAGGGTCGGGGCATGAATGGTATAGGGCCTGGCCTGGGTCCCCGACTGGGAATTGTCCATCACGATGCTGTATTCCAGCCTGCCTTCCTGCCCCAGCTCTTTTTTGATGGTTTTCTTGAGAAGATCGATGTAATGTTCTTCCAGCCATTCATAGAAAAACTGGCTGGGCACCTGAAGGGTCAACACATTGTTGACAAGCTGCACAGGCTTGATGGGAGCGAACCAGGTGTTGAAACTGTTCGGGCTGATGTTGTCCCTGATCACACGTAAACAATCCGACCAAACCTTTTCGTGTAGCTGCGCCATTCTGCTCCGGGGTGTTCTTGGGGGATAAATACTTTTTTTTGTTATTGATCTTCAAAGGGGGATGAAATACCGGACGACTGCCGGAATTTCTTAACAAATTTTGATGAAAAATAGTTAAGAAAAAAATTTTAAACGACTTGATTTTTCGAAATATTTGTCGTATTGCTTTCGACAAGTTTTTCCCCGGTGTCCGGCTCAAAATACACGACCATTCTGCCCAGAAACACCCCGGCAGAACCTGCCTGGCCGATGGTCACCTCCCTGCCTGATTCGTTGCGGACCACCTCGGCAGGGTCCAGCCGGCGGTGGGTGTGTCCGCCGATGATGATGTCGGTTTCCCGGGTGTGGCCGGCCAATATATAGTCGCTTACCCGGTCATGTTCGTAACGGAAGCCAAGGTGTGAAATACACAGGATGAGGTCACAGCCCTTTCTTTTCAGGGTGCTTTCCATTTCCCGGGCCACCTCAATGGGATCCAGGACCACCGTGTTTCCGAAATGATGGCGGGCCACCAGCCCGTCCAGGGAGATCCCCAGCCCGTAGATACCCACGCTGACCCCATTGCGTTCAAGGACCAGGTAAGGGAGGGTCTTGTCCCGCAGCACGGTGTCTGAAAAGTCATAATTGGAACAGACAAAGGGAAAACGGGCGTGGGGAAGGACATGGAGCAAGCCTTCCAGGCCGTTGTCGAATTCATGATTTCCCAGGGTGGCTGCATCATAACCCAGGTGGCTCATCAGCACCAGCTCGGTTTCTCCACCGTATTTATTAAAGTATGGGGTCCCCTGAAAAAAATCCCCCGCATCCAGGAGCAGCAATTCCGGATCTGATTGCCTGAACTGGTTTATCAGGGCGGCCCTCCGGGCATAGCCCCCCATGCCTGGATAGCCCGGGTCGTTGGCAGGGAAGGGATCGATGCGGCTGTGGGTGTCGTTGGTATGCAGGATGGTCAACCGCTTCAGGTCCGTCTGCGCCAGGGCCATGCCATGAAGGCCGCCCAGCGTTCCGAGTCCGGCCACACCGGCCATTTTGAGGAAAGTTCTTCGCGTGCTGTGATTCATCTTAGATGGTGTTTAAAAATAAGACCCTGCCCGTAAACCGCGTCAACGGGAAATTTGCTTGCAGAAACCGGGAGGGCCTGCTTATCCTAATCCAGATAATAAATTCTCCCGTCCAGCCCGGAGGAGATCATCTCCTGCCTGGCCTGATGTTCCTGCAGGTGCAGGATGATGGCGTCCCTGATCCTCATGCCGAGAACCTCTGAGTTGACCGGCTCCATAAAAAAAGACATATTGTCTCCGGCACTGGCCAGATAATCACTGGTGAGAACCTTGTAGTTCCTTTCCGGATCAAACGGCTCGCCCCCAATGCGGATGTCCACCGGCCGGCGGTTTGTGATACCGACCCGCAGGCCGGCTATGGGCGTCCCGGTGCTTCTCGAGGCAATGTACTCAAATACCTCCCGGGTATTCCCGGGGCTCAGGGTCAGGACCACCATTTCATTCTCAAACGGCATGACCTCATAAATTCGCGCCCTGGTAACCGGCCCTTCCGGAATGCTGGTTCTCAGTCCCCCGTAATTCAGTACGCAGAAGTCAATCGGCTGCCCGTCTGCTGGCTCATACACGGCCTTTCCCTTTTCCAGAACGAGGTCCGCGATGAAATTATTCAGCAGGTCCTCGGGAGTGCCTTTGCGCATCAATTGGGCAGAATACGCAATCACCTCATTCATTTCCTGCTCCAGGCTGACGCGGTAGGTTGCGATCAGGGAATCCATCACGGGATCCTCCGTCACGAGACTGTCCACCCGGACCAGGGAGCCCTCCACGGTTTTCTGATACCCTGCCTGGTGGCAGGAGCTGAGCAGGAACGTCAAGGGTAAAATACAAACAACGAGCAGTTTAATGAACCTCGGCATGGGATAGGTTTTTATCGGGGGCAAACGACAATAATAAGACTAATTGCCAACAAAAACAATAGCCTCTGATGGGATTTCCTTATTTAGAAAGGAATTAAAACCAGGGCGCAGAAGGGCTCATCCGGGACGCACAACGCGCACCCCATGAAGGCGGTCGAATGCATCGGCCACCTGCCTGGTCCGGGACCGTCTCACGGCCAGATCCAGCCTGCACTGCATGTCAAAATGCCGGCCCCGTTGTTCCAGGCCCCATTCCTTCACCAACCTCATCACATCGTTCATCAGGGGGTATTCAAAATGAACCTCCAGGATGTCTTCCACGGTACGGGTGACCGTGCCGGCCTGCTCCAGTGCGTCACGCGCCGCCCCTTTGTAGGCATTGATCAGTCCCCGCACACCGAGCTTGGTCCCTCCGAAATACCTGACCACGATCACCAGCACATCGGTCAGGCCCAACGAAAGGATTTGCCCGTAAACAGGCCTTCCGGCCGTACCTGCCGGCTCCCCGTCGTCATTCATGCGGTAGTCGGACTGGTCAGGCTTCAATACCCAGGCATGGCAATGATGCCGTGCGTCATGATACCGGCTTTTGACGTCTTCCAGTATTTGCCTTATTTCTTCCTCTTCCCGGACCGGATAGGCCAGGGCGATGAATTTGCTGCCCCGGTCCTTAAAAAGGCCGGTGGAGGGCCTGGAAATGGTCTTGTAAGTATCTTGTGAAAGGCCCATGGCGGTCCCGGATTTGTGCCTTTCAACTGCCCGTGGCAATCAAAAGGATGGCCCCCATGGCCAGGACAATGCCTGCCCAGTTCACCCAGCTCAGGCGCTCCCTGAAGAAGAAGAACCCGGTCAGGGCGGAGAGGCTCACAATGCTCACATTGAAGATGGGAAAGAAAACCGAACTCTCAAATTTCCCCAGGGACAGCAAAAAGAAATAGCTGGAAAAAAAATTCAGAAAACCGAGCCATACACCGGCAAGGAGGCTGCGGCCGTGAAGGCCGGGCCCCTGTCTGAATCCCTTCCGCAGCAGCATCAGGCTTCCGATGATCATGGAGGAAAGGAACACGGTGCCCAGAAACAGGAGGGTTTCATCCCCTACATGGAACATCTGGGCATGCTTGGTCAGGGTGTCATTGGCCCCGTTTCCAAGGAACAGCAGCACGGGAAGGACAAGAACCCTTTTATCGATCTTTTGTTCCTGTTTTTTGCGGAAGGTCAGATAAAACGCGATTAGGGAGGCCAGGATGCCAGCCAGCTTGATCCCGTTGAGTGGCTCGGCATAGGCCAGAATGCCCACGCTCACGGGGATGACCACCGACATTTTGCTGGAAACCGATGTCACGGCAATGCCGGCTTTTTGTGCTGACAGGGCAAAAACCACGAAAACAAGGATGAAGGTCAGGCCGATCACGCAGGCGAAGGGAAACCATGGCTTCAGCGGCAGGTCAGCAGGCACAACACGTCCCTGAAAGGCCAGGTAACTCAGGATGGCGGCAACCAGGTAGTTGACGGTAATCGCCTGGAGGTTATCAATACGGAACCGGGTAAACAACTTGAAGCTGATCACGATGCCCGTGGAAAACAAAATGGTGGAGATCAGGTAGAACATGGTCTTATCGCTTGTGTTTGCCTGGCATTGCGAAACCAGAAAAATGCTTCCTTTCCGATGGGAACGCGTTCGGGCTCCACGCCCGCAATGACCGGTGCGGGGATGCCACGGCCAAAAAAACGGGGTCCTATGAATGTCCTGGCCTCATCCCAGAGGTCCTCATCAATGAAGGCTTGCAAGGTTTTCCGTCCCCCTTCAACAAACAAGGATTGTATATTCATCCCATGCAGGACCTCCAGCAGGTGGGGCAGGGGGGAAGGGGTGAATTCGATGCGGACCCACTCGGCATTGTGCCGCACCTCTTCTTTCATTTGATTGAATATCAGTGTCCTTTGACTGCCGTCGAACAAATGAAGGGTTTCCGGCAGGCCCAGCAATCGATCCAGAACCACCCTGACTGGCTGGGGGCCGGACCAATCCCTGACATTCAGCCGGGGATTGTCCATCAGGGCAGTCCGGGGACCCACCATGATGGCCTGTTCCTCACTGCGCCATTTGTGAACCAGCATGCGCAAACGCTGGCCCGTTATCCAGGTGGGGCGGGCCTCCTGTCCGGGCTCACGGATCACATCTATGAAGCCATCGGCCGTTTGTGCCCATTTCAGGATGACGTACGGCCGTTTCTTTTCATGATGGGTGAAAAACCGCTTGTTCAGATTGCGGCAGGCCCCGGCCATGATGCCGGTTTCCACTTCCACACCTTGATCCCTCAGCAACCGAATGCCCCTCCCTGCAACCTGGGGAAACGGATCCGCCGTGCCCACCACCACCCGTGGAATTCGTTTTTCAAGGATCAGGCTGGTGCAGGGAGGGGTTCTCCCATGATGGCAGCAAGGCTCCAGGTTGACATACAGGGTGGCGTCCGCAAGCTTGTCCGGGTCCCTGACGGAGGCGATGGCATGGACCTCTGCATGGGCGCTGCCGCAGGCCTTGTGATAACCTTCCCCGATGATGGTTCCCCTATGGACCAGCACGGCGCCGACCAGGGGATTGGGGGCGGTCCGGCCAAGTCCCTTGGCCGCCAGCTCCAGGCATCTCTGCATAAAGTTATTGTGGTCCGTACCTGACAAGGTTTTGCCGTTTGGTCCAGGCAAATGTAGTATTTATTTTTCGGACGACCCTATATGAACTGCAGGCTGACTTCCTTCAGGAATTTCTCCTCCAGGATCCGGGCAATGCGTTTAACCACCGTCCGCCTGATTTCCAGCTCCACAGGCAGGCTGGGATCCTGATGGGCCACATTGACCGCCGTGCCGACCCAGAAGTTGATCTCGTCGCTTTCAAGCAAAAGCCGGATGATCCTGTCTGCCGGTCCCTTGCCAAGCTCCGGGTATGACGAATGACTTTCCAGCATTTGGGCCACTTTGCTGAGGGTCAGGATGCCTTCAGTGACCAGGTCGATGCCTTCCATGTCGGAGACCGGGGGGAGGTCCGGGTCGTCGAACTCCAGCCTGTCCACCACCGGAATGCCCAGTTCCCTGCCGACAATATCGGCCGTGGTTCCCCCGCAGATGACCTTCTTGCCGGCGTAGGAACGAACCACCCCGGCCAGGTCCGGGTCCTTGTCCTTTTCATATGGCGGGCCGGAACAAAGGAGGAGTCTCCGGGGCTCCCGGAAATAAACCACCACAGCGCTCATATCATCCTTTGCCTGGTAGGCATCATTCGCATGGGCCCTGCTTACCAGGGAGGCTGCCAGGCGGGCAGCCGAAAGGTCCGGATGATCCCGGACCTGGGAAAGAATGAATTCCCTCACATGGTCCTCTCCCCAGCCCAACAGGTAGGTTCCCTGCCCAAGGCCGGACTGGGTAATCCCGTCGCTCATCAGAATAATGCGGTCTTCCTTCCCGGCCAAAAAGCTGCAGGCCATGATTTCCTTGCCCCGGTTATCCTCCGATTCCAGGGTGATGTGCTGCCAGTCTGCCTGGAAGGTTTCATTCCCACGAAGGATGACACAAGCCGGGTTGTCGTAATTGATGATGGTGGTCTGGCCGGAATCCTCCATGTCTACCACCGTAAAGGTGGAGTAACTGATCTTTCTCTCGCTGCACACCGGCAAGGTGTTCATGATAATCTCCGCAATCTTGTGGGCATCCTTGTGTTCCTTGGTAAAGTTCAGCGCCATGGTGGCCGTCAGGCTGGCCAGTACATTGGCCTTGACCCCGTGTCCCATCCCATCCGACAAGACCACCACTGTCCGGCCTTCCTCCTTAACCTTCTGGGATACAAACACATCACCGCAGATGCGCTCTCCTGCATGGCTTTTTTGGAGTGATCCGACTTCTATGTAAAATTCGTCCCGCATGGACCCTGTGGTTTATTAACGGGCGGTCACCGCCCATCAGGGCTTCTTCGCCTTGTTGTAGGTCTCAATGATGGAGTTGAGCATTCGCTCCGTTTTGCTGGCCCCTTCCCCAAGAAGGAAGGCAATGTTCTGGACCATTTTCAGGTTCTCGTCAACCACATCCGTGACCCGGTTGATGACCTCTTCCTGCCTGACCTCCGCCACGTACATATCCCGGAAGACCCCGCCCACGATCTTATTGGGTTTCAAGGAGTATATACTGACATTCAGCAAACCATCCCCATAAGATACGTCCTTGCCAGTGATGCTTTCGTCCTTTTCGAGCACATAGGTAAAGAGGTTGTATATCTGGAACGGAAGGAGGGTTTTCAGGTCGGCGCCGGACAGGCCGGGCACCACTTCATTGATCATCTGGGCATCTTCGCCCAGGATCTTCACGAAGCTGTCGTTCGACTGGACGATCCGCAGTTTCTCATCCACGATCACCGCAGCAGACGGCAGGTTTTTCAGCAGGCTGGAGGTGGTTTCCGAGACCAGCTTGATTTGCTGGTTTTCGCTGCGGAGGGATTTTTCGGTTTCTATGAGTTTTTCCTGCTGCTTTTTGAGCTTTTCATTGTTGTTTTTTAAGGTCCTGATATAGTCCTGCTTGTTTTTCAGGGAGTAGGTCAGACACATCTCAGGTTTGGTGAGGCCCTGGCTGACAGATACGGCAAAGTCCCTGCAACTGTTAAATCCGCAGGCCGTGCAGGCAGCCTCCTCACCCAGGCTCTTGCCCAGGCTTTTCAGGATTTCCTCAATGCGGTCATCCCCGGGTACGGGCAGCCGCTGGTCGTCCGGTTTGAATTGCCTGCTGAGGTCCAGGTCCGCATAGGCGGCCATTTCTTTTTCCCATTGCTTGCGGTTGAAGTCCTTAAGTCGTTTGTTTGCATAATCCACGACCAGGCTGCGCCTGAGGAACTTCTTGGCCTTTTCGGTGGTTCCCGGCCCCATCAGGCACCCCTCGTCATAAAAGACATTGATGTGTTTTTTGATCTGCTCGGTAGACTGGCTGAACTCTTCCACGGCCTGCATCATATTATCCCTGCCATCGGCGGTGATTACCTTACCCGTGAGTAGGTCCTCGCTGATTCCGGCTGCGAAAAGAATGCCCTGGCTGATCGGGTAAAGGGAGCCAAGGTTTCCGATGGGGGGGTCGAATTCAGAGTACTCCACCCTGGCCTCCTTCACCTGGAAATTCCCGAACATCTTTCGCAGGCCCTGGAAGGTCAGGACGGCATCCACCCTGCCGTCCCCGTCAAACAGGGTGGCATCGTGCTTGGCTGAAAGACAGGGTCCGATAAAGACCACTTTGAGGTCTTTCCCGTAAGCCTTCCTGACCACTTTGGCCATGGCGGTCATGGGGGTCACGATGGGAGCCAGGTTGCCGGTGAGTTCCGGGTAGAACTTTTCCACATAACCCACGAGGGTCGGACAGTTGGAGCCCAGGTAATACTTGCCTTTGAAATTGCCCAGGAGTTCGTGGTACTTCCTGGCCACCAGGTCCACCCCGAAGGAAACCTCGCATACATAATCGAAGCCCAGGGTGCGAATCATCTCCACAAATTTCCGGTAATCCGTGATGTCCGGGAACTCCCCGCTGATGGTAGGATCCACAATGGCAGCCACCTTGCTGCCCGAATTGAGCAATTCCGTGGTCTGTTCCACAGCACTCTGGTAGGCGATGGCTGACGACCCGCAAACCGAGACGCAGCTACCGCATCCGATGCAGCGATCGTGGTCAACCACCGGCATGCCGTCTGCAGATCCAATGGTGATGGCTTTCACAGGGCAGGCCCTGATGCAGGCATACGACTGGGTGCAGCGGGAACGGTCGATTTCAATGATTTGCATAATCCAGTGGGTTCATGGATGCGGCAATCAATCCGCCGTGAAAAACCGGTCAAGGATCCCTGCCAGTTTGTTCGGATCCAGGTTCTGGAACAGGGTGTCATTGATCTTCAGCATGGGTCCGTGCTCACACTGACCAAAACAATGGGCTCCCCTGAACACCACCTGATCCTTTAAGCCATTGTCTGATAAATATTCCTGGATCAGGGACAGGATATTCTTGTTGCCGCGGGAAAAACAACTGCTGCCCATACAAATCACGATTTCTGCTTGTGGATTTTCCATGCCGCGGAATCCCTTTCTTCCTGAATGATTTCCAGAACAAATTTAGGCATTCCACGACAAAAATCAGTTAAAATATTAACATCTTGTAAGACAATCTCCTTTTAAGACTTAATCCAAATAACTATAACACCAAATTCCTGGAATTACGCCCCATCATTTCTGCTTTCCCCTTTTTTTATGTATTTTTGTTGTGGATCAAATCACAATATAAACACCTAATTATCTTTAAATTATAAATTATCTGCCGGATTGGTCAATTTTTTTTGGTTTAATTGTTAAATAAATAGCAACTTTAACCCCATGACCCTGGAATCCATTTTCGCCAAATTTCCCAACCGCATGCGGGAGGACCTGATTCCCCTGCTCCAGATGATTCAGGATGAATTCGGGTTTCTGTCCGAGGTCACCATCAGGGAGCTTGGCAGCTTTCTGAATATCAGCGTCAATAAAATCTATGGTGTGGCCACCTTCTATGATAATTTCAGGTTTGGCCCGGTGGGCAGGTACCACATCAGACTGTGCCACGGAACGGCCTGTCATGTAGCGGGGGCTTCCACCATTTTGAACGAGTTGGAAAAGTTGCTCCGGATACGAAGCGGGGAAACCGACAAAGAGGGTCTTTTCAGCCTGGAGGTGGTCTCCTGCCTCGGGGCCTGCGGACTCGCCCCCCTGGTGGAAATCAACCAGGAATACCACCCCGCCCTGAGCCTCGAAGCCATGAAAGACATCATCCAGCGCCTGCGCAACAACGAAAAGCTGAATTATGAAGTCGGATCTTGAGAACGGCACCAAGGAGTTCCTTATCCAGCAAGTGTTGCTGAACCCCGGCCGCGCTGCTTCCGCCAAACTCCAGAAGGAGCTTTCCTATATAGCGCGAGAACGGGTGCACAGGCCGGTGATTTACCTGGGAACGGCCACCTGCGGGATGGTCGCCGGGGCAGGAAATACACTGGAGGCCATCAGGGCCTATATCGGTGAAAACGGACTGAACGCAGAGCTGGTGGAAGTGGGATGCATCGGTCTTTGCTCTGCTGAACCCATCATGGATATCCAGCTTCCCGGAAGGTCCCGGCTTTCGTTTTCCCATGTGACCCCGGATAAAGTCCAGGTGCTTCTTGATGAAGTAATCAACAACCACCTTCCGGATGTGCCCGTGCTGGGACAGTACCGGAGCCAGATACACCAGGAGTGGGAAGGGGTGCCGAAGATGGAAGACCACCCGTTTTTCAAAAACCAGCAACGTATGCTGCTGGAACATTGCGGCATGATCAACCCTGTCGACATCACAACCTATATAGCCAGGGGGGGCTACTGTGCATTTGTCGACACCATTACCCACCATACGCCGGCCCAGGTTTGCCAGCTTGTTGATCAAAGCGGTTTGGCGGGGCGGGGAGGAGGGGGGTATCCTGCGGGAAAAAAATGGGCCATCACCCTGGGAACCGTCAGCGATCAAAGGTATTTTGTATGCAATGCCGTGGAAAGCGATCCCGGCAGCTATATGAATCGCGCCATCATAGAAAGCAACCCGCACCGGCTGCTGGAGGCCGTATTGATTGCCTCCTATGCCACCGGGGCGACCAAGGCTTTTGTTTTTATCCGCAAGGAATTCCGACTCGCCATCCGACGGCTCAGGGAAGCCCTGGAGCAAACCAGGGAATACGGGCTGACCGGCCACCACATTTTCGACTCAGGGGTGAATATCGATATTGTGATCAAGGAAGGAGCCAGGGCCTTTGTTTGCGGTGAGGAAACGGCGCTGAACAACAGCATTGAAGGGAAGCGGGCCATGCCTGCTTCCAAGCCGCCTTTCCCGGCCGTCAGGGGATTATGGAACAAGCCCACCAGTGTCAACAACGTGGAAACCCTCTTCAATGTGCCCCTGATACTCCAGAATGGCCCTGATTGGTTTGCCTCCACAGGCACGGAAAGAAGCAAGGGGACGAAACTGTTCACCTTGTCCGGCAAGGTGCGCCGCAGCGGCACTGTGGAGGTTCCCATGGGCATTTCCTTCAGGGACATCATCGACCGGATCGGCGGGGGCATGAATTCAGACAAGGCATTCAAGGCCATCATCCTGGGCATCAACAGCGGCAGCTATATCGTGGAGGAAACCCTGGATACGCAGGTGGATTTCGAGGCGCTGAAGAACATCGGCTCAGCCCTGGGGAGTGGGGCCTTCGTGGTCGTGGATGAGGACACCTGCATGGTTGATCTGGCGAGGCACTTTACCGCTTTTTTCAAAAAGGAAAGCTGTGGGAAATGCATCCCCTGCAGGGAAGGCACGGCCAGGATGCTGGAGATCATGGAGTCCGTCACCCGCAGACCAGGCGGCGGGGAATCCCTTCAGCCCCTGGAAAGGTTCAAGGGGGTAATGCAACTCAGGGGCCTCGCTTCCGTCATCAAGGACACCTCCCTGTGTTCCCTTGGCAGGTCCTCACCCAATGCCATTCTGAATACCCTGAAACATTTCAAGCCAGAGTTCGACATGCATATTTTCGAGCGAAAATGCCCGGCCAATGTATGCAGGGATTTAAGGGTCTTTTCCATTGATGTTGACCTGTGTACCGGGTGCACCGCCTGTTACAAAAAATGTCCGGTCGACGCCATCATCGGTTCGCCCAGGAACCCGCATTTCATCGTTCAGGACAAATGCATCGGTTGCGGGACCTGTTATGACGTATGTAAATTCAATGCCGTACTCATTCAATGAGGGGCAAACCCGGAACAACCATGGATTTTAACATTCAGGCAGACAACCGCCAGATCAGCGTTCAGGAAGGAGAAACCCTGCTGACCGCATTGCGCCGAAACGGGTTCAAGGTCCCCACCCTTTGCCATATGAACCGATTCAGTCCCACGGGGGCCTGCCGGTTGTGCGTGGTGGAGGTGGAGGGCAAAAGGGACCTGATCACCTCCTGCTCCTTTCCCGTGGAAAAAGGCATGCGGGTCCTGACCAACTCCCCCCGGGTAGTGCGTGCCAGAAAATCCCTGGTGGAGCTTTTGCTGTCAAACCACCCCGATGACTGCCTCTATTGCCAGAGAAACGGTGATTGTGAGTTGCAGTGGCTCGCAGGGGAAATGAACGTGAAGGAACGCAAGTATTTCGGGGAAAAGAACCGGCAGTTCCCGGACCATTCCAGTTCCAGCGTGTTCAGGGATCCCGCAAAATGCGTTCTTTGTGGCCGGTGTGTGCGCATGTGCGAGGAAGTCCAGCTTGTCACGGCCATAGATTTCATTGGCCGGGGGAATGTGACAAGCGTCAACAGTGCATTCCTTCAGGGACTGAATGTTTCCAGCTGCATCCATTGCGGACAATGCATCATGGTGTGTCCCACGGCCGCCCTGCTTGACATCTCCCATTTGGAAAAAGTGGAAGCCGCCCTGAACCATCCAGGCAAAAAAGTCGCCTGTTTTGTATCCCCTTCGGTGGTGGCTTCTGTGGCCGAGCAAACGGGCAGCAAAGTTCATAAAGACCTCGGGGCTGAGGTGGCCGCCACCCTTGAAAAATGCGGCGCGGAACGGGTGACCGACCTGGGCGTGGCCTGCGATGCCAATGTGGCGCAGGAAGCCCTCGTCCTCAGGGAGAGAATGTCTTCCAAGGAATCCGCCGGACCGGTATTGTCTTCCTGTTGTCCGGCCTGGGTGAGCTACCTGGAGACGTTCCGGCCCGAATGGCTGCCACTGCTTTCAGGGGTGTCTTCGCCCCAGCAGCTCATGGGTGCCGGCGTAAAAAGCGGATCTGAAAAAACAGCCGGTAAGGAGGAGGTATTTACCGTGGCCGTCATGCCCTGTGTGGCAAAAAAACAGGAAGCATCCCGGGAAGAATATACCCATAAGGGGGTGGCCGGGGTGGATGCGGTTCTTACCGTGAGGGAATATTTCAGGCTGGTCCGGTCCCACGGGCTGGTACCCGGTGAGCCGGGCCAGGCGGTAAAGCCGTTCCTGCAGGGATCGGCCGCCGCCTGGAAAATGGCCTATTCCGGAGGAAAGGCCGAAGCCGTGGCTGCCGAATTGTACAGGCTGACAGGCCCGCACAAACAGGGATTCCGGTTCAATACACCAAAAAACCAGGCGGCGCGCAAGGAATCCAGGGTGGTCATGGGCAGGCAAACGCCAGGCTTTGCCTGGGTCAGTGGCATCGCAGAAGCGGACCGCTATATCGGGATGTTGCTCAACGAAAAACGGAAGGACATCCATTATGTCGAAGTCATGGCCTGCCCGGGCGGATGCGCAGGAGGCGGGGGCCAGCCCGTGAGCCGCCATCCGGACAAAATTAAAAACCGGAAGAAGATATGCATGGAAATGGAACGTCTTTGTGAAGTGAAGGTGGCCGGCGAAAATCCCCTGGCCAAGCATTTCCAGGGGAGCTGAAACATTGGCTCCTCTGATCCGATGACCGAACAGATGGCTGAGAAGAAAGACATACAACCCAGAATATATACGGTCAAAGACCGGTGTAAGGTTTGTTACACCTGCGTCCGGGAATGTCCCGCCAAGGCGATCCGCATCGTGAACGGGCAGGCCGAGATCATACCGGAACGGTGCATTGCCTGCGGCAACTGCATCAAAGTGTGCAGCCGGGGGGCCAAAATGTTCACCTTCTCCATCGACCGGGTCCGCAAGCTGCTCCATGGCCCCGACAGGGTGGCTGCCATTGTGGCCCCCAGCATCGCGGGAGAGTTTACCGACATATCCGACTACCATAACTTTGTGGGCATGATCAAAGCCCTTGGTTTTGACTATGTCAACGAGGTGGCTTTCGGTGCCGAACTCGTGGCCCAGAAGTACAAGGAATTGCTGCAGCAAAGTTCAGACAAGGCCCATATTTCCACATCCTGTCCCGCCATCGTCAGTTTTGTGGAAAAGCACCACCCCCAGATCATCGGATCCCTTGCCCCCATCGTTTCGCCCATGATCGCCACCGCCAAGGTCATGAAAGCCATGCACGGGGATTCCATAAAAATCGTGTTTATCGGACCCTGCATTGCCAAAAAGGTCGAGGCAGACAAGCCCCAGTTCAGCGACCTGATTGATGAGGTGATCTCATTCGTTGAACTGAGAAGGATGTTTTATGAGAAGGGCGTCACGGAACAGAATGTCAGGCCAGCGGCCTTCGATCCCCCGGTGGCTGGCAAGGGATCGGTCTTCCCCATCAGTGGCGGGATGCTTCAGACTGTGGACCTTGAGGAGGATTTCATCAAAGGGGAGGTCATTGTGGCCGAAGGACGGCATGACATCATCGAGGTGTTGAGGGAATTCGAAGAAGGCTACCTGGAAGCCAAATTGTTCGATCTTCTCTGCTGCAATGGCTGCATCAACGGGCCGGGCATGAGTCACAAATACCAGTTTTTCCACAAGCGCAAGAATATTTCCAATTTTGCAAAACGCAAGTCGGATGAGCTGGATGTGGCACAGTGGAAGAAGGACCTGAGCACGTATCTGAAGCTGGACCTGGGCCGTACCTTCAGGGAGGACGACCAGCGGTTTCCCAACCCACCCCGGAAGGAAGAGATCCGGGAGGTTCTCCGGGAGCTCGGCAAAACCGTTCCGGAGGACGAACTCAATTGTGGGGCATGCGGTTATGACACCTGTCATGAACACGCCGCCGCCATCCTGAAGGGAATCGCCGAAACAGAAATGTGCCTTCCCTATACGATTGACAAGCTGCATAAATACATCATGGAACTGGATGTGTCCAATAAAAAGCTCGCATCCACCCAGGCAGCCCTTAAACAAAGTGAGAAACTGGCCTCCATGGGCCAACTTGCAGCGGGCATCGCCCACGAAGTGAACAATCCCCTGGGGGTCGTGATCATGTACAGCCACATCCTGCTGGACGAGATTGACCCGGCCTCGCCCATATACCGGGACCTGAAACTCATTGTGGAACAGGCGGACCGGTGCAAGAAAATTGTCGGGGGACTTTTAAACTTTGCCCGGAAAAGCAAGTTAACCATCCATGAGGTGCCGGTGAACAAACTGATCAAGGACAGCCTGAAGACCTTTGTGCTGCCGCGCAACGTGGACCTCAGTGTCCGGGTAAAGACACAAAACCCGATCGTGGAATGCGATCACGACCAGATGGTACAGGTCTTCTCAAACCTGTTCAAGAATGCGGTGGATGCCATGCCCATGGGGGGGGAGCTGACCATCACCGTGGCCGACCAGAACCAGGGGGCAGAGGTGGTGTTTGAGGTAAGGGATACCGGGACAGGCATATCCAGGGAAAACCAGGAAAAAATGTTCGAGCCCTTCTTCACCACCAAGCAGGACGGGCAGGGGACAGGCCTGGGCCTGCCCATTATTTACGGTATTGTCAAGATGCACCGCGGCAACATCAAAGTGGAGTCCAACTGCGACCCGGAGGCCGGCACGACTGGCACCAGCTTCTGGGTATCCTTTCCCCGAAAGCTCGGGCAGGAGTTCCACACTCCACCGGAAAAAAATGAAAAACCCATTTGATATGCTGAAAAAAGAAAAGAAGACCATCCTGATTGTGGACGACGACACGGATTACCTGTTTCAGCTCAAAGCCGCCATTGAGGAGATGGGGTTCATGGCCATCACGGCGGATACCCAGAAGGAAGCAGAAGGCATCATCGAAAAAACCAAGCCGGATCTGGCCATCCTCGACCTGATGATGGAAAACCAGGACACGGGGTTCATCCTTTGCCATAAACTCAAAGCCAGGCATCCGGATGTTCCCATCATTATTGCCTCGGCCGTGACGGCCGAAACCGGCATGCTGTTCGATGTCACCTCAGAGGAGGAACAGGACTGGATCAAGGCAGACCTCTTTCTGGACAAAGGCATCAGGAGGGACCAGCTGCACAGGGAAATCAACAAACTTCTTAAGATCTGATCATGGGAAAACTCCACTTACTGGTGGTCGACGATGAACCAGGCATCCGCAGCGGGGTTTTGCGTATCCTGGAAAACTTTTCCGTCAGCTATCCATTCATGGACGAGGACTTCGAATTTGAAGTTTCCATGGCGGAAAGCGGGGAACAGGCCCTGGAACAGCTGGACGCGAAACGTTTCGATATCGTCCTGCTTGATAACAAGTTGCCCGGCATTCAGGGGATCGAGGTGCTGGAGTACATCAACAAAAAAGAGATGGACTCGGTGGTGGTGATGATCACCTCCTATGCATCCCTGGAACTGGCCGTCAAGGCCACCAAAAAGGGTGCGTATGATTTCGTTCCCAAACCATTCACTCCCAAGGAGCTCAGGGCCTCCATCGAAACCATCACCAAACAATTGTTTCTCCGCCGCATGACCAGCCGGCTGAGGGACGAAGGGAAGCAGGTCCGGTTTCAGTTCCTTTCGGTGCTTTCCCACGAGCTCAAATCCCCGCTGAATGCCGTGGAGGGTTACCTGCGTATGATGCAGGAAAAAAAGGCCGGGGAACATATCCAGGACTATATGGAGATGATCGACCGGGCCCTGTTTCGGATCCAGGGCATGAGGAACCTGATTCTGGACATGCTGGACTTTACCCGCATAGAGGGAGGGAAAAAGTCAAGGAACCTGGAACCCGTGCTGCTTTGTGAGATGGCGCAACAGGCAATCGACTCATTTCAGCCACTGTCCATTCAGAGGGACATTGACATCTACCTCAACTGCAGCAGAAAGATCAGCCTGCTGGCCGACAGGCAAGAAATTGAAATAATTTTCAACAATCTGATATCCAACGCAATAAAGTATAATAAAATCGGAGGAAGGGTGGATATCAACCTGAGCCGGGACAAGGGGACCGTCACCATCGAGGTGGTGGACACGGGGATCGGGCTGAAGCCGGAAGACATTGAAAGGCTGTTCGGAGACTTTGTGCGGATCCGCAGCGAGCAAACCAAGAACATCAGCGGGAGCGGTTTGGGATTGTCCATTGTGAAAAAGGTCCTGGATCTTTACCCTGCGGATATTTCGGTGGAAAGCACCCCGGGTCAGGGAAGTACCTTCACCGTGGTATTTCGCGACCAGTGAGCTTCCCGCCGTGAAAAAGCCAACCCATCAGCAAGTCATTTAAGAAGCAGATATCCATGAAGAAAATCAGAAATCCCCAGGAACTGCCAGGGAAAACGGTGGAAAGGCTGAGCCAGTACCGCCGCATTCTCTTTAACAGCATGGCGGAGGGCACAAACAACATATACTCCCATGAACTGGCCGGCATGATGAATCTCACCCCGGTTCAGGTCCGGCGCGACCTGATGCTCATCGGCTACAGCGGCAGCCAGAGCAAAGGGTATGTGATCAAGGACCTGGTGGCCCTGATCGGCAGGATCATTGACAGCGAGCAGGGGCAGAAAATTGCCATTGTCGGCATGGGCAACCTGGGCAGGGCCATCACCAGCTATTTCAGCGGAAAAAGGGAAAAGCTCCACATCGTGGCGGCCTTTGACAACGACCTGCAGAAAACAGACCGCGTCATTGCCGGCGTGCCCTGCCATCACATCACCAAATTTGGTGAAGTCATCGGGAAGGAAGGGATCAGCATCGCCGTGCTGACGGTGGCCCCGGAGGCCACCCATGAGGTGGCCAGGCTGCTGCTTGAGTCGGGCATCCGGGGCATCCTGAACTACACCAGCGTCCCCCTGACGGTTCCGGACCAGGTGTACCTGGAAGAATATGACATTGTGACCTCCCTGGAAAAACTTGCTTTTTTAGTAAAGCAGCGCATTGAACCAGGCAATACGCAGGCATCATGAGGGTTTTCTATTCCACTCCGGAGGCGGCAGGCCGCATTCAAAACGCCGTGGTCACGACAGGTTCATTCGACGGGGTGCATGTGGGCCATAAGATCATCATCGGGCGGCTTAACGAACTGGCAAGGGAAACCGGGGGGGAGTCCGTTCTCATTACCTTTCATCCGCATCCGCGCAAGGTGCTCTACCCCGACCAGACCGACCTGAAGCTGATCAACACCCAGGAGGAAAAGATTGAGTTGCTGGGGAAGGCAGGTCTGGACAACCTCATCATCATTCCCTTCACCCTGGATTTTTCAAGGATCAGCTCGCGGCAATTCGTCACGGACATCCTGGTGGGTCAACTCAAAGCCAGGGTGGTCGTGATCGGGCACAACCACCACTTCGGTCACAACCGGGAGGGAGACTTCTCCTACCTGCACACACTCGGACAACAGCTTGATTTTCTGGTAGAAGAGATTCCCCTCAAGGACATTGAAAACGAGACGGTCAGTTCCACCAAGATCCGCAGGGCCCTGTTGGAAGGGAATATCCAGCGGGCCAACGCCTATCTTGACCACCAATACATCATCCAGGGGACCCTTGGCAGGGGAGAGGGCCTGCCGGGACTGAACGGCACCCCCACTTCCAGTCTGGCCACCCCCGAACCGGAGAAACTCATCCCTCCCTGCGGCATTTATGCCACCAACCTTCGTTTTCAAAATAGCTGGATGAAAGCCATGGGTTTTATCCTGGAGGGAGGGGACGGAAACCGGCGGGTGGAAATCCAGCTCTTGTATGATACGCTTCCGGCAGAGGCTGCCGAAGCCACCCTGTACTTTTATAAACGGGTCATGGTGTCCGCACCCGGAGCCACTTTCCCGGGCAGCCTGGTGGAAGAAGCCAGGGAAATGGTGGAAGACCTGATATATTGATCAAGGCCCGCAAGCATGAGTGATAAACCACCGATGACCATCACTTTCCTGGGAACAGGAACCTCCACAGGGGTTCCCGTCGTGGCATGCGACTGCCTGGTGTGCACCAGCCAGGACAGACGGGATCACAGGCTCAGGACTTCCGCCATGGTGGAGGTCGGAGCACTCAGGCTCATCATCGATTGCGGCCCGGATTTCCGGTACCAGATGATCCGGGAAAAGGTCGATGACATCTCGGCGATTTTGTTTACCCATGGACACCGGGACCATATTGCCGGGCTGGACGATGTGAGGGCCTTCAACTACGTTTTGAACAAGACGGTGGATGTCTTTGCCAGCCAACAGGTCATCGACGCCATCTGCAAGGAATTTCCATACATCCTCACGGAGAAACGCTTCTTCGGGGCACCCCAGCTTCAGTTCCACATCATAGAGAATGAGCCCTTCATGGTCGGGGCGCTCCCTGTACAACCGATCCAGGTCCTCCACAACCAAATGCATGTGTTTGGATTCCGGATCGGTCCATTCGCCTACATTACGGACGCCAGCCACATTCCGGCTGAGGAGAAAGAGAAGCTGAAAGGGCTCGAGGTGCTGGTCATTAATGCCCTGAGAAAATCCAAACACATCTCCCACTTTTCCCTGCAGGAGGCCATCGACCAGGTCACGGAGCTCCGGCCCGCCAGCGCCTATATTACCCACCTGAGCCATTTTATGGGCCTTCACCAAAGCATCGGGGAACTCCTTCCGGAGAATGTTTTCCTGGCCTATGACGGGTTGAGAGTCAGCATTTAAGTATTTAAGGTATTTAAAGTATTTAAATCGGCTATTGCTTTTTTGATTCCGGGCACCCGGATCTCCGAAAAGATTCATTAATTTTGACATACCAATATTCCCCTTTCATGATTTACAAACCTCAGACATACAGGATCAGGGATCAAAGGATGAAGCCCTTTATAGATCCCGGCGAGATCTGGGATTACCTGCGGAATGTCAAAGCAGACAAGCAACGGGTGAGGGACATCATCCAGGCCTCACTCGAAAAGAACCGGCTGTCACTGGAAGAAACGGCCGTCCTGATCAATACCACGGACCCCGCCCTGATCGAGGAGATCAAGGAAGGAGCGCGCACCCTGAAAGAAAAGGTCTACGGAGAACGCATTGTGCTGTTTGCCCCGCTCTATGTGGGCGACTTATGCACCAACAACTGCCAGTATTGCGGTTTCCGCTCCACAAACAAGGAGGTCAAGCGGCTCACATTAAGTGCTGATGAACTTGTAACCGAAACCAAGGCATTGATTGACCAGGGGCACAAGCGGTTGATCCTCGTTTACGGGGAACATCCAAAATACTCCCCGGAATTCATTGCCGAGACAGTGCGCCTCGTCTACGGCGTAAAGCACGGCAACGGGGAAATCAGGAGGGTGAATATCAATGCGGCGCCATTGGATATACAGGGTTTCAGGACAGTAAAAGATGCCGGGATCGGCACCTACCAGATCTTTCAGGAAACCTACCATGAACCAACTTATGCGAAGGTCCACCTGGGCGGGGTCAAGCGCAATTATGACTGGCGGCTTACGGCCCTGGACCGGGCCCAGGAGGCAGGGATTGATGATGTGGGCATCGGAGCCCTTTTCGGTCTTTACGACTGGCGTTTCGAGGTCATGGGGCTGGTCCGGCACGTCAATCATTTCGAGGCAGTCTATAAGGTGGGCCCCCACACCATTTCCTTCCCGCGCATCCAGAATGCCCTGTCGTTAAATATCGATAAGGCCCATATCGTCGGTGACGATGAATTCGTGCGCCTGGTGGCCATCCTTCGCCTGGCAGTGCCTTACACCGGGATGATCCTGACGGCCAGGGAGCCTGCCCATACCCGGGACCAGGTCCTTCGCTTCGGGGTATCCCAGATTGATGGCGGCACCAACCTGGAACTGGGGGGCTACTCCAAGGGCAAAAATGAAGGACAGGATCAGGACCTGAGCATGGAACAATTTCAGATCAACGACACCCGTTCCCTGAACGAGATCATGGATGAGCTGATCCGGACCGGTTACATTCCCTCTTTTTGTACCGCATGCTACAGGCTTGGAAGAACCGGTGAGCACTTCATGGAGTTTTCTGTTCCGGGGTTTATCAAACGCTATTGTTCACCCAATGCCTTGCTGACATTTGCTGAATACCTCGAAGACTATGCCCCTGAAAAAACCAAAGCAGCGGGTTATGAGCTGATTGCACGGAAAATGGACGAATTGTCCCGGTCACAGAAAACCGACCGCCTGGAGCAGAAACTGCAGGAAATCAAACACGGTAAACGCGATCTGTATTTTTAAATCTAAGGCCATGCAACAAACCATGATCATGGGTATTTTGGTATATGACCGCATCAAAGAAGCCGGTCTGACCCAGAAGGTCCTCTCCAGACATGCCCGGACCATCCGAACCCGCCTGGGATTTCACGAGCTGTCGGCTGATGTGTGCAGCAGGGTGGGCACGATCCTGCTCGTGCTGCAGGGGGATCCCGCAGCGTGGGACCTGCTGGAAAAGGAACTGCTTGAGATTGGCGGCATCGAAATCCGCAAAATGCAATTCGAACACCATTAAAACCAGAAATATGTCATCAATCAGGGTATTGGGCGTGCTGGTCAGGGAACCCGGCCAGGCAGCCCTGGAGGTCCAGAAAGTCCTCACCAAATACGGCTGTACCATAAAAACCCGCCTCGGCCTGAACGAGCTGGAAAACGAGAACCTGCCGGGAAGCGGGCTGATCCTGTTGGAGCTGATGGGGGAGGAAACGGAATGTATCCGGCTGGAAAATGACCTGCTCGCCATCCCTGACGTGACAGTACAAAAAATGCTATTCTAAGCCCTGCCTCACCGGAGGGGATAAAGACAACGCTTTATGGCCAGACTCGTCCAACTTTCCGAGGCAGCCTCCCTGGGCCTTCATTCCATGGTGCTGATCGCCCAGGCCGGACACCATGTGAACGTCAACGTCCTGTCAGAACGTATGGGGGCTTCCCGGAACCACCTTGCCAAGGTCCTCCAGCTCCTGGTGAAGCACAACTTCCTCCGTTCGGTCCGCGGACCCAATGGGGGCTTTGTTCTCAACAAGCCACCTTCCGACATCACCATCCTGGATATATACGAAGCCATAGAGGGCAGGATAGACACCCCCCAGTGCCCGATGGACAAACAAGTCTGCCCTTTCAACAAATGCCTGATGGGCGGCCTGGTCAGGGACGTGACACTTCAGTTTAAATCCTATTTTGAGAAACAAACCCTGGAGCGGTTCATCAATGAACCTCAAAGGCCGGGAGACTGACACAGGCTGAGAATCCTGCCTGCAGGCCATGGGTGCCTGCAGGGACGGCCCGGACAGCATACAGACAAAAGCAGTATGGGACTTGATGCAGGTTCATTGTTGCAGCGCATACAATCCCCGGCAGACCTGAAAGGACTGGATAAGCAACAGCTTGTTTCCCTTTGCGGGGAGCTCAGGCAGTTCATCATCGAGGCGGTCAGCCTCAACCCCGGCCATTTCGGGGCCAGCCTGGGCGTGGTGGAGCTGACTGTGGCGATCCACCATGTATTCAACACCCCCCACGACCGCCTGATATGGGATGTGGGTCACCAGGCTTATGCCCATAAAATATTGACCGGCCGGCGTGAACGGTTCCACACCAACAGAAAGTACGGGGGGATCAGCGGTTTTCCGAAACGAAGCGAAAGCCCCTACGACAGTTTCGGGACAGGGCATTCATCCACCAGCATTTCGGCCGCCCTGGGCATGGCCCTGGCATCCCGCCTGAAAGGGGAGGACCGGCAGCACATTGCGGTGATCGGGGACGGCAGCCTGACAGCCGGACTGGCCTTTGAAGGGCTCAACAATGCCGGGGCTTCGGGCGCGGACATCCTGGTCATTCTCAATGACAACGGCATGGCCATCGATGAGAATGTGGGGGCCCTGAAGGACTACCTGGCGGATGTATCTACTTCCCGGACCTATAACCGGATCAAGGATGAGGTATGGAAGGCCCTGGGTACGATCAGCCGGTACGGGCCCGATGCCCGCAGCATGATCCAGAAACTGGAACATGCCATAAAAACCACCCTGCTGAAGCAAAGCAATTTCTTTGAGTCCCTGAAGTTTCGCTATTTCGGACCGATCGACGGACACGATGTGCACCACCTGACACGCATCCTGTCCGACCTCAGGGACATTCGGGGGCCCAGGTTGTTGCATGTGATCACATGCAAAGGCAAGGGATTCCCCGAAGCCGAAAAACACAAGACCCGTTTTCACGCACCCGGGCTGTTTGACAAGGATACGGGGCAGATCCGCCCGCCCGATGAAGGGGGCAGGAACCGCCCCCGGTACCAGGATGTGTTTGGGAATACCCTGCTTGAACTGGCCCGTTCAAACCCCCGCATCGTGGGCATCACCCCTGCCATGCCGACCGGCTGTTCATTGAACATTCTCATGGGGGCCCTGCCTGAAAGGGCATTCGATGTCGGCATTGCAGAACAGCATGCAGTAACCTTTGCCGCAGGCCTTGCCGCAGAAGGTTTATTGCCCTACTGCAATGTGTATTCCAGCTTCTTCCAGCGGGCATACGATCAGTTCATCCACGATGTGGCGCTGCAGGGCCTTCCTGTGGTCTTCTGCCTGGACCGTGCCGGTCTTGTCGGAGAAGACGGCCCCACCCACCATGGTGCATTCGACCTGTCCTTCCTCCGGTGCATCCCCGGGGCCACCATTGCCGCCCCAAGGAATGCGGAAGAACTGCGCAACCTGATGTTTACCGCACAAAATGTAAAAACCGGCCCCTTTATCATTCGATACCCCAGGGGCTGCAGCCCAGACCCGGATAGGCAGGGCCCGTTCAGAGAGCTTCCTGCAGGGAAGGGCGAAGCCCTGAGGGACGGCAAGGATGTGGCCGTATTGTCCGTGGGGCCGGTGGCTGAATATGCTGCAAAGGCCTGTGAGGAGCTGGAAAAAGAGGAAGGCCCTGGTGCGGCCCATTTTGATATGCGCTACATCAAACCCCTGGATGAGTTGTTGCTGCATGAGGTTTTTTCCCGGTTTTCAGGGATTCTTACCGTGGAGGACAATGCCTTGGCAGGCGGGTTCGGCAGCGCCGTACTCGAATTCATGGCCCACCACGGATACCAGAGCCAGGTTGTCCGGCTGGGCATTCCAGATGCTTTCGCCGGACAGGGAGGCCTGAAACAGCTCCACGCGGCCTGCGGCTTCGACCTGCAGGGCATCAAACGGGCCATCATCGCATTGGCAGAAAAATCCGGGACACACACCAGGGGAACAATGACCCTATCCAACAGCACCATCCGATGAACCTTTTAAGCCTAATCGCCAACCACCAGGATTACCTGATTGCCTTCGGGCTGACCCTGTTTGCCGGGTTGTCCACGGGCATCGGAAGCGCCATCGCCTTTTTCACAAGGCGCACCAACCCCAAATTCCTTTCCGTGGCGCTCGGTTTTTCGGCCGGCGTCATGATCTATATCTCCTTCGTGGAAATATTCATTAAAGCCCGCGGGATCCTGCAGGGGGAGATGGGGCCCCAGATGGGATATCTGGTGACCATCCTGGCTTTTTTCACCGGGATGGTCCTGATTGCGGTGATTGACAAACTCGTTCCGGCTTTTGAGAATCCCCATGAATTAAAGAAGGTGGAAGACTTCGAACTGGGAGACGGGCCCGGCCACGAGGAAGACGGAGACGCATCCCTGACCATGCGCAGGGCCCTTAAGGAGCGTCAGGCCAGGGACCTGAAACGACGCATCCGGCTTTACCGGATGGGGGTTTTATCGGCCGTGGCCATTGCCGTCCATAATTTTCCGGAGGGACTTGCCACCTTTCTGACAGCATTGCAGGACATCAAACTGGGACTTCCCATAGCCATTGCCATCGCCATCCACAACATCCCTGAAGGGATTGCCGTTTCCGTTCCCATCTACCATGCCACCGGCAGCAGGCGCAAAGCCTTCAAATTTTCTTTCCTTTCAGGCCTGGCCGAACCCCTGGGAGCCCTCGTCGGATTCCTGCTTCTGCTGCCGTTTATGAACGACCTGGTTTTCGGGTTCATGTTTGCCGCTGTGGCAGGGATCATGGTGTTTATCTCGATAGACAACCTCCTGCCTGCGGCCAGGGAATACGGGGAGCCGCATCTGTCTCTCTATGGCCTGATGGCCGGCATGGGCCTGATGGCTGTCAGCCTGGTGCTTCTGCTTTAGTGCGCCAGCGCCCTGAGGCGATCCATGAGGGCAGCCGGAACGTGCCTGCTGTACTGCCGGTGGCGGAATCTCCCCACCCAGGCAATTCCCTGGATGGTATTGGTCAGAAACAAGCCGTCGGCTTGCTCCAGTTCCGCCAGGGTCAGCGGGACTTCCTTCACAGCAAGTCCCTGATCATGTGCCAGTTCCCTCACAATGCCCCGCATGACCCCGTCCACACAGGCCTGGTCCAGACCCGGGGTCAGGAGCAGGTTGTTTTTCACGGCAAAGACATTGGAGCTGCTTGCCTCGGCTATATGACCCAGATGATTGAGTACCAGGCAGTCATCAAGCTGCTCTGCGGTTTTATAAAGAGATGCCATGACCAGTACGAGGGCACTGGAGGATTTCAGGTTGGACAGGGGGCCCGGCGCCTTGCCGAAATCCGGAAAGATGCCGATGCGCAATCCCTTTTCATTGAGCGAGTATGAGGGGCCAGCCAGTTTTTCTGATTCAATCAGGAAGGAAGCCCGGTTGGTGGCGGGTGTGTAAAAGCCACCGTCCCTGCGAAAGAGGGACAGGCGTACGCGTACTGCCCCGCCTTCCGGGTGGTTCCTCCGGCAGATTTCCCCCACCAGATCCTGAATGGCCGCTGCATGCAGGCTGGCTGGCAGGATCATCTGCAGGACGGAAGCCCCCCTTCTGAGCCTGTTCCAGTGCCTGTCGGCCCACAGGACACGCCCTTCATGCACACGGATGGTCTCAAACAAACCGTCCCCGTATCTGAATGCCCGGTTGGACGGCTTCAACAGGCAATCTTCAGAGGGGATGAACTCCCCGTCAAAACAGCTGACTGGCTCCATGGATTGTTTTAGTTGGTTCCTGCAAAGGTATGGATTTCCCCGATTGTCGGCCAGCGACTCCTGGCATGCAGCGGCTGATGGTTTATCCAGAAACGGGAAAGGATGCCGGCAAGGAGAATTTGCTTATTTTCGTCGGATGGAATCGACCACCGAATGCATCCTGTGGGACTGGAACGGCACCCTGCTCGATGACACAGCCGCCTGCCTTGAAGGAATAAACCGCCTGCTTATCCGGAGGGACCTCCCATCGCTGGATCTGGACCGTTACCGGGACATTTTTACTTTTCCCGTGATTGAATACTATCGGGCTGCGGGTTTTGACTTTTCGAAGGAGCCGTTCGAAATACCGGCCCTTGAATTCATTAACGAATACCACAGGCTGCTGCCAGGGGCGCCCCTGTTTAACGATGTGGAAAGGGTGCTGTCGGCCTTGCAGGCCCGCCGGTGCAGGCAGTTCATCCTGTCTGCGATGGAACAGCAGGCACTGCTGGAGTCCGTTGACAAAAGAGGCATCCGGGGCTATTTTGAGGGCATATACGGCATCGGGAACCATCTGGCCTTTTCCAAGATGCAACGAGGCCGGGAGTTGTTGCGTGAAAATGACATCTACCCGGACAGGTCTCTCCTGATCGGAGACACCCTTCACGACAGGCAGGTGGCCCATGAACTGGGACTGGAAGCCATCCTGGTGTCAAGGGGACACCAGAGCAGGTCCAGGCTGGTGAACGGGATGGATCGGGTGTTCGGCAACCTGCTGGAAGTGATGGAATACCTCCTGCAGGGGACACACCGGAACCACCCGGGGCCTCAGTAGCGTATGTTCAGGCGTTCAAAGGTGTCGTCCTGGATGATTTCAATGGCCCTGAGATAGGCCTCATCCAGCTGCAGGGTCACCTGCACATAGGCCCCAAAATCGAAAAGGCTCCTGGCAATCAATCCCTTGAGTTGTGTCCTAAGGTATTGTTCAGAGGGATCCCTGCCATTGCCGACTTTGGGCAGCCCACGGTCTTCAGAGTATTCATACAAGGCCTCCATCAGGCCGTCGGTCACGTCGAACCCCTCCAGAAAGGATGCCGGATCGGGGTAGGCAGCGGTGAGACTTTCCCTTTGATCGTTGGTGTATTCAATGCTGAAGGTATTCAGGATGCCGCGGCGCGTCAGCCGGGTATAATAATCGGACATGCGCGTGGTATCCAGCGGCACGAAAAAGTCAGGCATGATGCCACCCCCTCCATAGACCACCCGGTTGTTATTCAGGGTCAGGTACTGCAGGGAGTCGGGAAAGTGAATATTGTCAGGGCTGACCAGCTCTCCATTTCTCAACCGCTCCGAGAGGTCCTCATAATACTTGTCGGTCCCTTCTCCGTATGGCTTCTGTATGCTGCGTCCGGTAGGGGTATGATAGCGTGCGGTGGTTAGCCGGATGGCCGATCCGTCGTTGAGCTCGAATGGCCTTTGGACCAACCCCTTCCCAAAAGTCCGCCGACCAATCAGGAGGCCTCTGTCCCAGTCCTGCACCGCCCCGGCCACGATTTCACTGGCTGAAGCACTGCCCTCATTGACCAGCACGACCAGCTTGCCCGATTTAAAGGCTCCCCGGGAGGTGCTGGTGAAACGCTGGGTGGGCGCGGCATGGCCTTCAGTGTAAACGATGAGCTGCTCGCTCTCCAGAAACTGATCCGCCAGGTCGATGGCCACATCCAGAAATCCGCCGGAGTTGTAGTTCAGGTCAAGGATCAGATGCTGCATGCCCTTTTCCTTCAACCCCGACAAAGCCTGGCGGAATTCACGCATGGTGGTGCGCGAAAAGCGGTTCAGTTTGATGTAGCCAATTCCGGGACCGGCCATGAAGGCGGCATCCAGGGAGTTGATCGGGATGCGGTCGCGGGTGATGGAAAAATCCAGAAGGCCTGCCGTACCGCGCCTTTTCACACCCACCTCCACGAGGGTGCCGCGCTCTCCCCTAAGCCAGCCCTGAACCATTTGGTTCGTGACATGGCTGCCGGTGGCCGCCTGCCCGTCGATGACCACGATTTTATCACCCGGGAGTATGCCGACCTTTTCGGAGGGCCCCCCGGGTACCGGACTGACCACCGTGATGGTATCGCTGATGATGTTGAACTGAATACCGATCCCCTCAAAACTTCCCAGCAGGGGCTCGTTGGCCTGACGCAATTCCTCCGCCGACAGGTATACGCTGTGCGGATCAAGCTCCCTAAGCATACCCCGGATGGCATGTTCCACCAGTTCCTCGCTGTCTGTTTCCTCGACATAGGCCAGGTTGATCACCTGGAGTGCACGCTGGAATTTTTCAAGCTGGGTGCGGTCCACCTGTGCGGTGGCCTGCCACGACAGCAGCAAGGTGAGCAGGATGCCGGGAATCAGGCCGGACCATATGCGGGTACCAAATCTTGCTTGCATGTGTTTTTTGGTTTTGGATCCTGGTATTCGTCCCGGCAAGGTGCCTGCCAGGCCAGGGTGGTCAGGGTTTGTGGCGGGGCAAGCCGCCCGGACGAACAAAACAAAAGTAGTTTTAATTTATGAACCCGCCAAGCCGGTTGATTGTTCATGTGCTGCCGGCTTTGGCCCGTTTGAAAATATCGGAAACTATGCCTACTTTTGAATGGGTTCTGTTACCGGAGGAGCCATTTAACAGACAAAAAGGATGATGCAAGAGGAAACACCGCATCCGGTGATCCCGGAAGAAGGGGAGCATGGGGAGCAGCCCGGCAGGCCGGAAGTGGAAAAGTCCCGTTTCATGGCGAGCCTGCTATTTCCCCTAGGATTCGTGATCATCCTGTGGACAGTCTGGCTTCTTGAGCTGGCCTTCGACCTGGAGCTTCACACCTGGGGGATTTTTCCCAAGGAGGCCCGCGGGCTCAGGGGAATATTTTTGTCCCCTTTCCTTCACGGGGATTTCAGGCACCTGATTAACAACTCCATACCCCTTCTCGTGCTGGGAACGGCCTTGTTCTACTTCTACCGTCCCGTGGCCGCCAGGGTCACCGTACTTTCCGTGCTGATCACCGGAATTTGGGTATGGGTGGCCGCCCGGCCTGCCTACCATATCGGGGCCAGCGGCCTGATCTACAGCCTGGCTGCCTTTTTATTCACCAGCGGGATCATCCGAAAGCACCCCCGGTTGATGGCCCTTTCTCTTCTGGTTGTTTTTTTATACGGCGGGATGGTCTGGGGCGTTTTCCCCGTCGCGGAACGGATCTCCTGGGAGTCGCATTTGATGGGGCTGTTCAGCGGGGTCTTGCTGGCCATATTTTTCAGGGGGCAAGGCCCCCAGCGCAGACGCTATTCCTGGGAGCTGGAAGAGGGCATGGACGAAGGGATTCCGGAACAGGACGGTTACGGAGCGGCAGGGGGATCTACAGCTGACCCCGATCCATTTCTCTCAAGATGTCCTTTTTTTTGGTGGATTCCCTTTTATCGTAAAGTTTTTTTCCTTTTGCCAGGGCAATTTCCAGCTTGGCAAATCCTTTGTCGCTGATAAACAACCAGGTAGGGACAAGGGTCAATCCTTTTTCCTCCAGCCGGGAACGCAGCTTTTTCAATTCCCTGCCCGTCAACAGCAATTTACGGTCCCGGCGTGGCTCATGGTTGTTGTAGGTACCATAATCATACTCTGCGATGTGCATGTTACGCACAAAAAGTCCTTCCCCGGAAAATACGCAATAGGCTTCCCCGATGCTGGCCTTGCCGGCACGAATCGACTTGATCTCTGTTCCCGTAAGGACCAGTCCGGCTAGGAATTTTTCCAGCAGGAAATATTCGAAACCGGCTTTTTTATTGCGTATGTTGATCTTGCTGCCCATGGTCTGGGCAAAAGTACAAAAAATAGCAAACCAGGGACCTGTCCGGAGCCCCGTCAACCCAATACAGGACCTGTTCGAACATTGACACCGCTCACTTGTTTAGGAGGGAAACACAGCCAGGGATGACGGTTTGTGGAAAACCACCAGGCAAGCTACAACCAATGCCCCAGATTTTAAAATGAATGATTGATGCAGATCGCTTAAAACATGATGGATTTTTCTTGGCAATCTGTTAAAAAAACATACTTTTGCAAAAAATTTAAAACCACTACCTATGTATTGGACACTTGAACTTGCTTCCAAGCTTGAGGACGCACCCTGGCCTGCGACCAAGGAGGAGTTGATCGACTATGCGCTGAGGTCGGGGGCCCCAATGGAGGTGATAGAAAACCTTCAGGAAATTGAGGATGAGGGTGATGTGTATGAAAGCATTGAGGACATCTGGCCGGATTATCCCACGAAAGACGATTTTTTCTTTCACGAGGATGAATACTGATGACCGGACTCCTTCTGGGTCACTATATGAAACCGGCAAAGGCCGGTTTTTTTGTTCCCTTCCTTTTGGTCTATTGGCTTTTTATTCTTTGGTATTTGGATTAACTTTGTTCTCCTTTTCCGCCCCGGGCGGACATTACCAACCCACAACAGAAGCACCCTATGCTCGGTATTGTAAAAAAAATCTTTGGCAGCAAGACGGAACGCGACTATAAAGACATCAAACCCTACCTTGACCGCACCCTGCAGGCCTATGAGGAGATTAAACACCTCGATACGGATTCCTTGCGTGATAAAACCGTGGAATTCAAAAAGCGCATCCGGGATTACGTGGCCGGCGAACAGGAAGAAATCCTCAAACTGCAACAGGAGCTGGAGACCCGCTTTGACATGGATGTGGAGGATAAGGAAAGGATCTACAACCAGATCGATGAGCTTGAAAAAGCACGGAACGCGAAAACTGAAGAAGCCCTCCTGGAAATCCTTCCCGAGGCTTTCGCCGTGGTAAAGGAAACGGCCAGGCGCTTTAAGGAGCAGGATGTGGTGGAGGCCACCGTCCGGGATCATGACCGCGACCTGGCTGCCGTCCGGTCCAATGTAGAGATCCGGGGTGACAAGGTGTATTATGGGAACAAATGGCCTGCCGGGGGCAACACCATCACCTGGGACATGGTCCATTACGATGTGCAGCTCATTGGCGGCATTCACCTGCATATGGGGAAAATCGCGGAAATGGCCACAGGGGAAGGCAAGACCCTTGTGGCCACCCTCCCGGTATACCTGAATGCCTTGCCGGGACAGGGCGTACACGTAGTGACGGTGAACGACTACCTGGCCAAGCGGGACTCCGAATGGATGGGCATGCTGTTCGAGTTTCACGGGCTGAAGGTCGACTGCATCGACAAGCACCAGCCAAACTCCCAGGAGCGGAGGAATGCCTACCTGGCAGACATCACCTACGGCACCAACAACGAATTCGGCTTCGACTACCTGCGCGACAACATGACCCGGAACCCCGGGGAAATGGTGCAGCGCAAACACAATTACGCCATTGTGGACGAGGTGGACTCGGTCCTGATCGACGATGCCCGGACCCCCCTGATCATTTCCGGTCCCACCCCCCAGGGCGAAAAACATGAGTTTCATGAGCTCAAACCCAAGGTGGAACGCCTGGTATCCGCTCAGCGGAACCTGGCGACCAGCATGCTGGCCGAGGCCAGAAAACTCCTGCTGGCCCGGGAGGGACAGGAGCCCGATGAAAAAAAAGGCGGAGAATTGCTTTTGAGGTGCCACCGGGGACTCCCGAAAAACAAAGCCCTGATCAAACTGCTTTCCGAACCCGGCATGAAGACCATCCTGCAGAAGACGGAAAATTTCTATATGCAGGAACAGAACAAACACATGCACCTGATCGATGACGAACTGTTTTTCGTGATCGAAGAGAAGAACAACTCCATCGAACTGACCGAAAAAGGGATCGACCTGATTACAAGCCAGACCGATGATCCCCAGTTTTTCATCCTGCCCGATATCGGTTCAGAACTGGCGGAGCTGGAACGGCAGGACCTGCCCGCCCAGAAGAAGCTCGAGAAAAAGAACGAGTTGCTCAGCGATTTCTCGGTCAAGAGCGAACGGGTCCACACAATCAACCAGCTGCTGAAAGCCTACACCCTGTTTGAAAAGGACACCGAATATGTGATCATGGACGGCAAGGTCAAGATTGTGGACGAACAGACCGGCCGCATCATGGAAGGAAGGCGCTATTCAGACGGACTCCACCAGGCCATAGAGGCCAAGGAGAACGTGAAAGTGGAGGCAGCCACCCAGACTTACGCGACCATCACCCTTCAAAACTACTTCCGCATGTACCGCAAACTGGCGGGGATGACGGGGACGGCCGAAACGGAAGCCGGGGAGTTCTGGAACATTTACAAGCTCGATGTGGTGGTGATCCCCACCCACCGGCCTGTGATCCGGAACGACAGGGAAGACCTGGTTTACAAAACGAAAAGGGAGAAATACAATGCGGTGATCCAGGAGATCAGCGACCTGGTGGATGCCGGCCGGCCCGTGCTGGTGGGGACCACCTCGGTGGAGATTTCAGAGCTGCTCAGCCGGATGCTTAAGCTTCGCAACATCAAGCATAACATCCTGAATGCAAAGCAGCACCAGAAAGAAGCCCAGGTGGTGCTTGAGGCGGGCCAGGCCCGCACCGTCACCATCGCCACGAACATGGCGGGCCGCGGGACCGACATCAAACTCGGAACCGGGGTCCGCGAGGCCGGCGGTCTGGCCATTATTGGTACCGAACGGCACGATTCAAGGCGGGTTGACAGGCAGCTGCGCGGGCGTGCCGGTCGACAGGGGGACCCGGGTTCGTCCCAGTTTTTTGTTTCCCTTGAAGACGATCTCATGCGGGTTTTTGGCTCGGACAGGATCTCGCGTATCATGGACCGGCTGGGATTGCAGGAAGGAGAGGTGATACAGCATTCGATGATCACCAAGTCCATCGAACGGGCCCAGAAAAAGGTGGAGGAAAACAACTTCGGCATCAGGAAACGACTGCTGGAGTACGATGACGTGATGAATGCCCAGCGGGAGGTCATTTACCGCAAGCGCCGCAATGCGCTTTTTGGTGAAAGGCTGGCGGTGGACATTGCCAACATGATGTACGACACCTGTGAAAACATCCTGACAGAAGCACAGGACCAGGGGGATTTTGAGAACCTGACTTTTGAGCTGCTCCGTGTGTTTGGCGTGGAACCCCCTTTCAATGTACAGGACTTCGCTGAAGGGAAGACGGACAAACTGACGGAGTCCCTCTACGCCCATGTGACCCGTTCCTATAAGGAAAAAAACGCGCGCATCGCGGAGGCCGCCATGCCGGTAATCAGGGAGGTGTTTGAATCTGCCGCCCAGAAATACGAAAACATCGCCATCCCCATCACCGACGGCATCAAGACCATGAATGTGATTGCCAACCTCAAAAAGGCCTACGATACCGACGGGCGGGAGGTGGCATTATCCATCGAAAAGGGAATCACCCTGGGCATCATTGACAACGCCTGGAAGGACCACCTGCGGGAGATGGACGATCTGAAACAATCTGTTCAGGGTGCCGCCTATGAGCAAAAAGACCCCTTACTGATCTATAAGTTTGAGTCGTTCGAGCTGTTCAAGCGCATGATCCAGAAGGTCAACAAGGAGATCATCACTTTCCTGGCCAAGGCGCGCCTTCCTGTTCAGGATGCCGCCCAGGTTCAGCGGGCTGCCGCACCCGAAAAAACGGACATGAGCCGACTGCAGACAGGCAGGAGCGATGTCGGCGGAGGACAACGAAAAGTGGAACCGGTCAGGGTGGAGAAGAAAGTCGGCCGCAACGAACCATGCCCGTGCGGCAGCGGAAAGAAATTCAAACAATGCCACGGAAAGGGGGCCTGAGTATGATGCTGGTAACGGAAATACAATTGCGCGTACGGTATGCGGAAACCGATCAGATGGGCTTTGCCTATTACGGGAACTATGCCAAGTATTATGAGGTGGGACGGGCCGATGCCATGAGGAGCCTGGGAATGACCTACCGGGAAATGGAAGAACGCGGTGTGGTCATGCCCATTGTCACCATGTACTCAAAATACATCCGGCCGGCCCGGTATGACGATTTACTGACCGTAAGAACCATTGTCCGGGAACTACCCGCCGCACGCATGCACTTCGATTATGAAATCTACAATGAGGAAGGCATCCTGCTGAACAAGGGAGAGACGGTCCTGGCCTTCATAAACAAGGCAACGGGGAGGCCCTGCGCCGCTCCGGACTGGTTCCTGGACAAGCTCCGCCCGGTCCTCCTGACACAAAACCACTGATTGCCCGCAGGCCTCACCCGGCCGCAAGGGCTGCATCAAAAACCCAAAAACACACCCAGGCCATGCAGATTCTGCTGAAGGAAAACCAAAAGGTGGATGTTCTCTATAAAGACTTCACCATACAGACAGACCAACCGGTAAAAGCAGGGGGAGGGGGGGCCGCGCCGTCCCCGTTTGACTTGTTTTTGGCCTCTATCGGGGCCTGCGCAGGGTTCTACGTCAAATCTTTTTGCACACAAAGAAACCTTCCCCAGGAGGGCATTGAGATGACCCAGCACATGCACCTGGATCCGGAAACCCGGATGATCAGCCGGATCTCCATCCAGATCCGGGTTCCCCGGGATTTCCCGGAAAAGTACCTGCCTGCCCTGGTCAAGGCGGCCGAAGCCTGCAGCGTGAAGAAACACATTGCCTCGGCACCCGCATTCTCCATTGAAACCATACAAGACTGAACCCGGCCATGGAGTCAAAGAAAACCCTTGTATTGGGCGCCAGCCCCAATCCCTCCAGGTATTCCAATAAAGCCATCAAAAGACTCCTGGCTTACGGCCATGAGGTGGTGGCCATTGGCAGGCGGGAGGCGGATATTGAAGGGGTCATGGTGCAACAGGGGATGCCCCCGCTGAGAAACATCCATACCGTAACCCTTTACCTGGGACCGGCCAACCAGGAGGAATACCTGGATTACCTGATGGCACTCAAGCCGGAGAGGATCATTTTCAACCCGGGGACTTACAACCGGACACTGGAAGATATGGCCCGGGAAAGGGGCATTGAAACAGTGGAAGACTGCACACTGGTCATGCTCGACACCGATGATTTTTAATATTTTATATAATTTATTTGAATTGTTAATATAGTTATTATGGAAGCCGACAACCTGGGATTTGATTCCAAACTCATTCACGGAGGGAGCCTGGACGACCAGTTCGGCAGTGCCACCGTACCCATTTATCAGACCAGCACCTTTAAATTCCGCAGTGCCGACCACGGAGCCGCCTGCTTTGCCGGTGAGTCTGACGGGTATATATACACCCGCATCAACAACCCCACCCTGGATGCCCTGGAAAGGCAACTGGCCCTGCTGGAGAACGGGTACAGGGGAATCGCCCTCAGCTCGGGCATGGCGGCGGTGAATACCATCTACAGCGCACTGCTCGGCCAGGGGGACCATATCGTCAGTACAGCAGCTGTTTACGGCCCTTCAAGGGTCATCATGGAAAAGCATTACAGCAAATACGGGATTCAATCCACCTATGTCGATACCTGTAATGTAGAAGCCGTGCGCCGTGCCATCCGCAAGGAGACCAGGATGCTGTTCATTGAAACACCCTCCAATCCGACAATAGACATCACCGACCTGGAAAAGATGGCTGCCCTGGCCAGGGAACACGGCCTGCTGGCCGTGGCCGACAACACCTTTTGCAGTCCCTACCTGCAGCGTCCGCTGGATTCAGGTTTTGACATTGTGTTTCACTCCATCACCAAGTTTCTCAATGGCCACGCTGATGTCGTGGGGGGAGCTGTCGTTGCCCGGGAAAAGGAGGTCTATGACAGCCTCCGGGCCATGATGATCAACCTGGGCTGCAATATGGATCCGCACCAGGCCTACCTGGTGATCCGGGGGCTGAAAACCTTGTCCCTCCGGATGGACCGGTCACAGGAAAACGCCCTGAAAATTGCGTCCTTCCTGGAAAACCACCCTTTGGTGGCCTGGGTGAGGTATCCAGGGCTGCCTTCCCATCCCCAGTATGAACTGGCAGGAAAACAGATGAAGGGCCCCGGTGCCATGATCAGTTTCGAACTCCGTGGGGGCATTGAGGCCGGGAAAGTCCTGATGGACAGTGTGAAACTTTGCATGCTGGCAGTCTCCCTGGGCGGTGTGGAAACCCTCATTCAGCATCCCGCATCGATGACCCATTCCAAACTGGGCCGGCCTGAAAGGGAAAAGGCCGGGATCACGGACGGACTCGTCCGCCTTTCCGTGGGGATAGAGAATGTGGAGGATCTGATCAATGATCTGGCACAGGCCCTGAGTAAAATATAGGCTGAACTGTATTGACATGGACCGCATAGGCAACCATTCCGCCGGGAGCCTTTCCCGCACGCCTGCGGGTCTGGTATTCTTTTTTCCGGCCCTGATGGCACTGGCCGTCCTGACTTTGCTGCCGGCCACCCTTTCTGCCCGGCAAGACAGGCAGCGTGTTGCCGTGGTATTGAGCGGGGGAGGAGCGAAGGGCGTGGCCCACGTCGGTGTTCTTAAAGCCCTGGAAGAAAAGGGCATTCCGATTGATTACATCGCAGGAACCAGCATGGGCGCCATCATCGGCGGGATGTACGCCAGCGGGTTTTCGCCCGACAGCATTGAAAAAATCGTGACCGGTCCGGATTTTCAGAACTGGGCTTTGGGTATTATCGAGGAAGAATACGCCTATTACTACAAAGAACCCGCCCCGAATGCGTCCTGGGTCAGCCTCAAATTCCGCGTGGACTCCGTTTGGCAGCCACGCCTGCCCACCAACCTGGTGTCCCCTGTCCAAATGGATTTTGCAGGGCTGCAGTATCTTACCTCTCCCAATGTGGCTTCGGGAGGGAACTTCGACAGCCTATTCGTGCCATTTAGATGTGTCGCATCGGATATTTATGAAAAGGAGGCCGTGGTGTTCCGCTCGGGGGAAATTTTCCCGGCCATTCGGGCGTCCATGACCTACCCGTTTATATTCAGACCCATACGGGTGGACGGCCGTTTGCTGTTTGATGGGGGCATATACAACAATTTTCCGGTGGATGTGGTCGAATCGGACTTCGGTCCCGACTTGATCATCGGCAGCGTGGTCTCCGCCAACTTTCCCCCACCCACGGAAGAAAATATCCGCTCCCACATCGAGAACATGCTGGTATACAAGACGGATTACAGCATCGATCCGGAGAAGGGCATCGTAATCCGTCCCACCCTCCCAGAGACCGGGGTCACCGACTTTTCCCATTCCAGTGAATTTGTTGACAGCGGCTATGTGGCCGCCGGCAGGCAGATGGACTCCATCCTGCAACGGGTGCAAAGGCGCGTATCGCTGGAAGAAATCACGGAGAAAAGGCGGGAATTCGGGCAGCGAAAGCCCCCCATGGTCGTTGAAAGGATTTTCATCCGCGGGCTGAATGAAGCCCAGAGGGTCTATGTCAACCGCCGGCTGCTCACCCAGGGAAGGCCCACCGCCATAGAGGCCATCAAGCCGGCTTACTTCAAGATGCTGACCGAGGGTCATATTGAATCCATTTCCCCTTCGGCCCTGTTCAATGACCAAAGCGGCTATTATGACCTGTACCTGGACATCCGCCTTCAAAAGGACCTGAACCTGCAATTTGGAGGGAACCTGTCCAGTTCACCCGTGAACCAGACGTTTGTCGAGGCCCGGTACAATTATTTGGACTACCAGGCTTATACTGCTGCCGTGGGGGCTTATTTCGGCCGGTTTTACTCTGCCGTGCAGCTGCAGGGGCGCATTGATTTTGCCTTGCCCGTGGAGCTCTTCCTGGAAACCACCGGTTCCTTCAACTACTTCGATTATTTCAAAAGCAGCACCACGTTCTTCCAGGACCGGGATCCTGCCTACATCCGCCTGAACCAGAACTACTGGGATTTCCATCTTGGGATTCCTGCCCGCTACTATGGCAAACTCATTGCAGGCTTTACTGCGGGAAGGGACCGGGACGATTACTACCATGCCAACCTTTTCAGCCGGACCGATGTACCCGATCAGACGCGTTTTCATTTTATCACCACCTACGTGCAATACGAGTGCAACACCCTGAACAGAAAACAGTTTGCCAGCAGTGGGTCCTTCTTTAACCTCACCGGCCGGTACGTGTCGGGCACGGAAAGGCACCGCCCGGGGACGACTTCACCAAATAGCAACAGTACCCGCCGGAGCCATGAATGGTTCCAGCTAAGGGCTACCTACCAAAATTTTTTCTCTGCCCGCGGAGACATCCGCTTCGGCCTGTTCGCGGAAGGGAATCTGTCTACCCAGAAGCTGTTTACGAACTTTACCAGCAGCCTGTTGTCTGCCCCGGCATTCGACTGGGTGCCTGGGACAAGGACCCAGTTCCTTCCCAGGTACCGTGCCCATTCATTTGCCGTTGTAGGCCTGCCTGTTGTCTACGCCCTCAGCGATAACATAGAACTGGGCATTGGTCCCTACCTGTTCCAGCCATACAGGGAAGTCCTTCAGGGTGAAAACAACCAGGCGGTCTATGGCAAAATTTTGGCCAACAGGTACCTGCTTCTTACTTCTTCCCTCGTGGCCAATACCCCCGTGGGGCCCCTCAGCGTGAATTTTCATTTCTTCGACCGCAATGACAACCGGTTCGCGTTCACCATTGATTTCGGCTACCTGATATTCAACAGGGATGCCCTGCGCTGACGGCGCCCGGCATGCAAGCCCAAAAATCATTGCCGCCACGAAAATTATTTTTACATTTGTTGCCATCTTATTTACCGCAACCTGCTAGGCAGGCAACGGTTGTCATGCGATGAAACGCATAGTAACGCAGGCATTCTTCGGACTTTAATTAGTAACGCACTAATTTTTTTTTAATGGAACACAAAGAGCAACTGTCTCCCGGTGCCGGTGACAAGAAACAGCACGAGGAGAAGGGTCTGAACCCGGACGGGTTCACTGATAAAGAAGAATCTTCCGAGACCGGCCCGGTGCCGGCAAGCCCCGAAGCGCAGCCCGAACCGGAAACGGCGCCGGAAGAAAGCCCGGCGGAATCCCCGGAACCGGACGTCCCGGCAGCAGTGCAGCAAGAGGAACCGGCAAGCCCCGAAGCGCAGCCCGAACCGGAAACGGCGCCGGAAGAAAGCCCGG
>CAYZCW010000002.1:231515-367758 GCA_964477035.1 uncultured Bacteroidales bacterium
GGCGCCGGAAGAAAGCCCGGCGGAATCCCCGGAACCGGACGTCCCGGCAGCAGTGGAGCAAGAGGAACCGGCAAGCCCCGAAGTGCAGCCCGAACCGGAAACGGCGCCGGAAGAAACCCCGGCGCCCCCAAAAACGGAATCCATACCGGAAGCGAAAAAGGAAGAGGAGACGGCAGACCTGGCGGAGAAGTATGGCAGCCTGTCGCGGGAAGAGCTGGTGAACGTGGTGGAAACCCTGACAAGGGAGGAGGATGTCAACCACATACGGACCCATATCGGATATATCAAGGCAGCCTACAGGAAATTGCTCAAGGAAGAAAACCTGGAAGCCTATGAAAAACGCATCCAGTCAGAAGAAGAAGCCGGGGAGGACGCTGCCGAACTGCCTGCCGACGAGCTCACCCTGCGCTTTGATGCGGCCTTTGCCTTGTACCGGGAAAAAAAAGCCATGTATGACCAGGCGGTAGAGCAGCAAAAACAGGAAAACCTGGTCCTTAAGGAAAACCTGCTGGAGGAACTCCGCAACCTCATTGAGTCAGAAGAGGAACTAAAGAAAACCTATGATGAATTTCGGGACCTGCAGGAAAAATGGCGGGGTGTCGGGGCGGTACCGCAGTCTGCCAAGGGCACCCTATGGAACAATTACCATTTCCTGGTGGAAAAGTTCTTTGACAAGGTAAAAATCAACAAAGAACTCAAGGACCTTGACCTGAAAAAAAACCTGGAAGCGAAAACCGAGCTGTGTGAGAAAGCAGAGGAGCTGCTTCTGGAACCGTCCATCACCAAATCCTTTCAGCACCTTCAAAAGCTTCATGAGGCCTGGAAGGAAACGGGACCGGTCCCCAAAGACAAAAAGGACGAAATCTGGGACCGCTTCAAGGCGGCCACAGACAAACTGAACAAGCGCCGGCAGGAATACTACGATGGCCTGAGAGAAGAACAGAACAACAACTACGCCGCCAAACTGATTCTTTGTGAGAAGGCCGAACTGATCGCCGCCAGCAGCCCGGCCTCCCCCAGGCAATGGCAACAGGCCACCACCCAGATCAATGAATTGTTCAGGATGTGGAAGACCATTGGGTTTGCCCCCAAGAAGGTGAACAATGAGGTCTGGAATCGCTTCCGGACCGCCCTGGACGGGTTCTACCGGAATAAAAAAGAGTTCTTTAAGAAATACAAGGAGATCCAGACGGAGAACTACAACCAGAAACTCAATCTCTGTGTTCAGGCGGAGGCTTTGAAAGAAAGTGACGATTGGAAAGGGACCACCGAGGAGCTGATTGCATTGCAAGGGCAATGGAAAAAAACCGGACCCGTTCCGGCCAAATTTTCCGATAAAATCTGGAAACGTTTCCGCGCTGCATGCGACGAATTTTTTCACCGCAAGGCCGAGCACTTTTCCAATATCGGGGAAAAACAGGAGGAAAACCTCAGGAGGAAACTGGATCTGATTGAAAAAGTCCAATCCCATCCCTATTCACAGGACAATGCAGAGAACCTGAATGTTCTGAAGGATTTTCAGAGAGAATGGATGGACATCGGCCACGTGCCCATCAAACAGAAGGACAAAGTCCAGCAGGCTTTCCGCAAGGCCATTGACCAGCAATTCGAGGCCTTGAATATCAGCAAAAAAGCCAAGTCCACCCTGAGCTTCCGCAGCAAGATCGAGAACATCCGGAACACCCCCCAGGGAGACAATATCCTGTACAAGGAACGAAACTTTCTGATGGGCAAGATCAATGCCCTGCAGTCCGACATCAAGGTATGGGAAAACAACATCGGATTTTTTGCCTCGTCAAAGAAAGCCGATATCCTGAAGGCCGAATTCGAAGAAAAAATCGACAAGGCACGGCAGGAGATTTCCCTCCTGGAAGAAAAGCTCAAAATACTGAGGGAGTCATAAACCCGGCCGGGAAATGTAACTGTTTCTTTTTCTCTTCGTAAAATATATCCGGGTGAACTGCAGTTTTAACAGTAAACCGGATGCCATGAAAAGAATCCTGAGCGTTTCCATACTGGTATTGTTGCCCCTTTTTCTGGCCGCAGGCCCCTTTCAGTTCGGGCTCAAGGGGGGCATGAATTTCAGCACCCTTCCCACCACCGTCATTGCCCAGGGGCAGGGAGAGAGGTTGTCGGCCCTTCAGGACACCTATTCGGGATTCCACCTGGGACTGGTGGGCTCCCTGCGGTTTCCCGGCTTCTTCATTCAGCCTGAACTGCTTTTTGTACAAACCGGCAGGGACATGTACCTGGAGTTTGTCAACAACCCCCATGAGGATGATTACTACCTGCTTAAATTCCATCACCTGAGCATGCCCGTGCTGCTGGGAGCGGGAATCGGCCCCCTGCGGCTTGGAGCCGGCCCCGTGTTTTCACTGCTGCTGAACCAGGCCGATATCACCTCCCTGCCATCAGACATCAGGCCCAGGCTGAAGGACGGCACCCTGGGGTACCAGCTGGGTGTGGGACTCAAACTGGGCAGCCTGCTTCTGGATGTCCGCTACGAAGGGAGCCTCAGCAAACTGGGGGATGGCGTCTCCATCTTTGGCAGCCACATTGATTTTGACATGCGCCCGAGACAGACCATCTTCAGCATCGGACTCCTTTTCTGAGCCCCCGGCAGATTACTTGAATTCCACGGCCTTGACGGGGCTGATTCTAGTTACGATATAAGAAGGGACCACCAGCATGAGCATGCAGATGGTGAAGGTTCCCACGTTCAGCAACACCAGGTGGAGGGGCTCCAGGTTGACCGGGGCCTGATTGACATAATAGGACTGGGGATCCAGTCGGATGATTCCAAGGTGTTGTTGCAACAGGCCCAACCCGATCCCGAGCAGGTTTCCTGCCAGCAAGCCCCTGCCGATCAAGAAGGCGGCATGGTAGAGGAATACCCTTCGGACCATCCTGTTGGCGGCACCAAGCGACTTCAACACCCCGATCAGACGGGTTTTTTCCAGAACAGCAATGAGCAGGGTGGTGATCATGTTGATGCCCGCAACCACCACCATAAGCAGCAGGATCACATAGACATTCATGTCCAGCAAGGCGAGCCAGTCGAAAATCTGAGGATACATCTGACGGATGGTCCTGGCATCCATGTGATAGGGGATCCTGTCCAGAACGGCCTGGTGGACCCCGGGCAATTGCCGGAGGTCATCCACCAGGATCTCAAAACCACCCACCTGGTCCGTTTCCCAGCCATTCAATCGCTGGATGTGCCGGATGTCTCCCAGCACCATCACCTCATCAAGCTCCTCCAGGCCTGTCTCATACAGGCCTGCCACACGGAATCTCCTGATCCTGGGGGGGTCCTGTATGAAATACAGCACCGCATCCTGTCCGGTTTCAAGCAGGAGTTTGCGGGCGATGCCTGCCGACAACAACACCTCATCCGACCGGATGGAGTCTGTCACCGACGGCAAGGTCCCTTCGACTAGCCGCTTACTGAAAAAGCCCCAGTCGAAGGCCGGGCCAACGCCCTTCATCACCACCCCGTGAATGGCCTCTTCGGTTCGGATGATCCCTGCTTTGGTGGCAAATGACTGAACATGCCGGATCCCTTCAAGGGATGCCAAAGAATGGATGAAATCCGGGTCTTCTTCCAGCGGCCTGGAATCCACCGCCAGCTGGTGGTCGAAATGGGTGACCTGGATGTGGGCGCCGAAACCGATGACTTTGTCCCTGATTTCCTGCTGAAACCCGGTCACCACAGCCACCGCCAGGATCATCACAGCCAGGCCCAGGGCGATGCTCAGCACCGCGATGCCACGGATCAGGCCGGTGAACGATTTTCCCTGCCGGCGGTCCCCAAGCCGGCGGGCAATAAAAAGCGGCGTGTTCAAAAGTTTTTTTCCAAAAGTACCAAATCTTATCCTTTTGCAGGCTGGTGGAAGCTTAAATTGCCATCTTCCACCATTATAACCACCCTGGAATCCTTTTGTATCCTGCCGGAAAGAATCTCCACAGAAAGCCGGTTCAGGATGAATTTCTGAATGGTCCGCTTCAGGGGTCTTGCCCCGTAAAGCGGATCGAAGCCCGCATCCGCCAGCCAGTCAATGACTTCCTGTCCTGCCTCCAGGGAAATCCCGCTGTCCAGCAGTGTCTGGCGGGTTTGACCCAGCATCAGCTCCACCACCCCGCGGATCTCCACCCGGCTGAGGGGCTTGAACATGATGATTTCATCGATGCGGTTGAGAAACTCCGGACGGATGGTTTGCTTAAGCAAGCGGAGAACCTCTTCGCGGGTACGGTCCATGACCTCATCCCTGTTTTTGTCCGTGATCCCTTCCATCCTCTGCTGAATAAGTGAGGAGCCGGTATTGGAGGTCATGATGATGATGGCATTCCTGAAATCGGCCAGACGGCCCTTGTTGTCGGTCAGCCGACCATCCTCCAGGACCTGAAGCAGGATGTTGAAAACGTCCGGATGGGCCTTTTCAATCTCATCCAGCAGGACCACGGAATAGGGCTTGCGCCGCACCGCCTCGGTCAGCTGTCCGCTTTCCTCGTACCCGACATAACCGGGCGGGGCCCCCACCAGCCTGCTTACGGTATGACGCTCCTGGTATTCGGACATATCGAGCCGGATCATGGCATTCTCATCATTGAACAGAAAAGCGGCCAGGGCCCTGGCCAGCTCCGTCTTGCCAACACCGGTCGTTCCGAGAAATATGAACGACCCGACCGGCCGTCCCGGATCCTGCAGCCCGGCACGGCTCCTGCGGATGGCATCCGATACCGCCTGTATGGCTTCATGCTGTCCAACCACCCGCTGGTGCAATTCATCCTCCAGCCGGAGCAGTTTTTCCCGTTCGCTCTGCAGCATGCGGCTCACCGGAATCCCTGTCCACCGGGAGACCACATCGGCAATATCCTCTGCACAAACCTCCTCGCGAATCAGGGCCGAATGGGCCTGCAGCCGGTGAAGGGCCTCCCGCAGCTTTTGCTGTTGCTGCTCTGCCGCCTTGATCCGGCCGTAACGCAATTCCGCCACTTTCCCATAATCCCCGTTTCTCTCCGCCTGGTCGGCTTCCATGCGGTACTGCTCGATGGCGGTCTTCAATTGCTGGACCTGTCCGACGATGTCCTTTTCCTTCAACCATTTTTCCTTCAGCTGATCCCTTTCCTTGCGGATGAGGGCCAGCTGATCAGACAATTGCCGGAGCTTGGGTTCATCCTTTTCCCTCTTAATGGCTTCCTTCTCAATCTCCAGCTGACGGATCTTCCGTTCTGCCTCATCCAGCTCCTCCGGCAATGAATTCATTTCAAGCCGGAGCTTGGAGGCCGCCTCATCGATCAGGTCGATGGCCTTGTCCGGCAGAAACCGGTCGGATATGTACCTGTGCGAAAGATCCACGGCGGCCAGGATGGCTTCATCCCGGATCCTTACCTGGTGGTGTGTTTCATACCGCTCTTTCAGGCCGCGGAGGATGCTGACGGCATCCGCTTTCCCTGGCTCATCCACCAGGACGGTCTGGAACCGGCGTTCCAGGGCCTTGTCCTTCTCAAAATATCTTTGATACTCTTTGAGGGTGGTGGCGCCGATGGCACGCAGTTCGCCCCTGGCCAGTGCCGGCTTCAGGATGTTGGCTGCATCCATGGCGCCTTCCCCGCCTCCCCCGGCCCCCACCAGGGTATGTATCTCATCAATGAACAGCACGTATTCCCCGTCGGAAGAGACCACCTCCCTGATCACCGACTTGATCCGCTCCTCAAATTCTCCCTTGTATTTGGCCCCGGCGATCAGGGCACCCATATCCAGGGAGTATATGGTCTTGCTTTTGAGGTTCTCGGGCACATCCCCATTGATGATCCGGTGTGCAAGCCCCTCTGCGATGGCCGTTTTCCCGACCCCGGGTTCTCCGATGAGGATCGGGTTGTTTTTGGTGCGCCGGGAGAGAATCTGAAGCAGCCTGCGGATCTCTTCATCCCGGCCGATGACCGGATCCAGTTTGCCCGAATGGGCCATCCTGTTCAGGTTGTTGGCGTACCGATCAAGGGCCGTGTGCTGTGTCTGCTGTGCGTCTTGTGTTTGCATGCCGGTAGGGTATTGATTCCGTGCCTCCTTCGGGGGGCGGTGTCCACGCAACCCATCCCACAAAACACAAACCAAATGGGATCGGTCACCAAATACAGACAATCTGACACCTGAATAGCCCCGGGCCGTGACAAAAATTCAGTCGGCCGGGGCTTAAAAAAAAGTGGGCCATTGGGATTTGTTTTTGTATTATTGCCGGGTAAATCCACCCAAAAACGAAAAAGACCCCAGTCGGATGAGAAAGATTCAATTACACTGGCAGATTTTGATCGCGTTAATTCTCAGTATCCTGTTCGGCATCCTTTTCCCCCAGCATGTAAGGTATGTCGAATGGATGGGGACGCTTTTCCTCAGGGCCCTGCGCATGATCATCGTGCCCCTGATCTTCTCGTCCATCGTATCAGGGGTCACCGGTCTGGGCTCGGCCGAGAACCTGGGCCGCATGAGCCTGAAAACAATCCTATACTATCTCGGATCCAGTTTCTTCGCCATCATCACCGGCCTGGTCATGGTAAACCTGATTCGTCCGGGAGTGGGGGCGGACCTGGGTCTCAGCGCCATGGTGGAAGACCTGGATGTGGCCAGGGATTCTTTCGGACAGACCCTGCTTAAAATTGTCCCGACCAACATCTTTGATTCCCTGGCCCGCGGAGACCTCCCGGCCATCATTTTCTTTGCCATCTTTTTCGGATTTTTTGCCACCCGGGTCATGCCGGCCTACCGGGAGCCCGTGGTGAATTTTTTCAATGCCGTGTTCGAGATCATGATGAAAGTCACCCTGTTCATCATCAAGTTCACCCCCCTGGGCATCTTCGGCATCGTCTCGGCGCTGATGGCCGAACATTCCGACAATCTGGCGACCATTTTCGGGCGGATGGGCATCTACATGCTGACGGTCATCGGAGCCCTGAGCATCCACGCCTTCATCACCCTGCCACTTTTGGTGCGTGTCATCGGACGGGCCAATCCCGTGAAACATGCCCGGGCCATGTCCGTTCCCCTGCTGACGGCGTTTTCCACATCCAGCTCCAGCGCCACCCTTCCCCTGACCATAGAGGCACTGGAGACCAACAGCGGGGTGTCCAACAAAACCTCCAGTTTTGTCCTGCCCCTGGGAGCCACGATCAATATGGACGGGACAGCCCTTTATCAATGCGTTTCCGTGTTGTTTATCGCCCAGGCTTACGGGATCGAACTGAGCATCATCCAGCAAATGATCGTCATCATCACGGCCCTGCTGGCCTCCATCGGGGCGGCAGGCATACCCATGGCAGGACTGGTCATCATCACGGTCATCCTTTCGGCCGTGGGATTGCCTTTGGAAGGGGTGGGGCTGATCCTGGCGGTGGACAGGATCCTGGATATGTTCCGCACGGCAGTCAATGTGTGGAGTGACTCCTGCGGGGCGGTGATCATCGCCAAATCGGAAGGGGAGGAGCTGACCGTCTAAGGCGTGTAGACATCCACCAGTCCGTCCGGCAGGCGAAGGACGATGCGCCGGTTCTCCCTGTCCAGGCGCTCAATGAAGGCATCGCGCACGGGCACCAGGATCTCCTGCCGGCCTTTCATGATCTGAAACAGCGGATTGCCGGGCAGGTCCAGCACCTGTTCCACCCGACCGATGGGATTCAGCTGCTCATCCACTGCCTGGAAACCCTCCACCTCATGGAAGTAAAAACGGTTGCCGCTTAGCGGGGGCAGCAGGTCAAGCGGCAGGTACAGTTCCCTGCCCGAAAGGCGGGAGGCCTTTTCCTCATTGTCCACCCCCTGGAATCGCACGGTGGCTTCCGCACTGTTGGGACGGAAGGCCAGGGTTTCAATAAAAAATGGAATCAGTTTCCCTTCCATAAGAATGAAAACCGATTCCAGTTTTTTATAGTCGGATGGGTCATCCACGTCCAGGTGGATGGCAAGCTCCCCTCCGAAACCAAAGGGTTTCTTCACATATCCCAGGCAGAAGCAATCTGTTTGGTTCATGACGCAACGGGTCCCGGGAACGATGTGGCCTTATTCGGCCTTTTTGTCTTCGCCTTCGGCAGTCTTGGGTTCCGCGCTTTCCTCTCCCCCGGTTTTATCTTCAGGCGCGGGACTGGTTTCTTCAGCGGCTCCGGGGGTTTCGGCCGGAGCGGGTTCTTCAGCAGGCTCCTCAGGGGCAGAAACGGACTCTGCGGGTGCGGATTCTTCAGCTGCGGGTTCATCCGCGGCATCTTCCTGCACGTCATCGCCTCTGGCAGCTGCCTCTTTCAGGCCTTCCTTGGCCCGTTTTTTGGCAAGTTCCTGGGCTTTCGCTTCGTTGATCTTACGCTCCTCTTCCAGGCGTTTTTTATTCAGTTCCTTTTGGGAAAGCTCCGAGTCTTTGGCCATATTGGCCAGTTTTTCGGCTTTTTCCTTGAGCCAGGCTGAAAATTTATCCTCGACCTGTTCCTCGGTCAACGCGCCCTTGGCCACCCCTTTCAGGAGGTGCTGTTTCAAAAGAACGCCCTGATTGGACAGGATGCTGCGGGCTGTATCTGTGGGCTGTGCCCCAACCTGCACCCAATAAAGGGCCCTGTCAAAGTTGATCTCGATGGTTGCAGGATGGGTCATGGGGTTGTAAGTGCCAAGTTTCTCAATGAATCTTCCGTCTCGGGGTGCACGACCATCCGCAACTACCAGGTGGTAAAAGGCTTGTCCCTTTTTACCTTTTCTCTGTAGTCTGATTTTTGTTGGCATGTTTAAAAAATAAATTTTGATTGTTGTGATCCTGAAATGAGTCGATCATTTCAGGGGTGCAAATATCCGTTTTTTTTCTGAAATAAAAAAAGATTCACGGCATTCTTTATCAGCTGGTTGATAAAATATGCCCCCTGTGGAAAAAATAGGCCGGGTACCGGCCCGCTTTTTGACTATTTTTATCCTCATGAATCACGGGCCGGCCCCCGGAGGCTGCCGGGCCTGACCCAAGAAGCTTTTCTCACATTAAATTCCTGTAATACAGAATGTCTGCTCCCGATTTTGTCCACTTTCACGTCCACACCCAGTATTCCATCCTGGACGGGGCTTCCAAAATTGAGCCCCTCCTGGACAAGGCCGCGGCCGACGGCATGAAGGCCCTGGCCATTACCGACCACGGCAATATGTACGGGGTCCTGCACTTCTCCTCTTATGCACGCAAGGCGGGCATAAAACCCATCATCGGATGTGAGGTCTATGTGGCAGAGGGCAGCCGGATGGAGAAAAAAGGCCGGGAGGACCGGAGCGGGCACCACCTCATTCTCCTGGCCAAAAACCGGACAGGGTACGACAACCTGTCCAGGCTGGTATCCCTGGGCTTCCTGGAAGGATTTTATTACACCCCGCGCATCGACAAGGAATTGCTGTTCCAATACCGTGAAGGCCTTATCGTGTCTTCGGCATGCCTGGGTGGTGAAATTCCCCAGACCATCATGGGAAAGGGCGTCGAACGGGCAGAGGAGGTGTTGATGGAGTACCTGGATGCCTTCGGCCCGGATTTCTACCTGGAATTGCAGAGGCACGGGCTGCCGGAACAGGAACCTGTCAACCAGGCCCTGATCGGTTTATCGCAAAAGCACGGGGTGAAGCTCATCGCCACGAACGACTGCCATTATGTGGATGCGGGCGATGCAAAAGCCCATGACATCCTGGTATGCCTTCAGACCGGCAAGGACCTGGACGATGAGAACCGCATGAAATATACCGGCAATGAATACCTGAAAACCCGGGAGGAGATGGCCACGCTGTTCGCCGACATACCGGAGGCCATTGCCAATACGGTCGAACTGGCCGAAAAGATAGAAGATTACGAGATCACCACCAGGAAGGTCCTGCTGCCCAACTTTCCCCTGCCACAGGGATTCAGTTCAGAGGATGACTACCTGGGCCACTTGTCCTACGAAGGCGCTGCGCGCCTGTATCCCGAAGTGAATGAGGAAGTGCGCTCCCGACTGGATTTTGAACTGCAGGTGATCGGGGAAATGGGCTTTGCCGGGTATTTTCTGATCGTGCAGGACTTCATCAATGAAGCGCGGAACATGGGGGTGGCCGTCGGGCCCGGCAGGGGAAGCGCTGCGGGTTCCGTGGTGGCCTACTGCACTGGGATCACGGCCATTGACCCCATTAAATACAACCTGCTTTTTGAACGATTCCTGAACCCGGAACGCATTTCCATGCCCGACATCGACATCGACTTCGATGATGAAGGCCGTGACAAGGTCATGCAGTATGTGATCAGGAAATACGGCCGGGAGCGGGTGGCACAGATCGTCACCTTCGGCACCATGGCAGCCAAATCCTCCATCCGGGATGTGGCCCGCGTGCTCAAGCTGCCTCTGCCCGAAGCAGACCGCCTGGCCAAACTGGTTCCCGACCGACCCAACACCTCCCTGGCCAGGGCCTATAAGGAAGTGCCGGAACTTTCCCAGGCCATGGACGATCCCAATGAACTGATAGGCCAGACCCTGAAGTACGCCCAAAAGCTGGAAGGCTCCAACCGCCAGACGGGAGTCCATGCCTGCGGCGTCATCATCGGGCCAAAAAACCTGCTGGAGTGCATCCCCTTAAGTACCCAAAAAGATTCCGACCTTCCCGTCACCCAGTATGAAGGGAAGTATGTGGAGATGGTCGGGATGCTGAAAATGGATTTCCTCGGATTGAAGACCCTTTCCATCATCAAGGATGCCGTGAAGAACATCCAGCAACGCTTTGGGAGCAGGATCGATATCGAGCGCATCCCCCTGGACGACGAGGACACTTTCAGGCTTTACCAGAGGGGCGACACCGTGGGCACTTTTCAGTTTGAATCCATGGGCATGCGCGAGTACCTGAAAGAACTCCGGCCCACAAACATCGAGGACCTGATCGCCATGAATGCCCTTTACAGGCCTGGCCCCATGGAGTTTATCCCCCTGTATATCAACCGAAAACACGGAAGGCAAAAGGTGGACTACCCCCACCCCTGGCTGGAAGAGATCCTTCAGCCCACTTACGGCATCATGGTGTACCAGGAGCAGATCATGCAGGCAGCCCAAATCATGGCAGGCTTCAGCCTGGCCAATGCCGACATCCTGCGCCGGGCCATGGGCAAGAAGAAAAAGGATGAAATGGACAGGCAGAAGACCTTTTTCATGGAGGGGGCGGCGACAAAAGGCATCGAAGAAGAAACGGCCGCACGGATTTTCGACGTCATGGCCCGTTTTGCTGAATACGGGTTCAACCGGTCCCATTCTGCAGCCTATTCCGTGGTGGCCTACCGGACAGCTTACCTGAAGGCAAACTACCCGGCAGAGTTCATGGCAGCCGTGCTGACCCATAATTTCAGCGACATCAAGAAGATCACTTTCTTTATGGAGGAGTGCCAGCGCCAGGGAATCCCGGTGCTGGGCCCGGACATCAATGAAAGCATGTTTAATTTTGTGGTCAACGACAAGGGAGAAATCCGCTTTGGGCTGGGAGCCATCAAGGGAGTGGGGGAGGGAGCCGTGGATAACATCGTGGGGGAGAGAAATGAACATGGCCCTTTCCGGAATGTGTTCGACTTCTCCAAACGGGTCAACCTGCGCACCGTCAACAAAAGGGTTTTTGAATCCCTTGCCCGTGCCGGGGCATTCGACAGTTTCCCTGACTGCCACAGGGCCCAGTTCTTCCATTCGGAAGACAACGGCCTGACCAGCTTTATCGACAGGATCATCAGGCATACAAACCAGGTCATCCTGCGGGAGAACACCTCCCAGATGAATTTATTTGAGGACAATGAGGAATTGTCCTACCCGGATCCCGAATTGCCTGACTGCCCGCCCTGGGACAAGCTGGAAACGCTGAAGCAGGAGAAGGAAGTCACCGGCATGTATATTTCCGGGCACCCGCTGGATGATTATAAGATTCAGATAGAGGCATTCTGCAATGCCTCTGTGGGCGACCTTAAAAACCTGCTTCCATTGCGGAATAAGGAGATCACCTTTGCCGGCATCATCACGGAAGCCTCCCATAAATACACCAAAAACGGAAAACCTTACGGGAGCTTCCAGGTGGAGGATTATTCGGACACCCACCAGCTGTTTTTATTTGCGGAAGACTACCTGCGCATGAAACACTTTCTGGCCAGCCAGCAATTCGTGATGATTCGGGCCAGGGTGCAGGAAAACCGCTACAACAGCCGGCAAATGGAGGTCAAGATCAAAAACATCAACCTCCTCAGCGAACTGGAAGACACCATGATGAACAACCTGACACTGATCCTCCCGGTGGCGGATATCACGGCGGAAATGGTCGACAGGGTGGTATCCATGTCGCGCAGACACAGGGGCAGGACCAGGCTGAAGATATCCATCCATGACCAGCTTGAAAATGCCTGTGTGGACATGCTGTCGCGGAAACTGAAGGTGGAACCGATCGGCTTTCTTCAGGACCTGCTTAAACAATACAGGGTGAAATTCCGTTTGAATTGAAAGGCATGTTTTTATATTCCCGGTCAGGGAAAATATGTAAATTTGCAGGAAAACAAGCGCTAACCCTTTATCCTTAAAGACCATGACCATTGAATTTACCGATTCCAATTTTGAAGAGCTGGCGATGAAATCAGACAAGCCGGTACTTGTCGACTTTTGGGCTGAATGGTGCGGTCCCTGTCGCATGGTGGCTCCCCTGGTTGCCGAAATTGCCAAAGAATATGAAGGCAAAGCCGTGGTGGGCAAACTCGACGTGGATTCCAACCCGGAAATCGCCACGCGTTTCGGCATCCGCAACATCCCCACCATCCTCTTCCTGAAGAATGGGGAGGTGGCAGACAAACAGGTGGGCGCGGTGCCCAAATCGGTCCTTGCATCCAAGATCGAAGGTTTGTTGTAAACCGGCAGTAAAAAACCCATAAGGGTGCCGTTTATTCAGCGGCGCCCTTTTTCATTCCCCGCACCTTGAACCAGCGAATCGATCCGGAAGTCCCCCGCCGTTTTGGAAACCTTGAGCTGCTTGCCCGGCAGGTTGTCGAAGGTTTCATCACCGGCCTCCATAAAAGCCCCTTCCATGGCTTTTCTGTGGAATTCGCGGAACACCGCATCTACAATCCCGGGGAAAGCACAAGACACATCGACTGGAAGCTCTATGCCAGAACCGAGAAACTGTTTGTGAAACGCTTTGAGGAAGAGACCAACCTGAGGTGCCAGCTTGTGATTGACAATTCTTCCTCCATGCACTTCCCGGCTTTCGGGCGTCCGGAACAATTCCCATCCAAACTGCGTTTCTCGGTGGAATGCGCCGCTGCCCTGGCCCTCCTTCTGAGAAAGCAGCGTGACGCCGTCGGACTGAGCATCGTATCCGACCAGGTGGAACTCCATACGCAGGCACGGTCCTCCAGCGTGCATCACAAGGCGGTATTCGGACACCTCGAACGTCTGTACCTTAAAGAAAGTCAATTGCTGAACAAGACCACGGACACGGCCCGCCTGCTTCACTACCTGGCGGACAACATCCACAAACGATCCCTGGTGGTCATCTTCAGCGACATGCTCGACAACCAGGGAAGTGCGGAAGCATTGTTCCCCGCCCTGCAGCACCTGAAACACAACAAGCATGAGGTGATCCTTTTCCATGTTCATGACCGGCAACGCGAGATGGACTTTGACTATGATCACCGTCCCATGAAGTTCGTCGACATGGAAAGCGGCCGGGAGCTCAAGCTCAACCCCCTCGATATCAAACAAAAATACAGGGAGGGCATGCAGGCGTACTTCAAAGAACTGCGCCTCAAATGCATGCAGTATCATATCGATTTTGTCCCATCGGACCTGGGAGAAGGTTTTGATAAGGTGTTGCTTTCCTTCCTGGTGAAACGATCCCGGCTGTATTGAAACATGCCGTGGAATTTGTTTTCCGTTGGGTATTTTCCATTAAATTTGGAGCGACCAAGTCCCCAACACCCATGTTTTGGAATCCCTTCAACATCATTCTGCTGACCTTGTGGTTGTTAACCCTTGCTGCTTTTGTACTGTACAGGCAGGGAAGAAAAAAAAGGCATCAAAAGACCCTGGAGAAGCACCTGTCTGAGCGGGATCAGACCTTTTTAAGGCTCCGGCAAAGCGAAGAGCGGTACGAAAAGCTCATCAGCCACATGAATGAGGGGCTTATCTTTACCGACGACAAGGACAAGATACGCTTCGTCAACAAATGTTCCTGCTCCATTCTGAAAACCACATCCAGGCAGATACTGGGCCGCTCCATCCTGGAATTCGTTCTGAGTCCCATGGAGGCAAAAAAACTCGGTCTTCCCTACGAACTGAAACGGCCCGGCTGTTCCCACCGGGAGGAGGTTCAGATGGTCAGGGGCAACGGGGAGATGTTCTGGGCAAGCCTGAACATCAGTTACCTGGACAGCCTGCATGACCATATGCCGGGGGCCATCATCGTCATGACCGACATCACGGAGCAGAAGAAATCCGAAGAGAGACTGCACAACCTGACCATCAGCCTGAACCAGAAAGTACAACAGCTTGACTGCCTGTTTGACATATCAGACATCACCAATGTGCCCGGCATTTCTTTTGATGGGATATTTGAGCGGTCCCTTGAGGTGATTCCATTCGGCCTGAAATTTCCGCATGATGTCTGGGTCGAAATTCGTTTCGGAGACAGGCGGTATGCCTCAAAGAACCACCAGGAGTCACGGTGGTCCTATTCTGTGCCCATCAAGGGGCAGAACAAAAAAATCGGCACCCTTACGGTCGGATACCTGGAAAACAAACCCCTGGTCAACAAGGATCCCTTTCATATCAATGAGAAGATCCTGGTCAAAAACATTGCCGAGAAACTTGGACAGGTCATCGAGATCAAACAAATGGAGACCACCCTGAACGCCGGCCTGAAAAGACTGGACCAGGTGCGGGACATGGCGCGCATCGGGGAATGGGAGTGGGACATTCCCAGGAACCGGTTCCGGTTCTCCAGAGGTTTTTTTGAGGTGGTGGGGGTGCCGGCGGCTTCCCGGCGACACTATTCCTTCCAGCAATTCATCGCCCAGGTAAGCAAGGAGGACCTTCCCGCCATGGAGTCTTTTACCGCGGAGCTCCGAAACGGGTCTCCGGGAGAAAAGACATGGGTGTTTCATATCAGCACGCATTCGGGCCAGGAGAAGCTGCTGTTTTCTAACGGGACCCTCGTCAAGGCCGGCGGCAACGGAGAAAGGCACTATGCAGGGATACTGCAGGACCTTGGCTGGCAATTAAAGAAGAGCGGCCTTGACGTGACGCAGATCAGCTGAACACGTCCACGATCTTCCCGGTGGCGTACTTGCCTGCATCCAGCTTGGCCTTGAGCTTGGAGAAGGCCTCCAGGGTATACTCCACATCATCCAGTGTGTGCACCGCTGTGGGAATCAGCCGCAGGATCAGCACCCCTTTGGGAACCACGGGGTAGGTGACTGCCGAACAGAATACGTTATAGTTCTCCCGCATGTCATACGCCAGGTTCGCGCCCTCGGCCGTGTCCCCGCTCAGGAATACGGGGGTGACGGGTGACTGCGTATTGCCAATGTTGAAGCCCCTGTCCTTGAGTCCCTTCTGTAACGCGTTGGCGATCAGCCACAACTTTTCCCTGAGCCCGGGCTGGGTACGCACCAGCTCGAGCCTCTTGAGCGCCCCAACGACCAGCGGCATGGGCAGTGATTTGGCAAAAATCTGGCTGCGCATATTGTACATCAGATAGGTAATGACCTCACGCGGACCAGCGACAAAGGCGCCTATGGAAGCCATGGCTTTGGCAAAGGTGCCGAAGTAGACATCCACCTGATCCTGCACCCCGAAATGTTCGGCCACGCCGGCCCCGGTGGGTCCCATCGTGCCGAAACCGTGGGCATCGTCCACCAGCAGGCGGAAGTTGAAATCTTTCTTCATGGCGGCGATCTCATCCAGCTTGCCCAGGTCGCCCGACATGCCAAAAACCCCCTCGGTAATGACCAGGATGCCCCCACCGGTCGTTTCGCAGAGGCGGGTGGCACGCTCCAGCTGTTTGCGAAGGTTCTCCATGTTGTTGTGCGGAAAGACAAATCGCTTGCCCAGGTGCATGCGCAGGCCGTCGATAATGCAGGCATGGGCCTCGGAGTCGTACACGACGACATCATTTCTGTCCAGCAGGGAATCAATGATGGACACCATCCCCTGGTAGCCGTAATTCAACAGGTAGGCAGACTCCTTGCCCACATATTCCGCCAATTCCCTTTCCAGCTGTTCATGGAGGTCGGTTTGACCCGACATCATCCGGGCTCCCATGGGAAGGGCAAGCCCGTAAGCTTCGGAAGCCTCTGCATCGGCCCGCCTGACCTCCGGGTGGTTAGCCAGACCGAGATAGTTGTTCAGGCTCCAGACCAGACGCTCCTTGCCTTGAAAAATCATCCTGTTGGAAATATCCCCTTCCAGTTTGGGGAAAGTGAAATACCCATGGATCTGGGAAGCATACTGGCCCAGAGGCCCCATCTTTTTCGTCGTCTTATCGAATATGTCCACGATCTTTATGATTTTTTGTGAAATTGAATTGCAAAACTAATCATTTCATCCGATTCTCGGCAGGCAAATCGATGCATGGCAGCCGGCGATATTCACAAAGCTCTGTATATCTGCATTATAGATGTTTTTTACGTCACATTGCCGGGGAAAAGCCCCTGGAAAAACACGGCAGGATCAGGGCAAACCTCCCGGAAATGGGGGCATTCTTCCGGTGTGCACACTCCGGGAAAGTCTCCCTGATGCCCTGACATGTCGGCAATGATTTGAAAATGCAGGTGGGGAGGCCAGTTTCCATTGACTTCAGGCGGGCCCACACGGCACAAAAGCTGCCCCTGGCGCAGGGGCTGGTCGGCTTCCAGCCCCTGGAGGGACTCCCGGTCGAGGTGACCGTAGAGGGTGAAAAAGGCCTGGCCTTCAAGCTGGTGACGGACGATGATCGTGGGACCGTAATCGCCGAATTGACGGTTCTCCCGGAAACTGTGTATGCGCCCCTCCAGGGGAAGATACACCGGGGTTCCCGCCCGGGCCCACACATCGATTCCCAGATGAATGCTCCTTGGAGTCCGCCCCCCCCGGTTGAAAAGGGCACTTCGACGGTATACCGCACGGTCCTCCAGATAACCTCCATAGGCATAGCGGGCCCCATTCCGGGACAGCTGGGCGTTGATGTAGGCATCCAGAGCCAGGGTATCGGAAAAATCGATGGCCTCCAGCTCCGTGTTTTCAATGCCCAGATTGGCAAGGCAGGTATTGCCGGGCACCAGTTCCGGATCAAACAGGGAAGAGAACCCTGTATGGTGGCGTTTCAACAGCGGGGAAAGGGCTTGTTTCATATCAGAGGAATTTCTCCTGGAATAGTTTTTCCAGGGCGTACAAATCATCCCTCAGGCGGGCGGCTTCCAGAAAGTCAAGCGCCTTGGCCGCCGCCGTCATGTCCTTGCGTACACCCTGAATGGCCTTTTGAAGCTGTTCCTTGTTCATGTACCGAATGACCGGGTCGGCAGCCAGGTTGACCTCCTGCTGCTCCACATAGGCAGCCGCCTTCACCGGCCCTGCCACACTGGCCTGCCCATGGATCGAACCGACCGTTTTCCGGATCTGGGCAGGGGTGATGTTGTTTTCCAGGTTGTACCTGGTCTGTTTTTGCCGCTTGTAATCCGTGGCTTCCATGGCCAGTCTCATGGAACGGGTGATCTTGTCGGCATACATGATCACCCTGGAATTGATGTTGCGTGCCGCCCTCCCGGCTGTCTGTATCAGGGAGCGCTCAGACCGGAGGAAACCTTCCTTGTCGGCATCGAGTATGGCCACCAGGGACACTTCCGGCAGGTCCAGTCCCTCCCTGAGCAGGTTCACCCCCACCAGCACATCGAATTTTCCCAGGCGCAGCTCGCGCAGGATCTCCACCCGTTCCAGGGTGTCCACATCGCTGTGTATGAAGCGGCAGCGGATCCCGGCCTGAGACAGGTATTTGCTGAGTTCCTCGGTCATTCTCTTGGTAAGGGTGGTCACAAGCACCCGCTCATGAACCTCGGTACGCTTTTGGATTTCTTCCAGAAGATCGTCCACCTGGTTCAAACTGGGCCGGACGTCAATCTCCGGCTCCAACAGACCCGTTGGCCGGATCACTTGTTCGACCACGACCCCCTCACTGCGGTTCAGTTCATAATCGGCCGGTGTGGCGCTGACGAAGATGACCTGGTTCATCAGGGCTTCAAACTCCTCGAATTTCAAAGGCCTGTTGTCCAAAGCAGCGGGCAACCTGAATCCGTATTCGACCAGGTTTTGCTTTCTGGAGAAATCCCCTCCGTACATGGCATGCACCTGCGGAATGGTCGCATGGCTTTCGTCCACCACCATCAGAAAATCCTCCGGAAAATAATCCAGCAGACAAAAGGGTCTGGAGCCTGGTTTGCGGCCGTCAAAATAGCGGGAATAGTTCTCAATACCGGAGCAATAGCCCAACTCCCGGATCATTTCCAGGTCGTAGTTCACCCTGTCTTCCAGCCTTTTGGCCTCCAGGGCCTTGCCATTCTCCTGCAGGAACGCGACACGATGCAACAGGTCATCCTGGATCTCACGAATGGCCTGTTTCATGCGGTCTCCCGAGGTCACAAAAATGTTGGCTGGGTAAATGGAGAGGTGCTCCATCTCCCCCGTCTTCTGTCCCGTTTCTGGCTGAAAAGTCTCCAGGGCCTCGATTTCGTCCCCCCAGAAGAGGATGCGGCAAGCATGATCGGCATAGGCCGGAAAAACATCCACCGTATCCCCCTGAACCCGGAAGGTTCCCCGGATAAAATCCGCCTGGGTCCGGCTGTGCAGGCTGGCCACAAGGCGGTGCAAAAGGGCATTGCGGCTGATGACCTGTCCTTTTGAAAGCCTGATGATGTTTGCGTTGAAGTCGTCCGGATTGCCGATCCCGTAGATGCAGGAGACGGAACTGACCACGATCACATCCCGGCGGCCGGAAAGCAGGGTGCTGGAGGCACTCAGCCGCAGTTTCTCGATCTCATCGTTGATGCTCAGATCCTTTTCAATGTAGGTATTCGAGGAAGGGATGTAGGCTTCTGGCTGGTAGTAGTCGTAATAGGAAACAAAATATTCCACGGCATTGTGGGGGAAAAACTGCCTGAACTCCCCATAAAGCTGGGCAGCCAGGGTCTTGTTATGGCTAAGAACCAGGGTGGGTTTCTGAACCCTTTCAATGACATTGGCCACGGTAAAGGTCTTGCCCGACCCGGTCACCCCAAGCAGGGTCTGGAAGGGCATCCCTTCCTCCAGGCCCTTCACCAGTTGGTTGATGGCTTCCGGCTGGTCGCCGGTGGGCTGGAATTCCGATGTAAGTTGAAACCGCATGCAACCAGTCTGAAAGACTCAGGGTTTGTCCCCCATTTTAAACAGGAATTGCTTTTCTTGTTTGCTCAGGCTGTCATACCCCCTTTGAGATATCTTATCCAGGATGGCGTTCATTTTTTCCCGGTCTTCAGCGCGCCTGTCGTTGAATTCTTCATCGGTCACCGGACGGTCGCGCTGGTATTCCACACGAAGGCGGGGCCTGCGGCTAAACACCCGGATCAGGGCATCCATCCATAACCCGGCAAGACGCGCAGGGTCCCTGCCTTTTTTCAGCAGGGAGGCATAGGCAAATCCCCACAGGGCCCCGCCCAGATGGGCCAGGTGACCGCCCGGGTTGCCCTTGTCGATGCTGATCAGGTCCATGACCACAAAAAACAGGGCGATGTATTTCAGACGCACCCGCCCCAACAGCAAAAGGGGCAGCTGGTAATTGGGCATGTAGACGGCAATGGCGATGAATATGGCCAGCACGGAAGCAGAGGCCCCGATGGCCACGGCATGGGAAACCACCTGTTCAAAGGCGGGAAACACATTGAAAGAAACCACATAGACGATGCCGCCGGCCAGCCCTCCGAACAAATAGGTGGGCACCAGCCTGCCCTGTCCGATGAAATCCGAGAACAACCGCCCCCCCACATACAGCACGACCATATTGAACAGCACATGCAGCAGGTCAAAATGCAGAAACATATAGGTAAAAAGGGTCCATGGACGGTGAAGGATCACGTGCACATTGGAGGAGATGCCCAGCCAGTGACTGATGGCTTCTCCGGCTTCTCCCTGATTGAACAGGTAGAGTACCACGCGCACCAGGCTGATACCGACGAACACCAGCAGGTTAATCCCCACCAGGCGGGCAAGGGCCGAGCCCTTAAAGAAGAATTGCCTGATTTCGGACCAGAGGCTCGTTTGCATACGATCTATGCTGGATTAAAATGCATTCAATAAAAAATTTCCCGGCGGCGGCGCCAATACCTGATAAGCAGAAACCCGAACACCATGCCACCAAGGTGTGCAAAATGGGCAATATTGTCACCCGGGCGGCTTGTCAGCCCGAAAAACAATTCCATCACCCCGTAGCCGATCACAAAATACTTGGCTTTGACGGGCAAAGCAAAGAACAGGTATATGTAACTGTTGGGGAAGAACATGCCGAATGCAAGCAGGATCCCGAACACAGCCCCGGATGCCCCGACGGTCGGTATAAAATATTTGGCAAGGTAGTAGACCAGGTTACGCTCTGAGAGGCCGGGCAGGACGTTGTAGGATCCGGTTTCCACGAAACGGGCCAGGTCGGCTGCAGAATACCCCGCCGCCAAAAGCTCCCCACGCAGGCTGAGGGCCTCAAGATAGGTCACACCCAGGTGGAGAAAGGCCGCCCCGAAACCGGTGACCAGATAATAAACCAGGAAACGCCGTCCGCCCATGAGGTTCTCAATGGCGGTTCCAAACATCCACAGGGCGAACATGTTAAAAAAGATGTGGGAAAAGTTGGCATGCATGAACATGTGCGTGACCAACTGGTAGGGCTCGAACCTGGGGGAACCCGGCAGGTGGAGTCCCAGGGCCCGGATCAGGTCCATGTTGAAAGTGGACCCCAGGGAAATGGTGGCAAGGAAAAAAAGTCCGTTGATGATCAACAGGTTCTTAACCACCGGGGGAAGCAGGCTGAATCCGCCTGGCCTGAATTGTGCCATTTGAAAAATCCTTTTTTGTCAAAAGATAAACATCCGGAGGATGTAAAAGTTCGGGACCGGAACCGGGCAAACAGCCGCAGGCCCGGGCTCGTAAACCCTGCAAAGATAATCTATTTAAACTTTTCCCCCAGTTCCTCCATGGTCAGAAGACGCACGGTCGGCTTGCCGGCCGGCGACTGGTAAGGCATGCTGCAGGCGAAGAGGTCTTCGGTGAGGGCCCCCATCTCTTCCTGCCCAAGCACTTTGCCGTATTTCAGGGACAAGCGTTTGGCAAGCGACCTGGCCAGGTTGGTGGCAATATCGTCCCGGATCTCCATGCGGTTCTTCTGGAATTGTTCCAACAGGCCTTCCATCATCTCCTGCAGTCCCTGGGGGTCATCCCATTGGGCCGGCACAGAATCCACCACATAGCTTCCCCCGGATCGCCGGCTGATCCCAAAACCCAGGTCCTTCATCTGGGGAAGGAGGGACTCCAGCAGGGCCGACTCGGCTTCAGCCAGGCGGATGGTTTCCGGGAACAAAAGCTGCTGGGAACTTCCTTTCTGCCTTTCGTGCGCCTGGCGTATGCGCTCAAACAAAACGCGCTCATGGGCACGATGCTGGTCAATGACCATGAGGCCGGAGCGAACGGGCACGAGGATGTAGCGGTTTTGCAACTGGAGGAATTTTTTCTGACTGGGGGTATGTTCCTGATCGTCCCAGTCTGGCTGAATGCGCGTCTGGACAGGCACTCCCGGGCCAGACTTCTCTTCCGCACCCGGAGCAAAAAGCTTCTCCCAGCTTTCCGGGTCGACCCGGTTGCCCGCCCCCTGTGCCGGCCTTCCAGCCGCGCCAGGGGAAGTAAAGGGATTGTAATCCGGGTCGATCCGGATGCGGGGAGGGGATGGCCGCGACTCCGGAGCAGGTCCCAGGTTGTCGAATGCCGTCTCCCTGTCGAAATCCAGGCTCGGAGCGATGTTGTATTTTCCCAGGGCCCTTTTCACGGCAGCCTTCAGGACCTGGTAGAGGTATCTTTCATCCTGGAACTTGATCTCGGTCTTCGTCGGATGGACATTCACATCGACCTGGTCTGGATCCACCTCCAGGTAGATAAAAAACGAGGGGAACATGTCCTCTGGGATGAGTTCTTCATAGGCCGACTCCACTGCATGGGAGAGGTAGGGGGAACGGATGTAGCGCTGGTTGACGAAGAAATATTGTTCTCCCCGCTTTTTCCGGGCAAATTCCGGTTTCACCACAAAGCCCTCCAGGCTCACAAGCTCGGTATTTTCCCCCACCGGGACCAGGCGCTGATTGTAATGGTTTCCAAAGAGGTTGACAATCCGTTGTTTTCTTCGTCCGCCGTCGAGCTGGTGGGTAAGCTGCCCGTTCTGGTAGAGCATCATGGCCAGATCCGGACGCGAAAGGGCCACCCGCTGAAATTCCTGCAATATGTGGTTGCGCTCCACCTGGTCGCCCTTCAAAAAGTTTCTCCTTGCAGGGGTGTTAAAAAACAGGTTCTTAACAGAAATATTTGTTCCCACGGGACATTGACAGGCCCGGTGGCTGAGGATCACGGATCCCTCCACAACCACTTCCGTACCCAGGGCATCTGCCGCCGTTCTGGTTTTTAATTCCACCCTGGCGATGGCGGCAACGGAGGCGAGGGCTTCCCCCCGGAACCCCATGGTCCGGATGCTGAAAAGGTCGCTGGCCTGGCTGATCTTGGAGGTGGCATGGCGTTCAAAACACAGACGGGCGTCGGTCTCCGACATGCCCTGCCCGTTGTCAATGACCTGGATAAGGGTTTTGCCTGCATCCTTGATGACCAGCTGGATGTGGGTGGCCCCTGCATCCACGGCATTCTCCAGCAACTCCTTCACGGCGGACGCAGGCCGCTGAATCACTTCCCCGGCGGCGATCTGGTTGGCCACGGAGTCTGGAAGCAACTTGATAAAATCAGCCATAATAGCCTGCAATCAGCATGAGGGTCTAGCGGAAAAACACCAGGTACACCAACAGGGAAATGACCACCAGGATGATGACCAGCCGCTGTTTGGAGGCCTGACGGTCCCGGGTGCCGGCCCCCCGTTTCCAACGCATGCGCATGCGCTCACGAAGGGCTTGTTCGTAATCCTGTCCTTCCTGCTCCAGGGCCGTTTTCAGCCGTTTGTCACGCTCATCCTTTTTGGGATCATAAAAGACCGGGCGGTAATTGTACTGTTTGTTTTTAGGGGTCTTGAAAAAGGTCAGAGCCATGGGTATGGGGTCTTGGTCCGGGTTGGGTCTTTACTGCAAAAATACATATCATTCGGTCCTCAGGCAAATCCGCCGGGGCCTCCTGCAGAAGAACGGGGATTTACCGCAACACCCTCAAAAACCAGGCCTGCGGATTAAATCCTGCTGAGTGCGGGAACGCGTTTTTCCAGCAGGTAATAGCCCCCGAAGAACACCCCGCTGTAGAACAGGTCGCCCAGCAGTCCGGCATGAAAGAAAGGAATGGCCATGGTATAAGAGCTGAGCAGGCCTGCGAAATTCTGGGGATAGAAGGGGCTTCCTGCCCAGACCGCAAAGTTTGTGATCAGAAAGAACAGGAGGGAGCCCGTGATGGTGGCACCCAGCACATTGCCAAACCTCACCCGGTCTTTGAGAAGGGTACCCAGCACCACCACCAGGGCAAAACTGACATACACAGGCACCATGAACCCATGGAAACCCAGCAGCAAGTCACTGATAAAAAGGGCCATCAGGGGAACGGCAAAGGCAAGCCAGCGCTTGCTGATATGGGCGCCCCCAAAAAGTGCGATGGCAGCCACAGGGGTAAAATTGGGGTAGTGGGGAATGAGCCGCATGAGGGCTGCAAAGACAACGATTAAACTAACTATCAATACTTTGGAGTGAATTCGATGCATGATTTCCTGGGGTTATTTGACAAATCTCTCCACGTCTTTTGTGAATCTGCTGACAAAAGTAAAAAAACCTTTTCATATCCAACAACAATGCAGCCATTTTGTTTCCGGCCCTGAACCCCGGCCCTGGGCAGCAAATTCTCCCGGATTAAACCTTTTTACCCGGGACCCGTCAAAAGGATAAAACCCGGCCTAAGAACCTTAAAAATTCACATCATGAAAAAAACCTTGTTTCTCTCATTGGCCTTCCTGTTCACAGCCCTGATGACCCTGGAGGGGGTTGCCCAAAGGCGGTACCCCGGACGCCAGCTGCCGCCCGCACGCCAGCAAATGTTCGAGCAACAGGCTGGATGGCAGCAGGGATGCCTGTACCTCGAAGGCCTGACCGAAGACCAGCAGGAGGCCATTGCCGCCCTGCGCAATGTCCGGCTTGAGAAAAGCCTGCAATACCGTGCCCGGATGGACGCCATGCGGGCCAGAAAGCGGGAGCTGATGATCCAGAAATCGCCCGATATGGGGGAGGTGAACAAAATCATCGACCAGATGGAGGGCCTTCGAAGCAACCACCTCAAGGAGGCAGCAGCCTACCGGCAACAGGTGCGTGAGTTGCTGACCGATGAACAGCGGCTGGCATTCGACCGCCTGGGCAAGCACCCGCGGGCAGGCATGGAAAGGGGGCAGGCCGCCAGGCCGGGCCGGTTCCACAGGGGCCGCTGGTAAGCCGCCAGGCGACACACCGGATGGTAACAAGCCGGACACACCTTCACGGGCTGTCCGGCTTTTTTTTATCCCGGGAGCCCTGAGTCCCCTATGCTGCTTTCAGGCAGGCGCGGCAGGGGGTTTGCCCCGACTGAACAGACTCACCACCCAGGTCACCAGGAAGGCCAGGATGAATGCAGGCACCAGCTCATACATCCTGTCAGACAGGGCCGGTATGCGATTCCACAGGATCACGCAAAGGGCGCCGCTGATCATTCCGGCAAGCACCCCGGCCCTCGAGGTTCTCTTCCAGAACAGGGCCAGGATGCTCGCAGGACCAAAGGCAGCCCCCAGGCCGGCCCAGGCAAACAATACCAGCCAGAACACCAGATTCTCCGCCAGGAGCCCAAGCACCATTGCCAGCAACACCAGCAGGGCGACCACCCAGCGGGAAAGCCGGACGAGTTCTTTCTGGGGGATGGCCCGTCCCCGGCAGACAAGCTTCTCGTATATGTCCCGCACCAGGGCGGAAGCCGCCACAAGCAGCTGGGAGTCGGCAGTCGACATGATGGCAGCAAATATGGAGGCGATCACGACGCCGAACAAAACGGGAGGCAGGTGCTGGCCCGCCAGCAAGGGATAAATGTTCTCCGGATCCTGCCCGGGGATCAGGGCTGCTTCCGGGAAATACAGGCGCCCCGCCATCCCGGTAAGAATGGCCCCCAGGGCCATCAGAAAATTGGCCCCTGTGCCAAGCAGCGCGACGGCTTTCAGCCGGGAAGGGTTCCTGATGGACATGTAGCGGGCAATGATGTGCGGGTTGCCGGGCGATCCCAGGCCGATCCCGAGAAAACCAATCAGGGCACCGGCCCCCAGGGCCAGGGGGTTGAAAAACTGACCGTTTCCGATCCCCCGGGTCAGCTGGTAGAATGCCCCCAAGCCCCCCAGGTGAAGGATGGCCATCAGGGGCAGGATGACCAGTGCCAGGATCATGAACAGTCCCTGAATGGTGTCCGTCAGGCTGACGGCCAGAAAACCGCCCATGAGGGTGTACAGGAGAATGATGCCCGCGGTCAGCAGCAAGCCCCGGGTCTCACTGAGGTTGAAACTTGAATGAAAGGCCTTGCCTCCGGCCACGAACTGGGCAGACACGTAAGACACCATGAACAGGATGATGATGGCAACCACCACCATGCGCAACAGCCCGCTGCGGTCTCCAAACCTTTCAGCAAAAAAGTCGGGCAGGGTGATGCAGTCGTGCTTTTCGCTGAAGGCCCTGATTCTCGGGGCATAATAAAAAAACAGGAAGAACTCCACCACTGTATAGCCGAGCACGGACCACAGGGCGGACACTCCCATTGTATAGGCCATTCCCGTGACGCCCAGCAGCAGCCAGGCACTGCGGCCACTCACCACGGCCGAAAGGGCCACCACCAACATGGGCATCTTCCGGCCGCCAATGAAGTAATGGGCGATTCCCTGGGATGAGAACCTGGCGGAATAAATGCCCACGGCAACGACCAGCAGCAGGTATCCGACGAAAGCCCAGATGGCAGCCTGGTTTGTCTCGAGTGCGATGTGTTGTACCTTTTCCATGGATTTCCCGTGATTTCTGGATTTTTCACCTTTTTCAGAACAATTCTTCAAGAATCCTTCTCAGAAGCCCCCGTCGACGTTCCCGTCCCTCCTTTTCCGGCCCGGACGGACGTTCTTCCCCACGTGAGCGGAATAGCCTGTCGAACAAAGATTCGCGGGGGAGGTTTTCGAGGAAGGGAGGACAGTCCATGGCGGACTGAAGGGCCGCGGGCAGGGGCGGAAAACGTCCCGAGGCCAAATGCCGCGTCTCCGGATCGCGGTAGGTTTCCAGGAAAAAATCGGTCCACAGGGGCACGGCCGCAGAAGAAGCCCCGAACGGCAGCGGATAGGTCGCTGCAAAGGCGGGGTTTTCCAGGCCTGTCCATATTCCGGCAACCAGGCCGGGGGTGAAGCCGATGAACCAGCTGTCCGCATTGTTCTGGGTGGTGCCCGTTTTGCCGGCCACATCCATGAAGGGTCCCAGGATCCCGCCAGCCCGGCTGGCGGTCCCCCACCCGGCCACCCCCAGCAGCATTTCCCGCAGCATGAGCACATGCTCCGGATCCGGTCCGGGCAATCCCCCGGGCGCGGGTTCCTCCTGCATCAGCAGGTGTCCCTCCGCATCCTCGACCCGCAGCAGCCATCGGGGAGCCACGGGAGTCCCCCCGTTGGCGAACAGGGCATAGGAGGTGGTCAGTTCCAGCAAGGAGAGTTCGGTGGTTCCCAGGGAAAGGGAGGGGACCCGCGGCAGGGGAGGGCTGATTCCGGCCTGGGCACACAGGATCTCGACGGCTTCATACCCCGTCATGGCAAGGATCCTGGCGGAGACCGTATTGACCGATCGGGCCAGTGCACCCGCCATGCTGTAGTAGCCTTCGTAACGCCCCCCGGCATTGGCCGGCGACCAGCCTCCGAACTCCTCCGGATCCAGCGAGTCGGCTGGAAGGTGGGCACAAGGGTCTATGCCCGATTCCAGGGCGGCCAGGTAAAGCAGGGGTTTGAAAGCCGAGCCTGCCTGCCGGCGTGCGGTGACATGGTCGTACTGGAAAAACCGGAACTGGTTGCCGCCGACCCAGGCCCGGATATAGCCGGTGCCGGGTTCCATGGCCACCAGTCCGGCATGCAGGACTTGCTGAGCCCGGAACAGGGAGTCCATCTTGCTTTGCCATACAACCCGTTCCCCCAGATCCCAGTCAAAGACCAGCATCTCTTCCTGCCGGCGGAAGGATTCCAGGATGTCCCCGTCCTCCCTGCCCGCATTTTTCATCCTTTCAAATTCGGGCATCCGCCTGGCCTGACGCAGCAGCAAGTCGTTGACACGGTCCGGTGTAGCCAGACGGTAATGCCGGTCCACTTCCTGTTGAAGCGCCTGCATCCCGGACCTGATCACCCGTTCGGCCGTTTCCTGCAACCCGGCATCAAGGCTTGTGTGTACCCTGAGCCCATCGGTGTAAAGGTTGTAGTTTGTACCATGCAACGCATTGTAATCTGCCAGCCAGGCCAGCAGGTCAAGCCGGAGCCGTTCCCTGAAATACGGGGCCGGGCCATGAATATGGGTCAGTGGACGGTAATCGAGCTCGAGCGGAAGGGACTGCAGGGAATCGGCCAGGCGGGAATCAAGATAACCGTTGCGGACCATTTGCGCAAGCACCAGGTTGCGGCGGGCCCTGGACTGTTTAGGATGCAGGCGGGGGTTGTAGGAAGTCCCTGCCTTGAGCATGCCGATGAGCACGGCCCCTTCTTCCGGCTTCAGGTCAGAGGGGGCCTTGTTGAAGAAGCGCAGGGCCGCCGAGGACAAGCCGTACACGTTCTCCCCGAAGTGGACCGTGTTGAGGTACAGCAATAGGATTTCCTCCTTGTCGTAGGCATTCTCCAAACGCCTGGCAATCATGCCTTCCCTGAGCTTTTCCCCAAGCAGTCCCAACACTCCGTCCCGGCTTCTGGGATACAGGTTTTTGGCCAGCTGCCGGGTAAGGGTGCTGCCGCCCCCGGCACTTCTCTGGCCCAGGATGACGTTCTTGACCAGGACCCTCATCATGCTCCGGTAATCCGTGCCGCGGTGGCGGAAAAAGCGCTCATCTTCCGTGGCAATGAGGGCTTCAATGACAAAGGGGGGAATTTCCCGGAGAGACACGCTGGAGCGGTCATACAGAAAATATTTCCCGAGCAGCTCCCCGCCGGCGGCGTAAACCTCGGAGGCATTATGGGTTTCAAGTTCACGCAGCTGCTGAACGCCGGGAACGGGTCCGACGCCCCCGAGCCGGACATACAGCACGCCGGCCAGGGTCAGGCACAAAACCAGCAAGGCCGCAACAGAGGCCCCCCTCAATACCCTGGCAGGCGCATGCAGGCCTGCTTTGGATGGACGCCTGGAATATTTTTGTCGTCGGATCATGCAGTGCATTACATGAAAAACAAAGCCACCCCGCCGACGCTGACAACGGCCCCAACCACCTCCTTCCAGCCCACTTTCTGCTTGAAAAGAAGCAGGGTGGGGGGGATGATCAGAATGGGCGTGATGGCCATGATGGTGGAGGCAATCCCCGTGGCGGTATTTTGCACGGCGATCAGGGAGGAAGAAACCCCCAGAAACGGACCGAAGGTGGCCCCCAGGAGCATCAGCCCCATGGCCTTGCGGTCACCCAGGGCCCTTGAGACAGACAACCACCTTCTGAAAAAGTGGATCATCACCGTGAATCCGAGTATCCCTGCCATAACCCGGATCTGGGTGGCCGAAAAGGCATCATAGCCTCCCATGCCAAACTTGCTGAGTACCAAACCAACAGCCTGCCCCACAGCCCCACCCAGGGCAAACAACAACCCCTTGGGGGGGATGCGGTCCGGCGAAGGATTTTTCCCGCGTTGCCGGTGAAGGATCACCAGGGCAATGCCCGACACCGTCAGGCCCATGCCCAGAAGATGGATCAGGGAAAGCACCTCCCCTAAAAGGAACCAGCCAATCAGGGCAGAAATGGGGGGGACCAGGGTCATGACCAGCATGGAAACCCTGGAACCAATCACAGTAAAGGCCTTGAAAAGGAACAGATCACCGACCACGAAGCCGGCCAGCCCGGACAGGGCCAGCCAGAACCAGGCATGTGCGTCCGCGTCCATTGGCAGCCACATGCCGCGCCTCAGGTAGGAAAACACACTCAGCAGGACCAGCGCCATGACCAGGCGGATGATGTTCACGGCCACGCTGCCGACTTTCCGGCTGGCCGATTCAAATGCCAGGGCGGTCACCGTCCAGCAAAACGCGGTAAACAAAGCGGCCAGTTCTCCGATGCGGGCATCCATATAACTCAGGCGTTTTATGCCGCCGTAAAATTAGCCAATTTTGCCGGATGCTCCGGCCCATGCAGGAATTATTCATTTTGTCTGAAAGCGAATGAAATTTACATTAAATTTGCATCGGTTCCGAAGCAAGCGGGGCCACTACCAAAAACCAAACAACGAAAAAGAAGATGAAAAAAGCATTGATTGTTTTGTTTGCCGCCGCCATCCTTACATCCTGCGGAACACAACCGCAGCAGGCAGCGGACACGGAAGCAGAGGACCAGCAGATTTCGGCCATCGTGAGCGATCCTTTGGCACTGGAAGACCAGGCCGTGCGTTTTGAAGGCATTATCAGCCATGTGTGCCGCCACAGCGGGGACAAGATGCGCATCGTTCAGGAGAGCGATGATGCCTACAGCATCCTGGTCATGCTGGGCGATTTTGCCACGGCCATTGACCCCGAAATGGAAGGACAGAAGGTCATGGTCACCGGGCTGGTGAAAGCAGAGGTCGCGAACCTGGATGCCCTGCAGGAAGAGCACGTCCACGGGGAGGATTGCGACCACGAAGAGGAGCAGGCCCACGAAGAGGGTGATGACTGTGAATCCACCCAGGAGGCCATTGCCCGGCTTAAGGAAAAAGGCATCGACCCGGACATCAGGGTGGTTGTTGAAATGACGGCTTTCGAGCTTATTTAAAAGGCCAACCGGCTAATAATAAGAGATTCATACAGAGGCTGTCCCGCGGATTCCTGCGCCGGGACAGCCTTTTTCCATACAAGCTGTTGAAGGACCCATGAAACTGAGAAGGATCAACCGTGCGGTACACCGCGACCTGGGCTATTTTTTCTTCGGCATGGCCGTGATTTACGGACTTTCAGGCATCGCCCTGAACCACCGCCACCAATGGAATCCCAACTACATCATCACCCAATCCGGGCATGCCCTCTCTCTGCCACCGGACGAAGCCCCCGACAACAAGTCCCGGGCCCTGTTTCTCCTGGAACAGATCGGGGAGGAGGACAATTACCGGACACAGCTGGTGGCGGGCAACACCCTGCGCATTTTCATTGAGGGAGGGAGCCTCAATGTCGACATGCAGTCCGGTCAGGCCCAACTGGAGAAGATCCGGCGCAGGCCGGTGTTCCACCAGGTTAATTACTTGCATTACAACACCCCCAGGAAACTTTGGACATGGTTCTCCGATTTGTTTGCCGGGGGACTGATCCTGCTGGCCTTTACCGGGCTGTTCATCCTGAAAGGAAAGAACGGCATCACCCGCCGGGGGGCCTGGATCACGGGGGCAGGGGTGGCCATACCGCTGGTGTTGCTGTACCTGTACCTCGGTGGCTAAAGTCCTGGTCTGCAGCGCGGAGCCCGGAGGACCCCCTCAATGTCCGTCCAGGATGCGCCGGGTAAGCCGGATCATGTTCCCGGCCCCTTCCTCCTTCACGGGCGAAAGATTCAGGAACGCCCTGCGGACGTGATTCAGGGCGATGGGTTTGGGAGAGGTCCCCGTGAGTTGCGCCCAGGCGGCCAGCAGGATGGCGGAACGGAAATGATTGGCCCTGACCCGCATCACCCGGGGTGACCGGCGGGATGGATGGATGTGAATATGGCAGGAGGGGAGTGTTCCCGGCAGCAGGGTCCATGCCGAACCATCCGACAGGACAAACTCTCGGTAGCCTCGCCCCGAAGCCGCCAGCCAGTCCGCATAGGCCCGTGGCTCCAGAAAACCGTGTTCTTCGAGGGATCGTCGGACCTCCAGTCCGATTTCCGCTGGGGCCAGTGCCCCCGTATACAAGTCAAACTGCGCAGCACCCAGGCATTTCAACCCATCCACCAGTCCGGGGAAGTTGCCCGGAGACTCCCGCACCCATTGATTCAACCGGTCGGACACAAACCCAAGGTGGTGCTTCCACCCGTTGAGCAGGACGGGTGGGGAAACACAGGAATGCAGGCCGGCCGGTAAGGCCTCGTCAGGGCACAGGGGGCTATTCATCCATGCAAAATTAATAAAGAATGCAGCATTTCATTACCAGCATTTTTTTTCGGACATTTGCAGTCATATTCCGGACGATTCCCTGCAGGCATGAGCGACGACAAAAAGATCATCTTTAGCATGGTCGGGGTAAGCATGACCTACCCCCCAGGCAACAAACAAGTCCTTAAAGACATTTATCTTTCGTTCTTTTACGGGGCGAAGATCGGCATCATCGGCCTGAACGGATCGGGCAAATCGACGCTGATGCGCATCATTGCCGGGGAAGAGACGGCCTTCCGGGGGGAGGTGGTATTCTCACCCGGGTATTCCGTCGGATACCTTGCCCAGGAACCCGTCCTGGACGACAGCAAAACGGTCCGTGAAATCGTGGAGGAAGGGGTTCAGGAAACGGTCGACATCCTGAAAGAATACGAAGAGGTCAACCTGCGTTTCTCCGAACCTCTGGATGACGCTGAGATGCAGCGGCTGATCGACCGCCAGGGGGAGCTGTCCGACCTGATCGAACAACACGGAGCCTGGGACCTGGACAGCAAACTGGAACGTGCCATGGACGCCCTGCGCTGCCCGGAGCCGGACACCCCCGTAAAGCACCTGAGCGGGGGCGAGCGCCGGCGTGTGGCCCTCTGCCGCCTGTTGCTGAAAGAGCCCGACATCCTTCTTCTGGACGAGCCCACGAACCACCTGGACGCGGAAAGCGTGGAATGGCTCGAGCTCCACCTGCGGCATTACAAGGGTACGGTCATTGCCATCACCCACGACAGGTACTTCCTGGACAACGTGGCCGGCTGGATCCTGGAACTGGACCGGGGGGAGGGGATTCCCTGGAAAGGCAATTACTCCTCCTGGCTGGAACAGAAAGCCAGACGCCTTGAACAGGAAGAAAAAAGCGAAAGCAAGAGAAGGAAGACCCTGGAGCGTGAACTGGAATGGGTGCGCATGAGTCCCAAGGCACGTCAGGCCAAGGGCAAGGCAAGGCTCAACGCCTACGACCGCCTGCTGGGGGAGGATGTGAAACTAAAGGAGGAACGGCTTGAAATATATATTCCCAACGGGCCACGCCTTGGCAACCAGGTCATTGAGGCGGAGGGGATTGCCAAAGCGTTCGGAGACAAGCTGTTGTTCGAAGACCTGTCCTTCTCCCTGCCACCCGCCGGCATCGTGGGGATCATTGGACCCAACGGTGCCGGCAAGACCACCCTGTTTCGGATGATCATGGGACAGGAACCGCCCGACAGGGGCGGTTTCCGGGTCGGGGAGACCGTGAAGATCGGCTATGTGGATCAGGGCCATGCGGAAATCGACCCGGAGAAAAGCGTGTGGGAAGTCATCTCCGGGGGCCATGAGCTGATCAACCTGACCGGCAGGCAGATGAACAGCAGGGCCTATGTCTCGCGGTTCAATTTCAGCGGGGTGGACCAGGGCAAAAAATGCGGCGTGCTTTCCGGCGGGGAGCGCAACCGCCTGCACCTGGCACTTACCCTGAAGAGCGAGGCCAATGTGCTGTTGCTGGACGAGCCCACAAACGACATCGATGTGAATACCTTGCGTGCCCTGGAAGAAGGGCTGGAACATTTTGCGGGGTGTGCGGTGATCATCACCCACGACCGCTGGTTCCTGGACAGGATTGCCACCCACATTCTCGCCTTTGAAGGAGATTCCAGGGTGGTCTTTTTTGAGGGATCCTACTCCGACTATGAAGAGAACAAAAAGAAACGGCTCGGGGATACCGGCCCGAAGCGAATCAGATACCGCAAATTGAAGGCGGATTAACCCATGGTTTGATTTAAATTATTTCTGATGAAAGACAGCAATGAACTCAAACAAATTGCCCGGCAAGTCAGGCGGGACATTCTCCGCATGGTTTACGAAGCCCAGTCGGGGCATCCCGGCGGGCCCCTCGGTTGTGCCGACCTGTTGACGGCCCTCTATTTTTCGGTTCTCAGGCACAAGCCCGAAAAATTTGATATGAACGCGCACGGAGAGGACTTGTTTTTCCTGTCCAACGGACACCTTTCTGCCGGATGGTACAGTGTGCTGGCCAGAAGCGGTTACTTTGACACAAAGGAGCTTTCGAGCTTCCGCAAAATCAACTCCCGTCTGCAGGGCCATCCGGCCACGGAAGAGGGCCTGCCGGGAGTGCGCATCGCCAGCGGCTCACTCGGACAGGGACTCAGCGTGGCTTGCGGGGCCGCCCTTTCAAAAAAGCTGAATGCCGACCCCGGGCTGGTCTACTGCCTGATGGGGGATGGGGAACAACAGGAAGGACAGGTCTGGGAAGCAGCCATGTTTGCCGCCGGACGGAAAATAGACAACCTCATTGGCATGATCGATTACAACGGACAGCAGATTGACGGTCCTGTGGACGAGATCATGCCCCTTGGCGACCTGAAAGGCAAGTGGGAAAAATTCGGATGGAAGGTGATTGAGATGGATGGCAACGATATGGACAAGGTGCTGGAAGGCCTCTCGCGTGCCCGGGACCTCAGCGGAAAGCAGCAGCCGGTCATGGTTCTGGTTCATACCGACATGGGGTATGGGGTGGACTTCATGATGGGCACACATGAATGGCATGGCAAACCGCCGGATGATGAACAGTACCGGCGGGCCATGGCCAACTTTGAAGAAACCCTGGGGGATTATTAATTAATTACACCTGAATTGTGATGAAGGAATACACTTATACCGAAAAGAAAGACACCCGCTCCGGTTTCGGGCAGGGGCTGCTGGAGGCCGGGAAAATCAACCAGAACGTGGTGGCCCTTTGCGCCGACCTCACAGGATCCCTGATGATGCATGGATTCAAGGATGCCTTCCCGGAACGGTTCTTCCAGGTGGGCATTGCAGAGGCCAACATGATGGGCGTTGCTGCAGGGATGACCATCGGCGGCAAGATCCCTTTTACCGGCACTTTTGCCAATTTCAGCACCGGCCGTGTCTATGACCAGATCCGGCAATCCATTGCCTACTCCGGCAAGAATGTGAAGATCTGTGCCTCCCATGCCGGCCTGACCCTGGGGGAGGACGGGGCCACCCACCAGATGCTGGAGGACATTGGCATGATGAAGATGCTGCCCAACATGAGCGTGATCGTGCCCTGCGACCACAACCAGACCAGGGCCGCCACCCTGGCGTTGCTGAATCACGAGGGACCGGCCTACCTGCGATTTGGAAGGCCCAAGGTGCCCAACTTTACGGACCCCGGAGAGGCCTTTGAGATCGGGAAGGCCGTCGTGCTGAATGAAGGCAGAGACCTGAGCCTGTTCGCCACGGGCCACCTCGTCTGGGAAGCCCTGGAGGCAGCCAAATCACTCCATGCCCGCGGGATCAGCGCCGAAGTCATCAATGTCCACACGATTAAACCTTTGGATGCGGATTGTGTCTTACAATCGGTGAGGAAGACAGGCTGTGCGCTCACGGCAGAGGAACACCAGTTGTTCGGAGGCATGGGGGAAAGCATCGCGGCCCTGTTGGCAACCCATCATCCGGTGCCCATGGAAATGGTCGGGGTGAGGGATCGTTTCGGGGAAAGCGGCAAGCCGGCAGATCTGATGAAAAAATACGGACTGGACGCCGAAAGCATCGTCGGATCGGCCCTCCGCCTGCTGGACCGGAAATAACCATAAACAGAGGGAAAGGCATGCATTCGGATGAGGAGCTGCTTGAAATGTTTCATGCGGGAGACAATCCGGACTATGCCTTCAACCTGATTGTCAGAAAACACCAGCAATCTGTCTACTGGCATATAAGGCGGCTGGTCATCAGCCATGAGGATGCCAATGACATCCTGCAGGATGTGTTTGTGAAAGCCTGGAAAGCCCTGGGGTCCTTCCGGGGCGATTCGGGGCTTTTTACCTGGCTCTACCGCATCGCCACCAACGAAGCACTCAGCTTTCTGAAGCGGAAGAAAACACGGTTTTTGCTGCCCCTGGTGGACCTGGAGAAGCAATTGTCGGAAACCCTGGAAGCCGATGTGCACTATGAGGGCGACGCCATTGAAAAAAAAATACAGAAAGCCATCCTGAGCCTGCCAGAGAAACAGCGGGTGGTCTTCAACCTGCGTTATTACGATGAGATGAAATATGAGGATATGTCCCGGGTGCTGGACACCTCGGAAGGGGCACTCAAGGCCTCTTACCACCACGCGGTCCGAAAAATTGAAAAATATATTTCAGGAGATTAAACCATTTGATAGACAAGTCATCAAAACATAAAGACAGGGGCGGTATGGCCACAAGTACTACCCGGGTCTCATGAAGAACAAGCATGATTGAAAAAGCCCGCATAAAGGAACTGCAGGAGGAGCTGTCCGGGCTGGGCAGCAGCCTGGAAGGGAGGAACAGGGATAATCCCTTCCGGGTTCCCGAAGGCTATTTTGAGCAACTGCCCCCGGCCGTTCAGGACAGGATCCTGTCTGGCAGGAAAGCCTCCCCGGTCCGGGCCGCGCCGCGCCGCCTGGCAGTGGTTCTATCCTCCTTTGCCTTGCTGGCAGTGATCGCCGTGAGTCTCCTCCTTTTGGGACGCGACAGCGACAAGCTGCATGCCGGGGAGGACGGGATCTATTTCTCTCTTTATGCCGACCTGGATCCCTATTTCTGGTATGACATGGTTCTTGAAACGGACATCACGGCCGACGAGCTGCAGTTTGGGCAGCAAACCCTCATGAGCGATCAGGACGAGGAATTGCTGATCGATTACCTGCTGGAGAGGACAGAGGCTTACGGCCTGGACGCAGGAGGGAATCTTTACTTACCTGACGGGCAGTAGCAAACCAACATAACGGAATCAAAAAAATGAAAAAGCGCTTATATATCATCTCCGGCATCCTTGCCCTGATCCTTTTCCAGATCCCGGCGCAAGCCCAACAGGGGAGGCCCCGGGACCAGAGAATGCAAGCCATAGAATCGCGCCGGATCGCTTACCTGACCGAAAAAATGGCCCTGACGCCCTCTGAAGCCAGGGTATTCTGGCCCATTTACAACGAATACCTCCGTCAGGTGGATGCACTGAACGAGTCCATCAGGGCATTCCACCGGGAATTGCCGCCTGCAGAGCGCATGAGCAAGGAAGAGGCCACCGCCTATGCCGAGAGGGAAGTCAGGCGATTCGAAGAAGCCGCCGCCCTGAAGCGCACGGCACATGAGCAACTGAAAGAGGTCCTGCCATCCCGGAAGATTGCCCTTCTTTATGATGCGGAGAAGAGCTTCAACCGCCTGCTTTTCAGGGAATCACAGCACCGGATGCGGGACAGGCGCAACAACTGATCATATCCGTTCCAGGTGTTCCTTCCGGATCCAGCCAACCAGGTTGTTGGGAAGGCGGACCTCCGCCCAGTCGCCCACCTCATCGGTCACCAACACTTTGACCCCTTCATGGATCACAAACAGGTCCGGGCTGTCCATGCCGGGGGCGCTTTTTGCGGTGGCCCGGGGGGCAAACAGGATGGCTTCCCGGCTTTCAGTCAGGAGGCGGTATTGCTGCCGGGCCGAGATCAGTGACAGGGTGGTCAGGCCTGCCAGCATCAGGGCCAGGAAAAAAGCCCACTGCCGCATGCGTCGGTCCGGCGCATAGAGATACCACAGGAGACAGGCCAGGAACAAAACAAGACATGCCAATCCCAGCCGGGCCCAACCGTCGGTGGAAAACAGGTGAAGCACCTGTCGCCACCACCTCACAAAGAACAATTCAGGGACCGGCTGAAAGCGGTCCTGTATTTGCTCACGGGCCAGCCCCAGGTTATGGAGGAGGTCCGGATCCGAGGGACGCAGCCGCAGGCCCCTTTCATAGTTTAAAATGGCCGGGGCATACCGGCCTTCCCGGTAATAGGCATTGCCGAGGTTGTAGTACAGCTCTGGGGCATCATAGCCCATGGCAAGGACCTGCTCGTACAGCGCCACCGCGTGGGAGTAATTTCCATCCGCATAGGCTTTCCCGGCCCTCTCGACCAATTCTTCCGGGTTTCCTGCCATCAGCACGGGCGATACCAGCAGCAGGACAAAAATTGGCATAAACCTTTTCATCATCTTTTCCAGGGTTTCTTGCTGATTTCCTTTTCAAGTTTCACGATCGTTTCCAGGGCCAACCGATAGGTCTCTTCCAGCTGCACGCCTTTCTCCCCGGGGGCGAAACGGGCAAACTCACACCTCTCAATGGCTCGCAGGGAAGATCCGGCGAGTTCCGGGGACACCCCCCGATGCTGCAGGCCGGCAAGGACCGAATCTTTGGTCAGCGAGGAACCCGGAATCGTCAGCTTGTCGGACAGGTAGCCCCAGAGGGCCCTTCCGATCTCATCATGGAACCCATCCTGAATGCCCTGCTTCATGAACCGCTTCGCCTGGCTGAGTCTTCTGCGGGCCAGCCTTTCCGCCCTTCGGTTACGCGCCAGGGCGAGGTTGGATCGCAGACGGATCCTGTGCCTCCAATAGGCCATCATGAAAACAAACAACAAAAAGGGCAGGGCCACGGCCATCCAGAAACCCCTGCTGAGGAAGAACACATCCCCCTTAGGGCTCAGGCGGAAACCATGATGGCGGATGAAGCGGATGTCGGTACCCAACATCCTGTCGGACGGGTCGCTGACCGCTACAGGGGTGCCGGGGCTGCCGCTGACCTGGATCCGGAAAGGTCCTGCCCGTCGGACCACATACCTTTCGTTGACCGGATCGAAAAATCCCGCCTGGAATGCCGGGATTTCAAACTCCCCGGGCTCGCGTGGAATAATAAGGTATTCGAAGGTCCTGCTGCCGCTGATCCCGCCTGGTCCGTTGGTGATATCCTCTTTGATCTGGGGGTCAAATCCTTCCAGCCCGGGAGGCAGCTGCACCAGAGGTTCATCCAGCATGCGGAGGTTCCCGCTGCCGCTCAGGGTCACCGACAGGCTTGCCGCCTCATTGACCTTCAATTCCCGGGCATCCAGCCGGGCGTTCAGATCCAATTGCCCGACGAGTCCCAGGAATGCCGAAGGCCGGTCCCTTGAAGGCAACGGCCTGACCTGCAGGCGGACGGCATTGGAACGGATGTTCTGTGGAACAGACTGGAAGCTGTCAAATGGGGTTCCGGAGAAAAATTCATCCAGGAGGCTTCCCCTTCGCTGCCCGGACGGCAGCCTGACGAGGCATTCCACCTCCAGCGGGTCGATGGTGAGTTCCCCGGCCCGTTGGGGAAAGAGGGCCACCCTCCGGATCTCTGCCACCGTATAGGTCAACCCCTCAATGGTCTCTGTGGTGGTTGGGGGCTGGGAAGGGGCGGAAAGGGTTTCTGACCAGAACCCCTGGTAGGAGGGCAGCCTTTCCACCGAATAACGGGAAACCGGAATCCGGGTATACAGTTTGTAAGTCACCAGGACCTGCTGCGATTGGAAGGGACTCCGGTTGCTGACCTCCGCCCTGACGAAAAGATCCCGTTCCCCAGCCCTCTGGGGCGGGGGACTGACACTGCTTCCAGGCTGTCCGGAAGGGGGCTCACCGGGATCGTACTGTCCGCTCACCTCGATGACAATGGCTTCGCTTCTGATCCGGTCGCCGTCCATCATGGCAGTGGCCGGAGAGAGGCGAAAACGCCCCTCTTGCACCGCTTCAAGTATATAGGTATAGGACACTGTGAACGTGGTGCTTACCTGATTGTTGATTATCTGGGTGGACGAACTGCTGCTTTGGCTGGGCCCGGAAACCAGCCGGAAACCTTCAAAACCGGGTGCTTCGAAAGAAGCGGGCCTGGCATTGAGGGTATACACCAGCCTGAAACGTTCCCCCACGGCCACCCTGGAAGGGGCGGAGACCGACAGGACGGGATCTGAGGCCCTGAGGGGCCCTGTGAGACACAGAAGGGCAAAGAACAAGGGCAGCATCGCCCGGTATCTGATGGTCTTTACCATGCTCTTTCGGTTTGACGGGTTCGTGCGGGGGATTCTTCCCGTTTGATTGATTCCTGAATGGCCTGCTCCTGTTGATTGAGTGCGTCCAGGATGCGCTGGGCGTCCTGCGGGGAAAGGGTTTCCGGCCTGGGTGCCTGTTGACCGCCTGCCGCATCCTGCCGGCCTTCCCCATCCTGTGGCTGGGACGGGGTTTCATCCTCCCCTTCATCCTGCTCCTGGTCATCCTCCCCCGGCTGTGGGTCCTGGGAAGGGGGTGGGTCCTGCAGCCTGTGCATGGCATATTCCAGGTTGTGCCGGGTGTCGTCATCCTCCGGATTGAGCCGGAGGGCGTTCCTGTATGCCTCTATGCCCTTCCCGTACTCCTGGCTCTCCACCAGGGCGTTGCCCAGGTTGTGAAAGGCCCGCGAGCGGTCGAAGCCCGGGTCCGACACGGACGACAAGCCTTCAAACAACCGGGCTGCTTCTTCAAAGCGGCCCTGCCGGTAGAGGGCATTGCCCAGATTGTACAGCAGGCCCGGATCTTTTAGTCCCTCCTCCAGGGCCCTCCTGTACTCTTTTTCTGCCTCCGGATACTGCCCGTTCTCGTAAAACTGGTTTCCCCGCCTGACCATCTGCTGGGGGTTCCCGGCTGTGGCCGTCACGGCAGGAAGGCAGTTGGTCAGCAGGATGACCAAAATGATTTTCAGGAGTTTTTTCATTTTCCAGGGGGTTTTCCTGCCACAGGAACCTGTCCGGCAGGGGTGAACAGCTGCAGTTTTTCCAGCCATTTGTTTTTTCGTTCGAAAAGAAACATTTCCAGCAACAGCAGCGCCAGTCCCAGGGCCAGGAACAGCGCGAAGCGGCTCTTGTATTCGGCATAAACCGTTGCCTTGTACTCCTGCCGGTCCAGGTCCCTCAGCTCCCTCAGCAGCCGCTGCAGGCCCATGTCCGGCCCCGTTCCCTCATGGAACCTCCCACCCCCCGCCATGGCAATCTCCTTCAGGATGGATTCGTCGTAGCGGCTGACCACGGTCTGGCCCTGGTTGTCACGAAGGAAACCGCTCAGCCGTCCGGATTGGTACTCCGGGATGGGGGCGCCCTCCGGACGGCCCACCCCCACGGTGTGAATGGCGATCCCAGCCTGGGAGGCCTGCCTGGCAGCCTGAACGGGGTCGTCCGAATGGTTCTCTCCATCGCTGAGAATGATCAACACCCTTTCCTGGGGCGCGTTCATGTCGAAAGCCGCCATGGCACGCTCAATGGCCGATCCAATGGCTGTTCCCTGTTCCGGTACGCTATGAATGCCCAGGGTTCTCAGAAGCATGCGGGCAGCCCGGAGGTCGTTTGTCAGCGGCACCTGGGTGATGGCGCTTCCCGCAAAGGCCACCAGGCCGATGCGGTCCTGTTCCAGTTCATCGATCAGCCGCATGACCGAGAGCCTGGCCCTTTCAAGCCGGTTGGGTTGGATGTCTTCGGCAAGCATGCTTCGGCTGACATCCACTGCCACCACAATGTCAATACCCTGAAGGGTGGCCTCCCCGAACCGACTGCCTGTCTGGGGGTTGATGGCCGCCAGAAGGATGCAGGTCCATCCGACGATAAGCAACAGGAATTTGATCCAGGGGCGGCGGAGCGACACCCAGGGCATCAGCCGGCGGATTGTGGATTCCTCCCCGAAGCGGCGCAGGTTTCTCCTCCTTCGCCAGCGTGCCAGTATGAACAGCAACACGGCCAGGGGGATAAAGGCCAGGAAGACCAAGAATTCCGGATGTTCGAGCCTGATTCCTTCCATGATTTGAATGGTTTCCATACAGCAAACTGCAGCCTGTTATGGCGTGGTTCGCAACCAGGTGTTTCGGAGCAGTATCTCCGCTGCGAGCAAGGCCATCGCCAGCAAGGCCAGGGGCAGGTATTCATCATGCCGGTGGGTGTACTCGGTCACGTCGATCCTGCTTCGTTCCATCTGATCAATCTCCTGATAAACTGTTTCCAGGGCCTCCCGGTTGTCGGCCCAAAAATACCGGCCACCGGTCATGGCGGCAATCTGTTGCAAAAGTTCCTCATCCACCGGGATTTCCACCTGCTGGTATTGGGTTCCGAACGGGGTCTGGAAAGGGTAGGGGACAGGACCGCTGCTTCCCACCCCGATGGTATACACCCTGATGTCATACATGGCGGCAATCTCCGCCGCGGTCAGCGGATCGATCACCCCCATATTGCTGATGCCATCGGTCAGGAGGATGATGACTTTGGTGACTGCCTCGCTTTCCCTCAAGCGGTTGATGCCCGTGCCAAGGCCGTCCCCGATGGCGGTGCCATCCTCCACCATGCCCGTGGTCACACGGGAAGCGAGCTCCTTCAGCAGGATATGGTCCGTGGTCAGCGGACAGAGCGTGAACCCCTGCCCGCTGAAAACGGTCATCCCGATGCGGTCCCCCGGCCGTCGGTCAATGAAATCAAGGGCCGTCTGACGGGCCGATTCCAGGCGGTTGGGTCGAAAATCCTCCGCCAGCATGGACCCCGAAACGTCCAGGGCGATGACAATGTCTATGCCTTCCGTGTGGACTTCCCGGGTGCGGGTGGTGGACTGCGGCCTTGCCAGGGCGATGACCAGCAGGGCCAGAACCAGCATGCGCAAGCCGAATGGCAGGTGCAGAAGGCGTACGCGCAGGCTGGAACGCACCCCATCCAGGAAGGAAGTATGGGCATACCTCAGGGAGGGCTGCCGCTCCCGGTATTTCCACACATACCAGGCCACCAGCAAGGGGATGCCGGTGAGCAGCCACAGCACGGCCTTGTTTGCGAATTCAATGTCTGTCCACATCATCATCGGTCTCATTGCCCGTTGCCGGACCGTCCCTGCCGGTCCCTCCGGCTTCCTTCGGACCCGTCTCATGCACCAGCCGGATGGCTTCCTCCATGACGGCCTCATGTGCCTCAGGGGCGGGAAGGTGGCGGGCGAATTTCACCCGGTCGGCCAGCTCCAGAATGCGGCGTATGCCCTCCAGACAGGATGGGTGTTCCATGCGTGTGGGCAACGCGGCCAGGATCTCCCCGGTGGTCATTTCCAGGGCATTCATGCTGAAGCGCCGGGCCAGGTATTGCCGCAGGATCTGGGAAAGTTCGCTGTGATAGTCCTTGACCAGTCCCTGTTGCCACAACTGCCTGCTTCGCAGCCTTTCCAATCCGGACAAGGCGGCAATATGGGGCGGAACCCCGGGCCTCTCAAGCGGGGCTGCCTCCGGAACAGCCGGCATTTTCTTACGCAACCACCTGATTAAAAAGTAGATAAAGACAAACAGCCCCAGTACCCCCAGCAGAATGGGCAGAATCTCCCGGAATGAAACGGGCCATGTAAGAATTCCTTTGATGTCCTTGAGTCCCTGGCCGGGATCGACTCCCAGGGCATTCACCTCCAGGAGCCTGGCCGGGGTTTCCAGCACCAGGGTGTCCCTGCCGTGCAGCAGGAGAAAGGAAAGCGGGGGGAGGGGGTACAGGCCTTCTTCCCATCCGGTGATGAGGTGCGTTTGGGAAAGGACCACACCCTTGTCGTCCGTGGAAAGCGTATCCATCCTTCCGAAGCGGACGATCTCGATCTCAGGGTCCAGGACCTCCTCCAGGGACGGCCACAACAGGATGGTGGATCCGTGGGGCATAGTCACTTGAAGAACCAGCCTGGCCTGCTGCCCGATCATAATCTGTTGCGGGTCCAGCTCCAGGCCGGCCTCCTGGGCCGCCGCCTGCGGCAGGGACAGAATCAAGGCCGCGGCAACCAGCCAGGCGGCCAGGCAGTGATCGTTCCCGATGGGTTCCTTATGATGGGTCTGTTTCATAAATCCGTCCCTTAATATGCCTGCATGTCCCTTTCCGCTCCCTTGTCAGAACCGGGCCCTCCTTCTGAAAAGCTGCAAGAGGGGGGGGACATAATCCCGGTGGGTGGGGATGATGGCCGAATCGACCCGGGCCCTGGCAAATGCCTCCTTCAGATAGGCATCATGCCGGGCATTCCAGCCCGCGAGGGCCCGCCCGATGTCCGGGTCGGAGGTATCGACCCACCGGCTCTGCCCCGTTTCTGCATCCCTCAGCTTGATGATGCCGGAGGGGGGAATTTCCATCTCACGCTGGTCGAACACCCGCAGGCAGACCAGGTCGTGTTTCTTCCCCACGATAGACAGGGCGTCTGCAAAGCCCTGATCAAAAAAATCCGACAAAAGAAAAGCCACCGACTTCTTTTTAATGACATTCCTGAGGTATTTCAGCGCCAGGGCGATGTCGGTGCCCTTTCCTGACGGCCGGAAATCTATCAGTTCACGGATGATCCTGAGTATGTGTGCCGTGCCTTTCTTTGGCGGGATGAACAGCTCCAGCCGGTCGGTGAAAAAAACCACCCCCACTTTGTCGTTATTGCTGATGGCGGAAAACGCAAGAACCCCCGCCATCTCAGCAATCACCTCCTCCTTCATGCGTCCCTTCGCCCCGAAATCATGGGAGGCACTCACATCGATCAGCAGCATGACCGTCAATTCCCTTTCCTCGTCAAAAACTTTGACATAAGGGAGGTTCAACCGGGCGGTCACATTCCAGTCGATGCTCCGGATATCATCCCCGTAGCGGTATTCCCTGACCTCTGAAAAAGCCATGCCCCGGCCCTTGAAGGCGCTGTTGTACTGACCCGAGAACAGGTCCCTCGACAGCCCGCGGGTCTTGATTTCGATCTTTCGGACTTTTTTAAGGATTTCCGTTGTTTCCATGCGGTGAAAAGTGGGGCGGTCAGGGGACTTCTATGACATCCAGGATCTCGTTGATGATGTCTTCGGTGGTCAGGTTCTCGGCTTCCGCCTCATAGGTCAGTCCGATCCGGTGACGGAGCACGTCACGGCAAACGGCCCGGACGTCTTCAGGAATGACGTAGCCCCTGCGTTTGATGAAGGCATAGGCCTTGGATGCCATGGCCATGCTGATACTGGCCCGGGGCGAGCCCCCGTAACTGATCAGGGGAACAAAGTGGGACAGCCCCGACTGATCCGGAAAGCGGGTGGCAAATACGATGTCCGTGATGTAATTTTCAATTTTTTCATCCAGGTAGACATCCCGGACCACCGCGCGGGCTTTCAGGATATCGGAAGGCTCCAGAACGGCCTGTGTGACCGGGAATTCCTGCTGCATGTTCTGCCGGAGGATCCGTTTTTCCTCTTCCCGGTTCGGGTAGCCAATGACCACCTTGAGCATGAAGCGGTCCACCTGCGCCTCCGGCAGGGGGTAGGTCCCTTCCTGCTCCAGGGGGTTTTCAGTGGCCAGTACCAGGAACGGCTCATCGAGGGCGTAGGTCATGTCCCCGATGGTGACCTGTCTTTCCTGCATGGCCTCCAGCAAAGCGCTCTGTACCTTGGCGGGGGAGCGGTTGATCTCGTCAGCCAGGATGAAATTGGCAAAAACGGGTCCCTTACGCACCACAAACTCCTCGGTTTTCTGGCTGTAGATCATGGTCCCGATCAGGTCGGCAGGCAAGAGGTCCGGGGTAAACTGGATGCGGCTGAACCGGGCCCGGATGGTGTTGGCAAGAGACTTGATTGCCAAAGTCTTGGCCAGCCCGGGGACGCCCTCCAGCAAAACATGTCCATTGGCCAGAAGCCCGATCAACAAGCGGTCGATCATGTCTCTTTGTCCGACAATGACCTTTTTCATCTCCCCGTTCAGCAGGTCCACAAAGGCGCTCTCCTGCTGGATCCGGTCATTCAATTCCTTGATATCCATACCGCATGTATATGTGTTTCGTGAATAATGCAAAAATATGGGTCGCAGGCTTAAGCGCGTATGTTTTCGAGTTAAAAAATGTTAAACATTTATATATCAGATATTTACAACTACAGTAAGGGATCAGACGAAAAAAAAATGAAAAAAAAAATAAAAAAATGTGCGGAGGGTATTAAAAGTTTTATACCTTTGTGGTGTATTAGTAATGTAGAACACTAAATCATTAAACATGGTCACCATTCAGAACCTCACCTTTGGTTACAACAGGAAACAACGCTTGTTTGACCAGCTGGACCTGGAACTTGTCCCCGGCAATATTTATGGTTTGCTGGGCAGGAACGGGGCGGGAAAAACCACCCTGCTCCGGATCATCTCCGGGCTGGTGTTCCCGCGCAAAGGCCACTGCCGGGTCATGGGACACACTGCCAGCTCGCGCCTTCCCGGGATGCTGCAGGACATTTACTTCCTTCCGGAAGAATACCACCTGCCGGCCCTGACCATCGAACACTTTGTCGGCCTCAACGCGCCCTTTTACAACCGGTTCGACAGGGAAAAATTCAAGTGGCTGCTCAATGAATTCCAACTGTTGCCGGCCAACAAACTGACCCAGCTGTCTTACGGGCAGAAGAAAAAATTCTTGCTGGCATTCGGTTTGTCGACCAACGCCCGGCTCATGCTGATGGACGAACCCACCAACGGACTGGACATCCCTTCAAAGAGCCAGTTCCGGCGTGTGATCGCCGCCTCGGTTGCCGAGGAACAGATCCTGCTGATCTCCACCCACCAGGTTCGCGACCTGGAAAGCCTGATCGACCCGGTCATCATCATAGAAGGGGGGCGGATCATCTTTAACCAGTCCGTCGAAAGCATCAACAGGCATTTGTCGTTTGAGCCGCTGAAAGAAGGGGCCAGATCACTGTATGCCGAGGAAACCTTTACCGGGCATGCTGGCATCCTCCCCAACACCAGTGGCAAGGAAACGCGGCTGGACCTGGAGCTTCTTTTTAACGGTGTCATAGCAAGCACGAAAGAAATCAACCAAGTATTCGAAAATTAAGCACACCATGGAAACGAACAATTTTTTTACCCTCAAACGACTCATGCTGCTTTTGCGCAGGCAAGTTTTTTCCAGCGGAAAAAGCCTGCTGATCGCTTTTGCCGGTGTGTCGGGTTTTTTACTTATCCTGTCCCTGCTGGTCGCCTATTTCAATCCTGCTGCACTCAGCGGCCTGACAAGCACCTATTTCACGGTCATGTTTATCGGCGGCTACATCTTCACCAGCAACATATTCAATGAGATGCACACCCCGCAGAAGGCCTACAGCTACCTAACCCTGCCGGTTTCCACCACCGAACGACTGGCCAGTGCCTGGATCCTGACGGGATGGCTCTTTCCCCTGGTCTCCCTGCTGCTGATGTCGCTGATTGTGCTGCTGGCCAACCTCATCATGAACATGACGGTCGACCTGGCGCCCTTTCAGGGGGTCTTCTCTGCAGCAGGCATGAAGGCCGTCAAGGTGTATATCGTGACCCAGAGCCTGTTCCTGCTCGGGGCGGCCTATTTCCGGAAGAACAATTTCCTGAAGACCCTGCTCGCCCTGTTCCTGGTCTCCCTGGCCATCAACATTTACATGGGGCTCACAGGCTGGCTTCTGTTCAGGGACCTGATGGGCGAGGGGGGCTTCAATGTGGAGGCACAGACCCTGTCTCCCTTCTGGGAGCATCTGTTTACCAAGCAGTTTCCGGCTATTTTCCACTTCGTGTTCTATTACCTTACCATTCCCTTTTTCCTGGTAACGACCTGGTTTGGGATCAAAGAAAGGCAGGTGTAATTATGGAATTCAACGAAAACCAAGCAATTTATCTGCAAATCGCCGATTATTTCTGCGAAAACATATTGCAGAAGAAATGGCGGGAAGGGGAGAAGATCCCCTCAATCCGGGAGATCGCCGTCAAGGTGGAAGTCAACCCCAATACCGCCATGCGCACTTTCAATTACCTGCAGGACCAGGGGATCATCTTCAACAAGCGGGGCATTGGCTATTTTGTCGCCGACAATGGGTACGAAAAAACCCTGAGGCTAAAAAAAGAGCAGTTTGTCCGGGAAGAGCTCCCGAGGATGTTCCGCATGCTCGACCTGGTGAAACTGGATTTCGCCGACCTGAAAAAACACCATGAGAAATTCCGCAAGGAAAATTCGAACTAGTCTGATCATTTATTAAAAGCATGTGCAATCAAATACTCGTATGACAATGAAGACAAGCAATAAAATCCTGTTGGGACTGTTCATCCTGATCCTGGCCGGGATCACCATCCTGATGATCATGTTCCGCGTGTCGGTCGACAGGACGCCAGGCCTTGAAGGAAGCGGCCGGGTGGTCCGGCAGGACCGGGAAATCACCGCCTTTCATGCCATAGACGTATCCGGAAAGATACAGGTCGAACTGAGCCTCGGGGACAGGGAAAGCCTGTCCCTCGAGGCGGACGACAACCTCCTGGAGCACCTGCGCACAGAAGTCGTGGATCATGTACTGACAATCAGTCTGGAGGGCTGGGGCATCCGGAATGCCACCCTGAACGTGGCCGTGGGATTCACCGAACTGGAAGCCATTGAGGGTTCGGGGGGCGCCAGGATACGCGCCACCGACACGGTACAGGGCACCTTTTTAAGGCATTCGCTTGCCTCCGGTGCCTACAGTGAGCTGGAGCTTCGGTTGGAAGAACTGGCGCTGGACCTCAGCGGCGGGGCCCATGCCTTTTTAAAGGGCGAGGTACAGAAGGTGACGGCCAAAAGCTCCGGCGGCAGTGAGATCCGAGCCTCCCAGCTTTTTGTGGAAGATTGCAGTCTGGAAACCAGCTCCGGCAGCCTGAACGAGCTGCACGTGACGGGCTTGCTGGGCATCAACGCCAGCGGCGGCAGTCAGGTGAATTATACGGGAAACCCGCTGCTCAGGGAGGTGTCCAGCTCAGGAGGCGCCCGTATCAATAAACTGTAAGCCTGCAGGAGTCCTGCGGGCCGTTGTGAATCCGGTCCGGACAATATTCCGGATGGCAAAAAGTAATATAATTAATATTATGTTAAATAGCATTTTGAAAATACAACAGGGAGCCGCCGGGCTCCCTGTTTTTTTTTCCTGATGGGCAAAGCCCTCCTATTCGATCTCCTCCTCCCCGAAATATTTCAGGTAGATATCCTCGATCTCCTTGAGTTTTTCGGATTGGTTTGTCCGGATATAAACCTGCACCAGAGACATGATCACGTTTTCATAATAAGGATGGGTTTCGTCAATCATGGATTTTGATTGTTCGAAATACGGTTGTGCCTTCATCCAGATCTCGCGGAATTCCTTTTCATCCTGCTCGTAGCGCGCAAAATCCTGGGTGCGCCTCAGGCGCTCATCCGCTTCTTCATACACGCGTATGCCTTCATTGAAATACAGGGCGCCCAGATTGTAAATGGCGTCAAAATACTCCGGATTCTTCTCCAGGGCCGAGTTGTAATAGGCTTCCGCTTCCTCAAAATACTGCAGCCTTTCCTCGTGACTGTATGTGGTGTCCTGACTCATCCGGTCAAAATTGGCCGCCAGGGCGAAGTACAGGCTCGGGTTCTCCGGGTCCTTTTCAATGGCGTAGTTCAGGATGTCCCGTGCCTCTTCCATGGCACCTGTGAATATGTATATATTTGCCTCACTAAATACCAGATTAAGGTCTTCCGGGTACAATTCCCGTCCCTGGCGGACATATCCCAGGGCCTGGGTCGTGTCACCCTCAGCCATCAGGATGTTCCCAAGGGACGCGTATACGTAAGGCTGATCGTAATCATACTCCACCAACCGCAGATACATGGTCTTGGCATCCAGAAAATCACGATTCAGCTCGGCAGCCAGGGCGGCATTGTACAGAGTGGTGGTGTCCACACTGCCCAGGGGTTCGGATATTTCATACGAACGAAGGAAGTATTCACTCGCCCGGGAGTAGTTGTTTTCATTGAAAGCCTCCACGCCCTCATTGAATGTCAGTTCCGAGAGGATCAACAGCAACTGCTGTACCTGAATCAGTTCCAGGTTGTCTGGTTCCAGGCTCTGGGCCTTGTCAAGAGACAGCTGTGCTTCGTCCAGCACGTTCAGGCTTTCATTCAGGGCCTGGTGCTCGGGTTCTTCGGATGTGGCGATCTGGACGAGGATCTGGGCCCTGGTCAGCCAGGTTCCGACTTCCCCCATGGTCGATTCATCCTGAACGGCGGCATTGATATGCTCCAGGGCAGCGCCCAGGTCCCCCCGGTTGAGCTGCCGCTCCGCCCGCCGAACTTCTGACCGCTGGGCTTGCACCATCCCGGCTGTCAATACACTAAATATCAGAATAAGGATTGTCCGTTTCATTGGTTTTTTTTTTGGGAATAAATGATTTACAAATGTACAATTATTTTATAATCGCAACAGTTTGGCGGTTCAATACGGCCCAAATTGTGACCAATCAGAGGCCGGCCTCATCTTCGGGCGGATCCGGGGTGCCTCCCTCCTGTTCTTCCAGCTCCTCCTCCCCGTTCAGGGCGCCTTCCTGGACCTTCGTCACGGCCGCGATCTTGTCCCCGTCCCTCAGGCTGATCAGGCGCACCCCCTGGGTGGCACGTCCCATTTCCCTGAGCTGGTTCACCGGCAGGCGAATGGCAATGCCCGACTTGTTGATGATCATCAGGTCATCGGTGTCGACCACATCCACCATCGCGATCAGTGGCCCGGTCTTGGTTGTGACATTCATGGTCTTGACCCCTTTGCCCCCCCGGTTGGTGATCCGGTATTCACCAAGGATGGAGCGTTTGCCGTAGCCGTTTTCTGACACCACCAGTATGCTGCTACCAGTATCCTCTACACAAACCATGCCGATCACGGCATCATGGGGTCCGGCAAGGGCAATTCCCTTGACACCGGCCGCATTGCGGCCGATCGCCCGAACCGTTTTTTCATTGAAACGAATGGCCTTTCCGCTGCGGACCCCAATCAGGATTTCGTTCTCTCCGTTGGTCAGGTTCGCCTCTATCAGCTCATCCCCTTCCCGGATGTTGATGGCGATGATGCCGTTGGCCCTGGGTCTGGAATAGGCTTCCAGGGAAGTTTTCTTGATGATGCCCTGGCGGGTGCACAGGATGATGAAGTTGTTGCTGATGTAATCCTTGTCGGTGAGATCCTTGACATTCACGAAGGCTTTGATTTTATCATCGGATGGGATGTTGATCAGGTTCTGAATGGCCCGCCCCTTGCCTGTCTTGCTGCCTTCAGGAATCTCGAACACCCTCATCCAGAAACATTTGCCCTTTTCCGTGAAAAAGATCAGGTAATTGTGATTGGTGGCCACAAAAAGGTGTTCCACGAAATCATCTTCCCGGGTCACCGATCCCTTGCTGCCACGCCCTCCCCTGCCCTGGGTCTTGAATTCGGTCAGCGGGGTGCGCTTGATGTAACCCAGATGGGAAATGGTGATCACCACATTCTCATCCGCGATGGTGTCCTCGATGCGGAAATCATTGGCTGTATATTCTATCTCTGTCCTGGTTTTGTCTCCATATTTATCTTTGATTTCCAGTAACTCATCTTTAATTATTTGCATCCTTAGTTCAACATTTGCCAGCACCTCCCGGTAATGGGCGATCTTGCGCTGCAGCTCCTCGTATTCCTCCTTCAGGCGGTCCCTTTCCAGTCCGGTCAGCCGCTGCAGCCTCATGTCCAGGATGGCCCGCGCCTGCGGTTCGGTCAGGGAAAACCTTTCCACCAACCCGCTGCGGGCTTCGTCCGGGGTCTGGGAAGCCCGGATCAGGGCAATCACCTCGTCCAGGTTGTCCAGGGCGATCAAAAGACCCTCCAGGATGTGTGCCCGTTTCTCCGCTTCGGACAGCTCGTACTGGGTCCGGCGGGTCACCACATCATGACGGTGGTCCACAAAATGCTTCAGGATGTCCTTCAGGCTCAGGACCATTGGCCGGCCGTGAACCAGGGCAATATTGTTGACGTTAAAAGAGGTCTGCAGGGCGGTATGCTGGTAAAGCTGGTTCAGCACCACATTGGGTACCGCGTCCCTGCGGAGCTCGTAAACGATGCGCAGGCCTTTGCGGTCGGACTCATCCCGGATGTCCGTAATGCCGTCAATCTTCTTGTCATTGACCAGGTCTGCCGTTTTTTTGATCATCTCGGCCTTGTTGACCTGGTAGGGAATGGACGTGACCACGATGGCTTCCTTCCCGTGTTCCATGTTTTCGACCAGGGCCTCGCCCCTCATGATGATCCGGCCCCTGCCCGTCAGGTAGGCTTCACGCACCCCCTCGTACCCGTAAATCAGTCCGCCGGTGGGAAAATCCGGCCCCTTGATGAACTTCATCAACTCCTCGATGGTGATCTCCGGATTGTCAATGAAAGCGATCGTCCCGTCCACCACCTCCGTGAGGTTGTGGGGGGGCATGTTCGTGGCCATGCCCACGGCAATGCCGGAGGATCCGTTCACCAGCAGGTTGGGGATCTTTGCGGGCAACACCACGGGTTCCTCCAGGGTGTCGTCAAAATTCAACTGGAAATCCACCGTCTGCTTGTCAATGTCCGCCAGCATCTCTTCCGAAACCTTGCGAAGGCGGGCTTCGGTATAACGCATGGCGGCCGGGCTGTCCCCGTCCAGGCTGCCGAAGTTGCCCTGCCCGTCCACCAGGGGATAGCGCAGGGACCACTCCTGGGCCATGCGCACCATGGCATCGTACACGGAGCTGTCGCCATGGGGATGGTATTTACCAAGCACCTCCCCCACAATCCTGGCGGATTTTTTGTAGGGCCTGTTGCTCAGGGTTCCCAGTTCATTCATCCCAAATAAAACCCGCCGGTGAACCGGCTTGAGGCCGTCCCGGACATCGGGCAGGGCCCTGGAAACGATCACGGACATGGCATAATCGATGTATGCCGACTTCATCTGTTCCTCGATGTCTACCTTGATGATATTCTCGTCTGACATGCTGGTTATCAATAGATTTTAGTGATTATCCGGCTTTCTGTGAAGATGCACGAAATTACACTTTTTTTTGCTTTTTTTGCCCTCTAAAACCCTTGATAATTCCAACTTTTTCTAACATTTGCAGTTAATTATTGTTAATTAAATAAATGCGCATCCCCGCCTTTACAGATTATTGTTATAATTTTGATTGGATAAACTATTTATATGGAAGCTAAATTTTCACCAAGGGTCAAGGATGTGATCACCTATAGCCGTGAAGAAGCCCTGCGCAATGGCAACGACTATATCGGGATTGAACATCTGCTTCTCGGACTTATCCGGGAAGGGGAAGGCCTGGCGGTACATATACTGACCCAGCTGGGGATCGACCTGCAAGCACTGAAAACCACCATCGAAAAGACCATCCGGGGAAACTCCCCGAAAAACCGGAGCCTGGAAAACATTCCCCTGGTCAAACAAGCAGAGCGGGTATTAAAGATCACCTACCTGGAGGCCAAATTATTCAACAGCGAACTGATCAGCACCGAACACCTGCTTCTCTCCATTTTGAAAGACAAGGAGAACATTGCCACCAAGCTGCTGAACCAGCAGGGTGTCGATTATGAGGCCGTCCGGGAAGAGGTACAGCAGTTCCGGTCCGGTTCAGGGCGGCGGCAGGAAACCAGGGACGAACTGTCCCAGGATGATGACGAGGCGGCAGAAGGCCCGGGCAGTCTCGGAACCCCTTTCAAGAAGTCCTCGGAAAAGTCCAAAACCCCCGTGCTGGACAATTTCGGGCGCGACCTGACCCGTGCCGCGGAAGAGGGCAGGCTCGATCCCGTGGTGGGCAGGGAAAAGGAACTGGAACGCATTGCCCAGATCCTTTCCCGGCGCAAGAAAAACAACCCCATCCTGATCGGGGAGCCCGGCGTGGGCAAATCAGCCATCGCCGAAGGCCTGGCCTTGCGGATCGTGCAGCGGAAAGTGTCCCGGGCCTTGTTTAACAAGCGCATTGTCACCCTCGACATCGCCTCCCTGGTGGCAGGAACGAAATACCGGGGACAATTTGAGGAAAGGATGAAGGCCCTGTTGAACGAACTGGAAAAAAACCAGGACGTCATCCTGTTCATTGACGAACTCCATACCATCGTCGGCGCCGGAGGTGCTTCAGGATCCCTGGACGCCTCCAATATGTTCAAGCCGGCCCTGGCCAGGGGGGAGCTGCAGTGCATAGGGGCCACCACCCTGGACGAGTACCGTCAGCATATTGAAAAGGACGGGGCCCTGGAGAGGCGGTTTCAGAAGATCCTGATCGATCCGACCACCGCAGAGGAAACCATGGAGATCCTCAACAACATCAAGAACAAGTATGAGGACCACCATCTGGTAACGTATTCTGAGGATGCCATCCGGGCTTGTGTGCACCTGACCGACCGCTATGTGAGTGACCGCTGCCTTCCGGACAAGGCCATCGACGCCCTGGATGAGGCCGGGTCGCGCGTGCACATCACCAACATCCGGGTTCCCGAAGCCGTCATCCAGGTGGAACATGAGATCGACCGGGTACGGGAGGATAAAACCAACGCCATCAAGGGACAAAAATATGAGCTGGCTGCCAAATTCCGGGACCAGGAAAGGGACCTGATGGACCAGCTCGAAAAGGAGAAGCGCAAATGGGAGGAAGAATCCCAGCTGCACCGTGAGGTCGTCACCGAACAAAACGTATCGGAAGTGGTCTCCATGATGACGGGGGTCCCGGTGCAGCGGATTGCCCTGAATGAAAGCGAACGCCTCATCAGCATGGAAAAGGACCTGGAAAAGCGGGTGATCGGGCAGGCAGAGGCCATCTCCAAGGTGGTCCGCAGCATCCGGCGCAACCGGGCGGGCCTGAAAGATCCCAGCAAACCCATCGGCTCCTTCATCTTCCTGGGACCGACAGGGGTGGGAAAAACCCACCTTGCCAAGGTCCTCTCCCACCACCTGTTCGACTCGGATGATGCCCTGATCCGCATCGACATGAGTGAATACATGGAGAAGTTTGCCGTCAGCAGGCTGATCGGGGCCCCTCCGGGTTATGTCGGATACGAGGAAGGGGGGCAACTCACCGAAAAGGTCCGGCGAAAGCCCTATTCGGTGCTTCTCCTTGACGAGATCGAAAAGGCCCATCCGGATGTATTCCACCTCTTGCTGCAGATGCTGGACGATGGCCAGCTGACCGACAGCCTGGGCCGCAGGATCGACTTTAAAAACACCATCATCATCATGACCTCCAATATCGGCTCACGGCAACTGAAGGATTTCGGCATGGGGGTTGGGTTCAACACCCCCGCGAGGCAGTCGGCCTCCAGGGAGTATTCCCAAAGTGTCATTGAGAATGCCCTGAAAAAGGCATTTGCCCCCGAGTTCCTGAACCGGGTGGATGATGTCGTGATCTTTGACAACCTGCAAAAAGAACACATCTTCAAGATCATCGACATTGAACTCGCAAAACTCTACAAGCGCATCAACGATTTGGGCTACAAGATAGAACTGACCGAAGAAGCCAAGGAATTCATCGCCGAAAAGGGTTGGGACCCCTCCTTTGGTGCCAGGCCCCTGAACCGGGCCATCCAGAAACACCTGGAGGACCCGCTTGCCGAAGAGATCATCAAGTCGCGCATGGAGGAAGGGGATGTGATCAGGATTGACTTCGACAAGGAACTCCAGGAAATTAAAATCGCGGTGAAAAAACCCAAATCCAGGGGGAAATCCCCCGGGGGAAAATCAGACTGACCCGTTCCGCGGCAACACAAAAAGAGGCCGCCGCTCCTTCCGGAGCGGCGGCCTCTTTGCCAATCAATGGTCCTGACGGAAGGATCAGAACCTGTACATATTGTCCTCTATCAGCTTGGCGGCAATGCGCCTGCGGGCCTCCTTCACGTTCACACCACCGGCGGCCGTCAGCCGTTCCACCGCGGCGGCGAGTTTCTCCGACCCGTCTTCCCGGTCCAGGGAATACAGGGCATCGAGCCCCAGCTTGCGGACCTTGTTCACGCTGTCAAAAACAAACACCTCCACCATGTCACGGTATATCCCGGCGGCCTCCCCTTTCCGGGGTTCAATTTTTTCCACCCTCAGGGTCAGGGATTCAGCGATATACACCTCGGCAATGATGTCGGCAATGTTGTTGAGCACCTCCTGTTCCCGCACGAGTTTCTTGCCGAATGTGTCCGAGGCGGCCTGAATGGCCATCAGGGCCACTTTTTTCATGTTCCTGACAAGGGACATTTTTTCTTCGAAAAACCCTTCTCCGCCGGCCGGGCTGACGGTGACGGCATCCGGGTCGGCGACCAGCTCCCGTGCGGGTCCGAACAAGTCGAAATCTCCTTTCATGGAACGCTTCATGGCGGTATCCACCACCAGGAGGCGGTTGATCTCATTGGTCCCTTCAAAAATGCGGTTGATGCGCGAATCCCTGTAGCCGCGTTCCACATTGGTTTCGGCCGAGTAGCCCATCCCTCCGTGGATCTGCACGGCCTCATCCACCACGAAATCCAACATCTCTGACCCGTAGACCTTCAAAATGGCGTCTTCCACGGCATAATGGCTGATGGCGTCAATGCTGGCCCTTCCGGTGTCACAGCCCTCCGTCTGCTTGCAGCGCTCCATCAGGACGTCAATATCCTGGCTCACACGGTAAATGGCAGACTCGTGGGCGAAGGTGCGGATGACCATTTCGGCCAGTTTGTGTTGGATGGCCCCGAAACTGGAGATCAGAACACAAAACTGCTTGCGTTCGTTGGCATAACGGACTGCATCTGTGATGGCCTTTTTAGCAGCGCCGATCACGTTGGCACCCAGTTTCATGCGTCCCATGTGGAGGATGCTTAGGGCAATGCGGAACCCCTCCCCTCTTTCACCCAGCAGGTTCTCCACCGGCACCCGGACATCGTTGTAGTAGATCTGGGCCGTGGAGGATCCCTTGATGCCCATTTTGTGTTCGTCCGGGCCAATCACCACGCCCGGCAGCTTGCTGTCTACTATGAATGCGCTCAGAATCCGGTCATTGTCTATCTTGGCGAACACCACCTGGGTATCACAAAACCCGGCATTGGTGATCCACATCTTTTGTCCGTTCAGGATGTAATGCGTGCCGTCTTCACTCAGGGTGGCGCTGGTTTTTCCACTGTTGGCATCGCTGCCGGCACCGGGTTCGGTAAGGCAGTAGGCACCGAGCAGTTCTCCGGTTGCCAGGCGGGTCACGTAACGCTGCCGCTGGTCTTCGTTTCCGTAGTACATGATGGGCAGGGTGCCGATACCGCAATGGGCCATGAAAGCCACGGAGAAGGAATAGCCGGCGCCAATGGTCTCTGCGGCCAGCATCTGGGTCACGAACGACTGGCCGAAACCACCCACCTCCTCCGGCAGGGAGATGCCCATCAACCCCAACTCACCTGACTTTTTCAGGACCTCCTTCATCAGCTCCCGGTCTCCCTTGTCAATCTGGTCGAGCCTGGGGTAAACTTCCGTTTCAATAAAGTCCTTGCAGGTCTGTGCGATCATGAGCTGTTCCTCGTCGAATTCTTCGGGAACAAACACCTCCTGTGCACCGATGTCCCTGACCAGGAACTCTCCACTCTTCAGGTTTTTCTTCTGATCCATAAATGGTTGTTTTATCGTTTTTGATTACAGTTCCAGCGACATGGCGATCAGCTCGGCAATGTCGTAATTCCTGACTTGCTCTTCCCTGTTCTTGTATTTCAAGCCATCGGTCAGCATGGTCATGCAGAAGGGACAGGCGGTGGCTATCACCGCAGGATCCACTTCCAGGGCTTCTTCCGTCCGCTCCAGGAATACTTCCTTTTCCCCGGGCTCGGCCTCCTTGAACATCTGGCCCCCTCCGGCACCGCAACAAAGCGCGAACTGCTTGTTGCGTCTCATCTCCACGAACCGGCCGGTCAGGCGCCTGACAAGCCGTCTGGGGGCTTCGTAATGGCCATTTGAACGACCCAGATAGCAGGGGTCATGGTAAGTAATAATCTGGTTATCAAATACATTTGATTTGCATTCCAGGCGGCCTTCCGAGGCGGCCGAATCCAGAAAATCCACATAACTGATGACCTCATAGGTCCCGCCCAACTCTGGATATTCGTTTTTGAACACATTGTAACAATGCGGGCAGATGGTCAGGATTTTCCGGACCCCGTACGATTGAAACAGCTCAATGAGCTGCAGCGCCTGCATCTGGAACAGCATTTCATTGCCCGCCCTTCGGGCCGGATCTCCCGTACAGGTCTCCTCCTTGCCCAGGACGGCATAACTGACCCCCAAATGGTTCAGTATCCTGGCAAATGCCCGGGCAACCTTCTTGTAGCGGTCATCGAAAGCCCCTGCACAGCCCACCCAGAAAAGGAATTCGGGCTGCTCCCCGCGACCCGCCAGGTCGGCCATGACGGGAACTTCAATCGGTTCTTTGGTTGGCATGGATTCAGATCGGATTAGCCGGCCCACTGCAGGCGGTCTTCGCTGGAAAACTGCCAGGGAGCCCCGTTGTTTTCAATGTTGGAAAAAGTGGCATTCAACTCTCCGGGGGCGGCGGCCTTTTCCATGACAAGGTAGCGGCGCAGCTCCAGGATGACGGCGAGGGGGTCGATGTTTACCGGGCACTCCATGGCACAGGCATTGCAGGTGGTACAAGCCCAAAGCTCCTCCGGACTGATGCGTTCCAGCAGCACCCGTCCATCCGCGGCCCCGGCCTTCTTCTTTCCCGGAAGGCGGCCCAACTCCTCAATACGATCCCTGACATCCATGACCACCTTGCGGGGAGACAATTTTTTGCCGGTCATGTTGGCCGGGCAGCTGGAGGTGCAACGCCCGCATTCCGTGCAGGTATAGGCATCCATCAAATGCTTCCAGGTCAGGTCGGTGGCATCCCGTGCACCGAACTGCCCGATCTCCTCCCCTTCTGCCGGGGCCGGAGGAGGGACTGCGGAGGGATCAAGCATCAGCCTGATCTCATGGGTGATGGCGGGCATATTGTCCATTTTCCCCAAGGGGCCCAGTTTCGAATAATAGACGTTGGGAAACGAGAGAAACACGTGCAGGTGTTTGGAATAGGGAATGTAGTTCAGGAATACAAGGACCCCCATAATATGAAACCACCAGGTCAGCCTCTCAAGGAAAACCAGGCTGCCGTCCGGCATGCCGGCCAGCAGGGGTTGCAAAAACTGGCTGACCAGGAAGGCCCCTGTCGGGGCATAATGGGTGTTGCCCCTGGCCTGCAGCAGCCCGTCCGAGGCATTCATGATCAAAATGGAGGACATCAACAGAATTTCCGTGAAGAGGATGATGTTGGCATCCGAGCGGGGCCAGGCGGTCAGTTCCCTGCTTCTGAAACGTTTCAGCCTGATAAGGTTGCGGCGCACCAGGAACACGGCACAAGCAAGAATCACCGAAAGGGCGAACACCTCAAAGACCGAAATCAGCACCGGGTAGACCCTGCCGGTAAACAGCAAAGCACGGTGTGTGCCAAAGACCCCGTCGATCAGGATCTCGATCATTTCGATATTGATCACAATGAAACCCACGTACACAAAGAGGTGCATCACGGCGGCCACGGGGCGGGACGTCATCTTCGTCTGGCCGATGGCCACCCGGGCCATGGTTTTCCACCGCTGGGGACGCCGGTCCTCGATCCGGACGGGTTTTCCCAGGCGGATGTTTCTGGCAACCTGCCGTATGTTCCGGCTGAACAGAAAGGCGGCCGCCAACAACAACAAACTGAATATCAAATTCGCGATCATGGCTGGCGGGATTAGGATTTCAAGGCTTTGACGGCCTCCACGAGCCGGGGCAGGATTTTCGCCGCATCCCCGACTATGCCGTACTGGGCCGCCTCGAAAATGGGGGCGTCCTTGTCTGTGTTGATGGCCACAATGTACTTGGAGGAACTGATCCCCGCCAGGTGCTGGGTCGCGCCGGAAATGCCCACGGCGATATAAAGGTTGGGGGCAATGACCTTGCCGGTCTGGCCCGTATGCTCTTCGTGAGGCCGCCATCCTTCATCCGACACGGGACGGGAACAAGCTGTGGCCCCACCGAGCAATTCTGCCAGCTCCTCGATCGGCCCCCAGTTCCCGGGCGATTTCATGCCCCTGCCACCGGATACCACGATGTCCGCATCCGAGAGGAGGACCTTCCCGGATTGTTTGTGGGACTCCAGCAGCTCTGCGGCAGGCTTTTCAAAAGCAACGGCCTCCTCCCGGCTGATGGCCACCTCCCCGGCTTGCTCCACCAGATCGAATGAATTCTGCGCGAGGGTCAGCACTTTGATTTCTCCCTGCAGCTCCAGGCGCGCAAAGGCATTGCCGGAATACACTTTCTTGCTCACCACGAAGGGGTTGATGGAAGAGGGCAGCTGATGGACCCCCGAAGCAAGGCCGGCCTTCAGACGAACGGACAAGCGGGGGGCAAGGGCCTTCCCCAGGTTGTTGTTTGCAAGCACCAGGGCCCTGGCTCCTTCCCTGGCCGCCACATGGGAGATGATCCCGGCAGCCACCTGGCTGTCGAACGGCGCGAGGCCTTCTCCGGACAGGTGGATCACGCGCCGGATGCCGTATTGACCGAGCCGCTCAAGCTCGTCGTCCCCCACATCCCCCAGGGAGAGGGCGATCGCTTCCGTTCCCAGCATTTCTGCCAGGCTGACGGCGTAGGAGGCCAACTCAAAGGACAGTTTTTTGAACTTTCCGTCCCAGTTTTCGGTATATACGATGACTGACATATTTTCGGATTTTTCAGTGGTTAAGGAAAATCAAATGACCTTGGCTTCGTTCTGCAGCAAGCGGATCAATTCGGCCGGATCGGAGGCATCCACGAATTTGCATGCCGCCCTGGGCCGGGGCGGCTCAAAATCGAGTACCCGGGTCAGCGGGGCCGTGTCGTCAGGCTCCAGGACAAGGATGGGTTTTGTGCGGGCCTGCATGATTCCCCTCATGGAGGCGATCCTGGGCTCTTTGGCAATCCCCTTCTGAACAATCCCCACAAAGGGGGTGGGGACCCTGAGCCACTCGCGTCCTCCGTCAATTTCGCGGGTGACGGACACCTCTCCCCCGGCCACCGCCAGGCCCGATATGGCCGAAACGGAAGGCCATCCGGCAAATTCCGCCAGCATCCCGCCCACGTTGGACCCATTGTAATCACTCGACTCAATCCCACACAGGACCAGATCGAATGATTGTTCCTTCAGGATGGCAGACAACTGGGCGGCCACCTGGAAGGCGTCGGACGCCCCGGTGTTGACCCTTATGGCACTGTCGGCTCCGATGGCCAGGGCTTTGCGAATGGTGGGATCACTGGTCGGTGGCCCCACATGGGCCACCACCACCTCTTCCACACCGCTCCCCCCTTCCTCCTTCAATTCCAGGGCACGGGTCAGGGAGAGTTCGTCCCAGGGGTTGATCACCCATTGAATGCCTGCCGTATCAAGCCGGGTGTTCCCATCGGCAAAACGCACCTTGGTGGTGGTGTCGGGAACATTACTGATGCAAACAAGAATACGCATGTTTCAACTATTTGTTTAAATGGGGTTATCGATTCTGATCCGTCAAGGTTCTTTGGCATTGATCTTGAATGGGAGGTGGTGGTGGGCTGGAACCCCTCACCCAGGACTGGGGGATTTACCGGTGGCAAAAATCAAGAGTTCATCACGCACCTGTACCATGCAAACGGAGCAGCTAAAAGGGCTACAAATATAAGAATATATTACAAAAAAAAACCCCTGCCTGATTTCCGGTTCCCACCGCAATGGCAAGGGTTCTGATTACAAGGCAGGATGCATCCTGCCGAAAAGGCCGGGTTCAGGGGGTCAACCCTTTTTGTTTTTTGTTTTGGGACTGCCCATGATCCGCTCTTTCTCCCGGATGTCATCGAAACATTCCCCCTGGCAGGTGAAGCAGCTTTCAATGAGGGTTTCGCTGATTCCCATGGTGGAATAGCCCCCGTCGTGAAAAAGGTTCTGCATGGTCACCTTGCGGGTGAGGTCCGAGAACATCACAATGCAATAATCGGCGCAGTCATCGGAGGAGGCATTTCCCAGCGGAGACATGCATTGTGCGTAAGCGTAAAAGCTCTTGAATCCGCCCACGCCGGTTCCGGCGGTGGTGACTGTGGGGGATTGTGAGATGGTGTTGATCCGCACCTTTCTTTTTTTCCCGAAATGGTAGCCAAAGCTCCGGGCAATGGATTCCAGCATCGCCTTGGCCTGGGCCATGTCGCTGTAAGTCGAAAAGGTCCGCTGTGCGGCAATGTAACTCAGGGCCAGCACACTGCCCCACTCATTCATGACATCCATCTTGTAGGCCACCTGAAGCACTTTGTGCAGGGAGATGGCCGACACATCCAGGGTTTTGTTCAGGTAATTGTAGTCCAGGTCCGTATAATGCAAACCCTTGCGCACATTGGGGGACATCCCCACGGAATGCAGGATGAAGTCGATCTTGCCCCCAAGCAGTTCCACGGCCTCCTGGAACAGGTTTTCCAGATCGTCCACCTGGGTGATGTCGGCAGAGATCACCTCGCTGCCGGTCCGTTCCCCCAGGCGAAAAATATCTCCTTTGCGCAGGGCAATGGGGGCATTGGTTAATACAAACCGGGCCCCGTGGGCATGGGCCTTCTCGGCCACCTTCCAGGCGATGGAGTTTTCATCCAGGGCGCCGAATATGATGCCCCTTTTTCCTTCAAGCAGTTTTAAAGACATAGGTATTGGGTTTAATGATTTTCGGTTTTCTGTTGCATGAGTTCCCCGGCGGTTCTGACCATGCTCCTGGAGGGGTCCTCCCCTCCCAGCATCTTGGCGATCTCGATCTTCCTCTCCTCGCCTGCCAGCCGCTTGATACCCGTTCGGGTCCGCCCCTTGTACTCGGTCTTGAACACCAGGTAATGGTCCTTGCCCAGGGCAGCGATCTGGGGCAGGTGGGTGATGGCAATCACCTGCATCTGTCCGGCCATCGACCGGAGGATCTTGCCGATCCTGCCCCCCGTCTCGCCCGAGATCCCGGTATCTATTTCATCAAATACAATGGTGGAAAGCATGTTCTTCCGGGACAGGGTGTTCTTGATTCCCAGCATGAGACGGGACATCTCCCCGCCTGAGGCCACCCGGCTGATCTCCCGCAGTTCGGTGCCGGCATTGGCGCTGAACAGGAACATTGGCTGGTCCATACCGAAGGGACCGGGCTGGGACAGCGGTTCCAGACCCACTTTAAAGCGGGCTGCCGGCATGGCCAATTGCCTGAGCATGGCGGTGATCTCGCCCTCCAGCTCCGGGATGCCCGCATGACGCACACGGGAAATCTCCCCGGCCATTTCCCGGAGGGCGGCTTCGGAGCGCGATACCTGCAGCCGCAGGCCCGCAACCGATTCTTCCAGTCCGTCCAGGGCGGTGATCTTTTCACGGTAGTCTTCCCGCAGGGCCACCAGGGCTTCCACATCAGGCACCTGGTGTTTGTGCAGGAGCTTGTTGACAAGATCCGTCTTCCCTTCCAGCTCACGCATGCGGGCAGGATCATGCTGGACATCCCCCGCGGCCCGTTCCATATCTGCCGAAAGATCCTTCAGCTCAATGAGGGCGGCTTCCAGCCTCCCGGCCATGGAATCAAAATCCGTTCTGTAGGAAGACAAAGGCCGGATGAGCTGCAGGACCTCGTAAAGGGTGCCTGTAACGCTCCTGTCTGCCTCTGACAGCCGGTGGACAGCACCGGCAAGGCCCGATCCGATCTCCTCGGCATGCCGGAGCACCTCCAGCTCCTCTTCCCAGAGGGAAGCCGCCTCCGGATCCAGACCGGCCCGGTCCAGCTCATCCAGCTGAAAGCGCAGGTAGTCCTGTTCCGCACGGGATTTTTTCTCCTGTTCTTCCCGGGCATGCAGGCGCCGTTTCATGTCCTGCAGTTCCTGGTAGGCGATTTGGTAAGCCCCGACCCGCGACACATTGCCCGTATAATTGTCCAGGACATCGAACTGGAAGGAGGAAGCACCCAGAAGCAGGTTCTGATGCTGGGAGTGTATATCCACCAGGCTGCCTGCGATCTCCTTCATGACGGGCAGGGTCACGGGGGTGTCATTGATGAAGGCCCGTGATTTTCCCTGCGGGCTGATTTCCCGCCTGACAATGGTGTCCTCCTCGAAGTCGAGCTGGTGTTTTTCGAACAGGGGGCGTAAAACACCGGAGGGGATTCTGAAACAGGCCTCGATGATGCATTTCTTCTCCGGATTGCTCAGCACCTGGGTCTCGGCACGCTGTCCGAGAACCAGCGACAGGGCCCCCAGAAGGATGGACTTCCCGGCACCCGTTTCGCCGGTGATCACGGTAAGCCCCCGGCTGAAATCGATGCGAAGTCCTTCGATCAGGGCGTAATTTTCAATCTGGAGATGAAGAAGCATAGGGCTGTTGACTGGGGCACAGAACCAAAGTTAGCAAACTTTGAAAGACGGAAGAAAAAAAACAGCCCGCGGATTCCGCAAACGGCCTCAGCGGTTTTGTTCCCCAATGCGCCGGTACTTGGCGCTGTTGGCAGGATCCAGTTCTGTCAGTATGGACACGGCCTTGTTGCGGTCGATCGGACTGGCTTCGCCAAACAGGTTCACGAGTTCATCGCTCTTGGAAGTCATGACCACCTGCATCAGAAAGCTTCCCGGGCGCTCACGCTGCACCCGCTGAAGGATTTCCAGCGCATTGAGCACCTCAGCCCGGCCCATATCCATGTTTTCCGTCATCTTGTCAAATCCCAAACGGTGGTACACATACAATGCCTGCCTGATATTCCGGTAGGTGGGGTTAAATATGTTTTCGACCAGCCAATAGCGGTTGCGCTGGCTTTCGAAGGATTTCCATCCCCTCTCCGGGGTGTTCTGCGCGGCGTTGACAATGCTTTGCGCCCTTTCAAAATAGGGGTTTCCCCCCATGGGGGCGAAGGTATCGAAGTCGAAGCCCAGGATGATGTACACGTAAAAAGCGATGACCGAGGTGAGGTTGGACGTGAAGGTGTTCTCGGCGTAATCCAGGGGCTGGTTCTCAATGTAACGGAACACGAAATCACGGTCCTGGTGGTTGAAAACCGGAGAACTGTATGATGTCTGGTAAACCGGCCGCCTGGACTGAATCTGTATGCTGCCCCGGTATTCATCCGATCCGACCCGTTCATTGACAGTGATCTGGATCGTGGCCTCGATGCGTTCGGCCGTCTGGAAATGGTACTCGGTCCAGTTTCGCTGGTTCACGAATTCGTAAAGGTCCGATTGCAGGGTTCGCAGGATTTCCCGGTCTGTCTCCGGAAGGCCGGGGGTGGCAATGGAGATCCTGCAGTTCATTTCCTGCTGGGCAGAAAGGAGTCCCGGCAGCAGGATCCAAAGCAGGAGGAATACGCTCGCTTGTCGCATCATATCGGTCCGGTGTTCATCCGGGGGAAGGTCCCCATGCTCCTATAACGCCGGATAGGGCAGCTTATTTTTTAACTTCCGGTTCCGGTACGCGGTAATAGACATTGCCGTGGAGGTACTCACTGATGGCGATCAGGGAAGGCTTGGGCAGCTGTTCGTAATAGCGGGCAATTTCAATCTGTTCACGGTTTTCGAAGATTTCCTCCAGGTTGTCGGTCGATGTGGCAAACTCCTCCAGCTTGCCGTTAAGCTCTTCCTTCATCTCCTGTCCGATCTGGTTGGCCCTTTTGGAGATGATGACCACCGACTGGTAAATATTCCTGGTTTCCTTGTCAAACTGCCGCAGGTCACGGGTTACGGTGGTGCTTTCCGTTTTAATTTTCTTATAATCCATGGTGGTTATTGGTTTTCTGAAACATCGTTTTGCAGGCTTTGCTGCAGGACCTCGATCCGGCTGTGGGCCGTTTCCCTCATCCTGTCGGCCTGCACCAGGTACTGGCTCTCGGGATACAGGCGGACCAGCCGCTGGTAAGCCTCGAGCACGTCACGGAAACGCTCAATTTGCCGCTGGGGGATGCTCAGGCTGGCAAACTGAAAATTGGCATACAGGATATTGAACAAGGCCTGTTCCCGGTATTCGGTATCGGGATAGTCCTTGATGAAGCTGTCGAATGTGGTAATGGCTGCGGTATAGTCTTCCAGGTCAAGGTACAGCATGGCTGATTCAAAGCGCTTGGTCTCCAACTTGTAGCGCAACTCATCGATCAGCTGGTTTGCCTCTTCCACCCGTTGGCTGCCGGGAAAACGGTTGATGAATGCCTGCAATTCCTGAATGGCCTCCCGGGTGGAGGTCTGGTCCAGGCTGGGCCGCGGGGACTCCAGGTATTTGCAATAGGCACTCAGGAACAAAAAATCCTCCACATGCCTGCTGTGGGGAAACCCCGAAGCAAAAGTCCGGAAATAATGGCTTGCCATGAGGTAGTCCTTTTGCTTGTAATGGGCCATGGCATAATAGTAGTTCAGGTTTTCCGCCCGGGCCGAGCCACGGAAAGCGGGAATGATGTCGTCCATCAGCCCGATGGCCTTCCCGAAACTGCCCTCCTCATAATACTCCACGGCCCTGGTGTATTTAAGTTCCAGGTCGTCACTTTTTAAAAGCTTTTGGTACTGGCTGCAGGAAGAAAGCAGCAACAGCCCTGCGATCATGGCGAATACTGGTCTGGGAACCGGGGTTCTGATCATGGAAAACCGCTTGATGTGTCTGGATTGTTTGTGCAAATAACGTGCTATATCCCAAATAAGTTGCAAAGGTAACATTTTTTAACTTATATCCGCAAGAAAGGCCATAAAACCATCAGAAGCGGAGCAGCCCGCGCAGGGCAGTGTATCCCTGCTTGCTTACAGGGACCTTGTGGCCGTTGACAAGCCGCAGCAGATAGGCATCCCTGGAATAAGGTTCTATGCGCTGTATGGCATCAAGCCGGACGATGCAGGAGCGATGCACCCTGATGAACAAGGCCGGGTCCAGTTGTGCCTGCAGGGATTTCAGGGTTTTCTTCTTGAGGAACTGCTCTTTTTCCGTGCACAGCAACACGTAATCATCCCTGGCTTCGGCGCAAAAGAGTTCCTCGGGCGGGATGACCCGGATGGCCTCCCCTTCCCGCACCAGAAAGCGCTTTGCGAAACCCGTCGATCCGCCGCCGCCTTCCACGATTCGCCGCAGCCCTTCCGTGTGGCGCTCTCCATTTCTAATGGCCGAAACGGCTTTTTCCACGGCCATCCTGAAGCGGTCTTTGCCGATGGGTTTGAGCAGGTAATCCACGGCATTGAGTTCGAACGCTTTCAGGGCATATTCATCATAGGCCGTGGTGAAGATCACGGCCGGCATGGAGGCCGGGTCGATCAGTTCCAGCATCTCCAGGCCGGTGGCACGGGGCATCTGAATGTCCAGAAACACCAGGTCTGGTTTCAGCTTAAGGACCATCCTGGCGCCTTCCACCCCGTCATGGCAGATTCCCGCCAGGCGGATGCGGGGAAAGTCCCTGAGGCAGGCAGCGATCAGGTCGCAGGCCGGCAATTCATCATCGACAATGAGGGCCCGCAGGGTGTCATTCATGGCTGTGTTCTTTTTTTTCGTCGGATGGGGTCTCGGCCCCCCTGACAGGTCGTTCCCCTGCATCAGCCGGCAGGCTTCGGGGAAGCCTCAGGCAGGCATGGAAGACCTGCCCCTCAACCCGAACCGTCAGCAGCTGTCCGTTCCCATACAAAAGCCGCAGGCGGTTGCGGACATTCTTCAGCCCAAGGCCCTCCCCCCGGAAACGTTCCCCCACGGGATCGAACGGATTGCTCAGGCAGATCAGCACCTCCTGTTCCTCTCCGGACACCCGCAACCGGATGCCCCCCTGGCTACCCGGCCCCCCTGTCCCGAATTTAACGGCGTTTTCAATGAGCGGCTGCAGGATCATGGCCGGCAGCCGCACAGACAGCTCGGCGGAAGGGACCTCCCGGGCAAAGGACAGGTTCCTGCCAAAACGAAGTCTTTCGATTGCCAGGTACTGCTCCAGCAGGTCCAACTCATCCACCAGGGCGGACAACTGAAAGGCATCCTGTTTGAGCACCCTCCGCAGAAAAGCAGAAAGGCGGACCACCATTTCCCTGGCTTTTTCCGGGTCCGTCACCGTGAGGCCGCTGATGGCATTCAGGCTGTTATACAGAAAATGGGGATTGAGTTGGTCCTTGAGTGCCTGCAGCTCGGTCCGACGGACCAGGTCCCTCAGTTCGGCCTCCCGGTTCACGGAAGCCCTGGCCTCCTGCCGGAGGTGGGTCCCCAAAAAAGAGCTGAACAGGATGCCCCCGGTAAGCAAACCGGTCAAAAGGCGCACAGGCCTTGCCGGCTCTAAAAAAGATGCCCTGAGATCCGGATCCGGCAGCCACCTCATCAGGAAGGCATCGGTCAGATAAAACCATCCGGCCAGAAGGAGCAGCCCGGCCAGCAGGGCATTGAAAAACACCCCGGGATGCAGGTCCCTTTCCCGGATGGAAAAGCGGATCACCAGCCAGAGCGGGGACATGCCTGCGAATAAAAGCAGCTGGTGTACCAGGGCATCGGCAGCGGCATGCTGCCACCCCAGTCCGTAATGCTTGTTAAGCAAAGCAAAGTGGACCAGGGTGCAGCAAAGCCAGAGGGCTGAATAAAACCTCAGGAAGGTACGGCCCGGAAGAAGGTTCAGGGGCATAAGGGCTGCGCTTTAGACATACTTTATCTCCCCACCGCCAAACACCACCACGCCTTTGATGACCAGCAGCTTACCGGGATCCGTGGCCAGGCTTGCATTGGACTCGGCCCGGGCATCGGAAAACCCGCCGAATATCGTGGTCGCTTCGATCTTGATGGTCCAGTCCTCCGGCACATACAGGGTAACTCCCCCAAAGATACAGGTTATATCAATGGCATTGACCCCCTCCGCAAGACCGGCGTTCCGGAAGTTCAGCTCGGAGCCCCCAAAGATGCAGGTAATCTCCCCCCCGCGAAACCGTTCGGAGTTGATGGATTTGGTCCCCCCGCTGAAGATGTTGACCTCGCGGAGGACATCCTTGCTTTCCTCCCCGTCCAACCGGTTGTAGGACCTTGCGGGAAAGATTCTGCGGGGAAACAGGATCAACACCCCGGCCAGGATGAATACCACCGGGATGGCAAATTTCATCACATCCCAGAACCCGACGCCGAACACATCGTCCTTCAGCAGGAAGAACCCCCCGATGAGCATGAGAATGAGTCCGGTCGATTTGTTTTTGTCTGTGGCCAGCAGCAAGGCTCCGAGGGCGATCAGGATGGTCTTCCAGCTGATGAGGTAGCCGGGCAGCAGGAAAGGAAGCAGGTCGGTGTACTGGATCAGCAGCACACAGCCGATCCCCAGAAACAGCAGGCCCAGAAAAACGCGTCTTTTACTTGATGCACTCATGGTTGCAAAATTAAATGGTTAAAAAAAATAAATGAAGTACCTTGGTACGGTACAATGGCAAAATTAAGAGACTGCCCTTCCGGGGACAAGCAATAATCGGCCGGTGGCCGCCAGGCGTCGGCCAATGGCGGTTGCCATCCAGGTCGTTAAATAGTTCAAGCAAATCATTAAACAAACATGCGCCTGCCGTGTTAATTTGGCATAAGCAAAAGACAGAGGATAAATCATTCATAGAACCAGCGATGACACATTCAATGCGCCTTTCGTTACCGACCGTTCAGCTGTTTTTGGGATGGCTGGTACTGATGCTGTCGTTCTCCCCGGCTGCCCTCTCCCAGCAGGGCAGCATCCGCGGGAGGGTGTTCAACGAGCTGACCAACGAGCCCCTCCCTTTCACCAATATCGTGATATACGGCACCAATACCGGCAGCACCAGCGACCTGGACGGCATTTTCCTTTTCACCGGGCTGGAGCCCGGCTTCGTCAGGTTGCAGGTTTCCTCCGTCGGGTTCGAGGGCCGCATCACCGAAGAATTCATGGTCACCAATGCCCGGACGGCCAGCATTGAGATCGGTTTGCGGCCGGTCAGTGTGGAACTGGCGAGTGTGGAAGTGACGGCGTCCCCTTTCCAGCGCAGCGAGGAAAGCCCCGTGTCTTTGCGCAGGATCGGCATCCAGGAGATTGAGCGCAGCCCGGGCAGCAACCGGGATATTTCCCGTGTCATCCAGTCCCTTCCCGGGGTTGCCTTCACCCCGGCCTTTCGCAACGACGTGATCATCCGTGGAGGCGGTCCCAGCGAGAACCGTTTCTTCCTGGACGGGGTCGAGATCCCCAACATCAACCATTTTGCCACCCAGGGGGCCAGCGGCGGCCCCGTCGGCATCATCAACGTGGATTTCATCCGGGAGGTGGAGATGTTCACGGGGGCTTTCCCGGCAAACCGCGGCAATGCCCTCAGCTCCGTGTTCGAATTCAGGCAGGTCAATGGCAACAAATCCAAACTGAACCTCCGCGGTGCCATCGGGGCAAGCGACCTGGCCCTGACGGCCGATGGCCCGCTGACGGAGAATACCACCTTCATCCTGTCTGCAAGGCGTTCCTACCTCCAGTTCTTATTTGGGGTGATCGGCCTGCCCTTTCTGCCGACTTACAACGGATTCCAGTTCAAAACCAACACCAGCCTGGGCCCCCGGTCGGAGCTCAGTTTCATCGGCATCGGGGCCATCGATGAAAACCGGCTCAACCTGGAGGCCAATGAAACGGAAGAGCAGCAATACATTCTGGATTACCTGCCGGTCAACGAGCAGTGGAATTATGCCCTGGGTGCGGTATACCGCCGCTTCAGGGACAATGGTTTCGACACCTGGGTGCTTTCCCGCAACATGCTGCGCAACAACGCCTTCAAGCACCCGGGAAACGATGAGAGCCGCCCGCGTAGCCTGGATTACCTGTCCGACGAAATCGAGAACAAATTCCGCTTCGAGAGGCTGGTCAACTACGGAGAAACCCGGCTGCGCTTCGGTGCCGGGGCGGAGTATGCCCGCTTCCTCAGTGACACCTACCAGGAGGTGTTCGTGTTCAACCAACGGCAGGTCATCGACTTCGACTCTTCAGTGGATCTTTTCAAATGGAACCTCTTCGCCCAGGTCACCAGGCGCTTCCTGGACCAGCGTCTTGCCCTCTCCATCGGACTGAGGGCCGATGCCAACAGCTACTCCGCCTCCATGTCCAACCTGCTGGACCAGCTGTCGCCACGGTTCTCGGCTTCCTACAAACTTCAGGAGAATTTATTCCTGAACTTCAACACCGGCCGGTATTTCCAATTGCCGGCCTACACCACCCTGGGATACCGGAGCAACGACGGACAGCTGGTCAACCGCCTCAACGGCCTGCGCTACCTGCGGTCCGACCACCTGGTGGCCGGCATCGAATGGCTGCCTTCCAGGGCCAGCAAGGTGAGCCTGGAAGGTTTTTATAAGACATACGGCCAGTACCCATTCTCCGTCAGAGACTCGGTGGCCATCGGCAGCCGGCCGGCAGATTTCGGGGTTTTCGGAGCAGAAGAAGTCCTCTCTACGGGAGAAGGAAGGGCTTTCGGAGCGGAACTGCTGTACCGGGAACAACGCATCAAGGGATTCAACATGATCCTCTCCTATACCTTTGTGCGCAGTGAGTTCCGGGACGGGCAGGGAACCTATGTGCCGGCCGCCTGGGACAACCGCCATATCCTCATCCTGACGGCATTGAAGGAACTTCCCCGCAACTGGGACGTGGGCCTGAAGTGGCGGTATTCGGGCGGGGCGCCTTACACACCCTACGACCTGGAGACGTCCAGCCTGAGGGATGCCTGGGACGCGCAGGGCATGCCCTACCTCGATTACGGACGGTTTAACAGCCTGCGGCTGCCGGCTTTTCACCAGCTGGACCTGCGCATCGACAAACAATTTTATCTGGACCGGCTATCCCTGATGTTCTACCTGGACATCCAGAATGTTTACAACTTCAAAGCCACCCAGCCGGCGAATTATATCAGGGAAGTGGATGAATCAGGACAGCCTTTGGTGGTCGATGACAACGGGACGGAACGTTACCGCCTCAAAAGGCTGGAGAACTCCGTCGGCAGTGTGCTGCCAAGCATCGGCATCATCATCGAATTCTAAACAACACAACACCCAAAAAAACCGCCCATGAACACCGATCCTTTCACAGGCAGACAATTGCGCCAACTGGCCATGGCCGTGTTGGCACCCTTGCTCATGACCATGATCCATTCCTGTTCTCCCACCCGCGAGCCCGGCCAGGTCCTGCACCGCAGGACCCTCCTTGAAGATTCCGCACCGGAAGTCATCCGCACCTTTCCCACGGGTTTTGAAAGACCGGTTGAAATCGTGTTCCACCGCGGCAGGGCCCACAACCACCCTCTGATGGCCATCTGGCTGGAGGACATGGAAGGAAACTACCTCCAGACCCTGTATGTGGCCGAATCCATCGGCAAAGGCTATTTCCGCCATGGGGATCCGTCCTCCGGGCGCTGGATGCCCGGCCCGGTACGCCGGCCTGCAGCCCTGCCCTACTGGGGCCACCAGCGCGGCATTCAGGCCCCGGACGGCTACTATTTACCCACCCGGGAGGATCCTGTGCCGGACGCCCTGACCGGTCCGACGCCTTCAGGAAGCTTTGTGCTGGCATCCTCCCTGCCCCCCGGTGATGGAACGCCCGTCAGGATCCTGTTAGAGATCAACCAGTCGTGGGATTGGAACCGCCACTGGACCAACAACAAATTTCCGGAAGACCCGCACTACAAAAGCAGCAGCCAGCCGGCCCTGGTCTATGAAGCGGTCATCCAGCCCGGTGACAGTCCCCGGGAGGTTCCCATGCAGCCCATAGGCCACAGCCACTGGTCGGGCGCTAGCGGTGAGCTGTTCCCCGGGCTGGAAACCCTGACAACCGCCCTGGAGATCGCCCGGGAAATTGTGGTCAGGGTTCCCGGGCCCTGATCATTCTATTCCTGCCGGGGGACTTCCGTTTTGCCATTGGCATAGCGTGCAAAACGCCCCTCATCGCGCGGATGTACATGGTCGTATTGTTCCCAGGGCCACCCACCGAAGCCGGTCTCACGGAAGTCGCGGATCGCCTGTTGAATTTCCTCCCCGGTATTCATCACAAAGGGGCCGTGCTGCACCACCGGTTCATTGATGGGCAATCCTTCCAGCAACAGCAGGGAGGCATCCCCGTCCACAGCCTCCAGGATGACCTCCTGGTCTGCAAGCAACTCAATGGCGTTCATGGGTTCCACATCCATGCCGGCCAGCCGCAGGCTGCCGCCCTGATAAAAATACAAGGTCCTGTGCCTTTCCGGGGGGGAGGCCGGCAACGCCCACCGGGCGCCCTCCTCCATGGCGATGGTCCAGATGTTGACCCCGTGACCCGGCTCGGCGGCCCAGGAGTCGGGGGCCGGAGGGGGTGCCGCGTGTCCCCGGCAGCTTCCGGCATACACCCCGATGCGGGTGGCCTTTCCCCCGGCGTCCTTCTCTTCCAGGTGCGGGATCTGATCCGCCCACAACATCTTGAAATACGGTTCGGCATATTTGTTGCGGGCGGGCAGGTTCAACCAGATCTGAAACAGTTCCAACGGGTTGCCTGCATCCTGCCGTCTCAGGGGAAACATCTCGCAATGCTGCAGGCCGCTTCCGGCGGTCATCCACTGCACATCCCCGTTGCCATAGCGTCCGGCGGCCCCGTGGGAGTCTGAATGGTCCACAAATCCTTCCAGCACGATGGTGACCGTCTCAAAACCCCGGTGGGGATGGGCGGGAAAGCCGGGGATCCGCTCCCCGTGGTACATGCGCCACCCGTCCTTCAGGGTGAAATCCTGGCCCAGGTACCTGCCGGACAGGGAGGCTGCAGGCCCCATCTCCTCATTGCCTGGGGGGTAGTCGTCCAGGTGGTGGACACAGAACAGGAAAGGATCGCTGGTGGGCCACATAAAGCCCAATGATTTGATATTCAATACTACACGGTTATACATAAGCCTGTCTCTTAAAAAGGTTCCGGGGTAAATGTACGCAATGCCCGGAATATTTTTAGTATTTTGTGCCCCCCATTCACACCAAAATTCACAGGCATGGAGCAGCTGCCGTCTAAGGAATTGATGGAGGAGGTCACCCGCCTGCGGCGCACCCTGCACCGCTACCCGGAATTGTCGGGGCAGGAGCGGCAGACCGCCGGCTGGATCAAGGCTTTCCTGGAAAAACACGGGGCCGGTCAGGTGACCGGGCAACTGGGCGGACACAGCCTGGCCGCAGTCTATGAATCAGGAAAGCCCGGACCCACCCTCCTGCTGCGGGCCGATATGGACGCTTTGCCCATACAGGAGGTCAACGATTTCGATCACCGGAGCCAGCATGATGGCATCTCCCACAAATGCGGGCATGACGGGCACACAGCCATCCTTGCCGGAGTGGCTGCCTGCCTGGGGCAGGAAGCCCCCCCACGCGGGCGGGTGGTCTTGCTGTTCCAGGGCGAAGAGGAAACAGGACAGGGAGCCGAAAAAATCATCAGGGACCCCCTGTTTCAAAACCTGGTGCCCGATGCCGTATTTGCCCTGCACAACCTGCCGGGCTTCAAAAAACATGAAGTGGTGGTCCGGGAAGGGCCCTTCGCCTCTGCCTCCCGGGGCATGATCATCCACCTGAAGGGACGGTCATCCCATGCCGCCCACCCGGAGCAGGGCAACAGCCCCGGTCCCGTCCTGCCCTCCCTCCTGCAGGGATTGATCGACATTCCCGGGCAAAGAGGGAGGTTCATGGACTTCGTCCTGCTGACCATCATCCACGTCAGGCTGGGGGAAGTGGCCTTCGGCACCAACCCGGGAGAAGCCACCGTGATGGCTACCCTGCGCAGTTACCTGGACGAGGACATGAAGGTTTTTACCGGGATGGCCGAGGCCCTGGCCGGCCAGCTTGCCGCAAAGTACGGGCTGGAAGCCACCTGCCGCTACACCGAAGCCTTTCCGGCCACGCACAACCACCCGGAAGGGGTGCGCACCCTGTTGGAAGCCGCCCGCTCTGCCGGCGCCTCCGTGACACAAATTGACAGTCCTTTCCGGTGGTCGGAGGACTTTGGCCACTTCACCGCCAGGTTTCCGGGGGCCCTGTTCGGGCTGGGTTCCGGCCGCAATCATCCGAGCCTTCACAACAACGACTACGATTTTCCGGATGAGGTCATTCCCACGGGCATCCGGTTCTTCATGGCAATCATCCGGCAGTTCTTCAACAAAAACAACCCCGTTTGATGTTTCACACCTCCTATATAGAAATCAGCCGTTCCGCCTACAAGAACAACATCCGCTACCTGCGCCGCATCATCGGAAAGGGGGTGCGCATCTCCTCCGTGATCAAGGGGAATGCCTATGGGCACGGGGTGAAAAACATCGTGCCGCTGGCCGAGGAGACAGGCATCCGGCACTTTTCGGTCTTCTCTGCCAGGGAAGCCCATGAAGTGCATGATGTGGCCTCCCCCGAAAGCCGCATCATGATCATGGGGCACCTGGATGACGACCAGATGGAATGGGCCATCGCCCATGGCATTGAATTCTTTGTATTTGACTGGGACCGGCTGGAATCGGCCATCCACATGGCACGCAGGCAAAAGACCCGGGCACGCCTCCACCTGGAGGTGGAGACCGGTTTTCACCGGACGGGGTTGGAGTATGCGGACATGGGGAGCCTGATTCCCTACCTGAAGGCACAGCGGGAGCATTTCGAGTTCGAAGGGCTTTGCACCCACTATGCCGGGGCCGAGAGCGTGGCCAATTACCTGCGCATCCGGAACCAGCTGACCCTGTACAGAAAATTCGCCCGGTATTTTGCCAGGCACGGCCTGCAGCCCACCCTGAAACATACCGCCTGTTCGGCAGCCGCGCTGACTTATCCGACGACGATCATGGACATGGTTCGTTTCGGCATCGCCCAGTTCGGCTACTGGCCCAGCCCCGAAACCCACATGTTCCGTTTCAGGAAAGACACCGCCGCCGGCAACGGCCTGAAGAGGCTGCTTTCCTGGAAGTCCCGCGTCATGGTGGTCAAGGAGGTGGACGCCGGGCAGTTCATCGGCTACGGATCGTCCTACCTGGCCAACAAAAAGACCCGGATCGCGATCATCCCCGTGGGGTATGCCAACGGCTTCAGCCGCTCCCTGAGCAATACCGGAAGGGTCCTGATCCGGGGCAGGCGGGTGCCGGTCATCGGGACGGTGACCATGAACACCATGACCGTGAACGTCACCGATGTGCCCGGCGTGGAGAAGGGAGACGAGGTGGTGATCGTCGGAAAGCAAAAGCGCATGAGCATCAGCATCGCATCTTTCTGTGAGATGAGCAACCAGCTGAACTATCAGCTGTTGACGCGCATTCCTGCCGACATCCCCAGGATCATGGTAAAATAGCGGAATTTGCTTAAATTTGCTGACCGTTCCGGACAAGGCCACCCCCTGCTGGCCGGTCCTTGCGGACGGAATGCATTCACCCTGCCAATCCAAGACATCCCATGTCCCCATTCAAAAGTTTCGCCAGTGACAACAACGCGCCCGTCCATGAGACCGTGCTGCGTGCCATCCAGGAAGTGAACCGGGGCGATGCCATCGCTTACGGAGACGATGTCCACACCCTGGAGGCGGAAAGAAAATTCAGGGAATTGTTTGGCCCTTCTTCCCGGACCTTCTTCGTATTCAACGGCACGGGCGCAAACGTGGCGGCCCTCTCCCACCTGACCCGGCCCTGGCAGGCCATCATTTGCTCCGACAAGGCCCACATCCAGCATGATGAATGCGGGGCCCCGGAGAAATTCTCAGGGTGTAAGGTCCACGCACTGCCCGCCCCCAATGGAAAAATCCATACCGGACAGATCGCCCCCCTCTTGCATTCCGTGGGCTTCCAGCACCATTCCCAGCCGGGGATCATCTCCATCACCCAGGCCACCGAACTGGGCACCGTGTATACGCAGGAGGAAATCTCCGAGATCGCACGCTTTGCCCAGCAGAACGACCTGTACCTGCACATGGACGGGGCCCGCATTGCCAATGCGGCAGCCAGCCTCGGCATCAGCATGAAGGAGATGGTCACCGATGCAGGCGTGGACGTGTTGTCGTTCGGGGGTACCAAAAACGGGCTGATGCTTGGGGAAGCCGTGGTGTTCCTGAACCCGGACCTGGCAAAGCATTTTGAGTACACGCGCAAGCAAAGCATGCAGCTGGCATCCAAGATGCGGTACATCAGCGCCCAGTTCAATGCCTTGCTGGAAAACGACCTCTGGCTGGCCAATGCGGGACATGCCAACCGGATGGCCCGGATGCTGGCAGACCAGCTCCGGGAGGTCCCCGGGGTGCAGATCACCCAGGAGGTGGAAACCAACGGCGTCTTTGCCATCCTTCCCCCGGAAGCCATCGAACGGCTGTTGCGCAAATACTTCTTCTACGTATGGGACGCTTCCCGCCATGAAGTGCGCTGGATGACGGCCTTCAACACCACCGAAGGCGACATAGAGGCCTTCGTGTCTGCCCTCAGGGATGCCATGGAAACCAACCATTAAGGCCTTACAGCACAGATAAAGCGATCACGCAGCCTGAAGTCTTTCTTCAATACGATGCCGCCGTACCCGAAGGCCTTCAGCAACCGGACCGTGTCCCCTCCCAGCCCCTCATTGATCTCCAGAAACAGCCGCCCGCCGGGCCCCAGCCAGTTCATCCCGTGCCGGGCGATGGCCCGGTAGTACAACAGGGGGTCCTCATCCGGCACAAACAGGGCTTCGGGAGGCTCGAAACCAAGGACCCGGTGCTGCATGTCCCCCTTCTCGCTGTCCCGCACATAGGGCGGATTGCTCACCAGCACATCCAGGGGTGGGTCCGGTGCCCAACCAGGGCTTTCATCCAGCAGGTCCAGCAACACGAAACGGATGTCCGCCTGCAGCCTCCGTGCGTTTTCCCGTGCCAGTTCCAGTGCCCGGGGGCTGATGTCGCAGGCGGTCACACGGGTTCCCTCCAGGCCCCTGCCCAGGGCGATGGCGATGCAGCCGCTCCCGGTGCCTGCATCCAGGAGGTGGCACACGGCAGGGTTTTCTGTCCCCTGTCCGGCAACCGCCGGGCGGAGCTTTTCAATCACCCACGCCACCAGTTCCTCGGTTTCCGGCCGGGGGATCAGCACCCCGGGGGCCACGGCCAGGTCCAGATCCCCAAAACGCGCAAAACCGGTTACATACTGTACGGGCATGCCGCTGCCAAGGCGGTCAAGAACGGGACGGACCAGGGGCAGGAGCTCCGGCGGAAAGGCCTCACGGGCCTTCAGGACCCTCTGGTCGGGTGGCAACCCGAACATCCTGTCAAACACCTCGGAAGCCACGGCACGCGCCTCCCCTTCCGGGCAGCCGGCCGACAATTCCGACAGGAATTGCTGCCAGATATCCGTGATCCGGGCTGTGGGTTTGCCATCCATGCATCCAAGGGTTTAACGGGCCGCCGGGGCGGCCTTTCGGACATCAGTCAAAATCGGGGTAAAGCAGGTAGCGTCGCCTGGTTTCCCTGAAACTGCGCAGGCCCTCCTCCCAGGATGCCCTGATCTGTTCCTCCGACAAACCGGCCAGGATCTGGTTGCGCAGCAAGCGGGTGCCCGCCAGGTTCTCAAAAAACGGGTTGAAAAAGGCGTCTTTTTCCGGGAAATGCCGGTAGGCTTCCAGGAGGTGGGACAGCTCGATGCGGTCCTTTTGCTCCAACTGATCCAGGGGAAGTCCGCCAAGGTCCCTCCCATGGCACAGCTCGTCCCGGGCAGGGGGATTGGGTGCCGCAGGCACGCTCCTGGGGGTAAAGTGGTGGGGAAACTGCTGCGGGTCCAGCAAGGGGTGGCCAAACATCTGGAACGGCCGGTCGGTCCCCCGCCCCAGGCTGATCACGGTCCCCTCAAAAAAGCAAAGCGAAGGGTAGAGGTACACCGAATGCATGTCGGGCAGGTTCGGAGAGGGGGCGACAGGCAGGTGGTACCGCGTGCGGTGGGTATAGTTTTCCACAGGAATGACCTCAATCCGTGCCTTCACCCCGGAGCCCAGCCAGCCTTCCCCGTTCGCCATCAGGGCGTATTCTCCGATGGTCATGCCATGCACCACCGGAATCCGGTGCAGGCCGACGAAGGAGGCATGGCCCGACTCCAGGACGGGGCCATCCACATAGTGCCCCAGCGGGTTCGGACGGTCCAGGATGATCACGGGGATGTTGGCCCCGGCAGCCGCCTGCAGGAGGTAGGTCATGGTGCTGATGTAGGTATAGAACCGGACCCCCACATCCTGGATATCAAAAACGATCAGGTCCACGTCCTGCAGCTGTTCCGGAGTGGGCCGGCGGTTGCTTCCATACAGGCTGACCACCGGCAAACCGGTCGCAGGGTCGGTGCCGCTTGCCACATGTTCCCCGGCTGCGGCCCGCCCCCGGAAGCCGTGCTCCGGGCTGAAGACCCGGACAATATGAAAGCCGGCCGACAACAGGCTGTCCACCACATGGGTCTCCCCGATCCTGGAGGTATGGTTCCCGGCAAAGGCGATGCGCCGGCCGCGCAGCAGGGGGAAATACATCCCGGTTCGTTCCGCCCCGGTTCGCAGCGCGGATGCCTCCGGGTCCCCGCCCTGCCGCCCCTCCTCCGCCCGGCTGGGGAAAACGGCAAAAAGCAGCACCACCGCCAGAAGGACCGTAAAAGGGTATTGGGCGAAGATTCGTTTCGACTGCCTGGTTTTCATGATCCCACATGTTTTTCGGCATGGTAGGAGGAGCGCACCAAAGGGGCACTTTCCACGAACCGGAACCCCTTTTGCAGGGCCCATTCTCCGTACCGCTTAAAATCATCGGGATGGACGTACCGCTCCACGGGAAGGTGGCGCCGGCTTGGCTGCAGGTACTGCCCGATGGTAAGCACCTGGCAGCCCGCCTCCAGCAAGTCGTCCATGGCCTCCAGCAATTCATCCTCCCGCTCCCCCAGCCCGAGCATCAGTCCCGACTTGGTGCGTGCAGCGGAGTGTTCCGTGAGGAAGCGGATCACCCCCAGGCTCCGGTCATAGTCCGCCCCGGAACGGACTCCGGGCGTCAGCCGCCGGACCGTTTCCAGGTTGTGGCTGATGACTTCCGGCCCGGCCTGGATCAGGAGCATGAGGGACTCCTCATGGCCGCCAAAGTCAGGGATCAGGGCCTCCAGGGTGGTTTCCGGCGCAGCCCTTTTGACGGCCCGCACAGTCTGCGCCCAGTGCGCTGCCCCCCCGTCCGGCAGGTCATCGCGGTCCACACTGGTCAGCACGCAATGCGTCACCCCCAGGGAAGCCACCGCTTCAGCCACCCTTTCCGGCTCCTGCGGATCCGGGGGAAACGGCTTGCCCGTCCTGACATTGCAGAACCTGCAGTTGCGGGTGCAGGTATCGCCCAGGATCATGAAGGTGGCCGTGCCGGCGGCCCAGCACTCCCCCTTATTGGGGCAGGACCCGCTTTCGCAGATGGTATGCAGGCTGCCCACACCGAGCACATCCCTCACGTGGCGGAGGTCCTGTGCCCGCGTCAGGCGGCTGCGCAGCCATTCGGGCTTTCGAAGGTATTTGCCATTTTGCCGGTTCAAGGATTGGTCCGGTCAGACGTGGGGAACAGCCTGTGTTTCCACTACCGGCCCGGCATTGGTGTAAGCCGGACAGAGTTCCCGGTTGCGGCAGGAGGTAAAGGCCAGCACGGCCACAAAAACAACGACCAGGGCGATTCGCTTTCTCATGGGATTGAAAGATTGGTGCTTTTTCGCAAAAATAGGTGTTTTTTCCGGATGCGCTTCATTCAGTTTCCGATCAGGAAAAGGCATTCCCCGTCTCGTTTCCGAAGCACCTGCAACGACCGTGCATAGTTCAGGATGTTGTGGATGACCTCTTTGCCGGGCAGTTGGCTGCGGCCGGGCTGCCCTTCGGATCCAGGGCCTGTTCTTGCGGGCATGTGAAATTCGTTCTCCAGTGTATTGAATTGTTTCATAGGCTGTATTTAATGGATAATCACTGCGGTTGCTTAGGTAGAACGGCACCGGTCGTCAAATTATTTTCAGGGGGAAATAAATTTTGTATTTTTGGATCGGATTGGCGTTCCACACACCCGTCAAACGGTGTCAGTTCCCCGGATACAGGGAAAAAACGCAACGCTTCAAAAAAACCAGCCTATGAACCTGCATGAGTACCAGGGAAAATCATTGTTAAGGAAATATGGCGTGCCCGTGGCCGAAAGCATTCTGGTGGAGAACCCGGAGGATGCGGTGGCGGCCGCGCAGGAGGTCGAAAAGCGGACCGGCATCGGTATCTGGGCGGTGAAGGCCCAGATCCACGCCGGAGGAAGGGGCAAGGGCGGAGGCGTCAGGATCGCCAAAAGCCTGGACGAGGTGGCACGATTCGCCGGAGAGATCATCGGCATGCAGCTCATCACACCCCAGACCGGTCCACAGGGCAAGAAGGTCCGCAAAGTGCTCGTCGAACAGGGCATTTACTACCCGGGCGATTCCGAACCGGCGGAGTTCTACCTGGGCATGCTCATGAACCGCCAGACCTCCCGCAACATGATCATGTACTCCCCCCGCGGGGGCATGAACATCGAAGAGGTGGCGGCAGAGACCCCCGACCAGATATTCACCGAGGAGATTGATCCCCGGGTCGGACTGCAGGCCTTTCAATGCCGGCGCGTGGCCTTCAACCTGGGCCTGCGGGGCGAAGCCTTCAAGAACCTGGTGAAGCTCCTCCCCTCCCTCTACCAGGCCTATGTCGGCTGCGATGCCACCATGATCGAGATCAACCCGCTGTTCAAGACCTCCGACAACCGTATCCTCGTGGTCGACACCAAGATGACCATCGATGACAACGCCCTTTTCCGGCATCCCGACATCGCCGCCATGCGCGACATCCTGGAGGAAGACCCGATGGACGTGGAAGCCGGGCGGCACGGCCTCAATTTCGTCAAGCTGGATGGCAACGTCGGATGCATGGTCAACGGGGCCGGCCTGGCCATGGCCACCATGGACATCATCAAGCTGAGCGGGGGGGAGCCTGCCAACTTCCTGGATGTAGGCGGATCGGCCAACGCCAAACGGGTGGAGGAGGCTTTCCGGATCATCCTCAGGGACCCGAACGTCCGGGCCATCCTGGTAAACATCTTCGGCGGCATCGTACGCTGCGACCGGGTGGCCAACGGCATCGTGGACGCCTACCGCAACATCGGGCAGATCGACATACCCATCATCGTGCGCCTGCAGGGCACCAATGCAGAGGAAGCCAAGGAGATCATCGACCACAGCGGACTCAAGGTGCAATCGGCCATCCTGCTTAAGGACGCCGCCGAGCTGGTGACCCGGGCCATTTCCTGAGGCTGCCGGAAACACCAGGACCGGTACCCCGGCCACAAAGGCCCGGTTCAAGCCGTTTTCCAGAGATCCGGTCCGGACCCCGGCCGCATTCTGTCAACACCACCTGTTGATAAATTCTTTTGCCTCCCTGACCGATTTTCCCTATTTTAGCCTCCTTATTGCTTTGCTGCGGCAACTTCATTAGGATATAATATTCCCAAACCCAAAAACCTGATAGTATGAAAAGACCTTTACTCCACACGATTGCCCTGTTCACGATCCTGTTGGGCTTTCTCCCCTTTGGTATGCTTGCCTCATCAGCCACCGCCAACGAAGTGGTGGAAATTGGGAGCGTCCAGGAGCTGAGAGCCATGGATGCAGACAACAGCACCATTTACCGCCTCACGGGGGAGGTCATCCTGACCCTGCAGCAGGATTACCGCAACCAGAAATGGGTGCAGGACGAGACCGCCGGGGTGCTGATCGACGACAATGACGGCATCATTGAAACGATCTATCAATTGCATGACGGCATCACCGGCCTTACAGGCAAACTGAACACCTACCGCAACAACTACCAGTTCATCCCCACGGAAGATCCGGGTGCCGCCAGTTCTTCGGGCAACACCCCCACGGCCGTGGAGCGGACCCTGGCCGGGATCACCCCGGACGACCAGGGTCGTTTGGTGCAGATTACCGACCTGGCATTCGATGAAAAACACTTCGAAACCAATTTCCAGGGCGGAAAAAATTATGATGTGTCCGACGCCTCGGGCCCGGGTGTATTCCGCACGGAATACCGCGAAGCCGACTTCATCGGATCCCCCGTGCCGGAGACCCCGCGGACCATCCTGGCCATCGTCCACATGTACTTTGAGACCATTCAGATTGTTGGCCGGTCCGCTTCAGACCTTCAGCTTACGGAGCTCGCCAGTATCCGCGCCCTGAGGAACCAGGAGCCCGGCACCGACACCGAGTTCACCCTGGTCAACGAGGTCGTCCTGACCTTCCAGCAGGCATACCGCAACCAGAAGTGGGTCCAGGATGAGACCGCCGGCATCCTGATCGATGACCAGAGCGGGGTCCTCACCACCGACTATGCCATAAACGACGGCATCACCGGCTTGAAATTCAAGCTGGGCATTTATCGTGACAACCTGCAGATACTGCCTCTGGAAGACCCGGGCGCACCCACCTCCTCAGACAATGAGCCGGTCGTGGTGGAACGGACCCTGGAGGAAATCACCCCGGACGACCAGGGCCGCCTCGTGCTGATCAAGGATTTGTCGTTCGACGAGAGCCTCTACGGGCAGAATTTTGCCACGGGAAAAAGCTATGACGTGTCCGATGATACGGGCGCCCTGGTGTTCCGCACCGAATTTTACAATGCAGACTACATCGGGACCCCCATCCCGGTTGTGCCCCAGAACCTGACCGCCATCGTCCACCTGTATTTCGAAACCATCCAGGTGGTGGCCCGCAGCCTGGACGATTTCGAGCCGGCCGGGGAGGTCCCCTCCTACACTGTCACCTTCACCATCACCGATGAAGGGGGAGATCCCCTGGAGGGCGCACAGATTACGCTCGGGGAGGAAGCCTATGAGGCAGGGCAGTACGTGCTGGAAGGGTTGCTGCCCGGCACCTACACCTACAACGTCAGCCTGGAAGGCTACCACGATGCCACCGGGCAGGTGGTGCTGGTGTCCGAGGACCTGGAGGTGGAGGTGATGCTGATCGCCGTGGATCCCGACATGGTGACCGAATTTCCGTGGAACGAAGGCTTTGAGGGAGACTTCCCGCCCGCAGGATGGAAGCTGTATTCGGCCTCCAACGACGAGGATGCGGGACAGTGGACTACCCACGCCACCGCCCACAGCGGCAGCGCAGCGGCCCACCATACCTTCAGCATGGGAGCGTCCAACAGCTGGCTGGTCAGTCCCCAGGTCCAGCTGCCGGAGGACGAGGTCATGCTGCTGAGTTTCTTCGAACGCAACGCCCTGATGGGGGATTACGGCTACAGCGGGGTCTGGATCTCCGCGGGCAGCGGCAACCCCTTCAACGAAGACTTCGTGGAGCTCAGGGAATCCCCGGCCGCCGCGGGAAGCTATACCCAGCGGTTTATTAACCTGACCGACTACAAGGGCAAGGTGGTGTATTTTGCCTTCGTCTACCAGGGCGAAGACGCCCACCAGTGGTGGGTGGACGACGTGGCAGTCGAACAGGCACCCGATGTCTTTGACATGCCAGACATCGCCACCCTGGTGGCGGAAGGGCTGACCGACGGCACGGTATACCGCATCACAGGGGAGGTGATCATCACCCACCTGCAGCAGGCCTACCGAGGACAGTTATACCTGCAGGACGAAAGCGCCGCCATCCTGGTGGACGACTCCCAGGGCGTGATCGAGACCGCTTACGAGGTGTATGACGGGATCACCGGCTTCACGGCCACCCTGACCATGTTCCAGGACATGTACCAGCTGGTTCCCGAAGAAGATCCGGGTGCGCCCAGCTCCTCCGGCAACACCGTGGAGCCCCTGGAAGTCACCCTGAGCCAGCTTACACCGGAGATCCAGGGCATGCTGGTGATCGTGCGGGATGTCACCTTCAAGGAGGGCAGTCCGGCTACTTTCACCCACAACCAGTCCTATTATATCCTGGATCCGACTGGAGAAGGCGAGATCCGCACCCCCAACTCGGCCGGGCTGCTGGACTATTTCGGCACCGATGTGCCGGACGAACCAAAAGACATCATCGGGGTGCTTCACCAGCGCTATGAGGTTCTGCGCCTGCAGCCCCGGTCACTGGCCGATTTCCTCACCCCGACAACTTCCGTTCCGGAGGTGGAGATGGCCGCGGTGCGGCTGTTCCCCAACCCGGCCAGCGACCGGGTCACCCTGCAAAGTGACCGCCGCATGGACCATGTCAGGGTGTTCGACCTGAGCGGCAGGCTGCGCCACAGCCAGCGGGTGGACGATACCGAGGTCATTCTGGACACGGGAGGCCTGACCACCGGACTCTACCTGATCCAGGTCGTCGCCGGAGGACAGCTGAGCACGCACCGTCTGCAAATCAACAGGTAACACGAAAACAAGCACGGAATGAACATGCAAAGGATTATGCGACAGGTGTTTTTCGCCGGATTGTTTCTATTGGCCGCAGCGCAGGTTGTGGCCGCACCCGTCAGGGGCAGGGTCACGGACACGGGAGGGGAAACCCTCCCGGCCGCCCTGGTCCAGGCCGTGCATGAACAAACCGGACGATCCACCGGCACCACCACCGCCCTGAACGGCACTTTCAGCCTGGAACTGGATCCCGGAACCTACGAACTCACCGTTTCCTACCTGGGTTTCGTGGACAAAACCATCCTCATCCAGGTGCCGCGCGACCAGGACCTGGGCACCATCGAACTCGCCAGCGAGACCATCGGCCTGGAGGAGGTCATGGTGGTGTCCTCCTATGCCAGGGACCGCCAGACCCCGGTGGCGGTGTCGAATATTTCGGCCGAGATCATCACCGAGAAGCTGGGCACCCAGGAGTTCCCGGAGATCCTGAAACTGACCCCCAGTGTGTATGCCACCAAGGACGGGGGCGGCTACGGCGACTCCCGCATCAACCTGCGGGGTTTCGACTCCAACAACATCGGGGTGCTGATCAACGGGGTGCCGGTCAACGACATGGAAAACGGCAGGGTCTACTGGTCCAACTGGGCCGGACTGTCCGACGTAACCAGCACCATGCAGGTCCAGCGGGGCCTGGGGGCCTCCCGCCTGGCCATCAGCTCGGTCGGGGGCACGATCAACATCATCACCCGCTCCACCGACGCCCAGAGACGCGGCATGGTGTCCACGGCCCTCGGCAGCGACGGCTACAGCAAGCAGCATATGACGCTGTCGACCGGCCTGATGGACAACGGCTGGGCGGCCACCTTCTCCGGGGGACGCGAGACCGGAACCCGTTATGTTAATGGGCTGGATTACGAAGGATGGTCTTATTTTCTGAACATCTCCAAACAGGTGTCCAGTGACCATACCCTTTCCCTGACCGCCTTCGGGGCCCCCCAGCAGCACAACCAGCGCTTTCCCCGCCAGCTGATCCAGACCTACCGAGACCACCCGGACGGCCGGCGGTTCAATCCGGCCATGGGCTACAAGCACGGGCAGCTCTATACGGCCTCATTCAACTACTACCACAAGCCGCAGATATCCCTGAACCACTACTGGTCGATCGATCCCCGGACCACCCTGTCCACCTCGGCTTATGTGTCCAAATCCTCCGGGGGCGGACGGCGCATCTTCGGGGATGAGTCCAACTGGCTCCGGTTCAATTCCACGACGGGACTGCCGTTCGAGAACACCAAACTGACCCCGGACGGTTTCCTGGACTTCGATGCGGTGATTGCCGAGAACGGACGCTCCGAAACAGGGGCCAAAGCCATCATCGCCAATGCCGTGAACCAGCACGACTGGTACGGGATGCTCTCGACCATGACGCGGGACCTCGACAACCTGGAGATCACGGGCGGCATCGACTTGCGCTACTACAAGGGCTACCACTACCAGGAAGTCGAGGACCTGCTGGGCGGGGAGTATTTTCTGGACGTCACCGCCAGCGGTGTTTCGAGGAATACCAACCGAAGGCCCAACACCTTGCTGTACAAGGGGGACAAGATCAACTACCACGACCTCGGAGAGGTCCGCTGGGGCGGCATGTTTGCCCAGGCCGAATACGTGACCGGGGATTATTCCGCTTTCCTTTCGGCCACCTTGTCCCATACGGGATACAGACGCACCGACTATTTCATTTACCGCACCAATGAGGCGCTTTACAACCAGGACCAGCTGCAGGACCGCCGCAGCGACTGGATTGGTTTCACGGCATACAGCCTCAAGGGCGGGGCCAATTACAACATCAGCGACCGGCACCACGTGTTCGCCAATGGCGGCTACTTCACCCGGGCCCCCTTCTTCCGCTATGCCTTCATCGGTTTCACCAACGAAGTGAACATGGGCGTGAAGCACGAAAGGGTCCTGTCTGCCGAGCTGGGTTACGGCTACCGCAGCCGCTTCCTGTCCGGGAATTTGACCCTCTACCGCACCAATTGGCTGGACAAGGCGCTCACCCGCAGCATCGGGCCCGTGATGGCCAACCTGACCGGTTTGAATGCCCTCCACCAGGGGGTGGAGATCGACTTCATTGCCAACCCCTGGCCGCGCATGACCCTCAGGGGCATGTTCTCCATCGGGGACTGGCAATGGACCGATGACGTGATCGCAGACATCTATGACGAGGAACAGCAGTATCTGGGTACCTACGAAGTGTACGCGGGCAGTCTGATGGTGGGCAACTCCGCCCAGACCACCGCCGGCTTCAGCCTGGACTACGAGGTCTTTCCCCGGGTCACCCTGGGAATGGATTTCACCCATTTCGACAGGCTCTTTGCCGACTTCAACGTGGAGAACCGCACCGTGCCGGAGGAAAAGGGCCTGCAGGCCTGGCAGATGCCCTCCTACCAGGTGGTGGACGTGAACGCCCGGTACAACTTCCGCATCGGGGACCTGAACGCCTCCCTTTTCGCCAATGTCAACAACCTGCTCGACACGGAATACATTGCGGACGCCACCGACGGGGCCTCCTTCAATTACGATACGGCCACGGTGTATTACGGGTTCGGCAGGACCTGGAGCCTCAGTTTTCGCCTGCGCTTTTAATGACGAAAAAACAGCAAGATCATGAAGTATTTACCCATTGCCAGCCTGCTGCTGGGCCTGCTCCTTCTCACGGGCTGTGATCCCAACAAGGATTTGTACGAAGCGCTGGACAAGGACAAACAGCCTTACAACCGGGCGATCGAATACACCCTGGTGGCTGCCGATTACAGCGCCGTGGGCGGAACCGTGGCCAGCCTGCAGGCCTTCACGGAAGACCAGCCCGCCATGAACCACGTTCCGGCCCTGCTGGGCAGGAAGTTCATCGCGCTGAACACTGGCAGCAGCGCCATGGTGCACTACCGCAAGCTCCTGTCGGACCCCGACTGGATGCATGCCGGGTTCGGTTACGAACTGAATGCGGAGGACTATGCCAGTCTGGGGGTGGACGGGGCGTTCTCCCCGGCCATCATGGCCCGGGACAACCTGCCGGACTTCCTTCTGAAAAAGTTCCGCGGCGCCACCGAAGGAACCACCCGCCGCATCATCTACAATTTCATGGTGGGTGCTTCCGTGCAGCAGAACCTGGATGTTTTCCGTTTCGACGGGGCTTCCTGGATCTGGCAGGAAACCATTGAAGAGATCCCTTACGTCGGTTACGAACTGACCGAAGAGGACTATGCCCGGTTCGGGGGAGAGGTGGCACAATACCAGAATTTTTCCGATGCCTATCCGGCGGAAAAGCACCTGCCCGTCTGGCTGAGAAACGCCTACCCCTTTGCCGTGGAAGGGGACGAGCAGGTCCTTAAATACAAGGTATACTCCGGAAGCGCCATGGAGCTGATCTCCCTCTTCGTGTTCGACGGAATCACCTGGCAGATGTCCCCGGACATCGTGCCCCGGTCTGAACAATATGTGTTCGGGGCGGCCGGATGGGCCTTCGACCCCACCACACGCTTCATCATGTCCCAGTCGGACTACATGCACCTGGCCGTGGTGGATCCCATCCCCCACGCGGTGTACAACGATTTCGGCTATTACTTCGGGGCCAGTGCCTTTTACAGCAATTTCGACATGCGGCTGGTGGCCCGTCGGACTTCCAAAAATTCGGAAACCGGGGAGTACTGGGATCCGGCCCTGGGAGCCATCTATGACAACGAGGGACCCGAAGCCGCCGTGGAGGAGATGTTCCGCCGCATTGTGGAGGAAGGCATCATCCAGCTTTTGCAGCATAAGTACCCGGAGGCAGTTCCCCAGGCGGGAGGCATCGATGTGCACTACATCGTGGGCTTCGAAACCTTCAACGACAACTTCTCCCGCTCCTACCTGGAGGCAGAGTACCGCTGCACCCAGGCCGGAAGCCCCCCAGAGTTTGAACTGATCGAGGGGCCCAGGGAGCGCCGGTAAGCCGGAACCGGTTTGCCCGGACCTGACTTACCCCCCGGGCCGCCGGAACGAACCGGGCAATCATCCGGCCCCGGGAGCTCGGCTCCCGGGGCCGGATGTCTTTTTGAACCCCGGAACCTTTTTTATTGTTACTTTTGCGGCAACAAATCACAAACAGAATGAAAACAACCGTATTCAAAGAAAAGCACGAAGAGATGGGGGCCAAGATGGTCCCCTTTGCCGGTTTTTACATGCCTGTCCAGTTCGAGGGGGTCACCACGGAGCACCTGTGCGTCCGCAATGCCCTGGGGGTGTTCGATGTGAGCCATATGGGGGAGTTCTGGGTGGAGGGACCCAGGGCCCTGGAGCTGATCCAGCGCGTGAGCTCCAACGACGCGGCCGTGCTCACGGACGGGAAAGTGCAGTATGCCTGCTTCCCCAACGACAAAGGGGGCATCGTGGACGATTTCCTGGTCTACCGTTTTTCTCAGGAGAAATACCTGCTGGTGGTCAATGCCGCCAATATTGACAAGGACTGGGAGTGGGTCAGCAGGCAAAATGAGGACATCGGCGCCCGCCTGCACAATGCATCCGACGAAATATCCCAATTGGCCGTACAGGGCCCGCTCGCATTGAAAGCCATGCAGAAACTGACCGGAGAGGCTGTGGAGGACATGCCTTTTTACACCTTTAAGGAACTGCGCTTTGCCGGGGTCGGGGGGGTCATTTTTTCCACCACCGGGTACACGGGTTCGGGAGGTTGTGAGATCTATTTCCCCAACGAGGCGGGGCTTGAAATATATGAAGCCGTTCTGGAAGCGGGCAGGGAGTATGGCATCCGGCCCATCGGACTGGCCGCCAGGGACACCCTGCGGCTGGAGATGGGCTTCTGTCTGTACGGCAACGACATCGACGACACCACCTCCCCCATCGAGGCGGGGCTGGGCTGGATCACCAAGTTTTCCGAGGGCAAGGACTTTGTCAACCGCAAGGAACTGGAACGCCAGAAAGCAGAGGGCGTGTCCCGCAAACTGGTCGGCTTCGAAATGAAAGACAAGGGCATTCCCCGCCAGCATTACCCGATCGTGGACGCAGACAGCAAACCCATCGGAGAGGTCACCTCCGGCACCATGGCCCCCTCCCTCCGGAAAGGCATTGGCATGGGATATGTCGGCAAGGAGTTTGCCAGGGCCGGCAGCAGCATCTACATTGAAGTCAGGGGCAAAAAGTTGCTGGCCGAGGTGGTCCGTCCCCCCTTTTACAAGCCGGGCAGCTGATCCCCTGAAACCGACCGCCGGAACGGCGGCGGACTGCCCGACATCAAAAACCCCCATGCATGGATCCGGTGGATATGAGCCAAGCCACGTACAAGATAGAGGTGTGTTTCTCGCCCCTGTCCTGGCCCCTTTTCAAAACACCCGGCTCGCTGGTGGTGATCGCCGACATCTTCCGGGCCACCACGGCCATGTGCGCTGCGTTCCACAACGGGGTGCGGGCCATCATTCCGGTTTCCGAGATCTCCCAGAGCGAGGCCTACAAGCAACAGGGGTATATCGTTGCCGGGGAGCGGGACGGGAAGAAGCTGGACTGCGCCGACTTTGGGAACTCCCCCTTCAATTTCCTGGATCCCGCCCTCAGGGGAAAAACCATCGTGATGAACACCACCAACGGCACCCAGGCCATCCGGGTGGCGGCCGGGGACGACCATGAGGTGGTCATCGGATCATTCCTCAATGTCTCAGCCCTCTCGGCCTACATCATGGAACAGGGCCGGGATGTCACCGTGTTTTGTGCCGGCTGGAAAAACCGTTTCAGTCTGGAGGACGGCCTGTTCGCCGGCGCCCTGACCGAAGCCCTGCTTGTGGGTGGCGGCAACCGTTACCTCACCCGCTGCGACTCGGCCCTGGCCAGTACAGACCTGTGGCTGCTGGCCAGGGGAAACCCCAGGCAGTATATTGAAAAGGCAGCCCACCGGCACCGCCTCCGTAATATGGGGCTGGACGACATCATCGATTTTGCCATGACCCCGGACCTCACAAGCGCCATTCCCGTATTGCGCGGAATGGAAATCGTCAACGCACGGCAAATCTGAACGGAACTGCCTTTGCAGCCTGCCTGGCATGGACCGCTGACAGGACGGGACCCGGCACCTGGGATTCCGGGAAAAAATACGTATCTTTACGGTTTGTAGGGGGCATGAGCCTGAAGACACCCATCCATGAGCAAGCATCCCATCCGACGTCTGACTCCTGGCCTGCTGCTGTTGACACTCCTGTTGATCCTGCCGCTGGGAAGCCGCCCCTTTGGTTTTTTCGCCCACCGCAAGATCAACCGCATGGCCGTGTTCACCCTCCCCCCCGAGATGATCGGCTTCTTCAAATTTCATGTGGAATACCTCAGTGAACGCTCCATCGACCCTGACCGCAGGGCGCATGCCGTGGAAGGGGAAGCCCCGCGTCACTACATCGACATCGACCACTTCGGGGAAGACCCGTTCGCCATCATGCCCCGTCAATGGCGGGACGCCGTGGAGGCCTTCACGGAAGACACCCTGATGGAATACGGGATCCTTCCCTGGCATGTGCATGTGATGATGGGCAGGCTGACACGGGCTTTTGCCGACCGGGACGTGGACCGCATCCTTTACAATGCCGCCCACATAGGGCACTACATTGCCGACGCCTGCACCCCCCTGCACACCACCAGGGACTATAACGGCAGGTTGCCGGAGCAAAGGGGGATCCACGCCCTCTGGGAGAGCCGCCTTCCGGAACTTTTCGCCGATGGGTTCAATTATTTCGTCGGACGGGCCCGGTATGTCGAATCCCCCCTGGACCGGACATGGGAACTGGTCAGGGAGAGCCATCTCAAAGTGGACACCATTTACCAGATTTACGACAGCCTCATGACGGTTTTCTCATCAGACAGGGTCCATTCCCACGAAATGAGGGGACAGAGCCACGTCCGGGTCTATTCCAGGGAGTTTTCACTGGCGTTTCACGAGGGCATGAACGGCATGGCGGAGAGGCAGATGCGGGAGGCCGTAAAATCGGTCGGGGATTTCTGGTACACCGCCTGGGTGAACGCCGGGCAGCCGGACCTTTACAGGCTTGAGGAACGTGCCATCAGCCAGCGTCACCGGCGGATGCTGGAACGTGAACAGGAGCAGTGGCAACGGGTCTCTGAACCGGTCGGGCGCCCCAACCCCGATCAATAAAGTCCCTGACCGGCCAGCCATGGTTATTTTTTGGTTAATCCACCCGCCTGTCCCATCCGAAGGAAAAAGATTTGTAACTTTGTTCTACATCCCCGAAAGGGCGCTTCCCAAGCATTGGCACCAATTTTTTTCCTACCAACATGGGCTATATTGAATTCGACAAAACACAGCTGATCAACCTGGAGTATTCCCTGAACAAGGAGATGATCCGGTCCAACCGGGCCGGCTCTTTTACCTGCACCTCCATCCTGGGCTGCCACACCCGCAAGTACAACGGGCTGCTGATCTGTCCCCAGCCACAACTGGACGGGGGGCTGCATGTGCTGCTTTCCAAGGTCGATGAAACCATCATACAACATGAGGCGGAATTCAACATCGGGGTCAACAAGTTCCCGGGATCCTTTTTCCCGAAAGGCCATAAGTACGTGCGTGACTTTTCTGCCGACATCATTCCGGTGGTCACCTACCGCGTGGGCGGGGTGGTGCTCACCAAGGAAACCATGTTTGTGACCGGGGAGGAACGCATCCTCATCCGGTATACCCTGGTGGAGGCCCACTCCCCCACCCGCCTTCGCCTGAGGCCCTTCCTGGCATTCAGGAACATTCACCATCTGAGCAAGAAGAACATCGACCTGGACACCCATTACCAGCCTGCCCCCAACGGCATCAGGGTGCGGATGTACGATGGGTATTCCGACCTCTTCATGCAGCTTTCCAGGAAAACCCTGGAATATGTCCATGTGCCTGACTGGTATAACGATTTCGAGTACATTGACGAGCAGGAAAGGGGCTATGACTGCCATGAGGACCTGTATACACCCGGTTTCTTCGAGTTGCCGGTCCGCAAGGGAGAATCGGTGATCTTCTCTGCCTCCACCAGGGAGGTGGCCCCGGCAGCCCTTGCCAGGCATTTTGATGCCGAGTTGAAAAAACGAACCCCGCGCAACTCCTTCGAAAACTGCCTGGTCAATTCGGCCCAGCAATTCTTTAACAAACAGTCGGGACGAACCGGCCTGGTAGCAGGATACCCCTGGTACGGGGAGTTGGCCCGGTACTCCCTGATGGCCCTGCCCGGCCTCCGCCTGGCCCTCCCTTCGGGTCAGGCCTGCCGGGATGTCATTGACACCATGGTTTCCGAAATGGACGGGCCCTTCTTTCGCGACCGGAACCACGGACGGGAACAGGCCTCACGGGAAGCCGATACCTCCCTGTGGTTCTTCTGGACGGTGCACCAATGTTTCCGCGGCAGCCCGAGGGCCCGTTTGTGGCAACGGTATGGGGACGCGATGAAGCGGATCCTGGAAGCTTACATCCGGGGGATTCCGGAGGGGGTCGGCATGAAAGACAACGGGCTGCTGTACATCTCCCCCACGGCCCCGCCCCTGACCTGGATGAATGCCATGGTTAACGGCAAGGCGGCCACCCCCCGGCACGGCCATGTTGTGGAGGTGAATGCATTGTGGTACAACGCCCTGTGCTACGGGGCCGAACTGGCCCGGGCGGGGAAGGACCTGGAGACCGCCACCCGGTGGACGCAGTTGGCACGCAAAGCGGGCAAAGCATTCACCGAAGTATTTGCGGGCGGGGACAAACCTTTTCTGGCCGACTTTGTTGTGGAAGATCACAAGGACCACAGCGTGCGCCCCAACCAGATCCTGGCGGCCTCCCTGCCCTACAGCCCGATTCCGGAGGCCATGCGAAGGCAGGTCGTCGAAGTCATTCAGAGAGAGTTGCTGACACCCAGGGGGCTGCGCACCTTGTCGCCGCGGGACATGCGCTACCGGGGAAGGTACAGGGGGAATGTGGAAGAAAGGGATGCCGCATTCCACCAGGGCACTGCCTGGCCCTGGCTGCTCGGACATTTTGCAGAGGCCTGCCTCCGCCTGTACGGGGAACAGGGGCGGGATGCGGTCCGGCGGATCTATGAGGGTTTCCAGGAGACCATGAAGGAAAATGCCATCGGCACGGTGTCGGAAGTGTACGACGGGGATCCCCCGCACAAGGCGGGTGGCGCCAGCTCCTTCGCACCCAGTGTGGCCGAACTGCTTCGCATGCACGACCTGCTGGCATCCGGCCAACCCAAATTCCGGAAAAACAAGTCCAAAAACACCTGATATGAACGGCAAGGAACTATGAAGGTACTGATGTTCGGGTGGGAATTCCCCCCCCATATTTCCGGCGGACTGGGAACGGCTTCCTATGGATTGACCAAGGCTTTGCTGAAGGCCGGGGTGGAAATCATCTTTGTGGTTCCCAAGGCCTATGGTGATGAACAACCGGGTGATGTCCGGCTGGTGAATGCATCGGATGTGGCCATCGACCTCACCGATGAAATCTTCAGGACGCACTGGGATAAGATCTCTTTCATGGAGGTGGATTCCAGCCTCCTGCCCTATGCCACCGAGGACGAATACTTCCGTTTGATGGAAAAACTGGAGGGTGGGACCTCATCAGAAATGCTTTCTATTGAATCCCGGAAGTTTGCGTTTTCAGGAGGCTACGGTAAAAACCTGCTGGAGGAGGTCAGGCGCTACGCCATGGTGGGAGCGGCCATTGCCAGGCAACATTCCTTCGACCTGATCCATTCGCACGACTGGCTGGCATACATGGCGGGCATGGAAGCCAAGAAGGTCAGTGGCAAGCCCCTGGTCGTCCACATGCATGCCACGGAGTTCGACAGGTCGGGCGAGCATGTCAACCAGCAGGTATACGATATAGAACGCAGCGGCATGGAAGCGGCCGACAAGGTCATTGCCGTGAGCAACCTGACGCGCAACATCGTGATCACCCGCTACGGCATCCCGGCAGACAAGGTCGTCACGGTACACAACGGGGTGGAACCCCCCGGCGCAGCCAGGCCGGAAGGCTTTCAGAAACATGTGGGGGAGAAAATCGTGACCTTCCTGGGAAGGATCACCTACCAGAAAGGGCCCGAATATTTCGTGGAAGCGGCTTACAAGGTCCTGCAGCACAACCCGGATGTGCGTTTTGTGATGGCCGGAAGCGGTGATCTGCTGCCCAAAATGATCCGCCGGGTGGCCCGCCTGGGGATGGCCACACGGTTTCATTTTACAGGCTTCCTGAAGGGAGAGGATGTGGACCGCATGTTCGGCATGAGCGATGTGTACGTGATGCCCTCGGTGTCCGAACCATTCGGCATCTCCCCGCTGGAAGCCATGCGCTCCAATGTGCCGGTCATCATCTCCAGACAGTCCGGGGTGGCGGAAGTACTCAAGCATGCCATCAAAGTGGATTTCTGGGACATCGACGCCATGGCCGATGCCATCCACGGGCTGTTGCACTATGAATCCCTGCCGAAAATGTTCCGGGAGTTCGGCAAGGAAGAGGTGGACAACATCAAATGGGACCAGGCCGGCATCAAGGTAAAAGAGGTCTACAGCCGCCTGTTGTCCCAGGGATAATTCAGGAACAAAAACCGACAACCAATCTCCAAGACCATGAAGGCAGTCTGCATGTATTTCCAGGTGCACCAACCCTACCGCCTGCGCACCTACCGGTTTTTCGACATCGGCAAGAGCCACGACTACTTTGACGAATATGCCAACCGCTTCATCATGCAACAGGTGGCAGAGAAATGTTACCTGCCGGCAAACAAGCTGATGCTGGAGTTGATTAAGACATACGGAAAGGATTTCCGGGTGGCATTCAGCATTTCAGGCCACGCCCTGGACCAGTTTGAACAATATGCCCCAAAGGTCCTTGAAAGCTTTCAGGCCCTGGCCAAAACTGGCAGCGTCGAATTTCTTGCCGAAACATACGCCCACTCCCTTGCCTCCCTCAAAAGCAAGGACGAATTTGAACGGCAGGTCAGAAAACATGCCGGGCGCATCAGGGAGCTGTTCGGGCAAAAGCCGGTGACTTTCCGCAATACGGAGCTGATCTATGCCAACGGGATCGGGGATATGGTTCACCAGATGGGGTACAGCAGCATGATCACCGAAGGCGCCAAGCACATCCTGGGATGGAAGAGTCCCAACCTGCTCTATTGCAGTGCCACCAGTCCAAAGCTGAAGTTGTTGCTTAAAAATTTCCAGTTGTCTGACGACATTGCCTTCCGGTTCTCTGAACGCCGTTGGAATGAATGGCCTCTGACGGCCGAGAAGTTCACCGGATGGCTTAAGGCCCTTGGACCCAAGGAAGAGTTTGTCAACCTCTTCATGGACTATGAAACTTTCGGGGAACACCAATGGGCCGAAACAGGGATTTTTGAGTTCCTCAGGGCCTTTCCAAAGCTTGTCCTCAAAAAATCAGGGCTGGTTTTCCGCACACCTTCCCAACTGGCGGAAGAGTTTCAGCCAGTCGCTTCACTCAACGTCCCCTATCCCATCTCCTGGGCCGACGAAGAAAGGGACCTGACCGCCTGGCTTGGCAACGAAATGCAGGACGAAGCCTTTGCCAAATTGTACCAGGTTGAGGACAAGATTGAGGCGATCGGGGATGCCGCACTGACGCTCACATGGCAGAGGCTGCAGGCAAGTGACCACTTCTACTACATGTGCACCAAATGGTTTTCCGACGGGGTGGTCCACCGTTATTTCAACCCCTATGCTTCTCCTTACGACGCGTTCATCAATTACATGAATGTGCTTTCGGACTTCCTTATCCAGGTGGACAACCGGACCCGCGAGATGCCTCCGGCCCCGGTGAAAAAGACCCGAAAAAAGCGGACAGCCTCCGGCAAATCGTGAATTTTTTGTAAATTCACGGGTTTTTCCCCGCCCCGGATCGCTGCGGGCGGGCCAACTACTTTATACCAATATAATGGAAAAGACAAACATGTCAAAACCCGATTACCTGTTCGAAATAAGCTGGGAGGTTTGCAATAAGCTGGGGGGCATCCATACGGTCATCAGCAGCAAAGCCAGCACCCTGTCCAAGGAATACAACGACAAATACATTTGTGTGGGCCCCGATGTCTGGAAAGAGACCCACGGGAATCCGGAGTTCGTGGAAGACCGGGACCTGTTCCGGTCCTGGCGGGAACAAGCCGCCAAAGGCGGCATTCATATGCGGATCGGGCGCTGGCAGGTACCGGGAGAACCCATCGTCATGCTGGTGGATTTCACCCCGCTTTTCGGGGAAAAGGACAAGATATTCACCGATTTCTGGCTCAAGTTCGGGCTGAACTCCCTGAGCGGACAATGGGATTATACCGAGCCCGCCATGTTCGGCCATGCTGCGGGACAGCTGATTGAAAGTTTCTGGGACTACCACCTGTCCTCCCACGAAAGGCTGGTGGCCCATTTCCACGAATGGATGACCGGCACCGGCATCCTGTACCTTCGTGACAAGCTTCCCCAGGCAGGGACTTTGTTTACCACCCACGCCACGACCATGGGCCGGGTCCTCTCATCCCGCAACAAGCCCCTGCCATTGCAGGGATCCAAGGAAGAACTGGAGGCCCTGGCCGCTGAACTGGGCATCGTCTCGAAGCACAGCCTGGAACAATGTGCCGCCAGGAGTGCGGATGTGTTCACCACCGTAAGCCCGGTCACGGCCAGGGAATGCAAGGCATTTCTGGGGGTTGAGCCCTCTGTGATCACCCCCAACGGATTCGACACCCTGTTTGTCCCCCCGGCGGACCGTCTGGCCCATAAACGCAAGGAGGCCAGGAAACAACTGACTGCCGTGGCCCGGGGACTGCTTCAGCAACCCATTCCTGAAAACAGCATGCTGGTGATTCACAGTGGTCGTTACGAGTTCAGGAACAAGGGCATCGACCTGTTTATCCGGGCCCTGGCCGACCTCAACAAGAAGGATCCGCAGACGCCCCTCGTAGCCTTTATAATCGTTCCGGCCAACCAGACGGGCGTGCGCCCGGAGGTGGTCAGGCGCATTCACCAGCCTGACCTGTCAGATCCCTTGTCGGATGAGTTCCTCACCCACAAACTGGTGGATGAGCAGAACGACTTGATCATGAGGCAGGTCAGAGAATCCGGATTGCACAACCTCCCCGGCGACAAGGTGAAACTCGTCGTTGTTCCCGCCTACCTGGGCGGAGAGGACGGCGCCATCAACCTGGCATACTATGACGCCCTGATCGGATTCGACCTCGGGGTCTTTCCTTCCCTTTACGAACCGTGGGGATATGCTCCCCTGGAGTGCCTGGCATATGGGATTCCCTGTCTGACGACAAGCCTTTCAGGATTCGCCCGCTGGGCGAAGGAAAAGGCCGGAGAAACGGAACCGGCACTGAGCATTGTGGAACGGGAGGGACAAAGCGACGAAAAGGTCCTGAAAGACCTGACAGAGGCCCTTTGGCTGAAGCTCACGGAGCCAGGGTCGGGAGATTTAAGCGGAGAAGACGAAGGTGGGGACGCCCTGGTTCATACCAACTTGCTGGCAGGAAGGAAGAAGGGCCGGGAAATCGCCGCCCTGGCACACTGGAGTGAACTGGCCGCCTGTTACCTCGAAGCCATCTCCATGGCCATGGACAAGGTCCAGCAGCGGCAGGAGCAGTTCCGGGTTAAGAAGCAGCCCGCCAGGCTGGTGCAGCTGCCTCCTGCAGATCATATGCAGCCCAGATGGAAAAAAATCCATGTGGAAATACGCATGCCCGAGGCTTTCAAGGATCTTCCGCTCATGGCCAAAAACCTGTGGTGGACCTGGAATCATGAAGCCGCCTCTTTGTTTGAAAACATCGATCCCGGCCTGTGGGAACAATGCCACAGGAATCCGAACATCCTCATGGAGCGGCTGTCCATGGAGCATTATGAAAAAATGGAGAAAGATCCCGGCTTCATGAAAAATTACCAGAGGGTCCGGGAGGATTTCCGGCGGTACATGGACGCCGGCAAAGACAAAAAGTCGCCTCAGATCGCCTATTTCAGCATGGAATACGGTTTGCATGAGTCGGTGAAGATCTATTCCGGGGGCCTCGGGGTGCTGGCGGGTGATTTTCTCAAACAGGCCAGCGATGACAATGTGGACATGGTGGGCATCGGACTGCTTTACCGTTTTGGTTATTTCAGCCAAAGCCTCTCCGTCAGCGGGGAACAGCAGGCGAGTTACACCTCCCACAACTTTCCCAATATGTCGGCCGTCCCGGTCCGCAACGAACAGGGACAGTGGGTCAAAATAAGCATCGCCTTCCCGGGCCGGGCCCTCCATGCCCGGGTCTGGAAGATCGATGTGGGCAGGGTGCCCCTCTACCTTCTCGACAGCGACATTTCAGAAAATGCACCCATCGACCGGTTCATCACCCACCAGCTTTACGGGGGGGATTGGGAAAACCGTTTCAAACAGGAATTTCTCCTGGGGATCGGCGGCATCCGCATGCTGCATGCCCTCGGCCTCAGGCCCGATCTGTTCCACTGCAATGAGGGGCATGCCGCATTCACCGGGCTGGAACGCATGAGGGAACTTGTGCAAAACGAAAAATTGTCCTTCCAGGAAGCGTTGGAAGTGGTCCGGGCCAGCTCCCTGTTCACCACCCATACCCCCGTGCCTGCCGGGCATGACTTTTTCAGTGAGGACATGCTTCGCACCTATATGCCACACTATGCCGAACGGCTTGGCATCGACTGGGAGGCTTTCATGAACCTCGGGAAGATGGATCCGCACAAGCCGGACGAAAGCTACTCCATGAGTGTGCTGGCCTGCCGCCTGGCCCGGCATGTGAACGGGGTGAGCCGCATCCACGGCAAGGTGAGCCGGGACATGTTCAAAGACATGTATCCAGGTTACTTTCCGGAGGAGCTGCACATCGGATATGTCACCAACGGGGTCCACTACGGCACCTGGACCGCCAGGGAATGGCAGCAATTGTATGCCAGAACCTTCGGAGAGGATTTCAGGAACAACATCGCGGACCCGGCTGCCTGGGAAAAGATTCATGAGGTCCCCGATAAAACCATCTGGGAGATGCGAAACCGCCAACGGGCAAAACTCCTGGAATACATTAAGAAACGCTTGTTGTCGAACCTGTCCAAAAGGCAGGAAACCCCCAGAAAAATCTACCAGATCCTGGAATCCATTGACCCCGGCACCCTCACCATAGGATTTGCCAGGCGCTTTGCCACATACAAACGGGCCCATCTCTTATTCAACGACCTGGAGCGCCTGTCGCGCATAGCCAACAAGGAAAACATGCCCGTGCAGTTTCTTTTTGCGGGCAAGGCCCACCCGGCAGACCAGGCCGGACAGGACCTGATCAAACACATTGTGGAGGTCTCCAAGAGGAAAGAATTCCGGGGCAAGGTGGTCTTTCTGGAAGATTATGACATGGAGCTGGGAGCGGCTCTGGTCCAGGGCGTGGACGTCTGGCTGAACACGCCCACCAGGCCCCTGGAAGCCTCGGGCACCAGCGGGGAGAAAGCGGTGCTCAACGGGGTGCTGAATTTCAGCGTCATGGACGGATGGTGGGCCGAAGGCTATATTCCTGAGGCCGGATGGCAACTCCAGGAGAAACGGACCTATGAAAACCAGGCGTTTCAGAATGAGCTGGACGCAGAAACCCTCTACAACACGCTCGAAAACGAAATTGCCCCGCTGTTTTACGAGCGGGACAAGCAGGGAGTCCCTGCAAAATGGGTCCGCTTCATTAAAAATTGCATTGCCGGAATCGCCCCGCATTTTACCAACAAGCGGATGATGGACGATTATTTTGAGAGGTATTACCGCAGGCTGGCTGAGAGTGCCGTCCACACAACAGCCAACGACTTTCGCCTGGCCAGGGACATCGCGCACTGGAAAAACCAGGTGGTCAACGGCTGGGATAACATCCAGGTGCAATCCAAGCGCATCCTGAGCAACTCCGGAAAGACCGTCCGCCTGGGGGAACCCTTCATGGCCGAGATCGAACTGGAACTCAAGGAGCTGAACCCATCCGATTTCGGGGTGGAGGTGGTTTTCCTGCAGCAATCCTTTGACGGAGAACAAGAAGCCGTCAGCGTCTACGAGATGGACAGGCTGAAAGTGGAAAAAAACCGCGTGCTGTTCCGGTGTGAGATCCCCGCCAAGAGGATCGGGGCATTCAAGTATGCTTTCCGCATGTTCCCAAAAAACGAGCACCTGCCGCATAAACAGGACTTCAACCTGATCAAATGGCTGTAGCCCGATAACCAAACCAAAATACCTGCGATATGAAACTTTTAGAAGGAAAAACCGCATTGATTACCGGGGGAGCCCGTGGCATCGGCAGGGCCATCGCCCTGGCATTTGCCGCCCAGGGTGCCCACGTGGCATTCTCAGACCTGCATTACGACGATCAGGCCAAATCGCTGGAAAAAGAACTGGCATCCCTGGGCGTTCAGGCCCGGGGTTTTGCCTCCGATGCCAGCAAGCTTGCCGACAGCGAGAAACTGATCGATGAGGTGATGGCGGCCTTCGGGCGGATCGACATTCTGGTGAACAATGCCGGCATCACACGCGACACCCTCCTGATGCGCATGACCGAGGAGCAATGGGATCTGGTCATCCAGGTGAACCTGAAATCGGTATTCAACCTCACCAAAGCCGTGCAGAAAGTGATGCTCAAACAACGCAGCGGAAGCATCATCAATATGAGTTCTGTGGTCGGACTGGGAGGCAATGCAGGACAGTCCAACTATGCCGCCTCCAAAGCCGGGATGATCGGCTTTACCAAATCGGTCGCCCAGGAACTGGGGCCGCGCAACATCCGCTGCAACGCGGTGGCTCCAGGGTTCATCGAAACCGACATGACCGCCGGGCTGTCCGAAGACATCAAGAAGGGATGGGCAGAGAAAATTCCGCTCCGGCGCGCAGGGCAGCCGCTCGACGTGGCCAATGCCTGCATCTTCCTGGGCTCGGACCTCTCGGCCTACATCACCGGGCAGGTGCTGCCTGTCTGCGGAGGCATGACCAAATAAAACAACGGCCGGCATCCCGGAAGGATACCGGCCGGAAAAGGAGGGCCTCCCGGGCCTCAGTAATTCAGTAGTTCCAGGGAAGCTTTTTCTATCTTCTCGTCGGATGGTAAAATCGCCCGCTCCAGGTTCCTGTGGAAACCCACGGGAGTAAAAGCGGAACCCACCCGCCGGATGGGCGCATCCAGCTCCTGAAAGGCCTCCTCGGCAATCAGGGCGGACAGCTCGCCTCCAAAACCGCCGAACACCTTGTCCTCGTGCACGACCAGCACCCGGTTCGTCTTGCGGACTGTTTGCAGGATGGCTTCACGGTCCAGGGGGATCAGCGAACGGAGGTCCAGCACTTCGATCTCCTTTCCCGTGTCCCGGGCAATTTTATCGGCCACACGCAGGCTCATGGGGGTCGTGTTGCCAAAGGTGATGATGCTCAGGTCAGAGCCCTCCCTGCGCACCCTGGCTTTTCCGAACGGCACTTCGAAGTCGTCCGGCACCACGGCCTCTGCCTCCCGGGCATTGTACAAAGCCTTGGGTTCCAGATAAAGTGTCGGGCCTTTGGAGCGCATGGCGGTTCTCAGCAGGCCGGCGGCATCGTCCGCAAAGCTGGGATACACGATCCGCATGCCCGGGAAGGTGGCCAGGGCTCCTTCAATGGTCTGTGAGTGATAGAGCCCCCCGCCGATGTAACCGCCTGAGGCCAGCCGGATGGTGACATTGGGCGCAAAAGCCCCGTTGCTCCGCCAGTAGTCATGGGTCATTTCCACGAATTGTTCCATGGCAGGCCAGAAATAATCGGCAAATTCGGCCCCTTCCACCACGATGCGTATCTTTTCATGAAAGCGGCTCATGCCGTTGGCGGTTCCCAGGATGAAGTCCTCTGCAATGGGTGCGTTAAAGACCCGCTCCTTGCCGAACTCCTGCTGCATGCCTTTGGTTACGTTGAATATCCCCCCCTTTTCCTTGTTGGCCACATCCTGTCCCCAGATATAGGTATCCGGATTGTGACGGAATTCGGCCTTGAGGGTGTCATTCAGGGCGGTGATGAATTTGATCTTTTTCCCTTCCGCCTGGTGTGTTCCTTCCGGGTATTTCTGACTGATATAGGGCTCAGGGATGACATAATCATGGATGCTGGCCGGATCCGGATCCGGGGCCTTCATGGCACTCTTGTGCGCCTGTGCCACCAACTGGTCGACCTCTTTCTCAATGGCTCCGAGCTCGTCTTCCTTGAACCCGGCTTCCGACAAAAGGATGCGGCGGTATTTGGGAATGGGATCATGAACCCTGACACAGCGCAATTCGGCTTCACTGCGGTACAGGTCGTGACGGTCGCTGTTGGAATGGGAGCCGATGCGGACCACGCCGGCATGTACGATGACGGGCTCTCCGGCTTCCATCGCATGACGCCTGGCTTCTTCCATGGCATTCATGGAGTCAAATACGTCCTTGCCGTCACAATGAATGACCCGGAGGTTCTTGAAACCTGCGAAATTATCTGCTGCTTTCCTGTTGGCTGTCTGGTCTTTCTTGGGGACAGAAATCCCGTACCCATTGTCCTGGAATACGAAAATCACCGGGAGCTTTTCGTTGCTCGCCCCGTTGATGGCCTCATAGACATATCCTTCCGAGACGGAGGACTCCCCCTGGGAAGATATGGCCACCCCCTTATGCCCGTATTTCTTCATGCCGCGGGCCACCCCCACGGCATGCAGGGTATGGTTGCCCGTGGCCGAGCTCACGTTATGAATATTCCATTCCGGCTTGGCAAAATGGTTCGACATATGCCGTCCCCCACTCGCAAGGTCCGTGGCTTTGGAAATTCCGTTAAGAATGATTTCTTCGGCAGTCAAACCGGCGGATATGGCTGTCAGCATGTCCCTGTAGTAAGGGAACAGGTGGTCTGCGTCACGCTTGAATACCTGACCGATGGCCAGCTGGATCCCGTCATGCCCGGCACAGGGTGCGTGATAGGACCAGCCCAATGCCTGCTTCAGGTAGTTGGGGGCCTTTTCATCCAGTTTTCTTCCGAGGACCATCAACTTATACCAATGGGCCAATACCTCCCTGGACACGGATCCGGGGGTGTGGGTCTGGGGTACCGGGAGCCTTTCAGAAGGCATCAGTTCCCTGCCATTGATCGTTTTGTTTTTATTTTGTCTGCTGGTGCTTTTGGTCGCTGTTTTTGTCATCTCTTTATCTTTTATTGGGCGTCCCTGAAGGGCCCATTCTCTAAACCCCGAAGGCTGTATTTTGTTTACCCCCTTTTGCCGGGATGCGGAAAACAAAATTACGAATTATAATTTTATTTGGTCTTATTACAGACAACCTGTCCGGTGTTTCAGGCCTGAAGGACCTTCCGTTGCGCCCGGGGGATCATGTCGAGCAGGTCTCCGGCCAGAAGGCCTTCCTGCCCTTTCCCTGCAGCAGCCATATCACCGGCCAACCCATGCAGGAACACGCCCATCAGGCAGGCAGGCAGTGGCGCATACCCCTGGGCAATCCAGCCAAGAATCATCCCGGTAAGGGCATCGCCGCTGCCCCCCGTGGCCATTCCGGGGTTTCCGGTGGAATTAAAGTACACCGGACCTTCCGGGCTGATAATGGCCGTATGGGCCCCTTTAAGGACCACAATAAGCCCGAAACGCCGGGCAAAGTCGCAGGCATTCAGCAGGCGCTGGTAATCACTCCCCGCCTTTCCTGCCAACCGGTCAAATTCACCCGGATGGGGGGTTATCACGCACCCGGAGGGCAGGAAGCCGCACCAGGTCGGGTTGTCGGCCAGGATATTCAGGGCATCGGCATCCAGGACAAGCGGGCCCGCTGATTGCTGAATGAGCAGCTTCAGGGTCCTGGCCGTTTGTGCATCGGTACCGATTCCAGGACCGATCCCGACGGCATTGTAAGGGTCCAGGGGAGGCAGGGTGGTGAGTTTCTCCCGGTCCCCATCCTCCAGGCACATGGCCTCTGGCAGCGCGCCCTGCACGACAGCATAACCACAGCCCGGGACCTGAACGGTCAAAAGGCCCGCACCGCTCCTGAGGCAAGCCTTCGCTGCCAGGATGGCGGCCCCGACCTTCCCATGGCTGCCGGCCATCAGCAAGGCATGTCCGAAATGGCCCTTGTGGGCGAATTTTTTTCTGGGGCGGTAAAACCCCCTCACGGTTTCTTTATCCAGGAAAAAATACCTGGTGGCTGCTTCCTCCATGCCCACCGGGTGCAGGCCGATGTCCATCAAATGCCACTCCCCCACCAGCGGGGCATTCTCGGCCATGAGAAACGCCAGTTTGGGAAGCTGAAAACTCAGGGTAAAATCGGCGTGAACAATACGGGACGGATCGTTTTCCCGGTTGTCTTCCGAAAACAACCCACTCGGCAGGTCTATGGAAACCACCACAGCCCCGCTGGCATTGATATGCCGGACCACCTCTGCAAGGAATCCCTCCAGCGGCCGGCTCAGGCCGCTGCCCAGCAAGGCATCCACAATGACATCCCCCGCTTCGGCCGGGGGCAGGGAATCCTTCCCTTCCAGCCAGTCGATATGCACATTGCGCACGGGGCGCAGGCGTTTGAGGTTGGCCTGGAAATCGGCCGAACCTTCACCGGAGGCATGGCGCACAAGGTAAGCCCGCACCTTTTTTCCAGAGCCACCCAACATGCGGGCCAGCGCCAGGCCATCACCCCCATTGTTGCCCATGCCGCAGAACACATGAATGACTTCATGGTTTCTCAACCGGGGACGCAACCATTGAAAACAACTCTTTGCGGCCCGTTCCATCAGGTCAAGGGACCTTACCGGTTCGTGTTCCATGGTACGGGCATCGAGTTGGCGCATGGCAGGGGCATCCAGGATTTTCATATCGGAGGGGATTTTCAAACAGTGACCTACAAAAATACGCCGGCTGCCGGCAAAAAGTGAAAAAAAATCCTGATTTTCGCAGGACAAACCAAAACGGCCGGCAAAACAATGGGCCCGCTCATGCGATCCGAACGATCCGGAACATCCTCAGGTATTTTCCCAACGGCCTATCTTCCAGGCACAGACTACCTGGCTTGCCTCCATTTGATGAACAAGGTGCAGATAGAGGTTCACGAAAGCTTTCCAAGGCAGACATGGCGCAACCGTTGCCGCATACTTACAGCCAACGGACCCTTCGACCTGGTCATTCCCGTCAGCCGGCCCCGGGGCAACCACACCCCCACGGCGGAGGTGTTGACCAGCATGCATGCTCCCTGGCAAAAACAACACTGGCGAACCCTTTCCTCAGCCTATGCAAAATCTCCCTTCTTCCTCTACTACCAGGACCTGCTGCAACCATTTTATGAGCAGGTCAGGCCCTGGAGGCTGGTTTCATGGAACGAAGCCCTGATGCGGGCCCTGTTGCCAGAGGCAGGACTCGACATCCACCCCGGGCAAACGGAATATTTTGAGAAAACACCGCAGCAACATGCCGATTTTCGCAGCCATTTTTCACCCAAGCAATCCAGGGACAAGGCAAGGGCCTGGATCGAATGGCCCCGGTACCAGCAAGTGTTCCCGCATGCGCAGGGTTTTCAACCCGCAATGAGCATCATAGACCTTTTGTTCAACCTGGGTCCCGATGCGGGAGCCTATGTCCGGGAAGTATCCGCAAGCATCAGGCAGGCCTGGCCCTGACGGAACGGGGCAAAAGAAGGACAGGCATCAGGATAAAGCCGGGTAGGCAATGCGTACATGATAAATGGTCTGCAGCCGCCTCTTGAAAATGTGTTTGACCGTGGAAATGTCGCGGAAGGTGATGTTGGCATTTTCAAACTGGTTCTCCCGGATCTGGGTGTCGATGATATTGTCCACCAGCTCGCTGATCTGTTGCTCATTGGGCTTGCCAAGGCTTCGTGAGGCTGCCTCCACCGAGTCGGCCATCATGACCAGGGCGGTTTCCTTGCTGAAGGGGCGCGGACCCGGATAGGTAAACAGTTTGGCATCCACTTCCTCACGGGGGTTCTCGTTGACCCAGCGGGTATAAAAATACCTGGCCGTGGTCGTCCCATGGTGGGTGCGGATGAAATCGATGAGGTATTCCGGCAGGTTCTTCTTCCTGGCCATTTCTATGCCCCTGATCACATGGTTTATGATGATGGAAGCACTTTCTTCGAACGAGAGGTCCTCATGGGGATTGTAGCCGGAGGTCTGGTTCTCGGTGAAGAAGAATGGTTCCTCCATCTTGCCAATATCATGGTAGAGGGCGCCGGTTCGGGTAAGCAGGCTGTTGCCCCCGATGGCGAAGATGGCCTCCTCGGCAAGGTTTGCTACCTGGAGGGAATGCTGGAAGGTTCCCGGGGCCAGCATGGCAAGCTGCCGCAACAGGTCGTTGTTGGTGTCTGCCAGTTCCAGCAGGGAGAAATCGGTTGGCAATCTGAAAATGCGTTCAAACATGAAAATTAGCGGGTAAGCAAACAACGTCAGCAGGGCGGCTCCCAGGAAATAGGCAAAATCGACTAGCTGCAAATTCTGAAAGGTTCCGGTATGCGCCAGGCTCAGCCCCAGGAACACGGCCGAATAGGTCAGGAAGATCAGAATGACCGTTGAGAACAGCTGAGACCTGCGCCTGAGGCTTGCCATGCTCAGGATGGCCACGATGCCCCCGATGAACTGCAAAAACACAAACTCGAAACTGCGGGGAATCAGAAAGCCGATCAGGATGATCGTGGTGATGTGCACATAGAGGGCCAGCCGGTTGTCGAAAAATGCCCTGATCACTATGGGCACGATGCACACCGGGATCAGGTAGAGAAAATCCAGGTTGTACCGGATCACCCAACTGGTCATGAAGATCATCAGAAGGATGTTGAGCAGGATCAGCAGCATTTTGCGGTTGTCTGCAAACACATCCCTGCGGAAAACCAGCATAAACAGCCCCAGCACCACCATGGATATGGTTACAAGAAGGAACTGTCCAAGATTCAACAGGTTACGTACCGCTGTGCTCCCGATCAGCTTCTGGTACTCGGCCTTGAACGATTCCAGTATCCGGTATTTTTCCTGGCTGATCAGCTCGCCTTTGGAAATGATCTTCTCCCCCTGCTGCACCATCCCCCGACTCAGGGGAATGCCTTCCAGAATGGTCTCCAGGGAACGGGCGGAGAGCTCCTGATCCAGGAACACATTATAAACCAAGGCGTTCTCCAGCAAAGGCCTGAGCAGGGAAACATCGACCCCCCTGAGGGTGTCCAGGGCTTGGTTTACCAACAGATAGGCCTCTGCAATGCTGTAGAAATCACCCAAGCGTTTTTCCGTGGCAACCCTGCCGTCGGCCAGTCTGATAAGCGTTTCCGGCGGCATGCCTGCATGGGGTTCTTCCAGGAACAGGATGCCCCGGCTGAAAAGGGAATCAAGAATGACCAGCCCGGCTTCACGCGTTCTTTCCTTTGCCGCAGTCAGGGAAGCGCCTGTTTCAGGCCTGTCCTCCCATTCCTGTTCAAATTCCGTGAAGAAATGGCGGATTCGCTCCTCGGCCAGGGCTTCATCCCGGGCATATACCGGACGGAACTCCATCATGGCCTCTTCCTTTTCCCGTTCCAGCTCGGCCTGTGATTTAAGCACCGCGAAATTGAAGGGGGCGATCAGGTCATCGTACCCCCAGGGCCGGCCTTGCTGGTATTCGTATCCAAAACGGGGTTGCTTCGGAAAGAACTGAACAATCATCAAAATGGCCAGCAAAAAAAGAACCGCCTTCTGCAGGTTCGTCAGATGGCGTTGCAACCAATGCAGGACATTTTTCATGATTTGGATTGATTTCTACGAAAATAGCAATAATTAAATTATTTCCGTATCCGGATTGTTCAGGCCCTTGCAGGAATTTTCCTAATTTTAGGTTCCCAAAACATAACGCCAATTTTTATACAACCATGGAGTTTGGAATCTGCCTGCTGGGGTTTGCCAGCCTGAGGGAACGCCCGGATCACAAAAGCGAGATGGTCAGCCAGCTGTTGTTCGGTGAATTGTTTGAGATCCTTGAAACGCGTAATGGCTGGCATCATGTGATGATGCACCTTGACAGCTATCAGGGTTGGGTGGCTGCCAACCAGGCAACCATCCTTGAGTTCGAAGAGTACCAGGTGCTAAAGGCATGTCCCCCCCTGTTCACAGGGGAACTGATCGGGCTGATGGAGGACAAGACCCGCCAGGGCAGCTTCGCCGTCAGTGCCGGCTGCCCGGTCTACTTTGCCGAGAGAGACAGCCTCTCCTTTGCCGGCAGGGTATTCTCATACAAAGGACAGCTGCATCAACCGCCCGCCAGTCCGTCGGCAGATGAAGCAACCAGTCTGGCGATGCTTTTCCTGAACACGCCCTACCTGTGGGGGGGACGCTCCGTGTTTGGGATGGATTGCTCGGGTTTTGTGCAACAGGTTTACAGAATGACCGGCATCAGGCTGCCACGCGACGCCTCCGTGCAGGCGACCCTCGGGGAGACCGTTCACCTGATTCATGAAGCCCGCCCGGGCGATCTCCTGTTTTTCGACAACCATGAAGAGGAAATCAATCACGTGGGCATGCTGCTGAATGAGGGGTTCATCATCCACTCCCATGGCAAGGTGCGGATAGACATGGTCGACCACAACGGCATTTACAACAGGGAAACCAAACGATACACCCACCGGCTCCGCCTGCTTAAACGCCTGATCAAACCATCCGACCAGTAAATGGCTGTTTATAACGACTTTTTTTTGTATCTTCGCAGGCTTAAAAAGGTTACAGTCCATGATTAAGATCACACTGCCCGATCAAAGCGTTCGTGAATACCCCAGCGGGGTAACCGGCCTGGAAATTGCAAAAAGCATTTCCGAGGGACTGGCACGCAATGTGCTTTCCATTTCCGTCAACGGGGAAGTCCGGGACCTGCACCGGCCCATCACCAGCGATGCGGGCATCCGGCTGCATACCTGGAATGACAAGGAGGGCAAGGCCACCATGTGGCACTCTTCAGCCCATGTAATGGCCAGCGCCATTGAGGCACTTTATCCGGGCACCAAATTCGGCATCGGCCCGGACATTGAGAATGGGTTTTATTACGACATCGATTTGGGTGACCGGATCATTTCGAGCAACGATTTTGAAAAGATCGAAAAGAAAATGCTCGAAATTGCCCGGCAGAAACAAGCTTTTGTGCGCAAGGAAGTCCCCAAGGAAGAAGCCCTGGACTTTTACAACCAGAAGGGCGATGAGTACAAGGTGGACCTGATCAGTGACCTGGAGGACGGCACCATCAGCTTCTACGAGACCGGGCATTTTACCGACCTGTGCAGGGGCCCCCACCTTCCTGACACCGGACCCATAAAGGCCGTCAAGTTGCTCGCCATCGCGGGGGCCTATTGGCGGGGGGATGAAAGCCGCAAGCAGCTCACCCGCATCTACGGCATCACCTTTCCTAAGCAGAAGGAACTGGATGAGTACCTGGTTATGCTGGAAGAAGCCAAAAAGCGCGACCACCGGAAGATCGGAAGGGAGCTTGAATTGTTCGCGTTTTCAGCCAGGGTCGGGCAAGGATTGCCGTTATGGCTGCCCAAGGGCGCCGAGCTCAGGGAGAACCTGGAGAAGTTTCTCAAGCGGGTGCAGCGTAAATCCGGATACCTGCCGGTGATCACGCCCCACATTGGCAACAAGAACCTGTACATCACCAGCGGCCATTATGAAAAATACGGACAGGACTCCTTCCGCCCCATAACCACCCCGGCAGAGGGTGAGGAGTTCTTCCTCAAACCCATGAACTGCCCCCACCACTGCGAGATATTCAGGACAAAGCAATACTCCTATAAGGATTTGCCCGTAAGGTTTGCAGAATTCGGCACCGTATACCGTTATGAGCAAAGCGGGGAACTGCACGGACTGACCCGGGTCAGGGGATTCACCCAGGACGATGCCCACATTTTTTGCCGCACGGACCAGGTCAAGGAAGAATTCACCAAGGTCATAGACATCGTGCTTTATATATTCAATGCCCTTGAATTTAAGGATTACAGCGTGCAGATTTCCTTGAGGGATCCAGGGAATATGGAAAAGTACATCGGCACCGAAGAAAACTGGGACAGGGCCGAGCAAGCCATCATCGAGGCCACGAACGAAAAAGGACTTGACGCAGAAGTTGTCACAGGAGAAGCTGCCTTTTACGGGCCCAAGCTGGACTTCATGGTGAAGGACGCCCTCGGACGGAAATGGCAATTGGGCACCATACAGGTCGACTACAACCTGCCGGAACGTTTTGAGCTGGAATACATCGGGGCCGACAACCTAAAGCACCGGCCCGTCATGATTCACAGGGCCCCCTTTGGCTCCATGGAGCGGTTTGTGGCGGTTCTCATAGAGCACTGTGCCGGAAAGTTCCCCTTATGGCTGGCTCCCGATCAGGCTATCCTGTTGCCAATCAGCGATAAATATCTGGATTATGCAAAAAAAGTATTAACTTTGCTAAATAATTCCGAAATTCGCACGCTGGTTGACGAACGGAGCGAAAAGACCGGAAAGAAGATCCGCGATGCAGAGGTCAAAAAAATCCCCTACATGTTGATTGTCGGGGAAAAAGAGGAAAAGGAAGGCACAGTTTCTGTCCGAAGGCAAGGCGAAGGCGACCTTGGCACCTTTTCTGTGGGAGATTTTATTTCCATGATTCGCAAGGAAATTAACGACCTGGTTGAATACCAGGTCGGTGAATAATAGAATTTATTAACCAAAGTAAGGAGGAACGAAGCATAGCAGCACCATTTAGCCCCAGACCACACAGGAGGAGGTTCATCAAAAAAGAGGATCCCCACCTGATCAACGAAAGAATCAAGGCACCCGTTGTCAGGGTGGTTGGAGAGAATGTCGAGCCAGGCATCGTCCCGATCAAGGATGCCCTGGGTCTTGCCAGGGAAAGCGGACTGGACCTGGTGGAAATTGCCCCGACGGCCAATCCGCCGGTTTGCAAGATCATGGACTATAAAAAGTTTCTTTATGAACAGAAGAAGAAACAAAAAGAGATCAAGGCAAACGCGGCCAGGATTGTGGTCAAGGAGATCCGGCTGGGCCCCAATACAGACGATCACGACTTCAACTTCAAACTCAAGCATGCCCTGAAATTCCTGGAGGACGGCGCGAAATTGAAGGTGTACGTCTTTTTCAAGGGGCGGTCGATCATATATAAGGAAAAAGGGGAGGTGATTCTGCTGAGGTTTGCCCAGGAGATCGAGGAGCTCGGCAAGGTGGAGCAGCTGCCCAAACTGGAGGGCAAGCGCATGATCATGCTCGTGGCACCCAAAAAAGCACCGAAAAAGAATTGATGTTCATTGTCTTTATAACCAATTAATTGTTTATCTGATGCCCAAAATGAAGACCAAATCCGGAGCCAAGAAGCGGTTTTCTCTTACCGCCTCCGGAAGGATCAAGCGCAAGCATGCGTACAAAAGTCATATCCTGACCAAGAAAAGCAAAAAGAGAAAAAGAAACCTGACCCAGACCAGCCTGGTCCACCGGTCAGACGAAAACAACATCAAGGCGATGTTGGCCATTTAATGGCTTTCGTAATTCATTAACCTTTGTTTATGCAAGACAAGTCTTTCCATGGAGAAAGCGCTAAACGAAAAAAACCTGTAACATGCCAAGATCCGTTAACAAAGTCGCTGCAAGGCGCAAGCGTAAAAAGCTGTTAAAACTGACCAAAGGATACTTTGGTTCCAGAAAAAATGTCTATACCGTAGCAAAGAACACCTGGGAAAAAGGCCAGACCTATGCCTACCGGGACCGTCGCAATAAAAAACGCGAATTCCGCAAGCTCTGGATCCAGCGTATCAATGCCGCCGTCAGGCAATACGGCATGAACTACTCCCAGTTTATTGGCAAACTGAACGAAAAAGACATTCAGATCAACCGCAAGGTCCTGGCCGACCTCGCGATGAACAATCCCGAAGCCTTTAAGGCAGTGGTTGATTCTGTCCAATAAATTCCTCTGCAATGAACATCAAAAGGGGGCCCTGACAGGCCCCCTTTCTGTTTTGCCCCGGCACCGGGATTGCTTTACTTTTAATCCGCGGTGCCTATTCTTTTTGGCGAAGGCCCTCTTCCAGTTTTTTTGCAGTCGGGGTGATGGATAATCCCCCATAACCTGTGCACCGGATTTCAAAAGGCAGGGACCTGCCGGTTCTGTCCATGGCGCTGATTACCTCATCCAGGGGAAGTACCGCGTCCACACCGGCCAGTGCCATGTTGGCAGCGGTCAGTGCGTTCACTGCGGCCATGATATTCTTTCCAAGGCAGGGCACCTCCACCCGGTTGGCCACAGGGTCGCAGGCGAGACCAAAAATATTCTGAAGTGCCATGGAAGCAGCGTCGAAGGATTGCTTCAGGGTCCCTCCGGCCAGCTGCACCAAACCGGCAGCAGCCATCCCGGTGGCTGCGCCGCACTCTGCCTGACAGCCTGCAAGCTCCGCGGCAAAGGTGGATTTCTCTGCAATGAACACCCCCACCAGCCCTGCCACAAGCATCCCTTTCGAAATCCCCACCGGATCCAGGCCCAATTCCTTGCCCGTGGTCAGAAGGACCCCCGGGAGGGTCGCGCAGGAACCCGCTGTCGGCGCCGCCACGATCAGGCCCAGGGAGCTCTTCACTTCCATCATCGCCATGGTGGCAGCAACCACCTTGTTCATCAGTCCCGCCGGAATCAACCTGTCCTGCTCCATGGCAATACCCATCAGATGGGATTGTTGCCCCAGCAACCGGTCTTTATAGGCAGTCCCCTTCAGACCCGCCTGTATGGATGCCTCCATGACCGAGACGATCTCCTGCATCATCCCGACCACCTCTTGGACATCTTTCCCGCTGCGCTGACTTTCGTACCATGCTGCAGCTTCCCAGGGTTCCTTCCAGCCGGTGGGCTGAAAAGCCAAAGCCTCTGCAGCATTAAGAAAGGGGACCGATATTTCCTTTCTGGATAAAACGGGAAGCACAGGCTCCGAAAAATACACCCTTCCAATGGTCAGAAAAGACCCCAGTGACTCCACAAGGGGATGGCAGGGCCCGCTGGAGGACTTCAGGTTCAGCATCATGTCCTGGCCCTTCACCTGAATTTCAAACACATCCAAGGAGGGTTCGGATTCCAGCCTGCCGGCCAGAGCCCGTCTGTCTTCGCGTCCGGGATTGGCAGCAAAAACAAATGCCTCATGGTAATCCCCCCTGGAGGAAATAGCATAGCCATCGAATCTTGTAAACTCAATCATACCCCCTCCCGTGGACAGGGCCGTCAGGTGAAGTCCCTTCCCATCCGGTCCCCACAGTGTCATTTTATACGTATTCGGATGGTCGTTTTCATATTCCGTGACCACAAAATCAAGGTGCACCCCTTGCTCCTTCGCGATCCTGAGTGCATCTTTCATGCGTTCATCCTTCATGTCAAGTCCCAGAAATCCAGCTGCCAGCCCCAGGGCCGTTCCCTGCCCATCATAGGTCGTGGCCAGGGATCCCCCGGGGTCAAATTCAAACAGGGCCCTTCTGACCGGTTGACCGAGCATGGAAGCCGCCATCTTTGCGATTCGCACCGAAGCGGCCGTATGTGAACTGGATGGGCCCCGCATGACCGGACCAATCACGTCATTAAAGATACTGGGGGGGATTCTGTTCATGACCATCGTGGAGTTGATTCAAATCAGTTCGTTGTGAAATAGGTTACAGCCTTGTTTGCTCCCTGCAACAACGGAAGGATGGAAAGGGGTTCCCCCACGGCACGTTTCATCCATAAGTCAGGCAAGGTATTCCCTTCCCTGCAGGCATTGGCAAACCCATACCCGACCGGGTGCCGGGCAAAATGCTCAAACAACTGAAACATGACCACGTTGCCGATAAAGTAATTATACAGATAGAAACTCCCGGTAATCATGTGATTGTATATACCCAGAATATGCTGATCCCGAACGCCAAAAACCGGGGCAAAATAGTCGTTCCAAACGGCCCTGGATATTCCGAGCAAAGCCTCTTTTACCTCCCCGGGCGTGGCATCAGGATGGTCGGTCATCCATTTCCATACCTCCATTTCGGTCAGGGCCTGTCCCCCCATATCCACATTATACCAAAACGTGGCCAGGGCCTGCATATGGGCCATTTCCTCGGGCGAACCCTCATCCAGTCCCAGGGCGCGTATGTTTCGGTAAGCAAAAAATTCTGCAGCCCCTTCCGTGATGCCGGCTGTCGGAACACCCACAAGAACGGGATAATCGGCTTCCCTCATGGAATATAACATTTCGGTCACATGACCAAGTTCATGCATGGCGATCCGAAAGCCTTTGTAGTCCAGCCCATCTAAGGGAAATGCTGTCGTAAAGGAGGCCATATACCCGGGCAAGGGGGGCCTGTTGGAATAGCCACCTGATACGACAGGCCTTACTTCGATGCTGTTGCCAAGCCAATCCGCCTCGTCCTCCGAAAATCCCAAACGGCGGAATATTTCCGGCAGGTCATTCTGCAAGGCCCGGGGATTGGGATACCGGCTTCTCACAATGGAATCAAGCTGGTCGGCGGGATACTTCGACTGTGCCTGAAAACCGCTGTACCAGATATCGAATGCTTCCAGCTCTCTTCCCAGCCTCGCACTGACCAGCCTGCCGACTTCGGCGAATTCAGCAGACCCGAGAAATTCCCGGATCAGGGATTCCACGGCCTCCAGGGTCAGTTGCGATTGGAAGAAATTCCGCTCCAGGGCCGTGGAACCATCTTGAAACAGGTTGTCCTCATACTGTCTGTTCTTTACCGACCAGTTAAAACCCTCAAAACGCCTCAATCCTTCCGGCGACCATGGAACCGGCTGCAATGCACCGTTCTCTTCCATATAGAGGGTTTGGTTCACGGGATCCCAGATGGTCTGCTCATCTTCCAGGAAGGCCTCGGGCACCTGGCCCTGAAGGATCCTTTCAATCACAATCCCCGAAAGCCTTTGTCTCTCAAGACCCTGTTCGCGGGTATAGTCCTCCTTGATGTTGTCCCGCAACCCATGGTGACAATTCAGGAGAAATCCCTCCGGAAAGGGGGAAGCTTGCCCGTCAACATGCAAATCCCCCATGCGCAGAAAATACGTGCTGATATGCCTGCTGAAGTCAGCAGCCTCCTCCCGGTAAGGTACACGAAACTCCGCAGGAGGTCTTGAATGAAAATAATCGCCCAGTCTGGCCACCGCCCATTCGGCGCGACTCCATTCCGGGCCCTTTTCAAACTTTTCCTCTTGCCCTGCATAAGGGAAGTTCAACTGTATAAAATGTCCCAACTTGCTTTTCCATGGGTCGGCCTGGGGGATGGCCTCGCGAAAAAAAGAATCCGCCTGCAGCTCATCCCTGTCGGTATAGCTGGAAAAGGCCGTCAGCCTCGACCGGATGAGGGATTGGTATCCAAACAGTACCTGGAGGTTTTCAAGGATCACAGGGAGGTTTGCAGCCCTTGCATCCTCCGTTAAATAATTGGCCAGACAAAACGCTTTAAAGTCTTCTGCTGTTCCATCACTCTCCCACCATAAGGCCGCCACCCTTTCGACGCCCCTGGCTGCCCTTGCCGGCAGCAAAGCACCATGTGCTTCGCGCAGGGATTGCAAAGCCTCCTCGGCTGTTTCCGGTGTAATAAATCGGGAATCCCCTTCTGGCAGGGTCTTCTCACTGGCCACCCCAAGCGGCCACAAGAAAATCATCAGCAGGACCCCTACAAGCCCTTGTTTACATGACATCTTTTTCATCATTTGTTATATTTGTTGGGGATGGCATATTATGGCACGTAATGAATGGGGCCCTCAATTCCCAGGGGAATATTTAAAAGGATCCAGGCAACAAACATGGGTATCCTCACCAGGATAAAAGCCAGTGCATAGGGCAGCATCAGGGAGATGAGGGTCCCGATCCCCACATCCTTGACATATTTCTGCGCAAACACAATGATCAGGGGAAAATAGGGCAGCAAGGGGGTCAGGATATTTGAATAGGAATCACCAATCCGGTAGGCCAGCTGGGTGGTTTCAGGGGAGTATCCCATGAGCATCAGCATGGGAACAAAGATGGGAGCCAGGATGGCATATTTGGCAGAGGCGCTTCCAATGATCAGGTTGACAAAGGAGGAGAAAAAAATGAATGCCACCAATAGGGGAATCCCCACAAAGCCGATGCGCTGCAAAGTTTCGGCTCCCGAGATGGCAAGAATCGATCCCAGGTTGGACCATATAAAGAACTCTACCAGGTGGGCCGCCACAAAGGCCAGCACGATATAGCTTCCCATGGTGGCCATGGACTCCGACATCATATCGGCCACATCCTTATCCCGCCTGATCGTCTTGGAGACGACACCAAAAACCAGCCCCCCTACAAAGAAGATGATAAACATCAGCGGCACAATGGAGTCGTAAAGGGGAGCGAAGCCGCCGTCATCACCGCGGAAAGCCCCCCCAGGAAAGATGGTTCCCCAGGCAACGAAGGCCAGGATTACCAGAATCACGACAAGGGTCCATTTCAGGCCCTTTTTCTCCAGCCCGGAAAAGCTTCGGGAAAAACCCTCTGTATCGCCTCCCTGATAGGGTCCAAGCCGGGGCAGGATAATCTTCTCAGTAACCCATGTCCCGGCCAGTCCGACAAGCGGAACGGAAGCCGCCAGCATGAAATAGTTTGACAGGGGATTGACGGTATAATCCGGTTCCAGGATGCTTGCCGCTGACTGGGTAAAAGCCGCCATCATGGGATCCAGTCCCGTCGGAAGCAGGTTTGCGCCAAAACCTCCGGACACACCGGCAAAGGCTGCAGCCAGGCCCGCAAGGGGGTGCCGGCCGATCCCTTTGAAGATGACAGCAGAAAGCGGAATGAGCACAACATACCCAACGTCCGCCGCCACCGAACTGATCATCCCCACTGTCACGATAGAAAAAGTAATCAGGGAGTTGGGGACTTTGGAAACGAATATCCTCAGGGCAACGGATATCAGGCCACTTCTCTCAGCCACTCCGATGCCGAACATGACAACCAGGACAAGCCCCAAAGGCGGAAAGCCAGCAAAAACGTCCACCATAGAGGTCAATATGCGTTGAATCCCCTCTGCATTTAACAGGTTCACCGCGGCAATGGGTTCAGTAACCCGGGGAGAGGGGTGCTCAACACTCAGGCCGATACTGCCGAAGACCCAGGATAATAGCAGGACGGCCCCGATCAGGATGGCAAAAAGTGTTACAGGCTGGGGCAATTTGTTCCCCAATACCTCTATCTTATTCAGAATTCTTTGTAAAAGCCCGTTCTCCATTTTCCCTGGTTATTTCCCCATTGATTTGCCTTTCTCATAAACCAGTACCGCGGCATACAAATCATAGACGGCACTGCCGGTGGTCTTGAACAAGCGGGTGGGTGAATGACCCGGACCGACTTGACCGCTCAGCAGGTCGCCTAGCGGGTGCATATCGGCCTCCCGGATAAGGCCTTCCTTCACCGGGTACATTAAATCCCCACTCTCCGTAATCCCGTGGGATGTATCGATAAAAACCCTGTCGATCTGTGTAAATAAATCAACTGGCAGTTCCCGGTTCATGGGTTTATAGGACCCGATGGCCACAACGGTCTTTCCGTGGAGCAGCCCCTCTTGCTCAGGGAAAACGGGGTGGACTGCATTGGTTGCCGTGATAATGATCTCGGAACGAAAACAGACCTCCGTGGCATCCCCGGCGGCTGTAACAGGCACTCCGGGCATCTCTTCTGCCGCGCGGTCCATGAAATTCCGGAGGGCAGTCCGGGAAATATCATAGACGGTGATTTGCTCTATGTTACGGACCTGGCAAGCGAAGCGGGCTTGCTGCAGGCCCTGGATGCCGGCACCCACAAGTCCCAGGGAACTGGCCTTTTCAGGGGAAAGGTATTTGATGCCCACCGCGCTGACAGCAGCAGTTCTCAAGGCAGTAATGGCCGGTCCGTCCATAATGGCAAGCAGTTCCCCCGTCCGGCTGTCATTCAGGACCACGGTTCCGCAAATGGAAGGCTTCCCGAGCTTGCGGTTTTCCGGGCAGAAGGACACCAGTTTGGTGACCCAATAACGTTCATCGATGCACGGCATGATCAGGAAGGTATTCTCTCCCCGGTCGATGTGCTGCCGTTTGAGCATGCAGCGATCATAGTCCGGGCTGATCCTGACTGCCTCCTCCATGGCTTCTATCCATTCCGCGGGTTGAAGCATTTCAAAAACAGCCCCATGGTTATAAAAAGTCATATCCGTTCCGGTATTTTTTGTTTTTGCCTGGCGTCATCCTGAATCAACTCATTGAACAGGAAAGCCTTTAGAAAAAAAGTGCTCCTGAAAAATGCAGTGATCGACAGCAGCCGGACAAATATAGAACGGGCCGATGAGAAAATGGGCGAGAATATTACCCAGAAAAGGTGCTATTTTGACATTTAAATACGGGACAGGTAAAATAAGCTGCTATAATGTGTCCATAGCTGTCAGAAATTCTGACACGATCATGGCAGTGGCCCCCCAAATCATGTGGCCGTTGATGATGAAACAGGGCGTTTCGAGCTGGTGTCCGCCTGACAGAGCAATCAGCTTCTTCCGCCTGTTTTCAGGCAAAAAAAACGACCTCAGCTCCACCTCAACAACCCCTGCTACCTCCACCGGGTCCGGACAGAAATCAGGCCTTCGGTCACAGACCCCGAGATAAGGGCTGACAATGAAGTTGCTGGGTGGAATATAGAGGTCAGTCAATTTACCCACCAACCGGACGTCTGCCGGGTCAACACCGATCTCTTCCCGGGTTTCGCGCAAGGCGGTAAATCCCAGGTCCGGGTCGGCGGCCTCCCGCCTGCCTCCGGGAAAAGAAATTTGTCCACTATGCGGCCCATTGTATTGGGTTCGCTGAATAAACACCGTTCCCGTCTGGCCGCCATCCAGGGGAAAGAAAAGCAAGAGAACCCCGCTGGGCACGGCATTCCTTCCTTCTCCCCTGCTTTTAATGTCTGACAGCCTGGCCTGCGGAGCCATGAGAAGTTGTCCTTCCATGCCGGGAAGCGCGGTGAAGTCCATCCGCTCCAGGCAGGCCACAAAATCGGAAAAGGAACTCAGACAAGGTGATGTCATGGGGCCGGGTAAATGATTGGGGTCTGGCGTCCTGGGTTTCTGTAAAAATACAAACTTATTGTCGGATGGGCCATCAACCAACGGCCGCTTTCACCTCCTTCAGCCAGCGAGCTCTGGCCGTCCTGTGATCCACCACCGGGGCGGGATAGCCGGGGGTGCCCCATTCCGGAACCCAATGCTGGATATAAGTGGCCTCCGGATCGAATTTTTTCTGCTGCTGGGCCGGATTGAATACCCGGAAGTAGGGTGCGGCATCGCAACCCGTTCCCGCGCTCCACTGCCATCCCCCGTTATTGGAGGACAATTCATAATCAAACAGCCACTGTGCAAACCAGGCCTCACCCCATCGCCAGTCGATCATCAGGTGCTTGGCAAGAAAGCTGGCCGTAATCATACGAAGCCGGTTGTGCATGTAACCCGTGGCTGCCAGCTGCCGCATCCCGGCATCCACCATGGGATAGCCCGTTCGGCCATCCTTCCAGAGGGTAAAATGGGCCTCATTGTTCTCCCAGGCAATCCTGTCAAAACCCGGTTTGAAGGATTGGCTGATGACGCGCGGGTGGTGCCAAAGGATCATGGCATAAAACTCCCGCCAGATTAACTCGTTGAGGAAAGTTTCGTTCAGCCGGACCGCCATGCGTAGGACCTCGCGGATGCCAACGGCTCCGAAACGCAGCCAGGGACCCAGGCGGCTGGTCCCCTCCAGGGCCGGAAAATCGCGGGTTTGGTCGTAACGGGCCAACAACCCGCTTTCCAGCTGGTAGGGGGCCGCCCTGAACCCGGACCCCCGAAACCCCCATTGTTCCAGGGCCGGCAAGGGCTCACGGGAGGTTTTCAGAAAGTGTCCTGTGATATTTTCTGAAGGGAAAGCATTTAGATGGCGGTCTTTCAACCGGGATTTCCACTGCCGGCTGTAGGGGGTGAACACCTGATAGGGGGAACCATCGGCTTTCAGCAGCTCGTTCTTGCCAAATACCAGGTGGTCCGTAAACAAATGAAAGGAAATCCCTTTTGAGTCCAGCAGGGCCCGTATCTTCTCGTCCCTCTCAAGCCCGTAAGGTTCATGGTCTCCGTTGGCAAACACGGCCTCTACGTCGAGTTCCCGCAGCAGGCGAACCACCACCTCGAACGGACGGCCCTTTTCGATTCTGAGGCCGCCCCCTTGCTCCTGTAATTTGTGGTGAAGATCCTCCAGAAGGCTGTAAATGAAAGCCACCCGGTGATCACTGGCAGGCAGGGATCCGACAATGTCCTCATCAAGAATGAACAGGGGAAGCACCCTGGGAGAATATTTCAAGGCTTCAAAAAGTCCCCTGTTGTCGTGCAGCCTCAGGTCCCGGCGGAACCAAAAAAGGGTCAACGGGCCGTTGTTCATTATAGAAATGGCGTTTTATCAGGGGGGGAGCCCCTTCTCAGGGTCAGCAGGGTAATCTCCGGCGGCATGCCGATCCGGCCAGGAAAACTGAGAAAGCCAAAACCCCGGTTGACGTAGAGTTTCCGCTCACCCTCCCGGTACAGACCGCTCCATTCATTATACAACAGCTGCACCGGGCTCCAGGAAAAAAAACGCGTGGACACCCCCAGCTGCATGCCATGGGTATGGCCGGAAAGGGTCAGGTGCACATCGGTCTGCGGAAGCACCTGGGCACGCCAATGCGACGGATCGTGCGAGAGCAGGATCATGAATGCATGCGCCGGGACCCCTTCCAGGGCAGCCGACAGGTCCCCGTACTGACCAAAGGGAGGCAGGCCCCAGTTGTCGACTCCGGCGAGTATGATGGAGTCCTGGCCCCGGCAGATGCAGGCATGTTCGTTGCGCAGCACCCTGAAGCCCATCTCCTGCTGCAAAGCCACCAGCCTGTCCACATCGGCGACTTTCTCCTGTATGGTGCCCCAGCTCCTGTAGTCTCCCATGTCGTGGTTTCCCAGAACCGAGAAGAGTCCATCGGCTGCCTCCAGGTTGCGGAAGGCTTCCAGAAACTTCTCGGCCTCCAGGGATTCATTGTTCACCAAATCGCCTGTAAACAAAATCAGGTCGGGTTCCAGGTACGAGATCAGCTGCAGCCCGGCCTCCACCGCATCGGTCTGGCTGTAGCTGCCGAGGTGGGTGTCGCTGAACTGAACCACGCGGTACCCATCAAAGGCTCCGGGAAGGTCCTCAAACCACAGGGTCACCGGCTCCACACGGAAATCGTAGCGCCCGAAGCCCACCCCGTAGAGGGTCAGGGAAAAGGTCATGGCCGCCACGATGAGGCCCAGGGCTGGAAACAAAAGGCTGCGCCGCCATCTCATCATCACCGACCGGGAGCGCGACTGGCTGGGAAAAACCCTGCCGGACTGTTTCAGAAGTATGCGTTTTACGTCGTACAGAAGGACAAAGAGGGCAAAGCTCAGTTTGGGCACAAACACGAACAAAAAGGCGGCAAACACGAAAAAAAACTTACGGTACTGCACATAGGCCTCCAACTGCCCCGTCCGGATATGGATCACCCATCCGGCAAGGAAGATTACCAGGAGGAAGTCTGCCAGCCAGTATGTTTTAAGTACAAAGTTTTTCAGAGGGGACAGGCGGCCGTGGGAAAACAGCTTGCGCATGCCACGATAGCCATAGATGTCTGCGAGCAAATAACAGAGCAACACAAAAAAAAGGGTCCAGAACATGGGTCTGTCGGAAAAAATCAGGTTTCAAAGCCGGGACAATGCCCGTAAGCATTAACTTTGCTGCAAAAACCGGGCCGCAGCACCGGGGGCAAAGTTAATATATTAAAACTTTTAGAACGCGGAATATCAGGTAATTGTTCATTCATGACCGAAATCATCAGGGAGGGGTACGTCGTTCTGTTTTTGATCATCAGCCTGGGGATCATTCTGGGATCGGTCCGCTTCAAAGGGTTTTCCCTGGATATCTCGGCCGTGATCTTTGTGGCCCTTTTCCTGGGCCACGCGGGATACCTTGTCCCAACCTCCTTTCAGACCATCGGGCTGCTCTTTTTTATTTTTACCGTCGGCATACAGGCAGGGCCTGGCTTTTTCGATGCGTTTCATAAATTCGGCAGGCAGCTGCTTGTCCTCTGCGTGGTACTGGTCGGTACGGCGGCCGCATTGGCCCTGGCTCTGGGAAAGGCTTTGGACATCGATTCCATCCTGGCCGTGGGACTGTTCAACGGGGCACTGACCAGCACCCCGGGATTGGCAGCCGCCATCGACAGCACGGGCTCGCCCCTGGCATCCATCGGCTACGGAGTTGCCTATCCCGCCGGGGCCGTACTGGCCATCCTGATCATTCACTGGCTGCCCGTGCTGTTCCGCATCCGGATGCAGGAAGCGGACAGCCAATACCTGGAAGCCATCAAAGAGGAGTACCCGGAGCTGATAAGCCGGCATTTCGTGGTCGAGAACAAAAACCTCCACGGCAGGAGCGTCCGGGAACTGGCATTCAGAAGCATGACCGGTGCGGCCATTTCCCGGGTGCGGCACGGAGACCTGGCCATCACCCCCGATGCCGACACCCGCCTTTACCTGAACGATGTGGTCCGCGTTGTCGGCACCAGAGAGGCCCTCCACAAGTCCGGACTGATGATCGGACGGGAAACGGATGAGGAGACACCCCTGGCAGGACCCTATGAAGTCAACTGGGTCCTGGTCACCTCCAAGAAGGTCATCAGCAAAAGCCTGCAGTCCCTCAACCTGTCCATGCTGTATGGCGCCACCATCACCCGGATACGCCGCAGTGGCATCGACCTGAGTCCGAATGGAAGCAGCACCCTGCGTTTCGGAGACAAGGTGCTGCTGGCCTGTGAAAAGGAAAACATGCGGCGCGTCATGAAATTGCTGGGCAATGACGAAAAGCGGCTGAAGGAAACCGATTTTTTGCCCATCAGCCTGGGCATCCTCATCGGGGTTCTGCTGGGGCGGATCAGCCTGCCATTCTTTGGATTGTTTGAATTCTCCCTCGGACTCACGGGAGGGGTTCTCCTGGCAGCCATCCTGCTGAGCAAGCTGGGCAAAACGGGACCCATCATCTGGTCCATGTCGGGAAGTGGCAACCAATTGCTCCGGAAACTGGGGCTGCTGATGTTCCTGGCTTCGGTGGGGACGCAGGCCGGGGCAGAGCTGTCGGAGACTTTTTCGGAATACGGATGGAAGCTGCTGTGGGTTGGGATGGCCATCACGATCATTCCCATGGTGGTGGCGGCCATGGTCGGACATTTTTTGCTGCGCGTGAACTTCCCCACCCTCCTCGGGGTGATTGCCGGCAGCATGACCAGCACCCCCGGCCTGGCTGCAGCCGATTCACGCACCGGCACCGATGCCGCCTCGGTGGCCTATGCCTCGGTCTACCCCATCGCCCTGGTCCTCATGATCATTTTCTCCCAGCTACTGGCGCGGCTCTGATTTGCGCTCAATCAGGATGACGGATTCGTACCCAAATTCCAGCAGGGCTTCTTCACCCTGCAACACCGTGACGGATTCAATCTCACCGGAGGGAACCAGATCTTCCAGCCTGGTGGCCCGGCCCTCGGGCCATTCAAACCGCTCCTCCCCCACCATGACCAGGGTGATGCCTTCCCGGGACGGGGCAAGACCCGCAACAGGGGCTTCATCAAGCAGGCTGAAACGAACCGGCAGATTGAACCGCATGCTGACAGCCTCACCCCCTTCATTCCGCGCCGGTTCCCAGGAGGGCATGCCGGACAGCACCCGCAGGACTTCCCGGTCCAGGTCTTCCCGCACCCCCCGGAGTACTTCCGCGTCGGTGATGCGGCCATCGCGCCGGACCACGAAGCTGGCATAAACCGTGCCGTAAACCGCGTCTTCCTTTGCACTGGCGGGATAACGCAGGCTTTCCTGCATATAGCGGACCCTGGCAGGCTCTCCGCCCGGGAATGCCGGCGGCACGGCGGCCACCAGGTACACGGAGTCCCTTTCATGGGCAGCAGGGGGATTTCCTTCCCCGCCAGCCCCGCCCGGTGTGCCCCCCCCACAGGCAACCATCAGCAAAAGGAGGGGCATTGCCAGGAACCATGGCTGCCGGATCCCGGGAAAACAGGATGTCCGGCAGGGAAGGGCAACTTGCTTCATCATGACAGCGGTTTAATGGTCGGATTGTTTGCGGATTTCCTCATCCAGGATCTTTTTCAGCTCCTCCAGCTCAGACAACGTCAGCCCCTTCTCCTGGGAAAAAAAGGATACCATCTGCCGGAGGGAATTGCCGAAATATTTCAGGAGAATGCCCTTCATCATCAAACGGGTGTAAGTGGGCTTCTCCACCAGGGGGTGGTATTGATGGGCCTTGCCGAAGGCCTTGTACCCGACAAACCCCTTGTCCTGCAGGATCCGCAGTATGGTCGACACGGTGGTGATGGCCGGCTTCGGATCCTTGAAACGGGCGCGGATATCCTTCGCAAATCCCGCCTTGATAGTCCACAGAATCTGCATCACCTCTTCTTCAGCCCTGGTAAGTTCTTTCATGAAATGAATGGCGTTTGACGGATCAGAAAACAGAGACTTTGCCGGCAAATATAACTATATTTTTAGTTTCATCATGCCCCTGCCTCATTTTTTTTGTCGGACAGGCTGGCTTCAGCCAAAATACGTATGTTTGTAAAAAGAACCTCCCATGGCAAACAGGATGAGCAGGGATCCGGAAGTGATCCGAAAGATCATTGACAAATGCGAGGCATGTTACCTCGGCATGGTGGATGAGCAGGGGAAGCCCTATGTCCTCCCCTTTAATTTTGGTTTCGAAGACGGAATCATCTACCTGCATTCCGCCCCTGAAGGAAGAAAGATCGGCATCCTGGAAAAAAACCCGAACGTGTGTATTGCTTTCAGCACCGACCATCAGCTGTTTCACCGGCACGACACCGTGGCCTGCAGTTACGGGATGAAATACAGGAGCGTCCTGGCCTTTGGCAAGGTCGATTTCATCACGGATTACCAGGAGAAGGAGAAAGTACTGAATGTCTTCATGCGCAAGTATGCCGGCAGGGACTTCCCCTACAATGCCCCGGCAGTGAACAATGTCTGCATTTTTAAGTTAGATCCTGAAAAGATCGAAGCCAAGGAATCAGGTTACTGACCTGGCTGCCAGCCTCCTCCAGACGAGCAGCACCCCCCATCCGGCCACTGCCCCGAGCAGGGCGCCAAAGAGGACATCCCCCGGGTAATGCACCCCCAGATAAATCCGGCTGTAGGCATTCAAGGTGGCATAGGCAAGCATGACAGGGGTCATGACCGGGAACCTGTTGCGCAGCACCCCGATGGCATACACAGCCAGTCCGAACGTGTTGGCGGCATGGGAAGAGACAAATCCAAAACGCCCCCCGCAGTGGTCCCTGACCAGGTGGACCAGGCCCTGGAGGGCCGGTTCATGGCAGGGACGCGGCCGCATGACCGACTTTTTCAGGAAGACCGACCCCTGGTCGGTCAGCAAAACCAAAATGCCCACCAGGACAGCAAAATAAAGGAGGCCCTTCCAGCCTGAGCGGCGCCAGACCATAAAAAGCAGCAAGGCGTAAAGCGGCAGCCAGGTCAGCTTCTGGCTGATGTGGTACATGACCGGATCCAGCCAGGCAGTGTGAAGGCCGTTCAGGAACAGAAACAGTTCCCTGTCCAGTTCAATCAGCCATTCAATCATGGGCCCCTCCCTCATTCATGCCTTGCCACAGCAAGTCCTTTAAGCGGGATATCCCTTGTGTGCTGTGCGCGGAGATCATGACCCACTGAGGGTTCCCCGGCAGGCTGTGCAATGTAATCTCCAGTGCCTGCCGGGCCTCTTCATCCAGCAGATCGCATTTGCTGATGGCCAGCAGGCGTTTTTTGTCCAGCAACTCAGGATTATAGAGCCTCAACTCGTCCAGCAGGATGCCGAGCTCAGCGGCGATGTCCCCGCTGTCTGCGGGAATCATCAGCAACAGCATGGCATTGCGCTCGATATGGCGTAAAAAACGGTGCCCAAGACCCCGCCCCTGATGGGCTCCCTCTATGATGCCGGGAATGTCTGCCATGACGAAGGACTGGTTGTCCCGGTAGGCGACCATGCCCAGGTTGGGCACCAGGGTGGTGAATGGATAGTCGGCAATCTCCGGTTTGGCAGCAGACACCACCGAAAGAAGGGTGGATTTGCCCGCGTTGGGGAAACCGACCAGGCCCACATCGGCCAGCACCTTCAATTCAAAAATCACCTGCAGCTCCTCTCCGGGTTCGCCCGGCTGGGCATAGCGGGGAGTCTGCCGGGTGCTGGACTTGAAATGGGTATTGCCAAGACCGCCCCTTCCGCCCCGGGCCAGGATGTGCTGCTGCCCGTCCCGGGTAATCTCGGCAATCATCGCCCCGGTTTCCGCATCCTTCATGACGGTTCCCAGCGGCACCTCGATCAGGGCATCCCTGCCGCCGGCCCCCGTGCTCTGCTGCCGCCCCCCTGACTCCCCGGCACCGGCAATGACATGCCGTGTGTACCGCAGGTGGAGAAGGGTCCACAGATTCCGGTTTCCCTGCACCAGCACATGCCCGCCACGTCCGCCATCCCCTCCGTCGGGACCGCCCTTGGGGACATACTTCTCCCGCCTCAGGTGGGCCGAGCCCGCCCCGCCTTTGCCGGAGCGGCAAAACACCTTAACATAGTCTATAAAGTTGGCATTCATGGATTTGCCTAGTGAATCCGGGACATCACCTCTTTATTGTCCAGGAAGGTGTCAATGGCCAGGGTTATTTTCTCAAACACCTTGTCGACGGGATCCATGCCATTGATGGACACAAACTTGTGCTGGTTCTGGTAATAGGCCATCAGGGGCAGGGTCTGTTGTTTGTAGACCTCGATCCGCTTCCAGATGATGTCTTCGTTGTCGTCTGAACGCCCGGAGTCTTCCGCCCTTCCCATCAGGCGCTTGAACAACTCCTGCTCGGCCACATCGACCGAGATTACCAGGTTGATGGGAATGCCCCGCTCACCCATCATGTCATCCAGCATCTGGGCCTGTATGATCGTGCGCGGAAACCCGTCAAAAATGAACCCCTCCCCGTCCATGTGCTGCATGGCCACCTGCTCCAGTTCCCGGATCACGATGTCGTCGGGTACCAGCATGCCCTTGTCAATGAATTCTTTGACCTCCATGCCCAGGGGCGTCTGCTTTTCCATTTCCTCGCGCAGCAGGTCGCCGGTTGAGATGTGGGTCAGGTGGTATTTTTCCACGATTTTGGCCGATTGCGTTCCTTTCCCGGAACCGGGGGGGCCGAAAATAATCAGGTTCAGCATGTCTGCACTATTTTTTGCCCCTTACCGGGACTGCGTGAAACTTGACTGGTTTATTCCGTGATCTTATAGATGTCTTTCAGGTTGCGTCCATGGCCGTTGTAGTCGAGGCCGTATCCGACGATGAAATCGTTGGGAATTTCCAGTCCCACGTAATCGGGCCGGAGGGGCATCCGAAGGGCCTTTGGTTTCAGCAGCAGGGTGGCAATGCGCAGTGACCTGGGGCCATATGTTTTCAAATCGTCGAGCAGGTGCTGTATGGTGATGCCTGAATCGATGATGTCCTCCAGGATGACCACATCCCGGTCCCGGATGTCCTCATGGAGTCCGATGACGGTTTTGACCTCCTCGGTGGTGGTGGTGCCGCTGTAGGACGCCAGCTTGATGAAGCTGATCTCACAGGGATTCCTGAATGCCTTGAACAGATCCCCTGCGAACATAAAGGAACCATTGAGCACGCAGAGGAACAGGGGCACGGATCCTTCAAGGTCGGCTTCGATGGACCGGGCAATTTTCAGCACTGCCTCCTCTATGACTTCGAAGGAAATGCTCTTGGAGAATCGTTTATCAAGAATTTGTACCTGGTCCATATTGGTAAGTTAAGGGGCGGTTGGGCCGTAATCACACAAATTTAAGGGAAAGCCCCCGTTTTGGCCTTAAATCATGGCGAAAAATATAAACAAATTGTGAATTAATAAAATGTTTGGAATGAATTTCCTTCCGCAGGGGGCGGCCCGTTGGGAAAGGACGGGCGCGTCAAGGGGGAATTGGTTACATTTGTAAGGCATCATGCGGCGAATCGGACTCTTATCGGACACACACGGATACGTGCATCCGGACATTCCCAGGATCTTCGGCGGGGTGGATGAGATTTGGCATGCCGGGGACTTCGGCAGCCTGGAAGTGGCCGATAAACTCCGGGACATTAAGCCCCTCAGGGGGGTGTACGGGAACATCGACGGACAGGACATCCGGCAGGTCTTTCCCCGGCAACTGAGGTTCCGGTGCGGGGAAATGGATGTGCTGATGACCCATATCGGGGGCTACCCGGGCAATTACCCCCCGGCCTGCAGGGCCCTCTTACAGCCAGAACCGCCGGGCCTGTTCATCTGCGGGCATTCACATATTCTGAAGGTACAGTATGACACCCGGTACCGGTTTTTGCACATCAACCCGGGCGCGGCAGGGCGTTCGGGCTTCCACCGGGTGATCACCCTGGTTCGTTTCGTCATCGACCGGGCGCGGATCAGCGACCTGGAGGTGGTCGAATTTCCCCGTTCCGGCCGCTGAGGCGCTTCCCTTCCTTAAGGCATGACCTCACGGATGGCGCGGTCCAGCTGGGGATCCCTTCCCAGCAGCCGGTCCTCAAAGGAATTATGCACCGGGATGTCCGGGGCCACGCCCGTGAACTCCAGGTTGTCCCCGTCCAGGGTATAGCAACCCCAGGCCGGCAACCGGCAGAATGACCCGTCGACCATCGACTTGCCGGAGGTAAAAATGATCCAGCGGTAGGTTTCGGTTCCCACGACCGGTCCCAGCCCGAGGCGTTTAAAGCCTTCGGCCGTCATCTCGGCATCACTCAGGCTTCTTTCGTTGATCAACAGCACCATCGGATTGCCGGCGGGCGAAAAGTTGGGCTGAGGCGACATCTTTCCGCCACGGTATTTCCAGGTCATATAGGGCCGCTGGGACAAAAACTGCAGGACATCATCGTGCACATTCCCGCCCCGGTTGAAACGGATATCCAGGATGAGCGCCTCTTTATCCCGGGCATGGGTGGTCATGTCGATCAGAAACTGGTCCAGGGAGCCGGCACCCATGTCCTTCATGAACACATAGGCCACCTTGCCACCGGTTTGTTCCTCCACATAAAGACGGTTGCCGGCGATCCATTCATCATAAAGCAGGTTGTTGACCTGCTGAGGATGATGCGGCTGCATGCGCACGGTGAAGGCATCCCCTCCCCTGCGGAATTCCAGGCTCAGCTCTGTGGGACGGTCTGCAAAGTAGAAAAGGCGGTTGCGGTTTTCCCCTTCCACCGCCAGCCTGCCGTTGACCGAGATCAGGACATCCCCCGGCCTGACAGGGGGGTCACTCAGATCCAGGTTGCTCAGGGGAATGATGCTTTTCACACGGAAGGGATCCCCCTCCTCGAACAAAATGCCGGTTTCCGCTGTGGCTGCCGAATAGAATGGCTTCTCTTCATCCCCCGAGCTGGAAAAACCCATATGGGAGGAATTCAACTCCCCGAGCATGTCATTGGTCAGGCGCCTCAGGTGTTCCCGGTTCCGGACAAACGGAAGGCAGGCCGCATAGCGGTCGCGCATCGCACCCCAGTCGAGTCCATGAAAACCATCATCGTAAAAGTTCTCATCCAGGGCTGCCCAGGTTTCAAAGAATATCTGGGAAAACTCATTATCCAGGTTTCGGGAGAACCTGTGTGAGATGTCAATGGCTTCCATGCGGTTGCTGCCCAGGTTGATCTTTTGGATGTTGCCTCCTGCAAGCACGAACAGCTCGTCCCCGGCCTGCACGACCTGGGCACCCATGCCGGCTGAGGCCCCCTCTATGCGGACGGGCCGGTTGTTCTCAAATGGCTTCTGTTCCAGCTTCCATAGCGCCCAGTCTCCTTTGTCGTGATTGGAAACAAAGAACAGAATATCCTCTCCCTTGATGCGGAAAACCTGGGGCGCCCATTGCCTGCCCACCCCGGAGATGCGCACCTGTTCCCAACGCTCCCCGATGCCATCCATGTCGATGCGCACCTGGGGAGGCAGGCTGTCCTTCCCGTTTGAATCGGCAAATAGCTCATCGAATTTATCGGCCCGGAAGGGACCGGCAAAGCGGGTAAGGGGAATGCGGTAAATCCGGTCGTCCGTGTTCCCCCTGGGGTAGTTGGGCTGCTGCCTGTCGCTGGCAAAATACAGGTATTTTCCGCAGGGCGACCAGAACGGGGTGCGCTCCGACACCCCGGTGTCGGTCAGGGCAAACGTCTCCCCGGTCTGGAGGTCGTGCACGATCAGGTTCTGTTCAAAATTGCGGAATGCTGTAAATACCACCTTCTGTCCATCCGGCGAGAAACGGGGAACCGAGTTCTGAAACCCCCATAACTCTTCCGTGGCGAGGGTCCTTATACTTTGAGTTTCCATGTCGCACAACATCACCTTGTTGCGCCCGCTCAGATACACCCCCTTGCTGCGATCCATATTAAGGGTCAGCAGGCGGCTTGTTTCCGCCCCCTGCTCAAGCTGTTTCTCCGTCCCGCTTCCATCGGCCTGGATGGTGAACAGCCTGGCCCAGCCATCCACGGTCTGCAGGAAGAACAGGGTCCTGTTGTCCGCCGCCCACACCACTTCGGTGACCCGTTCCCGGGGATTGGTTGGAAGCTGCCGGATGAACTTGCCATCGGCATCCGACACAAACAGCTCCCCCCTGGAAACAAAAGCCATCTTTTTCTTGTCGGGCGACACATCGAAGGAAGTGATATTGCTTTTGACCTCAAAACCCTGCTCCAGGGGAAGTGTGTTCTTCCATGCCAGCCGGACCTCGGGACTGTATGTCTCCCCGCTGCCCACCTCATAGACCATCAGCCGGTAATCCCGTTCAAACACAACCCGGCTTCCGTCGGCACTCACCTGGGGCCTGCCGATGGAGGTGTCAAACCGGGTCAGGGGCGTTTTTTCGCCATCACGAAAGGTGAACAGGTTGTATTCTCCCGTATTTTCGTCGGATGCGAAATACAGTTGCCCCGTGCGGTCGATCGTGGGCCAGAGATCCTTTCCCTCGTAGTCGGTCAGCTGACGGAATCCGCCCGTACCCAGGTCATACTCCAGCAAATCAGGCCGGTGGGCGCCCACATAACGTTTGCGGTGGGCAAAACGCAAACTCTCCCAGGATTCGGTGAACAGGAAGGCACCGGTGACCGGATGCTCCACCAGGTGGTGGGGTATGTTCATATAATGACCGAAAATCCTTTCGGGTGTCCCCCCATCCAGGGGAACCCGGTAAGCAGACGTCAGGTTATAGCGGTCGGAGTGAAAATAGATATGCCGGCTGTCCCAGGACCAGCTGTCCACCAGGTCGGCGGACTGATGGAAGGTGAGCTGACGGATCTCCCCGCCCCCTGCCGGCATCACAAACACATTCGTGTTTCCGTCCAGGCTGCTGCTGAAGGCAATCCAGCGTCCGTCGGGGGAATAGCGGGGCAACGACTCCTGCCCGTCCAGGGCCGTGATGCGGGAGGCCGCCCCCCCGCTGACCGGGACCGTCCACAGGTCGTTCTCATAGCTGAATACGATGGTCTGCCCGTTTGGAGACAGGCTGGGATCGGTCATGAAGCGGACACTTTCGGTCCCCAGGCCTGCATGGGAGGCCAGCATCAGAACCGATGCAATAAGAAACAAGGATTTACGAATCATGGCATAAAAGGTAAAGGATGAATGGATTGGATTAGGGGTAATCGGTATAGCCACGGGCTCCGCCATGGTAGAAGGTGTCCTTGTCCCAGGGTGCCAATGGGTGCTCCTCCTTCAGCAATTCCGCGAGGCGGGGATTGGAGATAAAAGGCTTGCCGAAGGCGATCAGATCGGCCTCGCCCCGGTCGATCATGTCCCGGGCGCTTTCCAGAGAATGTCCCCCGCAGGAAATGAGCGTCCCGCGATACAACCGCCTGTATTCAGGCACGATGCTCTTTCCGGGCCGGCTGAGGCGCTCCTCCGGCTCCATTTTTTCACTCAGGTGAAGGTAGGCCAGATTCATGCCACTGAGCTGCTCCACCACATAGCCATAGATGGCCCGTGGATCCGGATCGTCCATGCCTTCCTTGAATGGCTTTGGCGACAGGCGGATGCCCACGCGGCGGGCCGGAGCTTCCCTCAGGACGGCATCCACCACCTCGTACAAAAAGCGCGCCCTGTTCTCCACACTGCCCCCGTAGTCATCCGTCCTCCGGTTTGTGCCGCCCATCAAAAACTGGTCGATCAGGTAGGCATGGGCGGCATGCACTTCCACGCCGTCGAATCCGGCCTCCATCGCAAGGCGGGTGGCCCGGGCGAAATCCTGCACCGTCCGCCGAATCTCCTCGGGTGTTATTTCACGGGCCGTCTCGTAAGGAAGGCGTCCCCGGGGGGTCAGGACCTCTCCGGTTGGTTTCACGGGCGAGGCTGACACCGGCGGACGGCCATCCGGCTGGAGCAGGGGGTGGGAAAAGGGACCCACATGCCACAGCTGGAGGAAAATAATCCCACCCGCCTCATGCAGGCGGGTGGTCACCCGCTTCCAGCCTTCCACCTGTTCGGGGCTGTAACAGCCTGGAGAGCCGGTATAGCCATAGGCCAGGGGGGAGATCTGGCTGCCTTCCGACACGATCAGCCCGGCGGTGGCCCTTTGTGCATAATAAGTGGCCATCAGTTCGTTCGGGGCAAGATCCCCATTCTCAGCCCGCCGCCTGGTTAAGGGCGCCATGACGATGCGGTTTTTCAGGCAGAGGGGGCCCATGGGGTAAGGAAGGAACAAGGAATGCATGACGTATAAGGATTGTTGGCATAAAAGTAAGGGAAATAGTCCAATGGGCCCGGAAACAGAAAAACAAAAAAATATGACGTATATTTACGTCATAATAGAAAACATCCTTTAATTTTGCCACAGATTTTCCCTTGTGTCACTTATTCAATGCAAACCATGAAAACACAAAAAGACATCAAGCAACTCGTGAAAGAAAAATACGACGGGATCGCGGCACGCTCCACCCTGGCCGGATCCTCCGGAGGCTGTTGCTCACCGGAAGCAGGCTGCTGCGGGGAGGGAATCTCCATGGTGGGAGAACCTTATGAGGATTTGGAAGGCTACCTGAAGGAGGCAGACCTTGCACTGGGATGTGGCATTCCGACAGAATACGCCGGGATCCTTCCGGGGCATCACGTGCTGGACCTGGGTTCCGGTGCGGGCAACGACTGTTTTGTGGCAAGGACCCTGGTCGGGGCATCGGGACGGGTTGCCGGCCTGGACTTCTCGCCCATCATGCTGGCAAAAGCAAGAAACAATGCAAAAAAAATGGGGTACGGCAATGTGTTCTTCGTGGAAGGGGATATAGAGGCCATGCCCTTCCCTCGCAATGCCTTCGATGTGGTGCTGTCCAATTGCGTGATCAACCTGGTCCCCGACAAGGCCAGGGCCTTTGCAGAAATTTTCCGGGTATTGAAGCCGGGAGGGCATTTTTGCATCTCTGATGTGGTGCAACAGGGCGCATTTCCCGAAGCACTCCGGCAGGATGCGGCCTTGTATGCGGGATGCGTGGGGGGGGCCACGGAAAAGGAGGGCTACCTGCAACTGATAGAGGATACAGGTTTCGTACATGCCACCGTGCACAAAATCCGCAAGATCGAAGTCCCCGAGGGCATCCTGGAGAAACATCTGGACAAAAACCGGGTGCAGGCATTTCAACAGGCAGATGCAGGCATTTTTTCCATCACCATCAGCGGGTACAAGCCCCTCTGACGGGAGTCCCCGCCAGGGTTTACAACAATCCGGCAGCCGCTGCGTTCCATAGAAAACGGGTGCCTTACGACTCCTTTCCTCAAACATCCATGAAGACCAACACATTTTTCAGGCTGCTGAACCTGGCCCTCGGCATGCTGGTCCTGCCCGCCCATGCGGGCAGCGGGAGCCAGCCCCTCATCCCGTCCGGGCCCATTGCCAACGCAGCCTATGCGGCTTTGCTGCAGGAGGCAGGCTGGCCGTCCGGACAGCTGAACACCGCAGCGGAAGCCACGTACTTGTCCGACGAGGAAAAGAACCTGATCCTGGCCATGAACCTGGTCAGACACGACCCGGCCAGGTATGCCGATGATTTTGTGGCGCCCGCCATCGCCTACTACCGGGGAAGGGAGTACCATTTTCCCGGGAGGAAACATCCCGTCCTCACGCAGGAGGGGGTGGCTCCCGCCAGGGAACTGTACCGGGAGCTGAAGGCAGCCTCTCCCCTGCCCCTGCTCAGGCCCTCGGAAGGCCTGAGCCGTGCCGCGAAAAGCCACGCCCTGCACCAGGAGCGCACGGGTGAAACGGGACATGAAGGGCAGGGCGGCCTGCGCGGCCGGGCGGAGCGGGAAGGCCGCTGGCGGGGACAACTGGCCGAAAACCTGGCCTATAACAATCCTTCGGCCCATGAGGCCGTGCTGGGCCTGCTGATCAACGACGGGGTACCCGGCCGGGGGCATCGCCGAAACATCCTGAACGAAAATTTCCATGTGGTGGGAACCGGCAGGACCGGGCACCCCCATTTCCCGGGAGGGGTGCATGTGATCAAATTTGCCACCGCCTTTCAGGATGCCCGGTCAAAATAAATAAAGGGGCAGCGGAAAGAGACCAAACTGTCCTTGCCGCTGCCCCGGATTTATCCATCCGGACAATCAGTCGTCGTCTGCTTAGTTCACGACCTGCAGGCGGGTCACCTGCCGCTCGTTCCCGGATTGTATCACCACAAAGTACAGGCCCGGGAAAAGGCCGTCCACAGAAGAGGAATATACATGGGAGCCGGCGGGCAGGACACCCATATCACGGTACGCCATGCGGGTGCCGATCATGGAAATCACCTCCATCTGAACCTGTCCGGCGTTTCGCATGTCGAAAGCCACCTGGAAGAAATTCTGGGCAGGGTTCGGATAGACATTGACAAACAGGCCGGATCCTGCCACAGGCTCAAAGACGTTGGTCGTCGGATCTTCCGTGGGGATCAGCACCGCGTCGATCACGTGGACCACCCCGTTGCCGGCCATAAGGTCCGGCAGGATGACCTGCGCCCCGTTGATGAACACACCCTCTTCGGTGATGCTCACCGTCACCTCTTCCCCGTTCAGGGTGGTGATGGCCATCCCGTCGCTCAGATCGGTCGACAGGGCCTGGGCTCCCACCACGTGGTAGAGCAGAATGTCCGTTAACAGACCCTGCGGGTCTTCCAGAAGCGCCTCCACCGTGCCTTCGGGAAGAAGCTCAAAGGCGGCGTCCGTCGGGGCAAATACCGTAAAGGGACCTTCCCCCTGCAGCGCCTCCACCAGACCGGCGGCGGTTACCGCGGCAGCCAGGGTCGTGTGCACCTCACTGCCCACGATGATGTCCACCACCGTCTCCGGGGTCTCATCCCCGGTGGGGATCAGCACCGCGTCGATCACGTGGACCACCCCGTTGCCGGCCATAAGGTCCGGCAGGATGACCTGCGCCCCGTTGATGAACACACCCTCTTCGGTGATGCTCACCGTCACCTCTTCCCCGTTCAGGGTGGTGATGGCCATCCCGTCGCTCAGATCGGTCGACAGGGCCTGGGCTCCCACCACGTGGTAGAGCAGAATGTCCGTTAACAGACCCTGCGGGTCTTCCAGAAGCGCCTCCACCGTGCCTTCGGGAAGAAGCTCAAAGGCGGCGTCCGTCGGGGCAAATACCGTAAAGGGACCTTCCCCCTGCAGCGCCTCCACCAGAC
>CAYZCW010000002.1:367858-406099 GCA_964477035.1 uncultured Bacteroidales bacterium
CCGCGGCAGCCAGGGTCGTGTGCACCTCGCTGCCCACGATGATGTCCACCACCGTAGTGGAAGGATCACCCTGGATGGATGCAAAAGGTTGTTTTGGAATGGCCACCGCAAGCAAAATAAGCAGTGCAAACTGCAGCGGCTTGAAAGAAAGGACAATCTGTCCGTAGGTTCGTGTAAAAAGTCTCATAGCAATATGGTTTTGGTTGATACCCCCATACAACATCAAATGATTCCATATTGTTTAACGTTATTTGAAATTTATTAAACATTTTTTATGTCTTTAACAAAGGCCAGGCAGAGAAAGCCTTGATCAATCCGGGCAGAATGGTTATTTTTGGGTCCCATCCGACGAGAAGCTTTATGTTTGAGATGATCTGGATCAAACTGGGGATCCTGCTGACGGGATTCCTGTATGCCGGCTTGCTGCCCTATACCATACGCAAGGGGATCCGGCATGTGGACATCGACCTTGAAAAATTCACGCTCAGCTTCTTAAGCAATAAGGAATTATACGGGAAGAGATACCGCAGGGCCTACAAACGGTTGTTGTTTGCAATGGCTTTGATCAATTACGGCTTCTTCTGGCTGCTGTCGGTGTTTTATGACCTCGGGGAGTTCACAGGGTATATGCGGTATATGGACTACAGTTTCGCCAGCCTTGCCTTGCTGGCGTTTGTCCCCCACAACATCCATCCTCTCAGTTTCCGGCATTTCGGGCAAAGCTTGCTCAGGGTAATCCACAACCTTTTGGCCGTATTGGTGTTCCTGACCATCCCCACCCTGATCATCGCCTTTCAGGCGGCCATACTTGCGGATCAACCCATATTGGGCATCAGCGGAATGGTCATTGTCGGGATGGTCATCCTGCTTACCCTGGCCTCCATCATTGCCAGGGGGCTGAATGGTCTGGCAGAGATCGTGTTCATCAACGGCATCGGCCTGTGGGGCATTTTCGTCACGATCATGACGTTCATTCACTGACCCATTCCGACCGCAGGGTGCATTTATCCTGTCCGTCGGCAACCCGGATGGCATGCACAACCACCAGGCCGCCCTCATGGGACTGCACCTGTGCGAGGGTCTGGATGCTTTCCCCGTAAAGGGTTTCCTTCCTGAAGGCAACCTGCAGCCGGCCCAGCCTGAACCCTTCGGTCACTTTCTGAGGCAGGGCTTCCAGGGCCCATTCCACGTACTGCACATTGTTGACGTGCCGGTTCACGTCGATGTCCGACTGCCGGACCCGGAATTCCGTGGCATGGTCTGCATGCACCAGCGGGGGAACGTCCTCCATCCCGGGCCTGGCCTCAGGCTCGCCCCAATGTCCATAGGCCCGTTTCATGTCGTCACCCACCCGGACGGGCCGCTTGCTGACGGTATTCACGTGCAACCAGGAGGAACCGGCCGTGATCAGCTCCTCCCCTGTTTGGCCAAACACCAGGTATTGCCTGAATCCCATGAACCGGTAGACCGAGGTGGGAACGGTCCGGACCAGGACGGTTTCTCCATAGGCTGGAAGCCGGTGCAGCCGGATGTCGAACTGGTGCAGCATCCAAATGACCCCATGTTCCCTGTAGTAGCCGAAACCAACCCCCATGGCCTCACTCTGCATCAGGGCCATCTCCTCAAAATAGCGCATCAGGGAGGTCACTTTGAGGCGTTGCCTGTGATCGGTTTCGTAATAGCGGATGCGGTAGCTGTGCTCGAAAGGTTTTCCTGGCATGGCCGGCAATCTTTGAAACCAGAGGCCGCCCTGGAACAGTCCCGGGCGGCCTCTGAAAATTCCTTGATGCTTAATGATTATTTATGGTGCTTCTTGATCCTTCGTAACATCAGGTCATAAGCCACAGGAGCCGCATTGAAAAGGGAGGAATACGTTCCCACGGCAATTCCCACCATCAGGGCAAAGGCGAATCCCCGGATCACTTCCCCTCCGAAAAGGAAGATGATGAGCAGCACCGCAATGGTCGTACCGGAAGTATTGAAGGTACGCGACAGGGTGGCATTCAGGGCCGTGTTGATATTGGTCTTCAGGTCCCTCTTGGGGAATAAGCCCAGGTTCTCACGGATGCGGTCGAAGATGATCACCGTATCGTTGATGGAATAACCGATGATGGTCAGAATGGCCGCAATGAAGGCCTGGTCGATCTCCATGGTCCATGGCACAATGTTGTGCAACAGGGAATAAAGGGAGAATACGATGATCGAGTCATGGGCCAGGGTGGTTAAACTGCCGACCCCGAACTCCCAGCGCTTGAAGCGGACTGCAATGTAGAAGAAAATAATGAACAGGGCCACAATCACACTGATGACGGCACCCACTTTGATGTCGCGCGCCACGGTGGGTCCCACCTTCTGGGAGCTGAGGCGTCCGATGACCTTTTCTTCGTCGGATGTGAATTCAGCATAGGTGAGCGGGGTATCGAAAAACTCCAGGATGCCTTCATAGATCCGGCGCTCGGCAATGGAATCGGCCTCGGCGGTATCGTCCGCGATCATGAAACTGGTGGTGATCTTCACCTGGCTGGTCGGGCCAAAGGTCTTAACCTCGGGGGCCTCACCCAGCTCATCGATCAGGGCGGCGCGGATGTCTACCGTATTCACGGGCTGATCAAACCTGACCACATAGGAGCGCCCCCCGGAGAAATCGACCCCGTAACTGAGACCCCGGACGAAGAAGGAACCGACGCCCAGGATGATCACGGCGGCGGAGATCATGTAAAACTTCTTGCGCACGCCAAGGAAGTCGAAATTCACTTTGGTAAGCACATCCTTGCTGATCTTGGTATCGAAATGGATGCCGATGTTGCGGTCCATCCAGAAGGTGAAGATCAGCCTGGAAAGGAAGATCGCGGTAAACAGGGAGCAGATGATCCCGATGATCAGGGTGGTGGCGAATCCCTGGACGGGACCCGATCCGAAAACGTATAGCACGATGCCCGTCAGAAGGGTGGTGACGTTGCCGTCGACGATGGCCGAGTAGGCATTCTTGTACCCGTCGGCAATGGCCAGCCGCTGCCCCTTGCCTGCGCGCAACTCTTCCAGGATCCTCTCGTAAATGATCACATTGGCGTCCACCGCCATCCCGAGGGTGAGCACGATCCCGGCGATCCCGGGAAGGGTGAGTACCGCGCCCAGGGAGGCAAGCACGCCCATGATGAAAAAGATGTTGGCCACCAGGGCCACATCGGCAACCAGCCCGGCCCGGCTGTAATAAATGCCCATATAGATCAGGACCACAATGAAGGCCAGGGCAAAGGACAAAAAGCCGCTGTTGATGGCTTCACGGCCCAGGGAGGGTCCGACGATGGCTTCCTCCACGATCCTGGCCGGTGCCGGAAGCGAACCGGCACGCAGGATGTTGGCAAGGTCCTGGGCTTCCTGGACGGTGAACTGCCCGGTGATCTGGGAACGGCCGCCCGAAATCTCCTGCTGTACGGTGGGAAATGAATAAACAAAGTCATCCAGCACGATGGCAATGGAGCGGTTGATGTTGTCGGCGGTCATGCGGCGCCAGGTCCTGGCCCCTTCGGTGTTCATGGTCATGGTGATCTCCACCTGGCCTGTGGGATTGAAGTCCTGGCGGGCATCCACGATCACGGCTCCGGTCAGGGGGGCCTGCCCGTCGCGGGTGGTTTCCCGGATGGCGACCAGCTCATGCAGGTTGTCGGTGCCACGGGCCGGCTTCACGTTCCAGAACAGCTTCATGTTGCGCGGGAACAAGCTGCTCACCTGGGGCTGGCGCAGCATGCCCATCACCCGGGCGGTGTCCTGCACGGCGGCATAACCGATCACGGGCCCGCGTGCAGGGAACATATTGCCTGTCTCATCCTGTACAAAGGCAGGGGTCAGGTAGGCAAACAGCGGGTTCTCGCGCACAAAGTCTTCGAACAGGGCGTCATCCTCCAGGTCCAGGTCTCCTGCCACCAGGTCGGCCAGGCTGGGTTCATCGGTCGTATCCGACACCGTCTCTCCCAAAAGCTCTTCCAGGGAGGCCTGTTCGTCTTCCGGCGCACTTTCCTCCGGCGCCGCCTCTTCCGTCACGTCACCGGCAGGCTGCTGGTCTCCGGCACGCATGTCGCGCAGGCGGTCGTTGGCCTCCCAGAAATAGTTGTATATCTCGGAAAACTCGTAGGTTTCCCAGAATTCCAGCCGGGCCGTGCCCTGCAACAGCCTCCGGACGCGATCCGGCTCCTTGATGCCCGGCAGTTCAACCAGGATGCGGCCAGAGGTGGACAGTTTCTGGATGTTCGGCTGGGCCACGCCGAACCGGTCGATGCGTGTGCGCAGGATCTGAAATGAACGGTCAACGGCATCATTCACCTCCTGCCGCAGCACCCTGAGCACTTCATCGTTGGGGGTGGTTACGGTGATGCGGTCGCGCATCTCCGGGGTGCTGAAAAAGTAGGCCAGGCTGGCGCCGGGATCCACCTCCTCAAACGCCCTCCCGAAAAGGGAGACGAACTCATCGCGGCTGGTACGCTGCATCTCGATGGCACGGTCCATGGCCGCCTGAAAGGTTTGATCGGTCGTATAGCCAGCCAGGGCCCGGACGATTTCCGGTACGGAAATCTCCAGGGTCACGTTCATCCCGCCCCGAAGGTCCAGTCCCAGGTTCAGTTCCCGCTCCTTGACCTCACGGAAGGTGTAGTTGCGGATACCCAGCTTGTAGACCGGCACGTTCATCATGGAGTCCAGATAAAACCGCTCTTCCACCCGACGGATGGAATCGAGCATGGCGGCCTGAAGCAGGTCATCGCCGCCGGCCAGGTCCCTCGACTGCTGGACAAACCGTTCCTGCTGTGCATATTCCCGCGCATCGCGCTCCACCTTGCGGGCAAAATAGGTGAAGGATAGCTGGTAAAGACATACCAATGCAAATGCAATGGCAAAGAAACGTATCAAACCTTTGTTCTGCATATTGTTGGAGTTTTTGAAAACGACCGCAAAGTTAGTTGATTTTTTTTTGAATGGGAAAAAATCAACCCCCTTTTTGTCGTCTCATTATTAATTGTTTACGATTAACTGCCGGCTCAGGCAATCAATCACGGCCCGCATTTTAAGCAGGAGGTCACAGCCCAGGACCATGTCAATCCGGGGCAGGTCAAACAAGGCGTAGGAGTGGTTGATAGAGGCCAGATCGATTACCACCAACTCCTCCTGACTGAGGGCCACCGGACCGAAATCAATCCGTTCCACCCTGGTGAAGAGTGTCTCCAGCTTTTCGGCTCCCAGTCCGGAAAAAAACTTGTTGTAAGGAGTCAGCATGGGGTCCTGCATATAATGATGAACCCGGTTGCGGTCCAGGATGGTCCGGGAGGCCCCTGTATCCAGCAGCGCATTGGCATGCAATCCGTTCAGGCGGACCTTCAGCATCAGATGGTACCCTTTGCGGTCTATATGGATCAGCTGCAGGGGCAGGATGGCCTTCATGGTACTCATGGTGTCGGTGATTGGGACCGGTTCTGACCTGGTCGCCCGGGACGGTCCCGGACAAAGATAAAACAAATGGGGTTTGCAGCCGTGTGCCGGCCACAAACCCCACCGGTTATCCATCATGGATGGTCCTATAGGATGTGCTCCTGCCTGATGATCTCCATGCCTTTGCGAATGGCCTGCTCATTCAGCGGGATCAGCTGGTGGTACCGCTCCGGCAGCACCTTCTTCAGTCCTTTGATCACGTTATCGAGTTCCAGGATGGGCTTGATCCTGAGGAAGCCTCCCAGCACGATCATATTGAACACCTTGGTGTTGTTCATCCGGACACTTTCGTCATAGGCCGGAATCGAACAGATGTGGACGTCGGTGCGCCGCGGTTTGCGCGTCATCCCGTTCTCTTCATAGATCAGCAACCCACCCGGTTTCACGGCATCCTCGAATTTATCCATCGAAGGCTGGTTGAGCACGATGGCGGTATCGAAGGCCGTCAGCACGGGTGAACTGATCTCCCTGTCGCTGACAATCACCGTACAATTGGCCGTTCCCCCGCGCATTTCGGGACCGTAAGACGGCATCCAGCTGACTTCCTTTTCCTGCATCACGCCACTGTAACAAAGGATCTGTCCCATGGACAAAACGCCCTGCCCGCCAAACCCGGCAATAATGATTTCTTCGGTCATGGTTGTATCTGTTTTTTATTCTTCGGGAACTTTAATATCTCCAAGGGGATAGAAGGGGAACATATGCTCCTCCATCCATTGGTTGGACTGCACCGGGGTCATTTTCCAGCCGGAAGGACAATTGGAAACGATCTCGACAAAACAGGTGCCCTTGCCCAGCTTCTGGAACTCCAACGCCTTTTTCAGGGCCCTCTTGGTTTTCCTGGCATTGCCCGGCGTGTGCACCGACTGCCGGGTCACAAAATAGGTTCCGGGCAATTGGGCCACCAGTTCGGTCATCTTTAACGGGTTGCCCATGGTGGCCACATCCCTTCCCCTGGGGGAGGTGGAGCTTTTCATCCCGGGAAGTGTGGTCGGGGCCATCTGTCCCCCGGTCATCCCGTAGATGCCGTTGTTGATGAATACGATCAATATGTTCTCGCCCCGGTTGCAGGCATGGATGGTTTCTGCCGTACCGATGGCGGCCAGGTCGCCGTCGCCCTGGTAGGTGAATACGTATTTTTCGGGCATCACCCTCTTGATGCCGGTAGCCACGGCGGGAGCACGCCCGTGGGCGGCCTCGGTCATGTCCACATCGAAATAGTAATAGGCCAAAACGGAGCAACCCACGGGAGCCACCCCGATGGTGTCTCCCTGTATGCCCAGTTCGTCTATGGCCTCAGCCAGCATGCGGTGGGCTGTGCCGTGCCCGCAGCCAGGACAGTAATGCAGGATGCGGTCAGTCAGCACATCGGTCTTTTTATAGACCAGGTTTTCGGGGGTGATCAGGTTTTCTGCCATATCAATTATCCTCCAATGATTTTTTGTTGCAACGCATTCAGGATCTCATCCGGGCTGGGGATCATGCCCCCGAAACGGCCAAAATGAGCCACCTGGGTCTTGCCATTCACGGCCAGTCGCACATCCTCCACCATCTGCCCGGCGTTCATTTCCACCGTCAGCATGCCTTTCACCTGACCGGCCAGGCGGTGGATCTCATCCACCGGGAAAGGGTAAAGGGTCTGGGGACGAAGCAATCCGACCCGGATGCCTTTTTCACGTGCCATCTCCATGGCCTTGCGGCTGATGCGGGCCGCCGAACCGAACGCCACGAACAGGTATTCGGCATCCTCACAAAAGTGGCTTTCGAAGCGGACCTCATTCTTTTCTATCACACGGTACTTGGCCTGCAGCCGGAGGTTCACCTTTTCCTGCTCCTCGCTTTGCAGCTGCAGGGAGGTCACGATCACACTGTCACGGCCGGGCTTTTTACCCACCGTGGCCCAGTCAAATTCCTCGCTCAGACGGGGTTGTTGTTCGAACAGCTCCACCTTCTCCATCATCTGCCCGATGATCCCATCCGACAGGATCATGACCGGGTTGCGGTATTTGAAGGCCAGCTCGAAGGCCAGTTTAACGTAATCCACGGTTTCCTGTACGGTGGCCGGCGCCAGCACGATCAGTTTGTAATCTCCGTGCCCGCCGCCTTTCACTGCCTGAAAGTAGTCCGACTGGGAAGGCTGGATGGTCCCCAGTCCCGGCCCGCCGCGCACCACGTTGACGATGACGCAGGGGAGCTCTGCCCCGGCGATGTAGGAAATGCCTTCCTGTTTCAGGCTGATGCCCGGGCTGGAAGAGGAGGTCATGGCCCGTTTCCCGCAACCGGCCGCCCCGTAAACCATGTTGATGGCGGCCACTTCACTCTCTGCCTGTAATACGACCATTCCGGTCCGTTCTGCCGGGTTTTCCCGCATGAGGTACTCAATGACCTCTGATTGCGGGGTAATGGGATAGCCGAAATAGGCATCGGCACCCGCCCTGATGGCGGCTTCAGCCAGGGCTTCATTGCCTTTCATTAATCTTAATTCCTTCATATCCTGATGCTGTTGAAGTTCAATTCCATTTTTTCCTTGCTCCATTTACCTTTCCCGGTACACGGTAATCACCGCATCGGGACAGACCACCGCACAATTTGCGCAACCCGTGCATGCGGAGTTGACCCTGACCGTATAGTGGTATCCCTTGCTGTTGACTTCGTTGCTCAGGGCCAGGACCTGGTGCGGACAGGCACCCAGGCACACCTCGCAGCCCTTGCATTTCTCTATGTTGATGACAACATCTCCTCTCTTTGCCATTGTCGGATGGTTTGGGAATGAATTAAGAATTTTATCTGTTTTGAGGCAAAACTAAAACTATTTATCAAAAAATGGGGTATCCTGCTTAAGATTTTTTAGCATTCAAAGGCTATTGGCTTGATTTTCAATAGTACCACCTCATAAAATAAAAAGATTTTAAATATGTAGAAATGAACCTGTTAAACAATTTCAGGCTGTGTCATTAACAGGCGGTCCCCGGTGGGTCGATTCCCCGCCATGGCTTGTTTCAGGCTTGCCGGATTTTCTTAATTTTACGCCGGATATGGCCCGTAAGAAACATAAGAATGCCATCGGCCGGCTCGCCGTGCTGCTGGGAAGGCTGGCGGTGGCCGCCCTGATGCTGCCCTTGTTGGTGTTGCTGATTGCCAACCAGATCATCCGCATCTCGTCGGACGGTTATCTTTATGATGACCTCCTCTTTGTGCCCCACAACCCCGTCGGACTGGTTCTGGGAACGTCTCACCGGGTGCAGGGAGGCGGCCCAAACCCCTATTTTCACAAACGGATGGAAGCAGCGGCCAGGCTCTACCACGAGGGCAAGGTAAATTATCTGATTGCCAGTGGCGACAACCAGACCCAGTGGTACAACGAACCGGAGCAGATGCGGCGCGAGCTTGTCAGGCTCGGGGTCCCCGACAGCATCATCCACCTGGACTTCGCCGGACTGCGTACATTCGACTCGGTGATCCGTTGTCACCGCATCTATGGACAAACGTCCTTCACCATTATTTCCCAACGATTTCACAATCAGCGGGCCGTTTACATTGCCAGACAATATGGACTGGAAGCCGTGGCATTCAATGCAGGGGATGCGGACCAGGGAAACCACCCCAGCCTGGTGGTCAGGGAGTGGTTTGCGAAAGCCAATGTGTTTTTGGACATGCTGCTTAACCGGCAACCCGGCGAACTGGGCGAACAGGTTCCCATTGGAGAATAGGTTTTCAACCATCAAACAAATAAAACCACCAATTACTGAGCGATATGGATATTCAGGAAAAGATCATCAACACATTCAAAGAGGCCGGGCAGGCAATGCGGCCCGGGGAGTTGGCTGAAAAAGCAGGTTTGGACAAGAAAAAAGTGGAAAAAGCCATCAAGAAAATGAAGGAGGCCGGCACCCTGCATTCACCCAAACGCTGCTTCTATGACATCACGCGCTAGGTAAGTGCTTCCGGCCCTGCCTGCCGTCATTGGCTTTTCGGCAGGTTCAGCCCAGTACCTTTAAATACCGCTCGCGGATTTCCCGGAGTTTCTCCACACTGAGGTGTTCGCGATAGACCCTTGCCAGGTCCACGATGGCCTTGTTTTCAAAATACAGGGCCTGTGCCGCATCGAAAAACAGGATGCTGGTATCGTATTTGGCCTCCGTGGTCAGGTGTTTAAAACCCTGCCAGTCCATAAATCGTGGCAGGGCAAAATACCCTTTGTTCGGATCGGTGGCATCCAGGAAAAGGCCGTCACCCAGGACCTCCAGATAGAAAAACTTTTGAAGGCGGATCAGGGCCATTTGCCTGTCTGTTTTTTTGCCGCCCCTTTTGGACCGGATTCCTTCGGCCTCGAACAATTGCTGAATCCGCCTGATGCGGCAATATTTCGCGCAATCCCTGATGCGGATCACGGGCTGGGTATTGTTTTGCAACTGCAAACTTCCCAGATCGGCCTGAAAGTCGAAATTCACCTGTTTGCGAACCTCCTGGGTGGCCCGGACGATGTCATAAATGGAGTGGCACTCCTCCAGGATAAAAAACAGGTAGGGCTCCTTATCGGCCATGGGCGCGTCATTGTAATACCCGAAATAAGGCGAGATGGCCTCCAGCACAATGGTACCCGGAATGATCAGGTCTTCACCCAGGCTGCTGACCGGCTCCTCCTTGGTCAGCTCCCCGAAGCGTTCGATGACTTGGATGTTCTCCATGGACATGAAGTGTTGGTAATTGTCCTACTAAAAATACAAAAAAATCGGATGCACACCCTGCGGTCACCCTGACTTATTCCCGGGTCAGTCCCTCCAGTCCGATGAGATCCCTTACGACCACCGAAGCGCAGAGGCATCCGAAAATGGCTGGCATGTAGGAGATGGTGCCCACGGTGGTTTTCTTGTTGGGCTCGTCCTGTATGGCAAGAAAGGCATCCTGCTGCACGAGCTCATTGGAAAAAACCGCCTTGAAGCCGCCGGCCACCCCAAGTCTTTTCAGGCGTTTCCTCAGCATGCGGGCCAGGTTGCAATGATGGGTGGCAGAAAAATCCGCCACCATGACCCTGGATGGATCCAGCTTGCCTCCCGCTCCCATGGAACTGACCAGTGGCCACCCCTTTCTCACGGCCTGCCGGATCAGGAAGATTTTCGGGCTGAGGGTGTCAATGGCGTCCACCACATAATCGAAAGGGGTCTCGAGGATCTGGTCGGTCCGCTCGTCCCGGAGGAATTCATCAAATACTTTCAGCCTCAACCGGGGATTGATGTCGAGCAGCCGCTCCCCCATCAGAAGGGCCTTGCGCTTTCCTTCCGTGGAAGCCAGGGCCAGCAGTTGCCGGTTCCGGTTGGAAGCCTGCACCGAATCGGCATCGGCGATGGTCATGGCGCCGACACCTGCCCGGCACAACATCTCGGCAGCGAAGGCTCCGACACCACCCAGGCCCGCCACAAACACATGGGCGGCCTGCAAACGCTCCACATTGGCGCGTCTGATCAGTAGTTCCGTGCGTTCATTCCAGTCCATGGCCGTCATCAGGTCAGGGGACAAAATTAGCATTTCCATGATGCAGGCGGCGCATAAGCAAGGAAATTTGGGATTATACCCCCTGAAATAGACAATTTTTTCTTAAATTTGTTCTCCTTTAGATGGATGCAATTTCACCTTAAATTACTGATTGATAATTAAATAAATAGCTTTTCCGCGGGAATTTCCAGCGGCTTGGCGGGCAATTTCAAATTAAACCGATACAAGATGGAGAAAAAGAGCAAAATGGTTGATCATTTGACCGAGGCAATCATGAAGAACAAAAAAGTATATTTCTTCGGAGGCAGCAAGGCCGATGGAGACGCCAGCATGCGCAACCTGCTGGGCGGAAAAGGAGCCAACCTGGCCGAAATGGTCAACATCGGTGTCCCGGTACCTCCCGGTTTCACAATCACCACGGAAGTATGCACCCTGTATAATGAAAAAGGCCGGGAGTTCGTCATCGACTCCATCCGGACCGAGGTGGAAGAAAATATGCGGCGGGTGGAGAAGGAAATGGGCGCCGGCTTTGGCGACAAAGACAACCCCCTGCTGATGTCTGTCCGTTCGGGCGCCCGGGCTTCCATGCCGGGTATGATGGATACCGTCCTCAACCTGGGGCTCAATGAACAGACCCTGCAAGGCCTGGCCAGAAAAACCGGCAATGAGCGTTTTGTTTGGGACTCCTACCGCCGGTTCGTACAGATGTACGGTGACGTGGTCATGGGCATGAAACCTGCCAGCAAAGAGGAGGAGGATCCTTTCGATGTCATCATGGAACACCTCAAGGAGGAAAAAGGGGCCCAAACGGACCAGGACCTGAGCACGGAAGACCTCATGGAACTGGTAAAACGCTTCAAGAAGGCCGTCAAGGAACAGACCGGTCAGGATTTCCCGGAAGATCCGTGGGAGCAGCTCTGGGGTTCGGCACTGGCCGTTTTTGAATCGTGGAACAATCCCCGGGCCACCTATTACCGGAAGATGCACAACATCCCTGCCGAATGGGGCACGGCCGTGAACGTACAGGCCATGGTCTTCGGCAACATGGGCGACACCTCCGCAACCGGGGTCGCTTTCACCCGGGATGCCGCCACCGGAGAAGACATTTTCAACGGGGAGTACCTGGTCAATGCCCAGGGAGAAGACGTGGTAGCCGGCATCCGCACACCACGGGAAATCACCCGGGAAGGCTCGCTCCGCTGGGCCAAACTGCAGGGGGTCACGGAAGAGGAACGCCGCAGCAAATACCCCTCCCTTGAAGAATTGTTCCCCGACCTCTACAGGCAACTGGATGAACAGCAGGCAAAGCTTGAAAAGCACTACCGCGACATGCAGGACCTGGAATTCACCATTCAGGAGGGCAAGCTGTGGATGCTGCAGACCCGCAACGGCAAACGCACGGGTCCCGCGATGGTAAAAATCGCCATGGACATGCTGCGCGATGGCATCCTCAATGAGGAGGAAGCACTGCTTCGTGTAGAGCCCAACAAACTGGACGAGCTGCTCCACCCGGTTTTTCATCCCGGGGAACTGGCAAAGGCAAAAGTCATCGCCAAGGGCCTGCCGGCTTCCCCCGGTGCATCCACCGGACAGATCGTGTTTTTTGCCGATGAAGCAGCCGACTGGGCCGCGGAAGGCAAGAAGGTAATCCTGGTGCGGGTCGAGACCTCTCCGGAAGACCTCAGCGGGATGGACGCCGCCGTGGGCATTCTGACCGCCAGGGGGGGGATGACCTCCCACGCTGCCGTGGTTGCCCGCGGAATGGGCAAATGTTGCGTCTCCGGGGCAGGCGGGGTCAGGATCAACTACAAAACCCGCACCATGCAGGTGGAGGGCAAGGTATACAAGGAAGGGGATTTCATCTCCCTGAACGGCTCTACCGGGGAAGTCATTGACGGAAAGGTCCGGACAGTCGACCCGGAAATGAGCGGGGACTTCGCAGAGCTGATGACCCTGGCTGAGAAACACACCCGCATGTACGTCCGCACCAATGCCGACACCCCGAAAGACGCCAGGGTGGCCCGTGAATTCGGGGCAAAGGGCATCGGCCTCTGCCGGACCGAACACATGTTCTTTGAAGGGGTACGCATCAAGGCCATGCGCGAAATGATCCTCGCCAATGACGAGGCCGGTCGGCGCAAGGCCCTGGAAAAACTGCTCCCCATGCAGCGGGAAGACTTCGAAGGCATCTTCGAAGCCATGCAGGACCTGCCGGTGACCGTGCGCCTGCTCGACCCGCCGCTGCATGAGTTCCTGCCCCACGAGGAAGCCAACCAGGCCGATATGGCCAGGGAAATGGGGATTACCCCGGAGGAAGTAAAATCCAAGGTGGACTCCCTGCATGAATTCAACCCCATGCTGGGTCACCGGGGTTGCCGTCTGGGCAACACCTATCCCGAGATCTCCGAGATCCAGGCCAGGGCCATCATCGAAGCCGCCCTCAACCTGAAGGGGAAAGGCATCCGGGCCATTCCCGAAATCATGATCCCCCTGACGGGCACGTTCGAAGAAATGAAGCTCCAGGAACAAATCGTTCGTGATGAGGTGGAAAAGGTGTTCGAAGAGCGCGGAGAACGCATCGACTACCTTGTCGGCACCATGATCGAGATCCCGCGCGCTGCGCTGATCGCAGACAAGATTGCGGAAAGCGCCGAGTTCTTTTCATTCGGAACGAACGACCTCACCCAGATGACCTTTGGGTATTCGCGCGACGATGCCGGACGTTTCCTGCCCATCTATCTTGAAAAGGGGCTGTTGAAGCATGATCCGTTCCAGGTCCTCGACCAGGAAGGCGTCGGACAGCTTGTGGAGCTCGCCGTGGAACGTGGACGCAAAGGCCGCAAAGACCTCAAGGTGGGCATCTGCGGAGAGCACGGAGGAGAACCCAGCTCGGTTGAATTTTGCCACCGGGTGGGCATGGACTACGTCAGCTGCTCTCCTTTCCGCGTACCGATTGCCCGCCTGGCTGCTGCCCAGGCCGTGGTCCGGGAAATTCTCGCAAAAAAAGGCGGTGCCGGCTATACCACCGCCTAAACGGCCGGCTGGCCGGGTAGGAGTTCCTTCCGGCCCCGGCATGCAAAAAAAGGCGCCACGGAATCTTTTCCGCGGCGCCTTTTTTTATTCCGGACACAAAGGAATCAAAGAAAATTCCCGGGCCGTCGTGACCTGATAAAATCCAGGGCTTTTTCCATCTCATCGTGCATCACCTTGTCATTCTCAATGAAAGGCACGGTGGCGACAAAATCCTGCATCAACTGCCGCAACACCGGGGAGGTACTCCCTGCCTCCCGGAATCCCATGGCCTGACAGGCATTCATCAGTTCGATGGCCAGGAGGCGTTCCAGGTTGGCCACGATCTGCAGGGTCTTGGTGGCCGCATTGGCGCCCATGCTGACATGGTCCTCCTGACCCTGGGAGGATTCGATGGAATCCACCGAGGCGGGCGTGCATAACTGTTTGTTTTGACTGACGATGGAGGCCGCGGCATACTGGGGGATCATGAAACCCGAGTTCAGTCCGGGATTGGCCACCAGGAAGGAAGGCAATCCGCGTGCGCCGGATATAAGCCGGTAGACACGCCTTTCGCTGATGTTTCCCAGTTCGGCAAGCGCCATCCCCAGGAAGTCGAGCGACAGGGCCAGGGGCTGGCCGTGAAAGTTGCCGGCAGAAATGATCAGGTCCTGGTCCGGAAAGAGGGTGGGATTGTCGGTGACCGCATTCATTTCGGTTTCAAACACCGATTCCACATAGGCGATGGCATCCTTGCTGGCCCCGTGTACCTGAGGCATGCAGCGAAAAGAGTAAGGGTCCTGTACATGTTTCCCGGGAAGCTCCATCAGGCGGCTCCCCTCCAGGATCCGCCGGATCACCGATGCGGTCTCCATTTGCCCCGGATGGGGTCTGACCCGGTGAACGGGCTCCAGGAAAGGCTCGATGCGCCCGTTGAACGCCTCCAGCGACAGGGCCCCGCAAAGATCGGCCCAGCGGGACAACTCCTTGGCACGCAGAAGACAGTAGGAGCCGATGGCTCCCATGAACTGGGTCCCGTTGAGCAGGGCAAGCCCCTCCTTGGATTCCAGGGCCAGCGGAGGCCATCCGAAGCCTGCAAGGACATCGCTGGATTTCCTTCGCCGGCCCTTGTGGACAACCTCTCCCAGGCCGAGAAGCGGCAGGCTGAGGTGGGCCAGGGGAGCCAGGTCTCCGGATGCCCCCAGGGAGCCCTGACTGAAGACCACCGGGTAAATGCCTTCATTGAAAAAGGCAATCAGGCGCTCCACCGTCTCCTGACGGATCCCGGAGTGGCCGTAAGACAGGGACTGTATCTTTAAAAACAGCATCAGCCGGACCACCCTGTCCGGCAATGGGTCGCCGGTGCCGCAGGCATGCGACATGACCAGGTTTTGCTGAAGCCGGCCCAGGTCGTCATGGGAAATGCTCGTGTCGCACAGGGAGCCAAAACCGGTGGTCACTCCGTAGATGGGGCCGGACTGACTTTGGATTTTCTGATCCAGGTACTCACGGCAATGCCTTATTCTTCCCAGGGCCCCATCCGACAATGACAGCGTGCAGCCGTCCCCAAGGACCTGTTCCAGGGTCTGTAAGTTGATGTGGTGCGGACCGATCTGATAATGCCCCATGTTTTTTTGGCTTGAGGGTTTAAAAGTTTCTGAAGGATCCATCCCGGACCAGCCCGGGGATGTCTCCCGGCGGCAAGGTTAACTGCTCTCCGGTGCGCATGTTTTTGACCGAGAGGCGGCCGCTGCCCATCTCTTCTTCTCCGGCCATCAGCACGAAAGGAATGCGGTTCTTGTCGGCGTACTGCATCTGCTTCCGGACTTTGACCGCTTCCGGATACAGCTCACAGCTTATTCCTTCGGCCCGCAAAGCATCCAGAACCGGGATACAGAACCGGGCTTCCTGATCTCCGAAGTTCAATGCCAGGACCTGCGTGAATCCTCCTGCCGATTCCGGGAACCCACCGCACTCCATCAGCACGTCATAGATGCGGTCGGCCCCAAAGGACACCCCGACTCCCGAGACCCCGGACAGTCCGAAAATCCCGGTCAGGTCGTCATAACGCCCGCCCCCGCATATGCTGCCCATGCTGACATCCCTGGCCTTGACTTCGATGATGGCCCCGGTATAATAGTTCAGTCCGCGGGCAAGGGTCAGGTCCAGTTCCAGCCCACACCCAAGCGGAGTGACGGAAGCCAACCCGAACAATTCCCTGAGCTCTTCCACGCCCTTGCGCCCTGCCTCTGAATGTGCCAGGAGTCCTGCCAGAAAATCCAGTTTTTCCGGGCTGCCTCCCTTCATCAGCAGGACCGGCTGGAGTTTGTCCACCGCCTCCTGCGGGAGGCCGCGCTCCAGCAATTCCCGGTTGACCGCCTCCAGTCCGATCTTATCGATCTTGTCAATGGCCACGGTAATGTCCGTCAGGCGGTCTTCATGGCCCATATACCCGGCCAGCCCGGCCAGTACCTTGCGGTTGTTCAGCCGGACATCGACACGAATGCCCAGGGCAGCAAACACCTCGTCGATGATCCGGATGAGTTCGGCCTCGTTGTGCAGGCTGTCGCTGCCGATCACGTCGGCATCGCATTGCATGAATTCGCGGTACCTGCCTTTCTGCGGCCGGTCGGCACGCCAGACCGGCTGCATCTGGAAGCGCTTGAACGGGAAGGCAATCTCATGCTGGTACTGCACCACGTAACGGGCAAAGGGCACGGTCAGGTCGTAACGAAGGGCCCGGTCGCACAATTGGGAAGACAGCCGCTGGGAATCCTTCCTTTTCCAGTCATCATCGGATGCCTTTGCCGCAAAATCCCCGGAATTCAGGATGCGGAAGATCAGGCGGTCACCCTCTTCACCATACTTGCCCATCAAAGTAGAAAGGTTCTCCATGGCGGGGGTCTCAATGGGCCTGTACCCATGCAGCTGGAATACCTTGCGAATGATGGAGAATATCCATTCCCTGCGGGCCACCTCCAGCGGACCGAAATCGCGGGTCCCTTTGGGAATGCCTGGTTTGTCCTTGGCCATAACGGTTGTTTTTACGCCACAAAATTAAGCCCTTTTTGGACACCGGGCCTTTCAAAAAGACAAAACCAGGGATTCTGGGGGATCATTGGCTGTTTTTTTTTGTCCAGTCATCATTTTATAAGCAATTTTTTGTATCATTCGGAAAATTTTATTCAAATCAATCCATCCTCATCAATCCATCCTCATGAATCCAATCAGAATTTCCGTTCTCATGACCACCCTGTTCCTGTTGACCGGCTTCGGCCTGCATGCACAGAACGCAGCGGTTTCAGCCCAAAGCCCTTACCGCAATGTATTCAAAATCAACGTCAGTTCCCTGGCACTGATGAACGGCTCCTTCCAATATGAAAGGACCTTCGGGGGAAGGGTGTCCTTTGCGCTCGGCATGAGCTATATGCCCACCACGAACCTGCCATTTTCCGGTGCCCTGATCGAACAATACGGGGACAATGCCGACGCCCGGCACGGCATCGAGATCACCGAGATGTCCATGATCACTGTAACACCCGAAATCCGGTTTTACAGCGGACACAGGGGGGCCCCCGACGGTTTTTATGTGGCCCCGTTCATCCGTTACACCCAGATGGAGCTGTTGGAGAAGGAATACAGCTTTACCGCAAAGAGCGGGAACAGGTATTATCCGGACGTTCAGGGGAGCCTCAGCTATATCGGGGCCGGCCTGATGCTGGGCTACCAGTTTCCCCTCGCACGCCGTTTCAGCCTGGATATCTGGATTGCCGGACCTTACGTCGGAAGCATGAACGGCAAATTCACCGGGTTCGACGCCACCGGGAACCTGTCCGCCGCCGACCAGCAAAACCTCAAGGAAGACATCGAATCCTTCCGGTACCCGCTTATGACGGTGGAGGCGACCGTGGGGCCGCAGGAAGCGGAAGCCATTCTTGGCGGGGGAATGATCGGGATCCGGGCCCTCGGATTTGCCTTCGGGTTCCGTTTCTGAGCTGGCGGGGCATTCCGGATGGCCGCCCTCAGCCCTTGATGACGGCCAGGGGTGCCAGTTCCACCAGAATGTCCACCAGGTCATCCTGGTTTCTCATGACAGTGGCGATGTCCTTATAAGCGCCGGCGGCCTCCTCCAGGTCGCCTTTGCTGCGCAGCGCATGCAACACCCCTTTGCGGTCAAGCCTGTGTATTTCTTCCTGCAGGTCCAGGCTGCGGATGGCCTCTTTGCGGCCCATGATCCGCCCAGCCCCGTGGGAGCAGCTCTCGAAACTTTCCGGATTGCCTTTGCCCCGGACGATATAACTGTTGGCCCCCTGGCTGCCGGGAATGATTCCGGTGGTGTCCCTGGAAGCCTTGGTGGCTCCCTTGCGGTGTACCACCACCTCGGTGTCATGATGGACCTCCAGGGCCGCATAATTGTGGGCGATGTTGATCATGGGGGCCGCCTGAAGGTCCTGCCCGAAATGACTGCCCATCACTTCCAGGATGCGGTCCATCATCAGCCGCCGGTTGGCAAAGGCAAAGTCCATGCAATAGGCCATCTCCATCAGGTACTGCCGCCCCCCGGGACTGTCGAGCGGCAGGTAGGCGAGCTGGTGGGCCCGGGGGACAGGCCAGCCCCATTGCTGGTTGAGGTTCATGGCCAGGCGGTTGTAATGGTCGGCCACCTGTTTGCCCAGGTTGCGGCTGCCCGAATGCACCATGACCCAGACATGCCCATCGCTTCCCTTCTGCAGTTCAATGAAATGGTTGCCACCGCCCAGGGTGCCAACCTGCCGGGTGGCCCTGTCAAACTCGCGGCCCACCACCGGCATGTCTTCCGGGGAGGACACCCCGGGCATCCGGTCCGGGTCCTGGGCCTGTTTGTGGTGTCTGAAGCCCAGGGGAATCCGCTCCCTGATATCCGACAATACCCCTCTTAACAAAGCCGGAGCAGCCTCCTGAAGGGAAGTCTGCACGGCACACATGCCGCAACCGATGTCCACGCCCACGGCATTGGGAATAACCACCTCCCGGGTGGCCAGCACCCCCCCGATGGGCATGCCGAACCCCTGATGGCAGTCGGGCATCAGGGCAATGTGGTGAAACGCAAAGGGCAGGTTGGCCAGGTTGCGGGCCTGTTGCATGGCGCCCGGCTCCACTTCGTCAAGCCACATCTTGATGGGCAGCCGTTCGGTAAGGATTTCCTTCTTCATAAAATAAAGGTACGAATTTCCCCCCATCCGGAAGCCCTGGTCCCGTGCGGGCATCGGGTGTTGGACTTTGGGTGTTGGACTTTGGGGATTGGCTGATGAATCAACAAGGAAACTTCTGGACTCTTAAGCCCATAAATTGGTACCTTTGCAAAAAAATTCTGAGACATGGCATTAAACTGCGGAATCGTGGGTCTTGCAGGCACCGGCAAGACCACCCTGTTCAACTCCCTCTCCGGCGGAAGAATGGCCGACACCCAGATGTCCGGCAAGGTCAACATCGGCCAGGTGGAGGTGCCCGATCAGCGCCTGGACGCCATTGCGGCCATTGTCAAGCCTGCCAAGGTGGTCCGGACCACGGTCGAGATCATAGACATCCCGGGCCTGGTCAAGGGAGGGGGTTCCCAGAAGGGCGCCGGACAATTCCTGGCGGAAATCCGGCAAACCGATGCCATCATCCACCTCCTGCGCTGCTTTGAAGACGACACCGTGCCCCATGTGGACGGTTCTGTCAACCCTCTGAGGGACAAGGAGACGGTCGACCTGGAACTGGTGTTTAAGGACCTGGAGACCCTGGAAAAGAAGATGCAGCGTCTGGACAAGCTGTCCAGGGTGGGCGACAAGGACGCCAAACACGGGCTGGAGGTTCTGGAAAAATTAAAGGCCCATCTGGAAGAAGGCCAGCCCGTACGCACCCATGCCGTGCAGGATGCCGACCGCAAATACATGGACGATTGTTTTTTTCTGACCGTCAAGCCAGTCATCTATGTATGCAATGTGGATGAATCCTCAGCCCTTCACGGGAACCCTCATGTGGAGGCCGTGCGGCCCGCCATCGAGGCCGAAGGCGCCGAATTGCTGGTCATTGCAGCCCAGGCGGAAGCCGAGATTGCCCAGCTGGAAGAGGCGGCCGACCGGGAAGCCTTCCTGCAGGACCTCGGGCTGCAGGAGCCGGGTGTCAACAAGCTGATCCGTGCCGCCTACCGCACCCTGAAACTGCAGACCTTCTTCACGGAGGGTCCCAAAGAGGTCCGGGCCTGGACGATCCGCGAAGGCACCCTGGCCCCCCAGGCCGCAGGGGTCATCCATTCCGATCTGGAGCGGGGCTTCATCCGGGCAGAGGTCATGCGGCACGAGGATTTCATTGAGCTGGGCTCCGAACACGCCTGCAAGCAGGCCGGCAAGTTCCGGGTCGAAGGCAAAACCTATACGGTCCGGGACGGGGACATATTCCACGTCCGCTTCAACGTCTGATGCTGAAAAAAGCCTACAATTCAAAAAAATCGCACAGCGATTGCAGGTAGGTGTCTTTCCAGCCGGTCACCATGTCTTCATAGGCCTCATCGGGGATGCCCGTCTGGTGCACCCAAACCTGGGTACGGTCCTTGTCCGGGAACAGCCGGATGGTCACCTCCGACTCCACATCCTCCCCGAAATACCAGACTTGCCGGATCTCGGCATTGGGTTCAAAGGACAGGTTGCGGCCGAGGATATGCCCGTCGAGCAGGCTGAACTCCGAGCCTGGCTCCTCGCTCATCACGGCAGGCTCACCGCTCCAGAGTTCGATGGTGAATGGGTTGGTCAGGGCCCGGTACACCTCTTCGGGCGTGGCCTGGATGCGCCGGCTTGTTTTGAATTCCTTGGACATGGCATCTGGATTGTTTGATCCGGCTTGCGGATTCAGGTTCTTTTAAAGACCAGCCCGCAAAGGGCAGGCAGGTACAGTTGCATCACAGGCGATCCGCTCCCTGTTTTATCGTCGGATGGGTAATCGATGGAGGCGTCCAGCCGGTCGTACCCGCCGAACGCAGGAGCGTCGGTATGCAACACAAGGCGGTAGGTGCCCGCCGGAACACCCACACTGTAACCGGTCAAAGAGCGGAACGGGTTGAAATGGAAAACAAAAACCCAGGGGCCCCTCCCAAAAGCAATGACCTGGTCGTCGATATTTTCGAAGTATTTCACCACCCCAGCCTCCTCCAGCAGCCGTTCCCTGCGAAACAGCTGCACCATCTCCCGGTCGAATGCATCCAGGAAACGGTAGCGCAGTTCAGGTTTGTCTGCCAGGCTCCACTGCCGCCGGGCATAATGGTAGGACCAGTTGTTGTGGCGGCCGGGAAAATCGATCCATTCGGGATGGCCGAATTCATTGCCCATGAAATTCAGGTAGGCATGGCCGGCGGTGGCCAGGGTCATCAGCCGGATCATCTTATGCAGGGCCATGCCGTTTTCCACCACCAGGCTGGGACGGTCCACGTGCATGTTGTCGTACATCTCCCGGTCCATCAACCAAAATATCAGGGTCTTATCCCCCACCAGGGCCTGGTCGTGCGATTCAGCATACTGGACCACACGCTCATCCGGGCGGCGGTTGGTCAGCTGGTAGAAAATCTCCCCCACATGCCAGAACTCCACCCTGACCTCCTTGATGGTTTTGATCCAGAAGTCGGGCACCCCCATGGCCAGGCGGTAATCGAACCCGAAACCACCCAGGCCTTGTGGTGTGGCCAAGCCAGGCATCCCGCTCATTTCCTCGGCGATGGTGACGGCCCCGGGGCTGACCTCATGGATCAGCTTGTTGGCCAGGTGCAGGTACACGATGGCATCCTCGTCCTGGTTCAGGTTGTAGTATTGTTCGTAGCTGGAGAAGCTGGAACCCAGCCCATGGTCGAGATACAGCATGCTCGTCACCCCGTCGAAACGGAACCCGTCGAAGCGGAATTCTTCCAGCCAGTAGCGGCAATTTGACAGCAGGAAGTGCACTACCTCAGGCTTTCCATAATCGAAGCAGCGGCTGTCCCAGGCGGTATGATCGCCCCGCGGTCCGTCGTGGAAGAACTGGTAATAAGAACCGTCATAGCGGCTGATGCCCTCCACCTCGTTCCTGACGGCATGGGAATGCACCAGGTCCATGATGACCCTGATTCCCCGCCCATGGGCCTCATCGATCAGCCTCCTGAGATCATCCGGGCTGCCAAAACGGCTGGATGGGGCAAAAAAGCTGCTGACATGGTAGCCGAACGAGCCGTAAAAAGGATGCTCCTGCACCGCCATGAGCTGTATGGTGTTGTAGCCTCCGCTTTGCACACGGGGCAGCACCTCCCGCCGGAAATCATCCCAGCTGCCGACCCGGTAGTCCTCGGTCGCCATGCCGGGATGGGCCTCGTAGATGAGGGGCGCCTCCTCCTGGGCGGGGGGATCGTTTTGCCACTGAAAAGGCTCCCCGGGCGCCCATACCTGTGCATTGAAGAGGAGCGTATCCGGGTCCTGAACGACCCGCCGGGCCCAGGCCGGGATGCGGTCGCCCTGGCCGCCCTCCCAGCAAACCTGCAAACGGTAGGGGTCGCCGTGCCGCAAAATATCCCCGGGCAACTCCAGTTCCCAGCAGCCCCCCTCCTTCCGTTCCAGGGAGAATTCCTCACGGGCTTGCCAGCCGGAAAATTCGCCAAGAAGGAAAACCTTCGTGGCATGAGGGGCCCATTCACGCAGCACCCAGCCATCCGGAACCCGGTGCAGGCCAAAGTGCAGATGCCCCAGGGCAAAGTCCTTCAGCCCCCCCGCACCGGCCAGTTCCTGCTCCCTGTTGAATGCCTTGCGCAGGCGCCCCAAAATCGTCGGCAGGTGCGGTTTCAGATAAGGGTCTTTCTTGACGAAGTCGGGCTCCAGCATGCCAATTCTTGTTAAATGGAGAAAAATCAAACATAGTAAAAATATCCCATTCCCGAAAATAATATACCTTTGCGGTATTTGTAATCAATCTGAATAAAAACAGCTACAGACAATCCGTCCCATGACCTTGCTGGATTTACGGAATGGCGAACATGGCATCATCATCAAGGTGAAGGGGCGGGGGGCCTTTCGCCGCCGCATCATCGAGATGGGTTTCGTGGTGGGCAAAACGGTGGAGGTCATCAAGAAGGCCCCCCTGCAGGACCCGATCGAATACAACATCATGGGATACAATGTATCCCTGCGTCGCAGCGAAGCACAACTTATTGAAGTCATCCCGGTCAGCGAATTCAAACCGGCCTCCGGTCCGGTCTATGACGGGGTGTTTTCCAGTGAATCGGTCCGGGACGGCCAATCCCCTTCCCGCAAGGTGATCCATGTGGCCCTGGTGGGCAACCCCAACAGCGGCAAGACCACCTTTTTCAACCATGCCAGCGGATCACGTGAACGCGTGGGCAATTACAGCGGGGTGACGGTCGATTCCAAAGAGGCCAGGCTTTTCCATGAAGGGTACCAGTTCAACATCACGGACCTTCCAGGCACCTATTCCGTTTCGGCCTATACACCGGAGGAGGCCTACGTACAGAACTACATCTCCGAAAACCTGCCCGATGTGGTGATCAATGTGGTGGATGCCTCCAACCTGGAACGCAACCTATACCTGACCACCCAGCTGATCGATATGGATATCCGGGTGGTCATGGTGCTGAACATGCACGACGAGCTGCTCCGAAAGGGGGACCATTTCGACCATGAATCCTTCGGCCGGCTCACGGGCATCCCGGTAATCCCCACCGTCAGTTCCCGGGGCAAGGGTGTCCGGGAAACCTTCTCCAGGGTGATTGAAGTGTTCGAAGACCGCAATGAGGTGGTCCGGCATATTCACATCCACTACGGTCCCATCGTCGAACAATCGGTAAGAAAGATTCAGGATCTGATCAACCGGGAGGGCAATCAGGACCTGACGGACCTGATCTCTTCCCGCTTTCTGGCCATCCGGCTGCTGGAGAACGACCGGGAAGTGGTCAAGAAAGTGATGGCCCACTGCCACAACCACGAGGAGATTCTTTACCAGTCCAGGCAGGAAGCGCTTGCGATTGAGAAAGAATTCCATGAGCCCCCGGAGACGGTAATCACCGACCTGAAATACGGGTTCATTGCCGGGGCGCTTAAGGAGACCTACAAACCGGCCGAATCAGAAAAAAGGAGAACCAGCCAGGCCATCGACACCCTGCTCACCCACAAGGTGCTTGGCTTCCCGTTCTTTTTGCTGTTCATGTGGGGCATGTTCTCTGCCACCTTCTTTCTGGGTGGCTACCCCATGGAATGGATTGAAACGGGGGTCCAGTCCCTCAGCGGATTCCTGGATGCCAATATGCAAGGGGGCCCGCTCAAGGACCTGCTCATCAACGGGGTCGTGAGCGGGGTGGGCGGGGTCATCGTCTTTCTGCCCAACATCATGCTGCTGTTCTTTTTCATCAGCCTGATGGAAGACACCGGCTACATGTCACGGGCCGTGTTCATCATGGACCGGCTGATGCATAAAATCGGCCTGCACGGAAAGAGTTTTATTCCCCTGCTGATGGGCTTCGGTTGCAACGTACCCGCCATCATGGCCACCCGCACCCTGTCCAACCGCAACGACCGCATGCTCACCATGCTGATCAACCCCTTCATGTCGTGCAGCGCCCGCCTGCCCATCTACGTGCTTTTCATCAGTGCCTTTTTCCCGGAGAACCAGGGAACCCTGTTGTTCCTGATTTACGGCACCGGGGTGATGGTCGCCGTCGGGATGGCCATCCTGCTGAAGAAGACCCTGTTCAGGGCAGAAGAAGTTCCCTTCGTCATGGAGCTGCCGCCCTACCGCAGGCCCACCACCCGTGCCATCACCACCCATATGTGGAGCAAAGCCGTGCAATACCTTCGTAAGATCAGCGGCATCATCCTGGTGGCGTCCATCATCATTTGGGCACTGGGCTATTTCCCCACAGGAAATGGCTACCATGAGGCCCTGGCGCAACGCTCGGTGGAAATCGAGAATGCCTACCATGACCAAATGGCCGGCCTGGGACCGGACAGGGCCGCAGACAGGCAGTTGCTGGAGGAGGAAATGAACCGGGAACTGCATAAGGTGGAGGCCCATATGATGTCGCACCGCCAGGAAAACAGTTATATCGGGCGGCTGGGGAAAGCAATCCAGCCGATCATGGCGCCCCTGGGCTTCGACTGGAAAATGACCGTCAGCATCCTCTCGGGGGTGGCGGCCAAGGAGATCGTGGTCAGTACCCTGGGAGTGCTCTACCAGGAGGAGCCGCTCCAGTCACAAAGCAGCAGCCTGGTCGATAAACTGCAGACCCAGACATACCCGGACGGCCCCCGGCAGGGGCAGAAAGTCTTCAACCCCCTGGTGGCATTGTCCTTCATGCTGTTTGTGCTTCTTTACTTTCCCTGCATCGGGGTCATTGCTGCCATCAGCAGGGAGTCCGGTCATTGGAAATGGGGCTTGTTCACCGTCGTGTACACGACCCTGACAGCCTGGGTGGTGGCTTTTCTGGTTTTCCGGATCGGGAGTTTTTTCATAGCGTGACCGCATGCAATGGATCCTGACCATATTGACCCTGGCAGCTGCAGCAGCCTATGCCTTATACAGGCTCTACAAGCTGTTCCGGCCCCGAAAATCCAAAAACGACGGCCCCTGTGAATCCTGCTGTTCGGATTGCACAGACTGTCCCCTGGCGAACCGGTAAGCCCTCTCATCTTGCCGTTGCAGGCGGTTTTTTAGTATATTTACAAAAACCTGAACCTGGGCTTGCGCGGATGAACCTCAACCTTCAGTCGGTCCTCCTGAAACACTGGGGATATTCTTCCTTCAGGCCCTTGCAGGAAGACATCATCCATTCCGTCATCGGCCGGCACGACACCCTTGCCCTGCTGCCCACAGGAGGGGGGAAGTCGATCTGTTACCAGGTGCCCGCCCTGGCCATGGAGGGCCTGTGCATTGTGGTCACCCCCCTGATCGCCCTGATGAAGGACCAGGTGCAGGCCCTGACAAACAAGGGGATCAAGGCGGTCGGGGTCTATCATGGCCTCAGCCGGGCCGAAATGGACATTGCGATAGACAACTGCGTTTACGGAGACACAAAATTCCTTTACCTGAGTCCGGAACGGCTGACCACCGATCTGATCCGGAGCCGGATTGTCAAAATGAACGTCAACCTGCTCGCCGTAGACGAAGCCCATTGCATCTCTCAGTGGGGTTACGATTTTCGTCCGCCCTACCTGCGCATCGCAGAAATCCGCGAGTTCATCCCCGCCGTCCCGGTCCTGGCACTCACCGCCACGGCCACAGCCCACGTGGTCCGGGACATTCAGGACAAACTGCAATTTCGCGATCCGCGGGTTTTCCGGAAAAGCTTTGAGCGCAAGAACCTGGTCTACATGGTTTTTAAAGAGGAGGACAAACCCAGCAGGCTGTTGAAGATCTGCAACAAGCAACCCGGCGTAGGCATTGTCTATGTCCGCAACCGTAAAAAAACCAGGGAAATCGCCACCTTCCTCAAGCAAAACCAGGTTTCCGCAGATTACTACCACGCCGGCCTGACCACCCTGGAGCGCGACATAAGGCAAAACGCCTGGATGAAGGAAAAATCCAGGGTCATGGTGGCCACGAATGCTTTTGGCATGGGCATCGACAAACCCAATGTGCGCTTTGTGGTGCATCTGGACCTGCCCGAAAGCCCCGAGGCCTATTTCCAGGAGGCAGGAAGGGGTGGACGCGACGGGAAGAAGTCCTTTGCGGTCCTTCTGTTCAGCCAGTCGGACATCATGGACCTGGAAAAGGCCCACGAACAGGCCTTTCCCCCGGTCGCCTTCATCAAAAAGGTATACAACTGCCTGGGGAACCATTTCCAGCTGGCCGTCGGAAGCGGAAGAGACCAAAGCTACCCCTTCGACCTGCTTGCCTTTTCCAGAAGTTATGGCCTGGGACCCGTGCTGGTTTTTAACGCATTGAAATTCCTTGAAAAGGAAGGATACCTCGCCCTGTCCGAAGCCTTTACCAATCCTTCCCGCATCATGTTTACCCTGGGAAAGGAGGACCTGTACCGTTTTCAGGTCGCCAACCCACGGTATGATGCCTTCATCAAACTGCTGTTGCGCTCCTACCCCGGGCTGTTTTCAGGTTTTTCCAAGCTCAATGAAAGGGAACTGGGAAAACGCTCAGGCCTTCCGGAAGACCAGGTGGAGCGGATCCTGAAGGAGCTGCAAAAGATGAACATCCTGAATTACCAGCAGCGCAATGAAAAACCCATGATCACCTGGGTCGAGGAGAGGCTGGGGACCGGCGACCTGCGGATTTCAAGCACCAACCACAGGGAGCGCAAGGAGTATGCCCTGAAACGCATCAGGGCCATGATGCGCTATGTTCAATCCGACACCCGTTGCCGCAGCCTGACCCTGCTGGCCTATTTCGGAGAGACCGATGCCAGGCGTTGCGGGCAATGTGACGTGTGCCTGGAGAGGAACCGTTTGAAAGTATCCGACTTTGAATTTGAACAGCTGGCGGCCATGATCCAAAGCACCCTGGGAAAAGGCACCTACAACCTCAGGGAACTGGTGGAGGCCCTCCCCACAAGGGCGGATGAGGAAAAAATCCTGCAGGTGCTGCGCTGGCTGATCGACAACGGCCACATCCGGGAGCAGCAGGACGGCGTCCTGCAATGGATCCCGGAAGAATCATCCGATTGAGGCAAGGTGGCTCAGCCCGCCTTTTACCCGGTCACCGATGGCCACCAGGGGCTTGCTGCCGGACGGCAGGTACAGGTCCACGCGTGACCCAAATTTGATGAAGCCCATTTCCCCGCCCTGGGACACCTGGTCTCCTTCCCTGCAATAGGTCACGATGCGGCGGGCAAGGAACCCAGCCACCTGCTTGATCAGGATCCCATGCCCACCGGAGGTTTCGAGCCCGATGCTGCTTCGCTCGTTCAGGACGCTGGACTTGGGGTGCCAGGCCACCAGGTATTTGCCCGGGTGGTGCCGGTAATAGCAGATCCGCCCCCCAAGCGGGTAACGGTTCAGGTGCACATTGAACGGGGACATAAAAATGCTGATTTTCAGCATGTCTTTTTGAAGATACTCGCCTTCATAAGTGTGTTCCACCACCACCACGCGGCCATCGGCCGGGCTCAGCAGCAGGGACTCATCCCTGACAATGGTCCTTGCAGGGGAGCGAAAAAACAATACCACCCATAAAAGAAGCAATCCCGCGGCGGCAAACAAGGGAATCCGGAGGAAATGCCCGACGGGAACCAGCCAGTATACCAGCAAGGCAAGGCCCAGCAGGATGATGAAAAAGAGGGGAATGATCGTGCGGCCTTCTTTGTGTATGGTCATGGGGGAAAAATTACGACAAGCTGAACCTGATGTGATCAATAAAACAAGGTCAGGTAAAGAAAAACAAAAGGGGCGGCCATGATCACCCCGTCGAAACGATCGAGGATGCCGCCGTGTCCTGGCAGGAGCCTGCCGCTGTCCTTGGCATCGATGCTCCTTTTGAACATGGATTCAAACAGGTCCCCGTAAGTGCTGAACACCACGACGATGGCAGCGATGACCAGCCAGTCGATCAGCATCACATGGGTATAAAAGCGGGCCAGTACCAGGGAGGTAAGCAGGGAGAGGGCCCCACCTCCGCCGACCCCTTCCCAGGTTTTCTTGGGCGAAATGCGCGGGAAAAGCCGCCGGCGCCCGATGGCGCTGCCCACGAGATAGGCCCCCGTTTCATTCACCCAGATCAGGAAAAAGAAACCCAGCAGCAGGCTGTGGTCATGCACCCCGGCCAGGAAAGCCGGGTTGGGAAAGAAGTTCAGCAGCGAGAAGGGAAGGGCCACATACAATATCCCAAAAAAAGTAAAGGCGATGTTTGTGAAGGGATTGGGAATCTTACGGTAGAGTTCGAACAAAAAGATCATGAACACCAGCACGAAATTGCCCATAAGGATCTCGCGTCCCGCCACATCCATGGCAATCAGCGCAATGGATGCAAAAAGAAACATGCCCGAAAAGGTGCCGGCGAGTTTGTTGGGAAAAATGCCCGCCTTCTCTACCAGGGAGTAAAACTCCCAGAGTCCCAGGGCCGTCACCCCCAGAAAGAGCAAAGAGAACAGGTAGGGCTCCGTCAGGATGGAAGCCAGGATCAGCACGACAAAAATGATGCCCGTTAGGGTCCGTTTCACGAGGTTATTCACAACGATTCGTTGTTTATAATCTGTTTGGCCCGGATCACATGATCGGGATGCACGTACAACTCAATCTCACCGAACAGGTAGGCACGGTCCTTTTTGTTCAAAACGATGCCCTCTATCCCATCCTCCTTCAGCCGGGCCCTGACCATTTCCACTTTGTATTCCAGCCCGGAGCTGTATATTTTCTGCCAGGTCTCGTGCATGCTCACGCCCCCCTGCTGTGGGTATCCACCAGAAAGAGGTACAACTCTCCGGGGCCGTGGGCACCAAGGACCAGTTTTTTCTCAATATCGGCCGTCCTGCTGGGTCCCGTCACCAGACTGATCATCGAAGGCCGTTCCCCTTCATGTTTTTCATCAATAAAGGCCAGGGCATCTCCTATATCCCGGACAAGTTGCCGGCTGCTGGCCACCACGATATGGAGGGGCGGTGCCACAAAGGCTTTACGTCCGCACCCCTGCCGGCTGCTCATGACGACGGACCCGCTGCGTGCGATCAACACCTCGCAACCAGTCAGCGAAGCCTGGCAATCCGGCAGGTCCTCCGGCCGGTCCGTATAAGGCAGGCCGGCCGTCTCCAGCAGGCCCCGGAAAAAGTCCTCCCCGCAAAAAACATGCTGGAGTTGCTTTTCTTCGTACAGGACATGCAGGCCCTGGATCAGCTCTTCCCGGCCGGCGCAAAAAATGAACTTCCCATGGACCCGGGTGAAAGCCTCCGCAAAATCGATATCCAGGGAATCTTCCGATGCCTGGTGCAACACGGAAGATTCCTGGTCCACCTCTCCGAAAGGGGCATCCATGGCGTTGACCAGGGCGTCACGGACCTTTTTGAGGACCTTTTCCTTCTGCGTGCTTTCCTTCATGGTCAGGTTCCGGATTCCGGCTTACCGCCAGGTTTTTCATCGTCGGATGGGATGCCAGCGGCCGGCTGGTCCCCATCAGGCTGTATCGTGTCCTCTCCGGATGGACCAGCGGTGTCAGGGGCCGCCTCGCCGTTGTCGGGCTTTTCGGGATAGGTCTGTGATTCAGCATCATCAAAGGGACGCTTGCCGAAAATCTCCTCCAGGTCTTCCCGGAACAGCACCTCCTTTTCCAGGAGCCGCTCGGCAAGCTGCTCCACCTTGTCCTTGTTCTCCTTCAGAATGGTCCTGGCCCGTTTGTAGGAGGATTCCACCAGCTCCCTGACTTCCTCGTCAATGGCCTGGGCGGTTTTCTCCGAATAGGGTTTGGTAAAAGAGTACTCACTCTGCCCCGTGGAATCATAATAACTGAGGTTGCCAATGCGGGGATTCAAACCGAAGTAAACCACCATGGCAAAGGCCTGCTTGGTGATTTTCTCCAGGTCGTTCAGTGCCCCGGTCGAGATCTTGCCGAAAAACAAGTCCTCCGCGGCCCGCCCGCCCAGGGTCGAGGTGATCTCATCCATCATCTGATCGTAGGTCGTGATCTGCCGTTCTTCCGGAAGATACCACGCCGCTCCCAGGGCCTTGCCGCGTGGCACGATGGTGACCTTGACCAGGGGATGGGCGTATTCCAGGAGCCAGCTGACGGAGGCATGCCCCGCCTCATGGTAGGCGATGACCCGCTTCTCATGGGGAGAGATGATCTTGTTCCGCCTTTCAAGTCCGCCGATAATCCTGTCCACCGCATCCAGAAAGTCCTGCCTCTCCACGATTTTCTTGTTGCGCCGGGCGGCGATCAGGGCCGCTTCATTGCATACGTTGGCAATGTCGGCGCCTGAAAACCCGGGGGTTTGCCTGGCAAGAAAGTCTGCACTAACCGCCGGGTCCAGCTTCAGGGGCTTCATATGCACCTTGAAAATGGCCTTGCGTTCCTCCAGGTCGGGCATCTCCACGCTGATCTGCCGGTCAAAACGGCCCGCCCGCAACAGGGCCCGGTCCAGGATATCGGCCCGGTTGGTGGCCGCCAGGATGATGACGCCCACGTTCGTGCCGAAACCGTCCATCTCGGTCAGCAACTGGTTGAGGGTGTTTTCCCTTTCATCGTTGGCCCCGGTGACCGGGTTTTTCCCACGGGCCCGCCCGATGGCGTCGATTTCGTCGATAAAGATGATGCAGGGGGCTTTTTCCTTGGCCTGCTTGAAAAGGTCCCGCACCCGGGAGGCGCCCACCCCGACGAACATTTCCACAAAATCGGAACCACTCAGGGAGAAAAAGGGCACCTGGGCCTGTCCTGCAACGGCCTTGGCCAGAAGGGTCTTGCCTGTACCCGGGGGCCCCACCAGCAGGGCACCCTTCGGTATCTGCCCCCCAAGGTCAGTGTATTTCTTGGGGTTCTTCAGAAAGTCCACGATCTCCATCAGCTCCACCTTGGCCTCTTCCAGGCCTGCCACATCCTTGAAGGTGACGGTCACATGGGTGTCTTTATCGAACAGGGTGGCCTTGGATTTGCCGATGTTGAAGATCTGCCCTCCCGGACCGCCTCCGCCGGCCATGCGCCTCATGATGAAAATCCAGAAAGCGATCAGCAGGCCGATGGGCAGCAACCAGCTCAGGATGTCCCCGCCCCAGTTCCTGCGTGTTTCAGGATAGACGGGGAAGCGCTCCTCCCTGGGCCAGTCTTCCTGAACCTCCCGGATGAGCCGTTCGAAATTCTCCACCGAGGCGATCTTGAACACGTAATGGGGGGTGGTGCCCTCTGACAAGCCGGTCGCTATATGGGCATCCTCATATTGCTCCTTATCCAGCCGGTCCGGCTTGATGAACACCTCCACAAGCTCCTGGTTCACGATGTTGATTTTGGCGATGTCGTTCCGCCCGTCATCCAGGACCAGCATGTCATTCTCGAAACGCATCTGGGAAATCTCCACCGGGGACCCCCCCCAGTTTAAAAACTGCAAGCCAATAAACACGATGGCCAGGATGGCATACACCCAGTAAAAGTTAAACCCGGGTTTGCCTTTTTTGCCTCCTCCGTCCTTGTCGGATCCGGGCGAAGTCTTGCCCTGCCCGGAAGGGAGTTTGTATTTTTTATCTGCACTCATTCATTTAACGATTAACATACGGGGACTGACAGGCCTGGATGCATGGTTGTCAGGCGGCATCTCAGGATTCAAAGGTTTGTGAGGGGGCATCAGCCCAAAGCTGTTCCAGCTGAAAAAAATGCCGGACAGGCTGCTGGAAGACATGAACCACCACATCGAGGTAGTCCAGAAGGATCCACTCCGCATTGGCCATGCCCTCCCTTCGCCGGGGATTGATGCCCGTGGACTTTTTGACCAGATCTTCCACGGAATCGGCAATCGCGCTGACATGTGTCCGGGAAGTGCCGTGGCAGACCACAAAATAATCGCACACCGTGGATTGTATCTTGCTGAGCTGGAGGCTGACGATTTCCTGTCCTTTTTTTTCCTGTATGCCCTTCACTACGGCATCAAGCAAAAGCATGCTGGGGTCCTTCGCTTTGGCTTTATTCATTGGCGATGCTTTGGTTTTCTGCAAAATTAACGTTTTTTACCCACATTATGTTTCGGGCGGGTCCTGTGCATGCAAAACTATTTAATATTCTTATTTTTGGGAAAAAAAGTGGCCCTGGAGAAAAGAATAGGCAGGCCGGTGCTGAATTACCACCAGACCGACTCCACCAACCTGGAGGCCTGGCGGCTCATCAGGCGGGGCAAGGCCAGCGAGGGCATGGTCATCGTGGCCGGGTCCCAGAGCACGGGACGCGGACAGGCAGGCGCGCACTGGGAAAGCGAGCCGGAAAAAAACCTGCTGCTGTCGGTCGTGCTTGCCCCGCACTTCCTGCCCCCTGAGCAGCAGTTTCAGTTAAGCAAGGCCGTATCGCTGGCCCTTCATGATGCCGTCAGGGAGTTTCTTCCGGGTAAAACCGTGCATATAAAATGGCCCAATGACCTCTACGTGGGACATTCCAAGGTGGCAGGCATCCTCATTGAAAACGCCATCGCAGGATCCCGCCTGGAGCACGCCATTGCAGGAATTGGCCTGAACGTCAACCAACGCACATTCGCAAAAGACCTTCCCAACCCGACCAGCCTGGCCCTGGAGGCAGGGCATGAATTCGACCTGATGGTGTGCCTGGAGCTGTTGCTTGAAAAGCTGGATCGGCGGTATAAGGCATTGCGCCGGGAAGACACCCGGGTCTTGGATAAAGCCTATCTGGAACATCTTTGGGGTTACCGCCGGGAGATGGAATACCTGTCCGACGACAGACCATTTAAAGCCAGCATCGAAGGCCTGGATCCTTATGGACGGCTCATGCTCCGGGATACCACCGGGAAAGAAAAGGCTTACGACATGAAGGAGGTCCGTTTGGTTTCTCCCTGAATCAGAATACCTCCTGCAGCTTCCCGCTGACCTTGTCCACAAATGCCTGCAGGGGCCGGGAGGCGAGCATTTTGACGAAAGGACTGAGTTCGGCCTCCAGCACGCAGGAAATACGGCATCCGCCGGAAGACGAGGGGTTCAGGAAGAAATCCAGGGAGAATGCCACCGGGGTTTCCCCATCCGACACCATATGGATGTTGCGGCAAGCAGATGTACCGGCGATGCGCATGGCAAGGTCTGCCACACCCTGGATCCGGAAAGAGCAGGTCTCCGCCGTGGCTTGCCAGTTCTGCACCTGCTCCGGCAGCAACTTCTCAAAGTTCCGGAAGTCCTTCAGGAAGTCAAAAACCGCCTGGCAGGGGGAGTCCACCTCCCTGATATCGCTTTCAAATGTTGACATACTGGTTTAATGTTGCTGTGACCACTTCCACGGGTCCTTTTTCCACTCCCGCAGCACCTCCTTTTCTTCAGGGCTAATCCGCTTCTCCATCTCCGCTACCTGCAACAGGCTGGTGTAATTGCTCAGGGAGTAGAGGGGACAATCATTGGACGCCAGCTGCGCCAGGGCCTCCGGCAATTCGTAGGTAAATATGGCCACCATGCCCAGAACCACTGCACCAGCCTCCCGGAGGGCATGAACGGCTTCCATGCTGCTTTTCCCTGTGGAAACGAGGTCTTCGACCACCACGACCTTCGTCCCGGCAGGCAGCCGGCCCTCAATGCGGTTGGCCAGGCCGTGGGATTTGGACACGCTGCGCACGTAAACGAACGGTTTTTTCAGAAGCTCGGCCACCAGCACACCATGGGCGATGGCACCGGTAGCCACCCCGGCAACCACCTGGGCCTGGGGAAAATGGCCTTCCGAGAGGCCGGCAAGCTGGCGGGCGACCTGGGTACGAATTCCGGGATGCGAAAGAATTTGCCGGTTGTCGCAGTAAATGGGCGAGCGCAAACCGGAAGCCCAGACAAAAGGCCTGGCCGGATTCAGTTTAATTGCGTTAATTTGCAGCAGGGCTTCTGCCGTCTTGTAAGCGACAATGTGGTGTTCATCCGCCATGGCAATGAGATTCGGTCCGTCCATCCTGTAATGGAACACAAAGTGCAAAACTACACATAAATATAACAATTCACGATCAAAATCCCATGTTGAAAGTCTATTGCGGAGAAGGGCTGGTCCGGTTCAGGCAGGCGACACTGCCTGGCAGCAGAACGGCCTGCCGGGAAAACAACCTGAAGGGCGTTCCCCTGCCCCATCCTCCCAATGAGGAGGGTTTGCAGGGTCCTGGTATTTTGTGGGAAAGGTTCCAGGAATGGGCCCGGAAAGGGGCAACGGGTGAGCTGGTGTTCGACTGCCCGGCCCCCGGTCAGGCCCTGAGGGGATTTGCCACGCAGTTTACCATGGTGGAGGCGGCAGGCGGCCTGGTTCTGGATCACGCAGGAAGGATCATGATGATTCACCGCCAGGGAAAGTGGGACCTCCCAAAAGGGAAAATGGATCCCGGGGAGTCTCCGGCAGAAACGGCCATGCGGGAGGTCCGGGAGGAGTGTGGCATCGGCAGACTCACCATCAGCGCTCCCTTGCCGGACACCCTGCATGTTTATCCCGCCGGGGAAGCTCGCTGGATGATGAAAAAGACCCACTGGTTCCTGATGAGGAGCGACTGGCAAGGACAACCCAGGCCGCAGGCCGAGGAAGACATTGCCCGCGCGGAGTGGATCCCGCCCGAATCAGTCAATGAATTGCTGCCGGAGGCGTTCCGGTCGGTGGCCGACTTGCTTCACGCCACCTTGCCTGCCGGCGGAGCCGGATCGATTAAAAATTGAAACGGACCTTGTCGGGAACAAAGGGGGAGGCATCCCCCCCGTTGCGGATGATGTCGCGCACGATGGAGGAATTCAGGGGCGTCAGCTCCGGGGTCGTCAGCAAAAAGACGGTTTCCAGGCCGGGCAGCATTTTTTTGTTCATCTGCCCGATGGAGCGCTCGAACTCGAAGTCGGCCGAAGTGCGCAGCCCCCTGAGTATGTATCGGATTCCATGGCTTCGGCAAAAATCCACCGTCAGCCCCTTGTACGTCACGACTTCCACCTCCGGGTGGTCAATGAAGACGTCGCGAATCCACTGAATGCGTTGTTCCAAAGGAAAAAAATAGGTCTTTTCCACGTTGGTGCCCACGGCCACCACGATCCTCTCAAACAAAGGAAGCGCTCTTTTGACAATGGATTCATGTCCCTTTGTGATCGGATCAAAGGATCCCGGGAATACCGCTGTTCTGTCCATGGCTGGTGTTCAAAGATGAGATAATGTAAAGGTAGCAATTTCCCGCATGGGCCGGATCATTCGCGAAAGAAACTGAAATGGACCCTGCCGTATTTTCGTTGCTCCACCAGGTGCGGATGGCCGACGAATTCCCTGCCCTCTCCGTGTTCCACCACGAGCCATCCATCCTCCGAGAGAATCTGCCTTTCGAAGACAAGGTCCGCAATCCGGCCCTTTTCCTGCATGTCATAAGGCGGATCTGCAAAAACCAGGTCCAGGCCCGGATGACAGAATCCCAGGAAACGGAAGGCCTCGGAACGCACGGCATGTAAATTGGACAGGTTCAGTTCCTCCGCCGTATTCTGAATGAACCGGATGCATGCGGGGTGTTTGTCCACGGCCACAACGGACAAAGCGCCCCGCGAAGCAAACTCAAAAGATATGCTGCCGGTTCCTGCAAAAAGGTCAAGCACCCGGATGGCTTCAAAATCGATGCGGTTGTTCAGCAGGTTGAACAAGGCCTCCTTGGCAAGATCGGTCGTCGGCCTGACCGGCAAGCGGGCAGGAGGCCTGAGGATCCTGCGTTTGTATCTGCCGCCGATTATCCGCAAAACGCCAAATTTAACAGGTTATAATGGGCATGGTGTGGCAGTTCGTCGAAGCCCCGGCTGTAACGGTAGGCATCGTTGCGCCCAATGAAGTCCACCTTCCCCAGGTATCCGGACAGCATCCCGTATGGCTCTGAGTCCATACTCAGCTCCCCTGCAAGCAGGGTATTGAGTCGCTTGGGATCCATCTCAAACTGTTCCAGGACGTAAAACAGGAAATACATCAAGTCGTCAAAAATCCGGTAACTGAAGGCGTTGTAAAACACCAACCGGTTATTCTCCAGCAATATCAGATCAAAATACCCCCGCCGCACGTGGAGGATGAGATCCACTTTCAATGCCTCCATGCGCACATTTGCCAGCATGCTCTCAATCAACGCGCTGCCGGTGTTCCAGAGCCGGTGGCCGGGAAATGCATCGTCCAGCGTGTCAAGCAGGGACCCGGGAAGACTGTAGACCCCGAATCCCTGCAGGTTGTTCATGCGGTCGATCCGGATGGTGTGCCCCTCGGGCAGGCGGCAGCTGAACCGGTGGAGCAGCTCCTGATCGCCTTTGATGAACAACTCATTGGGCAAAAGGGTCAGCTGGCTGGTAAAACAGGAGACGGTGGTTTTGAGAAAGGGACGCCGCAGCAGGTCGCCGGCCTGCGGGTCATCCAGCAGGGAGCGCAGGACCCCTCCGGAACCGACCCGGCCCTCGGGGCTCTCTCCGGCAAGCAATACCTGGTAACTGAAAGAGGAAACATCCAGGATGGCAAAAGAAAATCCATCGGGCAGCAGCTCGATGGATAGTATTTGTTTGGCATCCGGACCCCTGGAAAAATCCTCGTCAATGATACGAATGGCCTTCCCAAAGGTCTCAGGCATGGCAGGAAAAGCTTGTTATTCCCAGTTGCCGTCGATGGAGGCCTCAACCAGCGACCCCACTTTCAGCATTTCGCGGGTGTAAAAAACCCGCCAGTTATCCAGGTCTGCCAGGTAATGCTCCGGTACGGTGAAGGCTTCAAAAACGGGAAGGTTGACCAGCCCCCTCTCAATGATCCCGGCCTCCATGGTAAAACGCTTGCCCCCGCTGAAGGGCACATAGCCAATGGAGTCGATTGCATAACGGGCTCTTGTCAAGAGGCTATCGCTGGCCGGAATCCACATGGTGTCCCTGCGGACAAGGCCCAGGCGCACGGCCTCGGTCTCGGTCAGGGTGTCGGGAACGGTTCCTATGGCCATGATGAGGGGCAGGGAGTCGTTTTTGACAAACAATGCCAGGGAATCCAGGTCCCCGTTGAACTTGTTGTACCGCGACCGGTGGGCCACCTGAACGGACCGTATATCCCTCAGCCTCTGAATGATCATGGCCTCCCTGCGGGCGACTTCCTGGTTGAAACGCACCGGTTCCATGATGCTTTCATAGATCAGATAAACAAGTACCACGATCACGATGGCCAAACCCAATTGAATAACTGTTTTCATTTTTTATGTTTTAATTTCAGATTCGCCTCAGCAATACAACTGCAAATATTCAACTTTTTTTTGAAACTGGGGCTATTTTGCAAACATTTTTAAAAATCCGCCGGCCCCTCCCCTTCCCTTCATTTTCCCTGCCCACCCTGACATTGGGGGCTCAGGGCCCATCGATTTTATATGGACCGGGGGGGGCTGCACAGGCCGGTTGTTTACTGGAATGTGCGGTCCAGGTGGTGGGTCTGTCTGGTGAGTTTAAGATCCTGCAATACAGATGATTTTACCCGGATTGTAAAGTTATAGCTTCGCATGAAGCCAAACGGGATCCAGTTGAAGGTCATTTCCCAGCAATGCAGGTCGCGGTACACGTCGACCGATGTATAGGTCACTTCCTTCTGCTTGAAGTCATAACCCGACCGAAAGCCCACGCGCCATTTGGGGGTCAGGCTGACACTGCCCGACACGCTGAG
>CAYZCW010000002.1:406199-415205 GCA_964477035.1 uncultured Bacteroidales bacterium
ACCGAAAGCCCACGCGCCATTTGGGGGTCAGGCTGACACTGCCCGACACGCTGAGGTTCTGAATCACATCCCTGTTGAACCGCCTGTCAACCGGCTGGTAACGGGAATCGTACCGGAATGAGTAACTCAGGTTGACCGACCAGGGAACCGAATAGTCGGGCCCCTCCGCCTGGCTGACCGGATCGGGCGGCAGGGGTTCCCCCGGTATCGGATCGGCAGGGGGATCCTGTATGCCTTCCATGCCCATGCCGGGCGGATCGGCAAAGCCGGGCGGGCCGCCAGGGCTGCCTGCCTGCCGGCCATCCTGTCCCCCGCCATTGCGTGAGCCAAAACTGTAGTTCAGGGCAAACGACCAGGAGGTGTTGTTCAGCTGCAGCCATTTATCGCCATCCTTCCAAAGGTAGCGGTCGATGTATTGTCCCCTTTCATCCCTCGCATACAGGGTAAAGGAACTGGAATAGTTGATGTTCAAATCCCCGAACAACCTGGTCCGGCCGCTGATGCGGAAATCGGACCAGTTCAGGGAATCCCTGGCCATGTCATACCCCCCGGTGATGGTCAGGTTGTCGATCAGGGCGATCTTGCGATCCCCTGTAATGGTGTCATTGCGGTCCCGCACCTTCATCTCCAGGTTGTTGGTGATGGTGAAACCGATGTTTCCCGAACGGTTCGCCGCCGGGCCCGAATACAGCCCCCCTTCAAAAATGGAATACCGCACCTCCCGGTCGTCCACGGGATTGTAATAGCTCTGGTAATAGCCCCAGAACGGGTCCGCAAAGTCCGGACGGAAAGACAGGTTCACGCTGGGACTGATCACATGACGCAGGGCCGTCACGGGCCCCCTTCGAAACTGCATCATGCCGTAAAGCCGCGTACTGATCCCGGTCGAAAAATTGAAATCCCTCGCTGCACGGAAGCCCGGGATGGTGTCGATCCGTTCCCTTCCGTAGATGGTGTCCCCCGATGCCACGCGGAAAGCGTTCTCGTCCCACGACTTCTCTATGGTCTGAAAATACCAGCGCTCGTTGTAATTGATGCTGGTACTCAGATTGAAATGGCTCAGCACCTGGGTGGAGTGGGATATGGGAATCACGTGGTTGACGCCATTGCGCAAGCGGGACCAGGTCTCGCGTTCGAACAGGAGGCTGTCGGTGGTGCGCAGCTCGTTGCGGGCGTTCATGGTGTAAGACATGCTGATGTCCTCATACCACCGGGCGGGCCCCGCCCTCTGCGCCCGCCGCAGGGGATAGAAGCGGTTGACGCTGAAGGCCAGCTCGGGCAGGCTCAGGTCGACCGAGCGGTTGATGGTGTTCTGGCTGTGGCGGGCGTTGGCAGAAAAATTGTATTTCCCGGCCCAGGAGGCCGTGTAGGAAATATTGGAGGAGAAGGTATTGGTCAGGTAGTCCTGCCCGGAGGTGGGGTTGAAGCGGTTTGCCTGGGAGCTTCCCGCATTGACGCTGGCCCGGAACCGGCTGTTGGGCCGGGCCTTGGGATCCTGGTCATGGTTCCATACGATCCGGAAGTCACGCTGCCTGGAGTAATCCGGCAGGTCCCTCTCCCCCCTGACGTTGATGGCGTAGCTCAGGTTCAGTCCCCCGCTGTACCGGTAACGCACGCGGTAATTGGAGCCCAGGCGCACCCCCCAGGAGCCGCGTGAATAGACATCCCCCCGGAGGGACAGGTCCAGGTAATCGTTAATCCCCCAGTAGAAGCCGCCGTCCTGCAGGTAAAAACCGCGTTCCGCACTCTCCCCGTAGGATGGCATCAGGATCCCGGAGGCCTGCCCCCTTTTATTGGGGAAGAAGCCAAAGGGAAGGAACAGGGGCATGGGCACCCCTTCGATCACCAGGTAGGCCACGCTGGAAATGATCTTGTCGTCGGGGATCAGCTTGGCCTTGCGGAAGGCGATGTGGAAATGGGGATCGGGATCATCGCAGGTGGTGTATTTCCCCTCCTGCACATGCACCACCCTGTCCGGCTGTATCTTGACAATGCCCCCGTGTACAAAGCCGTCTGCCTCCTCGGTGATCACCTGGACCGTGCGGCCCCGCTTGGTTTCAAAATTGTATCGAAGCTCCCTGGACTGGAAGCTCTGCTCCCCTTCCTCGAACACCGGGTTGCCCTGCAACACCCCGAGGGAGTCAGGCATCCCCATGGCAAACAATTCGTTTCTCCTGAAGTCGATCTCCACGAATGCCGCCTGCAGGTGAATCTGCCCGTACCTCAGGTCCGCCTCCCCGTACAGCAGGACTTTCTGGTTCCGGACATCAAAAAAAATGGAATCAGCCGCACTATAATCCACCCTGGCATCCAGGATCATCCCGGAGCCCGTTTGACGTTCAGGAGTGGCTTCCAGGGTATCGGCCGGCATAAACACCGGTCCGGCGGGTCCCGGAATCGTGTCCGGGCGAACAAGCGTGTCAGGCGGCAGGGGAGCCGGCACCTGCGCCATTATACCCACACCCGAAAACAAGGCGGCAGCCAGCAGGGTGGCAATCCTGGATCCGAATTTTGTGGGCAAAGTGATTTAATGTTATTTTTGTATACTATCCGACGGGTATTTCGTTCTATATGCGGCACCCTGTCGGAGCAAAACTACGCAAAATAGGCATATTATAAGTGAAACGGCTCATTCTATTTTTTGGTATCCTTCCCTTGCTGGCCCTGCTTCCCGGGCCTGTGCAGGCCGACCGCGCGGGCTTTGTCAACACGGTCGTGATCGACCCCGGGCACGGGGGCAAGGTACCCGGTGCGGTGGGCCGCCGCTCCCTGGAAAAGGACATCGCGCTGGCCATCTCCCTGAAGCTGGGTCAATACATCGAGGAGAACCTGCCCGACGTGAAGGTGATCTACACCCGGAACACCGATGTGGACGTCCCCCTTCACCAGCGTGCCAGGATCGCCAACGAAAACCATGCCGACCTGTTCATCTCCATCCATTGCAACAGCACCCGCAACAGCTCTGCCATCGGGACGGAGACCTTCGTCATGGGACTGCACCGCAGCCAGGCCAACCTGGAGGTGGCCCGCAAGGAGAACGCCGCCATCCTGTACGAGGAGGATTACCTGGAAACCTACGACGGTTTCGACCCGAACTCCCCCGAAGCCAACATCATCTTTACCCTCTACCAGAATGCTTACCTGGACCAGAGCCTGGCCATGGCCTCCCTGGTGCAGGACCAGTTCCGCGAACGGGCCCGCCGGGTCGACCGCGGGGTGAAGCAGGCCGGGTTCCTGGTGTTGTACCAGGTCACCATGCCCGGCATCCTGGTGGAGACCGGTTTCATCAGCAATCCCCGGGAGGAGGAGTACCTGATGTCGGAGACCGGCCAGACCCACATTGCCTCGGCCATATTCAGGGCATTCCGGGAGTACAAAACCCGGCAGGACGCCCTGGCGGCAGCCAGGCAGCCCAACCGGACGGATCGGCCGGCCGACGGACAACAAGGAACGGCCCGGCAAGGATCGGAAGGGACGGCATCCCGGTCCGCAGGGCAGGGATCCTCAGCTGTGGACCGGTCTGACGCCGGGGCGGGGGAGGGAGAACATGCCGGAATGGCTGCCGCAACGATTGCCACGGGGGAGGCGCCTTCCACAACGCCCGCAGCCGGGGCACAGCGCATAGAATTCAGGGTGCAGTTCATGTCGACCAGTGACGAGCGGCCATTGGACGGGCCCGAGTTCGCCGGTCTGGAAGGGGTCGGCATGTACCATCACGAAGGGCTTTACAAATACACCCTGGGCAATGAATCCAGCCTCGAGGCGGCGGCAGCCATTCAACGCCGTCTGCAGGAAGCGGGCTACCGGGATGCCTTTGTGGTGGCGTTTGTCAATGATGAGCGCATCTCCCCGGCCGAAGCCACCCGCCTGATCAGCCAACAGGGCGGAGGACATTAACCTTTGATAAAAACGACTGCATTGAAAATCAACAGGGAAATACAACTGGGCCTGCTGGCCGTGGCGACCATCGCCTTGTTCATTTGGGGCTTCAACTACCTGAAAGGCAGGGATATACTTCGCAAACACCAGGGCTTCTTCGTGGTCTACGACCAGGTGACCGGGTTGATCGAGTCCAACCCGGTATCCCTGAACGGCGTGGCCATTGGACAGGTCCGGCGCATCAGCTTCCACCCGGACCAAAGCGGCAGGATCGTGGTCGAATGCCTCATCAGCAGCCAGGTAAACATCCCCGGCAATTCCGTGGCGCACCTGGCTTCCTCCGGCCTGATCGGGGGAAAGGAGGTCATCATCAGGCTGGGAGATGCCCCCACCCTGCTGCAGGACGGGGATACCCTGGCCGGGGTGTACCAGCCCGACCTGCAGGACGAGCTGATCGGACAGCTGATGCCGGTCAAGGAACAGGCCGAAGCCCTGATCGCCCGGATGGATACTGTATTGAAGGCAGTTTCTGAGATTCTCGACCCCGAGGCCCGTGGCCACATCGCCCACAGCCTGGCCAGGCTGTCTGCCACCATGGACCAGCTGGAACGGAGCAGCCGGACCCTGGAAGGCATCATGGAACAGGAATCAGGGCGACTGGCCGGCATCCTGGAGCAGGCGGCAACCATCACGGCCAACCTCCAAATGCTCAGTGACACGATGGCGGCCCACACCATCCACCAGGCCAATGCCTCCCTGGAGTCCCTCAACAGGACCCTGCAGCGCATCGAGGGCGGGGAGGGCAGCCTGGGGCTGTTGCTCGCGGACACCGCCCTTTACCGCAACCTGGAGGCCTCCTCCCGGGAGCTCGAGCTGTTGCTGGAAGACGTCCGCAACAACCCCAAAAGGTATTTCTCCATCTCGGTATTCGGGAGGTAGGCGCCGGCGGATAGCACCACAGTCTAAGGTCTGCAGAGCACCTTTCGCTCAACCGCCTTTAAACCAGGCCCCCATGCCGTTCAAACCCACCCAGGATGAAGCGAACCACCCCCCCAAAAATGCCCTTTCTCCTCCTCCTGTTGCTGCTGATGCCGCTTGCCGCCAGCCAGGCGCCCCCGGCCCATCCCGCCCTGTCCGACCCGGCCTTCCGCCAGGCCTATGAAGACTTTTCGTCGGATGCCTCCCTGCGGCACGCCAGCTGGGGACTGTATGTATCCGACGCCACCACCGGGCAGGTCCTCATGGCCCACGACCCCTTCAGGGCCCTGACGCCCGCCTCGGTCCAGAAGCTGGTGACCACCCTCTCGGCCCTGAGGATGCTGGGGCCGGACCATACATTCCACACGGCCCTGCAACACGACGGACAGGTCAGCCCGGAAGGCCGGCTGCAGGGCAACCTCTTCATCCGGGGCAGCGGGGACCCCAGCCTGGGGGCCTGGCGCATGGACGACAGCCTGTCCCTGGACCGCGTCTTCGGCCATTTTTTGCAGCTCCTGCAGGACCGCGGCATACGAAGCATCCATGGAGACATCGTCGGGGACGAGGGCGCATTCGACCGGGAAGCGGTCCCTCGGAAATGGCTGTGGGAAGACATGGGCAACTACTTCGGTACAGTCTCCAGCGCCCTCTCGGCCAATGAGAACGAATACACCGTGTACTTCCGCGCCGGAAGCCGGGTGGGCGAGCCGGCAACGGTCCTGGGTCATGAGCCGCACATCCCCGGCCTGTCCTTCCTCAACGAGGTCCGCACCGGTCCCAGGGGTTCGGGCGACCAGGTGTACATCTTCGGCGCCCCCGGCATCCCGGAGCGCCGGCTCACCGGCACCGTGCCCCTGGGAGCCACCCGCTTCCCGGTCAGGGGGTCCATGCCGGATCCGGCCGGCTTCCTGGCCGGGGCCTTCCGGCAGTATTTGCAGGAGCAAGGGATTGTGATCGTCGGACAGGCCCGCAGTACCGGGCCGGGAACAGAAGCACAGGACACCCCCCCCGCCCGCCGCACCACCCTGGGCTCCTGGGAGTCCCCTCCCCTTTTCGAGATCGTGCACCGCACCAACCTGGCCAGTGTGAACCTGTATGCCGAGAATCTGCTCCGGGTTCTTGGCGGGGGGGCATCGGGTGAAGGCAGCCTGCAGGCGGGGCTGGAGGCCGTCCGGCGCTACTGGACCGCCCGCGGAATCGACCTCTCGGGCATGGTCCTGCATGACGGCAGCGGGTTGTCTCCCTCCAACCGCCTCACGGCCGGGCAGCTGGGACGCCTGCTCGAAGCCGCCGCCGGAGACCGCCTGTTCCCCGCCCTGTACAACAGCCTGCCCCTGGCCGGTTTCTCGGGGTCCCTGGCCGGCTTCTTCCATGGCACCTCCTCGGAGGGCATCCTGCGCGCCAAGAGCGGTTTCCTGGGAAACGTCAGGGCCTATGCCGGATACACCACCCTGCAGGACGGCAGCCTGGCCGCCTTCGTCCTGATCGTCAACGATTACGAGGGCAGCCCGGCGGCCATGAGACAGCGCATGTTCCGGCTGATGGACGCCGTCACCGGGCTGAAAAAACCCTAAAAACATGGGGGATCGGAAATAATATTATAAATTAGCGGCGGCACATAAAAATATTATTTCCAACCAAATTAATTCCAACCATCATGCAAGAAACAGATTGGGGCAAGCTCCCTTTCGGTTATTTCAAGACAGACTATAACGTCCGGTGCTACTACCGCAACGGGCAATGGGGCGAGATCGAGGTGTCGTCCTCCGAGACAATCAACATCCACATGGCGGCCACCTGCCTGCACTACGGGCAGGAAGCTTTCGAAGGCATGAAGGCCTACCGCGGCAAAGACGGCAAAGTCCGCCTGTTCCGCTGGGAGGAGAATGCCAAACGCATGCAGCGTTCGGCCGACGGCATCATGATGGCCAAAGTGCCCGAGGAATTGTTCCACCAGATGGTCACCAAGGCGGTCAAACTGAACGAGAAGTACGTGCCCCCTCACGGACATGGCGCTTCCCTTTACATCCGCCCCCTGCTGGTCGGCACCGGGGTGCAGGTGGGGGTCAGTCCCGCGAAGGAGTACCTGTTCATGGTGTTTGTCGGACCCGTCGGACCCTACTTCAAGGAAGGCTTCAATCCGGTGCGCCTGCAGATCGTGCGGGACTTCGACCGGGCCGCTCCCCTGGGTACCGGCCACATCAAGGTGGGCGGCAACTACGCCGGCAGCCTCTACGCCAGCGAGCGGGCCAAGCGGGAAGGTTTTTCGGCGGTGCTTTTCCTGGAGGCCAAGGAGAAGAAGTACATCGATGAGGCCGGCCCGGCCAACTTCTTCGCCATCAAAGGCAACAAGTACATCACCCCCAAGTCCGACTCCATCCTGCCGTCCATCACCAACATGAGCCTGATGCAGATCGCCAGGGACATGGGCATGGAAGTGGAACGGCGGCCCGTGGCCGTGGAGGAGCTGGCCGGCTTCGAAGAGGTGGGCGCCTGCGGCACCGCCGCCATCATCTCCCCCATCTGCTCCCTGGTCGACCGGGAATCGGGCCAAACCTACGAATTCTGCAAGGACGGCAAGGCCGGCCCCGTATCCACCAAACTCTACCAGCGGCTGCAGGGCATACAGTACGGGGAGGAGCCCGACACCCACGGCTGGGTGAGTTTCGTGGAATAAATCCTTTTCCCTAAAACGCAAAAGGGCTGTTCCGCCAAGGCGGAACAGCCCTTTTTTATGAAGCATCCTTTTAGGAGCTGGATTTTAGTACGTCATGATCTGCCGCGTGTTTTTCCATAACCAGTGCGAAATACGACAAAATAAACCTGGCGCTTGACTTGACCGTCGGAAGTAAACGTCACGGAATAAATGTCTTGTGAGCGAACCGCTCCTTCAAACAGCGTGGCGACTTTCGACCCTTGCAGTGTGTATACCTCCACAACAGCATGGGTATCCTCTTCGACGCCAAATGTGATCTGGGTCTGGCTCCTGAACGGGTTTGGATAGACGTCAATATTCATGCCGGGAAGTTTTAAGAAGTCGTTCATATCCCACTTGCCACGGCCCGGATTGTTGTTTCCGGGGCCTTGTGTCCCTTGAGAAGCGGATTGTCTGCAGTCAATTTTCTTGGTATAGGAACCACTATCAATCAAGGTGCCGGAAATATTACAAACCACGGCATGGGCAATCACCCATATCGGTCCGTTCACATTGGTGAAAGACGCTGTATACTCCACGGTTCTTTCCTTCCCCTTGGGATTAAAAGTATATTGTCCCGGGGCGATGGTCTCGCGTCCGTTTCTCATCAAGGGGTATTTCCCGCAGCCGGCATAGATATGGACCTCGCTCATGGAATAACCGGCATCCATCAGGTAACGAACGGTCAATTTACCGGCAAGGGAATAATCCACCAAAGCGGTACCGACCCGGCCCCATCCATTATCTGCAATGCAGTGAGCAGCGCCCGCATAGAGCACCAGCTCATAAGTCTCTCCAGGCTCGATCTGGTTGGTCCATCCCCAATTGCCGAAGCCGTCCTGAATGAAACACCTGCTGACATCGTCATTGTAGTAGCCATAGGCTGTTTCGCACTTGACTTCACAGGGGGCCACTTCAAAATAGGAGGTGCATTGATCCTCATCGCAGAGACCCTCGACCACATAGGTAAACTCGGCAAAATAGCCGGCAGCAAGATCAATGGTACCAACAATGTCCGTCCACTCAGGAAGTTCATCCAGGTTGTCCGTAATAAATGCCGGACAATCTCCCGTATAACCGAATCCATCCCTCCAGGCGGTGTAAGCCATTTCCAGTTCTTCAAGGGTTACACAAGGAAGGATAACCGGATCCGGGCAGAACACTTCGAGGTCCGGTGCGGCCAAAACGGTAAAGGTGGCACTGGCTGAAATGTCCATGATGCACAGGTCGCTGATCGTCCAGGTGACCGTTAAGTCAAGGCCTTCGCAGTAATCATCAAAGTCAGGATCCACGATGTCATCCTGAAGCTGCGGATCACAGCCACCGCCAAGATCCAGGGCCTCTTCCTGGTCTGCAACCCACTGGTTAAAGGCTGCCAGAACCTCTGAAGCATCGGCAAAATCGCAGGCGGAGACCTCTTCATCCTGAGGAAGTATATCAAAGGTCACAGCCGG